>BTVB01000009.1:0-169435 GCA_045863275.1 Gemmatimonadota bacterium
GTCGGCCAACGGCCGACCCGCCCCTTCGTGTTCCCAGGCTCGAACGCGCAGCGTTCGGCCCCCTGAGCGTGGAAGGAGATCGGCCACCCACCGATCCATGTGGAGGTAGGCGCGTGGGCGGGGCCTCCCCCGCAGCGAGGCTCGAACGCGAAGCGTTCGGAGCGAGGCGGGAGCGCAGCGATCCGCCGAGCGCCCGAGTCGCGGGGGAGGCCCCGCCCGCGCGCCATACACCCAGCTTGACCACCCGGGGGCCGCCGCTAGATTCTCCCTTGCACGCGGGCGTAGCTCAGTTGGTAGAGCATCAGCTTCCCAAGCTGAGGGTCTTCCTCTCGGAAGGCCTTTGTTTATGCGGGTTCTCTGGGCGCGGAAGTCCGTGGGGGCCATTCTGGGGGCCATCAGCCCGGCGGTTCGGACCGTCCACCGGCTATCGCTTGGTCAAGGGCTTCACGCAGCTCCCCGGCGGCCGCGATGACCCTGTCCAGGTCGGTGCGCCCGAACTCCCGGGCGACCTCGCGGGCCTTCTCCTCGATGCGGGCCGCTTCGAGGCCCAGGCTGTTGAGGAACGGTGCTGATGCGAGGGCGCCGGACACACGGTTGATGGCGGCGTCGCGCGCCGTCGCGGCCATGGCTCGCCGATCCTCGTCCTGGGCGTCGGTGTAGATTGCCGGGCGCGTACCGCCTCCGACCACCCACCCTCCCGCCAAGTCTCGTACGGCCTCGTCCGTCGTTTCCAGGGCCACGAGCTTCTCCATGGACCTGCGTAGGCCGTGAAAGAGCCGCCCGCGTACGTGCCGGACGCCGCATGCGGCCTCATGCTCCGTCATGAGTGCCGAAAGCCGGCGGCGTCCCAGGGGAGCGGTTCCAGCCGCCACGGGGGACATCCCATCCTTGAGCCGCCCACCGGGCACCAGGTAGTAGTCCGTGATCTCCCCCCGTTGGTAGGCGGCCTCCAGAAGGGACAGGTAGCCGGACTCCATCGCGACGTCGAGGAACCGTTGTTGCCGGCTCGTGAGGTCGATGGTCGTGGTCGCCATCTTCTTCTTGTCGACAACCGATAGCTGACGCCCGAACGGCCCCCCGGCGGTCAGCTGTGAGCGAAGGGCGCCCTCCGCCACCTGCAAGTTCCTGTATCCCAGTCCCAGGATCATCGCCGCCTCAAGCCTGGGATCTGCGTCCGCCAGCTTGGATACCAGCTTCTGGGCTTCGGTATCGGTATAGGGCGGACGTGAAGGGGCCGTGTCCGTGCCCGTGAGCGACGTCCACGTGCGTTTGAGCTCCGCTTGCCACTTCTTGGGCGCCAGGCACGCTCCGACTGGAAACCCGGACTTCTTCCGGCAGAAGTTGGCCGCGGCGTACACCGTTCCCAGGATGCGTAGCGCCTTGTTTCCCTTTGAGCGGGGTGCCTCTTTTGCGACCGTCCGAATCACTCGCTGTTCGTGCTCGTCGTCCCACTCCGACACGGGAAGGTCCAGGCCGACAATGCGGTCCAGCTCGGAGATATGAGTCCTCTTTGAGTGATCGATGGGGAAGGTCCCAATATTGTCCTCGCGCCACCGGCTCTTCCGGCCGCCCCCGGCGCTCGGAGGCCCCACGGAAAACACGCTGCCGGTTTGTGGATCGGTGTACTCGCGAAGCATCCGCTCGAGGGTCCAGGGTGCCGCCTGGCTCGCGATCGCCGGTTCAGCCTCGACCTCGACCAACCAGTCCTCGTAGACCGCCAGAGCGGCGGCGGTGGCGGCCCCGGCAGCGCGCGCGAGGAGACGACCGCGCTCATCCCGGATCGGAGTGTGCAGTGGAACGGTCGGCTTGGGTCTGGGAGGACACTGTTTCCGCCGCACCTCTTCGTCCGTGGCCTGCCAGCGCGCCCGTACGGTTCCAGGCCGGTCGTTCCGCTCGAACACGTTGATGACTCGACCATCCGCCGCGACGACGCTCGCCTTCCAGGGGAACCCGAAGGAGTTCTTGGCCGTGTCAGGGCTCTCCCCCTCCTCAGCGGCTTTCTCTCGAGCCTCTCGATAGGCATCGAGGATCTTCTCCTGCAGCTCCGGGCTCATGCCACCCTCTCCACGCGGGCGTGGCAGCTTCGGACGTCGAAGGTCCACGTCCCACCCTTCTTCTTCTGCCACGCGCGCACTTCTCGCGCTTCCGCGAGTTGCGTGGCGCGCCGCGGCGTGACGCCCATGATCTCCGCCGCTCCGCTGGAGTCGGTGGTGGGGGATTCGGAGCGGGCACGTTCCACGGCGGCCTCGAGGCGCGCCACGAACCGCGCGCGTTCCAGGCGGATCGCGCTGTCGGGCGCCAGGTCGATGGCCTCCTGTACGTCCCTGTGGGCCGTTTCGAGCAGATCGGCGAAAGGGGCGGCGCCGAGGAGTTCTGTAGGAGTGAGGGGAATCATGATCGTTCGTGGCTGGGTGGACAGGCGCCATCCATGTCGGCTCCTGCTCCTCATACGCTGGCGGACTTTCCGAGCCGCCGACCAGTGGCATTTGCCACCGACTGGTCAGCCTCGACTCCAGCATACCCGATCCTGCCCACAAACCGTGCTTGCCCGGGGCAGACGCGGCCACCTCAAGCGCGCTGTAGGGATGCGCACGCCGGCGCGGAACACCGCCGCGTCCACGTCGAGGAGGAGGGCGAGGTCGGGGAGCTCGGCTGCCAGCCCGGGTAGTGCCCCGTTCAGACCGAGGAGGGCCTGGAGCCGCATGAGCGCGGCGTCGCGTCGGCTCAACGCCTCCAGGGTGCCCCGGCGCGCCTCCGCGTGCCTCACATAGGGCCCCTCTCCCTCCGGGAACCCTGTGTGTGCGATCTGGCCGCGTTGACCGGGGTGAGCCAGTCGGCCGTGAGCCATCAGCACCGCCTGATGAGGGATCTACGGCTGGTCCGTCACCGTAAGGAAGGGCGCATGGTGTTCTACAGCCTGGACGATGCCCACATCGAGGCACTGTTCAGGACGGGCATCGCTCACGTTCGGGAGTCCGGGTGAAGGTGAGGTGCCCATGCGGCCCGCGTTCGCGCTGCGGTGGCCTGCCCCACGAATTCGGAGACCGCGTCGTACCTCAAGGGACCTGGACCGAATCGACTCGGCGTCGCGGTGCCCCAGACAACGCCGGAGCCGGGCGAGGCCGGTGGCGTACGGGCCGTGTGGTGCGTCTCTTCGTCGGGCGCATCTCCAGGGCACGACGATACAGGGCCGCGTAGCGCGCAGCGGGGCCCTCCCAGCCGAAGGCTTGTTGCATTGCCACCCGCTGGTGCGCGACCCAGGCGTCGGGCTGGGCGAAGCGGCCGAGTGCCCGGCGGAGCGCTTCCTGCAGCGCCTCGACACGGTATTCGTCGAAGAGGAAGCCGGTGACGCCGTCGTCGATGGTGTCCGCGAGGCCCCCGACCCTGCGTGCCACCGGGATGGCTCCATACCGCTGGGCGCGCATCTGGGTGAGCCCGCACGGCTCGTACAACGAGGGCATGAGGAGCACGTCGAGGCCGGCCAGCAACTCGTGCTCCAGCCTGACGTCGAAGCCGACCTGGACGGCGATCCGCTCCGGCCTCGCCGCGGCAAGCCCGCGGAGGGCCTGCTCGAAGCGTGGTTCTCCTCGCCCCAGGAAGACGACCTGCCCCGGGTCGGTGGATCGCAAGAGATCCAGGACCAGATCGAGGCCCTTCTGCTCGACCATCCGGGCGCACATGCCCATCAGCGGGGTCGTGGATCCTCGTGCGAGACCGTAGCGAGCCTGGAGAGCCGCCTTGCAGGTGGCCTTCCCGCGCAGGTCCTGCCCGGAGTACCTGGCTTCGATCAGGGGGTCGCTCGCGGGATTCCACACGTCCGCTTCGATGCCGTTGCGTATGCCCACGAGACGGGCACCCAGGCCGCGGAAGGACTCGTCCAGGCCGAAGCCACCCAGTGTCGATGTCAGCTCGCGGGCATAGGTGGGGCTCACTGCCGCGACCAGGTCCGCGGACGCCAGCCCGGCCTGGAGCCAGTTCACCGAACCCTGTTCGTCCTCGCGCCCAGAGCCAGGCCCTGCGTCGCGAAGGCCGGCTCCGAGCCGCGGAGTGCGGGGAAAACGCCCCTGGAAGGCCGCGTTGTGCACGGACAGGATCGTGGGAACCGAATCGTAGTAGGGGTGGCCTCCGAAGACGCGCCTCAGCAGCGCGGGCGCCAGGGCCGTATGCCAGTCGTGCGCGTGCAACACCGCTGAGGAGCGTACGAGCTTGGGCAACGCGCGCAGGGCCGCCATCGTGAAGAAGGCGTACCTCTGGGCGTTGTCCTCGAAGTCGTGGCCGCCGTCGCCGTAGATCTCGGGGCGGTAGAAGAACCGGCCGTGTTCCACGAAGACCATCTGCGGCGCCCCGACGGTGGGTCGGGCGCGCCAGACCGTCGCAACCTCGGTCCGCGCTCCGACATGGACCCTCACGGACAACGGCGCGAGCAGCTCGAGATCGTGGCCGCCGTCTCGGACCGAGCGGTGGAAGGGAAGAACCACCGTCGTGGGCAGGCCCGTCGCCGCCTGGGCCCGGGCCAGGCCGCTCACCGCCATGCCCAACCCGCCCGTATAGGCGAAGGGCCAGCATTCGGCTGCCAGGTGGACGACGTGGGCTCTCACCGGGTGCGTCCTCCCTCGATGTCCGGCGTCGAGTGCCTCGGCTCGATCCGCGCGACGTCTCGTCGTCGTCGTGGCGCGAGATCCGCTGAGGTCGAGCCGTCTCGCCGTGTCCACCAGAGGGCCGCGGCCCCCGCCACGATCAGGACGGCGGCAACGCCCTGCGCCGTCGTCATCCCCCAGAGCAGGCGGTCGTCCTTGGCACGGAGGAACTCGACGAGGAACCGCTCGACGCCCGCCAGGACGAGGTAGACGCCGAAGAGGCGGCCGGGGATCGCGCTGCGGCGCCGGTACCACCAGAGGAGGCCCGCGAGCAGCAGGAGCGCCGCCGCCGAATAGAGCATCGTGGGGTGGACGCGCAGGAGCGTGTCGTCGGGGATCGAGGCCGGGACCGGCACCCCGAACAGGTCGCGCAGGTTGCCGGCGGTGCTAGGGGGGGCTCCCCTCGCGAACGCGACGGCCCAGGGAAGGTCGGAGGGCACGCCGTAGCTGTCGCCGGAGAAGAAGCAGGCGACGTGGCCGAGGGCGTGGCCCAGCGCCAGCGCGGGGGCGAGGGCGTCGAGGGCGGGCCGGAAGGGGAGCCGGCGGCGGCGGATCCCCCACGCCACGGCCAGCCCCCCGCCGATGAGGCCCCCGTACCAGACCATCCCCGAACGGGAGAGGAACGCCCCGGTTCCGTAAAGCGCAGCGTAGTAGAGCTTGGCCCCGACGAGGCCGCCCACGAGGGCGTAAACGAGGAGATCCCATGCCTCGTCTCCGGGAATGCCGCGTTCCCGGAAGCCGCGGGCGGCGACGGAGCCCGCCACCACGAACGCGAGGGCCACGAGGACCCCGTAGGTCGCGACGTGGAAAGAGCCCACGGTGAAGAGGGTCGGGTACATCAGTGACACCCCGAACCGGGCTCGCCCGCCTTGGGGTCGCCGTGGACACCGCAGGACGGTCGTGCGGCTCCGGGGGGGCCCGCCCACCGCAGGAGCAGGATCAGCCCCAGCGCCACGCGGAGGAGCAGACCCCCGCCTACCCGCATCCCCTGGGTTGCGTTCCCCCCTTGTCGTGGGGGGGGGGGGGGCGCGCGGGCGCCCGGCGCGCCCTTCGGGGGACGGGGGAAGGCCGCCGACAGGCAGCCGCTGTTCCCGATCTCCACCGGAGGACGCGTAATCACGGTAGCGCGCCCTGGGTGAACGCCGGATGAACTCGAGGTGACGCCTGGTTCACGAAACGTCGGTGAACCGCTCTTCACACTCGGTTCATGCTGGCTTCACGGGCGGCTTCGCACCTTCGCTGACAGAGTCGAAATCCGAGCGCGGGAGGTGCGAGATGAAACCCCGGTCGTCAACCCGACCCCACCGGCGACGTGGATCGCCGAAGCGGAGGGTCCTCTTCTACGTCATCGCGGGAGCATCCCTTGGCCTTGCCGCGTACTTCATCGCGCCGGCGCTTCGACCGACGCGGACCGGGTCTCCGGACTCATCGGTGATCGAGATCGCGGCGGACATGGGAGGCTTCGACAGGCGCGTCATCCGCGTGCGGGGCGGGGAGCCGGTCACCGTGCGGCTCACCAGCCTGGACAACCGATTCCACACCGATGGAGGAGGGCGCCATCAGTTCGCCGTCGATGAGCTGGGCGTGAACATCGTGGCACCTTCCCTGGGCTCCGCGAGCCAGACGTTCACGCCCGAGGAGCCCGGCGAGTACGTGTTCTACTGCGACGTCTGCTGCGGTGGCCGCGCGAATCCGACCATGAGCGGCCGGCTGATCGTGGAGGCGTGACGTGCCTGCCGCCCCATCCGGTAACCCGACGTTCACGCGGGTCGCGGTTCTGACCGCGCTCTCCGTCGTGGCCATGGGTGCGCTGGCCATGGCCGGTTGGGTCCACCCAATGGCGTCTTCCGAGGCGATGGCCGCCTATCTGCCGCGGATCACCCTGCCGACCGTCGTCGGTGCGGCTGCCCTGGACGGGGTCAACCCGTGCGCTTTCACGGTGCTGTTGCTGCTGGCCACGGCGTTGATCGCCGCCGCCGACCAGGGTCCGGGGGGCGTGGGCAGCCTGCGGGCCCGGCTCCTGACCCGGGGAGGCATCTTCATCGCGGCGGTGTTCCTCACCTACCTGGCCCTGGGGCTGGGCGTGTTGGGGACGCTCGGCCTGTTCACGAGACGTCACTGGCCCGCCCGCATTGCCGCCCTGCTCGCCGTCTTCGCGGGCCTGTGGATGCTGAAGGACTACTTCCTGGCGGACTCCCGGTGGAGGCTGCGGGCTCCGGCCCGCACGGCGGCCATGGCGCGGAAGGCCGCCATCAAGGGGACGGGGCCGGCTCTCTTCGCGGGCGGCGTCCTCATCGGGCTCTGCACCGTACCATGCAGCGGGGCGGTGTACCTCGCCGTGATCAGCCTGTTGGCCGCCGGCGGGAATCGGGCCACGGGATACGGCTATCTGGTGCTCTACAACGTGGTGTTCGTCCTGCCGCTGTTGGGAATGCTGGCCCTGGCGGCGCACCGATCCACGTTGAGGCGACTGGCGGAGTGGAACAGGACGGGCTCCGGGCGGGCGCGCCTCGTCCTGGGCGGAGGGGTGGTACTGGGGGGCCTGGCCATTCTCGCCACGCTTTGACAACAAGGGAGGCCCCGAATCACTGTGCGTTTCATCTCAACACGGGAGGAACCATGAAGGCGCATGACGAGGTGTGCGGGATGGAGATCGACGCCGAGGGCGCGGCCGCCGAGGTCGATTTCCAGGGCAAGACCTACTACTTCTGCTCCGACCGCTGCCGGAGGATGTTCGAGGAGCACCCCGATCGCTACGTGCCGGTGAAGGACGAGGACGAGGACGGGAGCGGCCACGCGGGGCATCATCATCACCACCACTAGGCCCGCGCCGGTCGGGCCGCGAGCCCATGACGACGGGGATCAAAGGAGGGAACGATGGACTGGCTGAGGGAGAACTGGTTCTGGCTCCTCGTCTTCGTCCTCTTCATCGGCATGCACATGGGCCACGGCGGTCATGGGCACGGCCACGGAGGGCACGGAGGGGGCCACGGGTCCCGTGGGGGGGGCAGTGACGACGATGAACGCGAAGGGAACGGTGGGCACGATCATCACGGCACGGGAGGGCGCCATGCTCAACACTAAGGTGGTCACGTGGTCGCTGGCGCTCTTCGGCGCGGTGACCTACCTGGTCTGCGTCGTCTACGGGCTCATCGTGCCCGAGTCCCTCCACATGTCCGGGTTCCTCGAGCAGGTGCTACCGGGCTTCCGATGGCTCACTCCGGCGGGGTTCGTCATCGGATTGGTGGAAGCGTTCCTCTACGGCGCTTACGCCGGCCTGGTCTTCACCCCAATCCACAACCGGCTCTGGAAGCGCTGGGGCGCGGCCTGAGCCATGGCCGCCTCCTACCTGCCCGTACTGCTGCTGTTCGCGATCGCCCTGGCCATGGCCGGCATGATGGTCATGATGAGCCACATGTGGAATCCCAGGCGACCCACGCCGCAGAAGGAGATGCCGTACGAATCGGGCATGATTCCCCTGGGCGACACGCGCCGGAGGTTCTCGGTGAAGTTCTACGTCATCGGGATCCTCTTCATCGTCTTCGACGTGGAGACGATCTTCCTCATTCCCTGGGCGGTCCACTACCGCAAGCTCGGCGCGTTCGGGTTCGTGGAAGGGCTGCTCTTCGTGGTGGTGCTGGGTGTGGGACTGCTGTACGCGTGGAGGAAGGGGGCGTTGGAGTGGGACTAGGCGCGCGGTGCACCGGCGCGTCAGCGGGGCAGCGACGGCATGACCCTCTTCGGCTCCGGCTTGGCCGGCGCCCGAGGTTCCTTCCGCGCGTCCCCGATCTGCGGTGATCCCCATGCACCCTCGCCATCGCTTCGCCCTCTGGTATGCCGTCCTCGCCCTCTTCGCCTTCACGGCCCTTCAGTCGCTCCTGGGCCGTCACCGCGAGACGATCCCCTACAGCGAGTTCCGCACGCTCGTGCGGGCGGGCAAGGTCACATCCGCGCTGATCGAAGACCGCAGGATATCGGGGATCCTATCGACGGAAGGCATCGATAGCCTGCTCCCCGCGGAGCGGGTGGGTGCCATCTCTTCCGGTAGCGGGACGGAGCATGCGTTCGTCACCGCCCGAATGGAGGACCCCGAGCTGGTCGAGCTGCTGGACGCGGGCGGCGTGCGCTACGCGCGCCGGGCTTCGAACCCTTGGGCGTCCGCGCTTCTCGGGTGGATCCTTCCGTTCGGGCTCATCTTCGGCGTGTGGATGCTCCTTTCCCGGCGGATGTCAGCGCATTCCGGGATGATGAGCGTGGGCCGATCCAAGGCGAAGGTCTACACCGAGGAGAGGACCGGCATCACCTTCGACGACGTGGCGGGCGTGGACGAGGCACGGGCCGAGCTGGCCGAGATCGTCGACTTCCTCAAGCGGCCTGATCGCTACGTCCGTCTGGGAGGCACCATCCCCCGCGGCGCCCTCCTGGCCGGCCCGCCGGGAACGGGCAAGACGCTGCTGGCGAAGGCGGTCGCGGGGGAGGCTGGGGTGCCGTTCTTCAGCCTGACGGGCTCCGACTTCGTCGAGATGTTCGTCGGCGTCGGCGCGGCCCGCGTCAGGGATCTCTTCCGCCAAGCCCAGGAGAAGGCTCCGAGCATCATCTTCATCGACGAGCTGGACGCGTTGGGCAAAGCGCGAGGCACGACGCCGGGCATCGGAGGGCACGACGAGCGGGAGCAGACGCTGAACCAGCTCCTCGCCGAGATGGACGGGTTCGACTCCCGAGCCGGGTTGATTGTCGTGGCCGCCACCAACCGTCCGGAGATCCTGGACCCCGCGTTGCTACGGCCTGGCCGCTTCGACCGGAAGATCGTCGTGGACCGGCCGGACCTGCTGGGACGCGCGGCGATTCTACGCCTACACGCGCGGGGCGTGAAGCTGGCCGGTGCCGTGGATCTCGATGCGGTGGCCGCGCGCACGCCGGGGTTCGTGGGCGCCGACCTCGCGAACCTTGTGAACGAAGCCGCCCTTCTCGCCGCCCGTGCCGGGAAGGAGGCCGTGGAGCCGGCCGATCTGGACGAGGCCGTCGATCGGGTGGTGTCGGGCCTCGAGCGGAGGTCGCGCGTGCTCAGTCCCCGTGAGAAGGGGATCGTGGCATACCACGAGGCAGGGCACGCTCTCGTCGCGGCATCCCGGGAACGCGCGGACCCTGTCGCGAAGGTGTCCATCATTCCCCGAGGGATCGCGGCGCTCGGTTACACCCAACAGCAGCCCCTGGAGGACCGCTTCCTGATGACCCGAGAGGAGATCCTCGCCCGCATCGACGTGCTCCTCGGGGGGAGGGTGGCGGAGGAGCTCGCCCTCGGGGACGTCTCCACGGGGGCGGCGGACGACCTGCGCCGCGCCACGGAGTTGGCGCGCCACATGGTCACGGAGTTTGGGATGGGGTCGGCGCTGGGTCTTGTGGCGTATCCTCGCGCCTCCCAGGCGACCTTCCTCGAGATGCCGGGCGTTGTCGGACCGCCGCCGTACGGCGCCGATACGGCGGGGCGGGTGGATGAGGAGGTACGACACACGCTCGATGAGGCGCACGCCCGGGTCACGGGGTCGCTGCGCTCCCTTCGCGGTGCCCTCGAGGATCTTGCGAGGCGCCTCATGGAACAGGAGGTTGTGGACGGTGAGACCGTGCGGGGGCTTGTGGTGGCGAACCCCGTCCACGACGAGGCCGCGGAGCGGGATCCGGTATGCGGCATGCGGCTTCCCGCGCCAACGCCGCCGCTCAGCGTGCGGCGGGGCGGTCGGCAATACCATTTCTGCAGCGCCGAGTGCCGGGACGCTTTCGACCGCGACCCCGATCGGTTCACCATCCGGTGAAAGCCCGGGGACGCGGGTGCGCGACGCGCTGGGCAGGGCGCGCTCGGCGTTGGCGTGGAGGCGGAGGCGACTGCCGGGCGCCCGGGGTGAAGATGGCTTCAGCAGGGATTCAGCACCTCTTCACCGTCCAAGAGCGAGTGTATTCTGAGCGGCTCTCGCTCAACGCGGACTCGAGGACACGGGAGGTGACCCATGGAAGGCACGGCCATTGCGGCGATTCTGCTCCTGGGGGGCTTCGTCGGGATCCATCTTCTCATGCATCGCAACCATGGCGGCCATGGATCGGCCGGGGGCGGGCGACATTCACACGGGTCTCATACGGGGCCCGCCGGTGACGTGTCTCAGCGGGAACCGGACCGGAAGCCAGGGCACCGCCACGGCGGAGGCTGCCACTGACATGAGGGAGCATAGGTCGACATGATGCTGCGCCCATGACACCCAGATGGAAGATCGGGGCGGCGGCTGGCGTCACCTTGACGGCGGTCGTCGCCTCCTTGTCGGGCTGCGCGGTGGCGCGTTCGGCCGGCGGCGACTTCGCGGCCGGAGCGTTGAGCACACTGCGGGAATCCGATACCTCGTTGGTGGAGATGCAGCGGAGGCTCGTGGACACCGCGTTCGTGTTCCTCAAGCCCGAGTTCGAGGATGCCGTACTGGTGCCCGCCCGTTCGACCTGGGCCGAGATGAGGCGCGGGATCAGAGAGGAAGGCGACAGTCTGGCACGGATGCTCGACCAGGCCCTGCAACGATCTCTCGCCGAGACGATTCCCGCCGGGATGGACCGGTCCGGGGCGGAGCTGCGACGGCAATTGAATGAGGTGGCACGGTCGTTCGCCCTGGAGTTCGCCCGGGCGTTCGGCGAAGGGGTTTCCACGAGCGTTCAGCCCGCGGTGGATTCGCTGGTGGCCAACGCGATCCGCACGTCCGTGGTGGGGCTCGAGACCGACCTTCGCCCGTCGGTGCACGCCCTGATGCGCGAGGTGCGCGATTCCCTGCAGCTTCGGATCGGTGATGTCGATCGCGCGGTTGCCGGATCTCAGACGGTGAGCGGGTTACGCTACGCGATGTTCGGGGGTGTCGGGCTCCTTCTGGTCGGCGCCGTCCTGGTCGGCGTGGGTCGATGGAAGCGACGGGATCGGGCCCTGGACGCCCTCATCGACGCCATCGAGAGGAGCGGGGACGAGCGCACCCGAGAGGCTGCTCATCGCTGCGCCACGGAAGCCGGCGTCGGAGGGTGGCTGAAGCAGCGCATGCGGCACAGAACGGGCAAGGGCGGCACTGGCTCGTCCCCTGCGCCCGGACGCGAGGCGACATGAGCGCATCGCGCGCCTCTCGCCAGGCAGCCGATTTCACGCTCGTTCTCGCCGGGGGCGGCGCCAGAGGGTATGCCCACGTGGGCGTTCTCAGGGCGTTGGAGGCGGAAGAGCTTTCGCCGTCTGCCATCGTGGGGGTATCGATGGGCGCCCTGGTGGGTACAGCCTTCTCTCTGCGGGAGGACTGGATCGAGGCGGTGATGTCCATCGACACGAGCCGCTTTCCGCGTCCTCGGGACGCGGCCGGAGGGCATGGTGAGGGGCACGGGCGGCTACGGACCGCGCTGGGACGTGTACACGCGGCGTGGAGCATGCTGACGGGGTGGGGGGCTCCCGATGAAGCTGTGGAGGCGGGCAAGGCGATGCTGGACACCCTCTTCGGCGACCGGGACCTTGGGCGGGGTAGGATCCCGGTGGTGGTGTGCGCGACGGACCTCCTCGCCGGCTCGCGCGTGGAGATCCACTCGGGACTCGCGCGCGAAGCCGTGTATGCGAGCTGCGCGCTGGCGGGCATCCTCCCCCCGGCGGAGATCGACGGCCGTGTGCTCGTGGACGGCGTGTACGCGGACGTGGCCCCCATCGATGTGGGCCGTGGCATGAAGCCGGACGTGGTGATCGCCGTGGATCCGGGCCAACCCATGGTGGCCTCGGAGATCAAGAACGGGGCGCAGGCCGTCCTGCGCGCCATGGAGATCTGCCACAGGAAACACGCCGAGATGCGGATCGGTGATGCGGACCTCGTCATCCGGCCTGAATTCGGCCGCTATATCGACACGCTGGACTTCGACGCGCGGCGCGCCTGTGTCGCCGCTGGCCTGAAGGCCGCCCGGAAGGGAATGCCGGGCATCAAGCGTCTGCTGGAGGCGCGAAAGGACACGAGCGCAACATGAAGGATGCCGGGATGGATCATTCACGGGACCTCACGCGGCGGATCGACCTGACGGCCGCGCCCGGCACCGGGCCAGCCCGTGATCGGCGGCCCGTGTATTTGGACCGGATGCCCCCGTGCAACGATGCCTGTCCCGCGGGGGAGAACATCCAGGGATGGTTGGAGCTGGCGCAGGCCGGGCGATACCGGGAGGCGTGGCAGGCGCTGGTGCGCGACAACCCCCTTCCTGCGGTCCACGGCCGCGTGTGTTACCACCCGTGTGAGTCCTCTTGCAACCGCCGAGCTCTCGACACCGAAGTGAGCATCCACGCCGTCGAGCGCTTCCTGGGCGACCTTGCCAACCGGGAGGGGTGGGAATACGTCGCCGGGCCTCCGAGCGGCCGCCGGGTGCTGGTGGTCGGGGCGGGGCCGAGCGGGCTCTCGGCCGCCTATCATCTGGCGCGCTCGGGCCACACGGTTGAGATCCGTGAGGCCCAGCCGGTCGCAGGGGGAATGTTGCACTTCGGGATTCCCGCCTACCGGCTTCCGCGCGAGGCGTTGGCGACGGAAGTGGCCCGGATCGAGGCCATGGGGGTCGGCATCACTCTGAGCCACCGGGTAGAGGACCTCCTGGAAGAGCGGATCGAGGGGGGCTTCGACGCCGTTTACCTCGCTGTCGGCGCGCACCTGGCGAAGCGGGTCGACATACCGGCGCGGGACGCGGCGCGGATCTTCGACGCGGTCTCGGTGCTACGAGACCGCGAGTTGGGCGGGGCGATCGAGCTGGGGCGCCGCGTGGTGGTCTACGGCGGAGGCAACACCGCCATGGACGTGGCCCGCACCGCTCGGCGTCTGGGCGCGGACGAGCCGATCATCGTGTACCGCCGCGACCGAGCTCATATGCCGGCGCACGGATTCGAGGCGGACGAGGCCCTCGCGGAGGGCGTGACCATCCGTTGGCTCTCCAGCATCACCGAGGTCAGTGGCTCACGCGTCACGGTAGAGCGGATGGAACTCGACGACGAGGGACGACCGCGCCCCACCGGAGAGGTCGAGACGCTGGAGGCGGACGCGGTGGTCCTGGCGGTGGGGCAGGAGGCCGACACCGGCTTTCTGCGTGGCGTGCCAGGCCTCGAGTTCTTCGCCGACGGTGCACTCCGGGTCGGCGCCGATACGTCGACAGGGCACGCCGGCATCTTCGCCGGAGGGGACCTCACGCCCGGTGAGAAGACCGTGGCGGCGGCCGTCGGGCAGGGGAAGCGAGCGGCACGTCACATCCACGCCTGGCTGGACGGCCGGGAATACGAGGCGCCCTCGAGGCCTCCTGGGGTCACCTTCGACATGCTCCACCTGCCGCTGTTCGCGGTCGCCGAGGCGTCGGAGCAGCCGGAGCTTCCGGTCCCGGAACGGACCCGGAGCTTCACCGAGCTCCGGGCGGGGCTCAGCGAGTCGGAGGCGCGCTACGAGGCCCGCCGATGCCTGTCGTGCGGCAACTGCTTCGAGTGTGACCATTGCTACGCCGCGTGCCCCGAAGACGCCATCGTCAAGCTCGGCCCCGGAAGGCGGTACCGCTTCGAGTACGACCGTTGCACCGGGTGTGCCGTGTGCTTCGAGCAATGCCCCTGCCACGCGATCACGATGGTCGCCGAACCCGGGGCGACCCCCCCGGTGCCGGAGGTGGGGCGATGAGCGCGCGACGGGCAGCCATGGATGGGAACACCGCGGTGGCGCATGTCGCCTACCGCGTGAACGAGGTATGTGCCATCTACCCCATCACACCCTCTTCCACCATGGCGGAGCTCGCCGACGAGTGGGCGACCCGGGGTGTCAAGAACGTATGGGGTCAAGTGCCCCGGGTGCAGGAGATGCAGAGCGAAGGAGGTGCGGCCGGAGCGCTTCACGGGGCTTTGCAGGGCGGCGTCCTGACCACGACGTTCACCGCGTCGCAGGGTCTGCTCCTGATGATCCCGAACATGTTCAAGATCGCGGGGGAGTTGACGCCGACGGTGTTCCACGTGGCGGCGCGCGCCGTGGCGACGAGCGGCCTCTCCATCTTCGGCGACCACTCCGACGTCATGGCTGTGCGCGGGACCGGCTTCGCCCTCCTCTGCTCGGGCTCCGTGCAGGAGGCCCACGACGGCGCGGTGATCGCTCAGGCCGCCTCCCTGGAGTCGCGGATCCCCTTCCTGCATTTCTTCGACGGTTTCCGGACGTCGCACGAAGTCAACGGGGTGGATGTGATCCCCGACGACGTGCTGCGCTCCATGATCCGCGACGATGTGGTGCGGGCGCACCGCATGCGAGCGCTCAGCCCGGAGCGTCCCACGGTGCGCGGCACGGCCCACAATCCCGATACGTTCTTCCAGGCCCGGGAGGCCGTGAACCCGTATTACGAGCGGACGGCAGGAATCGTCGAGGAGGTGATGCGCCGCTTCCGTGACCTTGCAGGACGCGAGTACCGGCTGTTCGAGTGGTACGGCCCGTCGGACGCGGAGGACATCGTCGTGATCATGGGGTCGGGCTCTGCCACTGCGCGGACAGCTGCTGCTGCCCTCAACCGCGAAGGCCGCAAGGTCGGCGTGGTGCAGGTGCGGCTGTACCGGCCCTTCGACGAGGCCCGCTTCCTCGCCGCGCTCCCACCCACGTGCCGGAGGGTCGCCGTTCTGGACCGGACGAAGGAGCCGGGAGGGCCCGGGGAGCCCCTCTATCTCGATGTGTCCGCCGCGCTCACGCGCGGGAGAGGCCGAGGCCAGGCGCCGCCCCTCGTGGTGGGAGGGCGCTACGGGCTTTCTTCCAAGGAGTTCACCCCGGCCATGGCCCGCGCCGTTCTCGAGAACTTGGCGGCGCCCGAGCCCAGGAACGGGTTCACGGTGGGCATCCGTGACGACGTCACGGGGTCGAGCCTCCCGTTCGACGAGACCTCCGCGCCGGAGGACGAGGACGTCTTCGGCGCCGTCTTCTACGCGCTCGGGTCCGACGGCACCGTCAGCGCCAACAAGAACACCGCCAAGATCATCACGGAGCGGACACCCCTTCACGCGCAGGCGTACTTCGTGTACGACTCGCACAAGTCGGGGGCGCAGACCATCTCCCACCTGCGGTTCGGGCCGCGCCCCGTCGAAGCTCCGTACCTGGTCTCGTCGGCCCGGTTCGTCGCGTGCCACCGGTTCGAGTTCATCGGGCGTGTCGACGTGCTGCGGTCCGCTGGGCGAGGGGGGACGTTCCTGCTGAACAGCCCCTACGGTCCGGAGGATATCTGGGATGAGCTGCCGCGCGACGTGCAGCGTCGGATCATCGAGAAGGATCTCCGCTTCTACGTGATCGATGCCGGCCGCCTCGCACGGGAGCTCGAGCTCGGCGCCCGCGTCAACACCATCCTCCAGGCGTGCTTCTTCGCGCTCACGGAGCTTCTTCCCTGGGAACAGGCGACCGCGCACCTCAAGGAAGCCATCTCGAAGAGCTACGGTCGGAGGGGGCCCGACGTCGTGCGGCGAAACCACGAAGCGGTGGATCGAGCCCTGGCCCACCTCTCCCCGGTGGCGGTGCCGAAGGCGCCCACGAGCCGCTTCGAGGCGCTTCCGGTCGTTCCGGACACGGCGCCCCGCTTCGTGCGGGAGGTGACAGCGCTTCAGATGCTCGGTCGTGGCGATGAGCTGCCGGTAAGCGCGCTGCCCCCGGACGGCACCTTCCCGTCGGGAACGGCCCGCTGGGAGAAGCGCGATGTCGCGACGGCGCTCCCGGCTTGGGATCCCGAGATCTGCATCCAGTGCGGGCAATGCCACTACTTCTGTCCGCACTCGGTGATCCGGGCCAGAACGTTCCCGGTCGAGGACGTCCGCGAGGCGCCCTCTGACTTTCAGTGGGCGCCCGTCAACGCTCGCGGCTTCCCCGACCTCGGATATGCGTTGGCGTTCCACGTGCGGGACTGCACGGGCTGCGGAGTGTGCGTGGAGGTGTGCCCGGCGCATCACCCGAGGGAGCCCGGGCGTAAGGCACTAGCAATGGCGCCGAAGGACCCCGAGAGGGTGGAGAGCGGCGAGGCGGGGATGGCGTTCTTCTCCGGGTTGCGCCCCAACGATCGGAGCCGGGTGGACTTCGGGCACGTCCGCGGCCTGCAGTTCCTGGAACCGCTCTTCGAGTTCTCCGGCGCGTGCGGCGGCTGCGGCGAGACGCCCTACCTGCGGGTGCTGTCCCAGCTCTTCGGGGATCGGCTGCTGATCGCCAACGCCACCGGATGCTCATCCATCTACGGAGGCAACCAGCCGGTCACGCCGTGGTCGGTGAACCCGGAGGGGCGCGGCCCGGCCTGGTCCAACTCGCTCTTCGAGGACAACGCCGAGTTCGGACTCGGTTTCCGCCTCGCCGCCGACGCCCTCACTTCGCAGGCACACGAGCTGCTGATCGACCTCACCGAACAGGTGGGCGGTGAACTGGTCGACGAGATCCTTGGAGCGGACCAGCTCGACGAGGAGGGTATCCGCGCGCAGCGGAGGCGCGTCGCGCGACTCCTGGCGCGACTGGAGGAGCTGGGGGATGGTCCGCAGCGGGAGCGCCTGCAGGCCGTTGCCGATCACCTCGTGCGGCGCAGCGTGTGGCTGGTGGGCGGTGACGGCTGGGCGTACGACATCGGGTTCGGAGGGCTCGACCACGTGCTCTCCACGGGCGCGAACGTGAACGCGCTCGTCCTCGACACCGAGGTGTATTCCAACACGGGTGGGCAGGCCTCGAAAGCCACCCCCCTCGGTGCGGTGGCCAAGTTCGCCGCGTCGGGACGCCGCATCGCCCGCAAAGACCTCGCGCTGCAGATGATCGCCTACGGCAACGTGTATGTCGCGCAGGTCTCCATGGGGGCGAATCCCCAGCAGACGCTGCTCGCGCTGAGGGAGGCCGAAGCCTACCCCGGACCCTCCCTCGTCCTCGCGTACAGCCCCTGTATCGCGCACGGTTTCGACCTGCGCCACATGCCCCGCCAGCAGGATCTCGCGACCGCCTGCGGTCACTGGCCCCTCTTCCGCTACAATCCCGCCATGCGGGGCGTGGAGCAGAACCCCTTCCGGCTGGACTCACCCAGGCCCTCGGTGCCCTTCAGGGAGTACGCGATGAACGAGCTCCGCTACCGGATCCTCGCCGGAAGCCGCCCAGGCGAGGCCGAAGAGCTCATGGAGATGGCGCAGAGGGTCGCCATCGAGCGATACCGTCGGTACGAGGAGTTGGCGTCCCTCCCCGGACCGAAATTCCATCCCGATCCCTCGCGCGTCGGCGATGCCCTCGGGCGGGCGTCGTCGGAGGAGCGATGATGCCGGATCTGACCACGGAGTATATGGGCCTGAGCCTGTCGAGTCCGGTGATCGCCGGGTCGTCGCCGCTCACGGCATCACTGGTCACATTGAGGGCGCTCGTCGCTAACGGGGCGGCCGCCGTCGTCCTCCCTACCCTGTTCCAGGAGGTGATACGGAGAGAGCGGGATCGCCACGAGTGCCTCTGTGATGAAGGGGCGGGATGCTGCCACGAGGTCTCGGGGTCGTACTTCCCGGATGCCTTCGCGGATCTCGCGGGGGTCGAGCCGTATCTCCGGCTCGTGGCGAACGCCAGGGAGGTGCTTTCCGTACCGGTGATCGCCAGCATATGTGGAGCCACCGGGCACGAATGGGGAAGCCTCGCTCGACGGCTTGCCGAGGCCGGCGCGCACGCCATCGAGCTGAACATGGCCGACCCGGTGCTGGACATGGGCCGAACGGGGGAGGATGTCGAGACCGACATGTGTCACACGGTGAAGGCCGTGAAGGACGCGGTGGGGGTGCCGGTGGCGGTGAAGGTCGGCGCCTCGTTCACCTCGTTTGTCCACGCGGCGTCGCGCCTCGCGGAAGCGGGCGCCGACGCCCTCGTTCTCTTTCAGCGGGTCCACTACCCGGACGTGGAGCTGCCCCTCCTGCGGTGGCGCCACGAGTTGCCGCTCGAGGGCGGGACCAGCCGCGACGCGCGCCAGGCGCTCACCTGCCTGGCGGCCCTCCACGGGCGTGTGGGCGCGGGGCTCGCCGCCACCGGAGGGGTCCGGTCGACGGACGATGTGGTGAAGTGCATCCTCGCCGGGGCCGACGCGGTGATGATCGCGTCGGCTCCTATGTTGGAAGGGCCCCCGGCGATCAAAGCGCGGATCGACGGCTTGAGGGCATGGCTGCGCGACAGGGGGTTCGAGAGCGTCGGCCAGGCTCGGGGCCTGCTGGGCATCGGGCGTGTCGGGGCCGACGAAAGCGCCCGCGGGTTGGCCGGAGGGCACCCGGCCGGGGCGCGGCCGATCGTCAGCGACACGCAGCTCTGACGGCGCGGTAGACCGCGTCCGCGTGCGTCGGCGCATCAGGCCGCCGCCGTCGTGAAGGACGACTCATCCAGGCTTCATGCGCTGTTCATCGGCAACAGCTTAGCCTGCTCCAGGCGTCGGGGGTGCGTCAGGCGCGCGTCGGAAACAGACGAGGGTTTCGGGCCAACTGAGTACGGAGGGCGAGGGATGGGCGAGCCGAACGATTTGATTCCCCTGGGACGCCGCGGGCGCGGGCCGGCCATCGGGCGCGGCATCAGGATCGCCGCGCTGGGAGCCCTGGGCGTTGGCGTCGCGATCCAGTTCGTTCCCGTGGACCGGACCAACCCGCCGGTGACCCGGGAGATCCGCTGGGACGCCGAGGCGACACGGGACCTCGCGCGCGGGGCCTGCTACGACTGCCACTCGAACGAGACGGCATGGCCCTGGTACGCCCGAGTGGCGCCCGCGTCATGGCTGGTGGCGGCGGACGTAACCGAGGGTCGCGCTCACCTGAACTTCTCGACTTGGGATCAGCCGAACGAGGACGCGGAAGAGATCATCGAGATGGTGCTCGAAGGCCGCATGCCCCTGAAGAAATACTCTCTCATGCACCCGGAGGCTCGCCTCGACGACGACGCCCGGAGCGCGCTCGTGGAGGGCCTGCGTGCCACGCTCGAGGCCGATCCCCCCGTGTCCGACAGCGACGCGCCGGCAGGCCACCGGTAGCTTCGCCGACCCGGGGGGAAAGGGGTCCCGGCCGCCCCAACACCGCCGCGCATGGGGAGGAGCGATGAAGACATCCACGAAAGCCGTAGAGGACGAGATCGAGGTATCGAGACGGGTGCTGGCGGATCTCTTCGGGTCCGCCGAGAAAAGAAACTTCGCGGTGGAGTTCTGGGACGGAAGCCGGGACGAGCCGGGCCACCCTCCCGCAGAGTTCGAGTTGGTGCTACGGCATCCGGGGGCGCTCCGGGCCGCATTCCTGCCACCCACCGAAGCCTCGATGGGAGCGGCATACGTCGCCGGGCTCCTGGACCTGCGGGGCGATGCTGAAGCTGCGGTGCGTCTCACCGACGAGGTCGTCGATGGCCTGGCAAGGCCCGGCTTGGCATTCAGGACCTTGACCCGCCTGCTGAGGCTGCCTGCGGTGCGCAGCCCCGGGACGCGCGACGCAGGACACCGTCGGAGCCGGCTTTCGGCCGCACGGCATTCGAGGGAGTCCGATGCCGCCGCGGTGCGGAGTCACTACGACGTCGGCAACGGTTTCTACCGCCTCTTCCTCGATTCGAATATGGTGTACTCGTGCGGATACTTCCCGGACGGAGTCGACGATCTGGACGGGGCGCAGGAGGCGAAGCTCGACTACATTTGCCGCAAGCTCCAACTCCGCGCCGGAGACCGGTTCCTCGACATCGGATGCGGGTGGGGCGCGCTTGTGATCCACGCGGCCGAGCGTTATGGCGTCGAGGCGGTCGGCGTCACGCTGAGTGCGCCCCAGGCGGCGTTCGCCGCGGAGCGCGTCGCGGCCGCCGGAATCTCCTCGCGTTGCCGGGTGGAGGTGAGGGACTACCGCGACCTGAGCGCGTTGGGGACCTTCGACAAAGTCGCGAGCGTTGGGATGGTGGAGCACGTCGGAACCAGGCGGCTGGGCACCTACTTCGGCGCGATCGGCCGAGCCATGGCTGCGGGAGGGCTGTTCCTGAACCACGGGATCGTATCACTGCGTCCCGAGCCGGGATGGGCCAGCCGCGTCGCGCGGAGGGTCGGCCGAGCGTCCTTCATGCAGCGCTTCGTGTTTCCCGACTCGGAGCTGCAGACACCCGCGGAGGTCATCGGGCCCGGCGAGCGGGCCGGCTTGGAGCTTCGCGATGTCGAGAGTCTGCGCGAGCACTACGTCTGCACGCTACGGCACTGGGTCGCGCGTCTGGAAGGTCGCCAGGAGGAGGCGGTTCGTCTGGTAGGTGAAGAGACCTTCCGCGTCTGGAGGCTCTACATGGCGGCCAGCGCCGCGATGTTCAGGGGAGGCCGTATCGGCGTGGTCCAGGCGCTCTGGGCAAAGCTCCGTCCGGACGGGTCGGCCTCTGTCCCGCCGACCCGCTCCGGGCTGTATCGGTTGGTGGGAGAGGAAGGGTACGTGTGACGGCCCGTCCCATGGGGCGCCTCCCCCTCGTCCTGGTGCTGGCCGTTGTCTACGCGCTCTGCTATTCGGTGATCAAGGCGGGCCTGGAGTACGCGCCGCCTCTGCGGTTCGCGGGGTTGCGTACGGTCGCCGCCGGGTTCGCGCTGTTGGCGTATCTCGGGCTGTCGGGACACCGGCCCCTCCTCCCACCCCGTTCGACGTGGCCAGGGCTCCTCGCACTGTCGGCGATCGGCACCGTGGTGCTCTACGCCGCGATGTTCATGAGCCCGGGGGTGACAGGCGCGGGAATCGCTTCGGTGCTCGGCAACACAGGCCCACTCTTCGCGGTCGCCCTCGCAACGCCCGTGTTGGGAGAGCGAGTCACGTCCCGCAAGGCGGTCGCGCTCGTGGTCGGCACGGCAGGGGCGATCCTTGTGGCGTATCCGGCCGTGACGGACCCCAACGCGCCGGGCCTGCTCGGCGCTCTCCTCCCGGTGACGGCCGCGGCGGCCGCCGCTGGCTCGGCCGTGTTGTTGAAGTGGCTAAGCGTCGGCGACGACCTGATGCCGGTGGTCGGTTGGCAACTCCTCATCGGAGGTGTCGTCCTCCTCGGGGCCTCCGCGCTCCTGGAGACCGATCATCGTGTGAGCTGGTCAGTCGTCTTCTGGGGCTACCTGGCCTTCCTCGCTGTGCCCGGCACGGCGTTCGCCTCGGCGGCGTGGTACTGGCTCGTGCAGCGGGAAGACGTCGGGCGCATCTCGATCATCCTCATGGTGCTCGTCCCGGCGCTCGGCCTGGGACTCGCCTGGGCGTTCTTCGGGGAGACCGTCCGCCCCCTCTCGTTGGCGGGCGTCGCCCTGGCGCTCGTGGGCGTCGGCTTGGCCGCCGGCGGCCATGGGGAGGCCGCTATCCGGCCTGGTTCCGGTGAAGCCGTGAAGACTTCTTCATAGCGGGTTCACACCCCATTCACGCGAGCCCGGGTACCATACACGGTCCGAACGACCAGTTCGCACCCTCCATCGTGGACAACAATGGGCAGGTACTCCGCTTCCGTCTCACGCCGTTCCTTCCTCCAGTACTCATCCGCCGTGGGCCTCGCCACCGGCCTCGGGCCGCTCTTGCCCGAGTGGACGCGGGCCGAAGGACTGGCGGCCGCGACCGAGAAGGCGCGGATGTCCCGCACCTACGAGCTCGAGATCGGTGAGGCGTCTCTGGAGATTGCGGGACGGGCGGCTCACGTCACCGCCATCAACGGCACCGTTCCGGGCCCCCTCCTCCGGTTCAGGGAAGGGGACGACGCCAACCTGCGCGTGACCAACCGGCTGGCCGAGGACACCTCCATTCACTGGCACGGCATCCTTCTCCCGTTCGACCAGGACGGGGTCCCGGGGGTCAGCTTCCCCGGGATCAGGCCCGGCGAGACGTTCGAGTACCGTTTTCCGGTTCGCCAGTCCGGAACCTACTGGTACCATAGTCACAGCGGTCTTCAGGAGCAGACCGGCGTCTACGGACCCATCGTGATCGACCCCGCCGGGGCGGATCCCGACCCCTACGATCGTGAGCACGTGATCGTGCTGGGCGACTGGACCTTCGAGGATCCGCACAAGGTCCTCCGCAAGCTCCGGAAGAACCCCGGTTACTACAACTATCAGCGGCGCACGCTGTTCGACGTCTTCCGTGGAGATCGCGGGCTCGGGGCGGAACTCGGAGACCGACTGGCGTGGGCCCGCATGCGGATGGATGCGACGGACCTCGCCGACATCACGGCCGCCACGTACACCTACCTCATCAACGGGCGCTCCCCCTTGGACAACTGGACCGGGCTCTTCCAGCCGGGCGAGCGGGTGCGCCTCCGCTTCGTCAACGCCGGCGCCGGCACGTTCTTCGACGTGCGCATTCCCGGCCTGAAGATGACGGTCGTGCAGGCCGACGGTCAGGACGTGCAGCCGGTGGCCGTGGACGAGTTCCGCATCGCCATTGCCGAGACCTACGACGTCATCGTGGAGCCGCGGGAAGACCGGGCTTACACGGTCTTTGCCGAGTCCATGGACCGGAGCGGGTACGCCCGAGGGACGCTGGCCCCACGCGAAGGGATGACGGCGCCGATTCCCGAGCGACGGCAGCGCCCGGTCCGCACGATGGTAGACATGGGGATGGACCACGGGGGCATGGATATGGGCGGCGCGGGAGGGATGGAGCACGAAGGCATGGCGGGCATGGAGCACGCAGGGCACACCCAACTCGCGGCGCCGGGGGCCGTCCAAGAGGCCAAACCCCACGGTGAGGACGGCCACGGTCCGGGGAACGCCGCGGTGCCCATGCAGACCCGCAGCCGCGTCCACGAGGCCGGAATCGGCCTGGGCGAAGACGGCTGGCGCGTGCTCCTCTATACGGACCTGCGCGCGCGGTCGCCCTACCCGGAGTTCGGTCCCCCCGTGCGTGAGATCGAGCTTCACCTCACGGGGAACATGGAGCGCTACATGTGGTCCTTCGACGGCAAGGAGTACTCCGAAGCCCCCGAGCCCGTGCGGCTGACGTTCGGGGAGCGGGTCCGCCTCATCCTGGTGAACGACACGATGATGGAGCACCCCATCCACCTCCACGGCATGTGGATGGAGCTTGAGAACGGCAGCGGCGAGTACATCCCCAGGAAGCACACCGTCAACGTGAAGCCCGCGGAGCGCCTCTCGGTGCTCGTCACGCCCGACGCCATGGGGCCGTGGGCTTTCCACTGCCACATCCTGTATCACATGGACATGGGGATGTTCCGGGTAGTCGAGGTCTCGGAGGCGATGGCTCAGGAGGATGCGTCATGAAACGGCGGCGGAGGGGCGGACCCAAGGCCCCACACATCCCGAGGCTGGCCCGGTTGGTGGCGGCGGTAGCTCCCTTCCTCGGACTTGCCCCAACCGCGGCTTCGGGTCAGGCCCTCAGGTTGGAGAACGAGAACGTCTACGGCTTCGCCCTCTTCGACATCCTCGAGGTTGCGCCTGCGCTTGACGGTCGTCCGGTCGGATGGGACATGATCGCATCCATCGGCAGAGAATACGACCGCTTCTGGATCACGAGTGACGGGGACCTGTCCACCTCCACGCGGTCAGGCGAGGTGGACGTTCAGGGCCTCTACAGCCGCATGATCGGTTCGTACTGGAACCTCCAGGCCGGCGCCCGCGTGGAGCTGAGCTACGGAGAGGACGTGACGAGCACCCGCGGACACGTCACGTTCGGCCTGCAAGGGCTGGCTCCTTACTGGTTCGAGTTGACGCCTCAGCTCTATGTGAGCCAGGACGGCGACGTAGCGGCCGCCTTGGAGGCGTCCTACGACCTGTTCGTTACGCAGCGCCTGATCCTGCAGCCACGACTGGACGCGGCGGCGGCGTGGCAGGAGGTCACAGACTGGGGAGTCGGGTCCGGGCTGAACAGCATCGCGCTCCAGGCTCGACTTCGCTACGAGATACGCCGGGAGTTCGCCCCGTACGTAGGAATTCGTTGGTCCCGCCTGCTGGGCGGTACCGCCGACATGGCGTTGGCGGAAGGGGATGACGTCCGTGAAATCGGATTCGTCGCCGGCTTCCGAGTGTGGCGCTGAGGCCCCCTTCCCAACAAGAATTCGGTCCGGCCCGCCGAAGGGTTCCGCCTCGACGGACCCGACGCATTGAGGAGAGAGCGCGAATGAAGAAAGTGACCGTGGACGTGGGTGGGCTCGTTTCAGCACTGACCGCCCGGGGAGTCGAGAAGCGGCTGGCCAGGATCGGGGGCGTCGAGCGCGCCGACGTCAACTACGTGGCGGGCTCCGCCACCGTCGTATTCGACGAGGCACGCACCGATCTCGCGACCATCAAGTCCGCCGTGCGCGACTGCGGCTACCACTGCGGGGGAGAGCGGTTGCCCCGCCACCTGTGCGAGCCCGAGGATCCGCCGGCCGAGGCGGCTGTTCTGACTGCGGTGACGGCAGCGGCGGGGGCGGGGCACACGCATGCCGAACACGCCGGACACGCCCCCCCGTCCGGCGCCAAGGACGAGATGGCCCACGAGATGGGCCACGGCACGGGGGACATGCAGGCGATGGTGCGCGACATGCGCAACCGGTTCTGGATCTGTCTCCTGTTCACCATCCCGATCTTCATCTACTCGCCGATGGGCGGGCTCTTCAAGCCGCCTGCGCCGCCCTTTGGCCTGGATCTGGACGCCTGGCTGTTCCTCCTGGCCACCGCGGCCGTCATCTACCCGAGCTGGCCCTTCCTGGTGGCGGCCCGGAGAGCAATCGTGAACGGCGTCCTCAACATGGCCGTGCTGGTCGTGCTCTCCGTGGGTACCGGGTACGTGTTCAGCATCGGTGCCACCTTCGTCTTCGGCGGTGCGCAGTTCTACGAAGCGGTCGCCGTGTTGTTGGTCTTCATCCTGCTCGGCCACTGGTTGGAGATGCGCGCGCGGGCCGGGGCGTCGGACGCCATTCGCTCGCTCATGGACCTGGCGCCACCGATGGCGACGGTACTCCGCGACGGCGTAGAGGTGGAGCTTCCCACGGCTCAGGTCGTCCAGGGGGACGTCGTCGTCATCCGTCCGGGCAACAAGGTTCCCGTCGACGGAGAGGTGATCGAGGGGGAGTCGCAGGTCGACGAGTCCATGCTCACGGGGGAGTCGATGCCGGTTGGGAAGGGCCCGGGCGACACGGTGATCGGGGCGACCATCAACAGGAGCGGGAGCTTCAAGTACCGCGCGACCAAGGTAGGCGCCGACACGGCCCTGGCGCAGATCGTCAAACTCGTGCAGGAAGCGCAGAATTCCAAAGCTCCGGCACAGCTGCTGGCCGACAAGGCATCTCAATGGCTGGTGGTGATCGCCATCGTGATCGGCCTGGCCACGTTCGCGACTTGGTTCTGGTGGATCGGCCAGACGCTGCTCTTCGCGCTGACGCTCACCATCACCGTGTTCGTGATCGCGTGTCCCGACGCGCTCGGGCTGGCCACGCCGATGGCCGTCATGGTTGGCACCGGCCTGGGCGCCAAGCGGGGCATCCTGTTCAAGAACGCGTCCGCCCTCGAAGACGCCACCAAGCTCGACGTGGTGGTGTTCGACAAGACCGGCACCCTCACCATGGGCCAACCCGACGTCGTGGAGGTGGTGGTAGCGTCCGGCGTGAGCGAAGAGCGGCTCCTGACGCTCGCCGCGACGGTCGAGCAAGGGTCCGACCACCCCCTCGCGGAGGCGATCAAGCGGCGCGCCGAAGGTCTCTCTCTAACCCCGCTCTCGGGTTTCAGGAATATCGAGGGCAAGGGGGCGCGCGCCGAGGTGGACGGGGGCTCCGTCCTCCTCGGGAACCGACGGTTGATGAATGATGAGGCCGTCGACATGACCGGGTTGGAGGCCGAGGCGGCGCGCCTGCAGAGTGCCGGCCAGACGGTCGTCCACGTGGCGAGGGACGGCAGGGTCGTGGGGCTCATCGCCATCGCGGACGCACCCCGGCCGACGTCCGCGGCGATGGTGCGCCGCATGCGGGAGCGCGGCGTGGACGTGGCGATGTTGACGGGCGACAACCGGGCCACCGCGGAGAGGATCGCGAGCGAGCTCGGGATCGAGACGGTCATCGCCGACGTCCTCCCCGGGGAGAAGGCGGACAGGATCAGGGAGCTTCAGGCCGGCGGGAAGAGAGTCGGCATGGTGGGCGACGGCGTGAACGACGCGCCGGCGCTCACGCAGGCGGATGTGGGGCTCGCGATCGGTGCGGGGACCGACGTCGCCATGGAGAGCGCCGACGTCGTGCTCATGCGCAGCGATCCGAACGATGTGTTGGTGGCGATCGAGCTGTCGCGTGCCACGTTGCGCAAGATGCACCAGAACCTGTTCTGGGCGGTCGCGTACAACGTGGTGGCCTTTCCGGCGGCGGCGGGGGTGTTCTATCCGCTCGTGGTCAGCCCGGAGGTGGCGGCGCTGGCCATGTCCGGGAGCTCTGCCCTGGTCGCCGTGAACGCGCTCCTGTTGAAGCGTGCCCGCCTGGGCGGCGGCGGCGCGGTCCCGCTCGAGACGGCAGCGGCGATTCCATGACGCAGTGCCGCGCCGCAGGCGCGGTTCATCGACGAACGGAGGGTGTCAGCATGTCCGATACGAAGATCTCGGTGGGGGTCAACGGGTATGGTGTGATCGGGAAGCGGGTCGCCGACGCGGTGCGGCTCCAGCCCGACATGCGGCTGGTCGGGGTGAGCGACGTGGTGAGCGACTACCGCGTGAAGGCGGCGGTCGTCCGTGGCATTCCCGTGTTCGCGTCCGTTCCGGAGCGGGCCGGGGAGATGGAGGCAGCGGGGGTCCCTGTCGCCGGGACCCTGGGCGATCTCCTGGATCGCGCCGATGTCGTCGTGGACTGCACGCCCAAGGGGATCGGAGCGAAGAACCTGGAGCGATATAGGAAGGCGGGCGTCAAGGCGATCTATCAAGGCGGGGAGGGCCATGACTTGACCGGCCACTCCTT
This sequence comes from Gemmatimonadota bacterium, assembly GCA_045863275.1. Taxonomy (GTDB): domain Bacteria; phylum Gemmatimonadota; class Gemmatimonadetes; order Longimicrobiales; family Gaopeijiaceae; genus SZUA-318. The sequence continues at coordinate 27,509 of BTVB01000009.1, forward strand.
CGTGGCTCAGGTCAACTACGAGAGCGCGCTGGGACGAGACGCGACCCGGGTCGTCTCATGCAACACGACCAGCACTGTGCGGACCCTGGGCGCGCTGCGCGACGCTGGCCTTCTCGAGAAGGCCCGGGGGGTGCTCATCCGCCGCGCGACCGACCCGTGGGAGTCCGATCACGGCGGCATCATGAATACGGTCGTGCCGGAGCGGCACATTCCGAGTCATCAGGGCCCCGACGCCCAGACGGTGATTCCCGAGCTCGACGTGATCACGATCGCGGCCAAGGCCGCGCATACGCAGATGCACAATCACTACTGGATCGTCACGCTCACGAGGGAAAGCTCGCGCGAAGAGGTGCTCGCCGCGCTGGGGGCGGCGCCCCGCATCGCCTTCGTCCGGATGAGCGACGGAATCGTGGCTCTGAACAGTACGCTCGAGCTTATGAAAGACCTCGGGCGCCCCCGTGGCGACATGTGGGAGGTGGCGGTCTGGGAGGACGTGCTGACGGTGAACGGCCGTGAGCTCTACTACACCTACCAGGTGAACAACGAGGCGATCGTGATCCCCGAGAACGTGGACGCGATCCGCGCGCTCACGGGCAGCGTCGCGACCGCGGCCGAGTCGATCCGCGTGACCGACGAAGCCCTCGGTGTCCAGCGGGATTTCCTGTCGGTATGAGCGCTCCGGGCGGGACCGGCGGCGGGCCCCTCGACCTGCTGCGCTCGGCGCCCCGCGTCGCCGCCATCACGGACGTGCTCCGCCGGCACGGCTTCACGGAGCTGCTCCTGGGGGGCGGACGCTTCCCGCCGCCCGCTGAGGTCCGGGCGGCCCTGGAGGAGCTGGGGCCCGTCTTCGTCAAGCTCGGGCAGGTGCTCTCCACCCGGTCCGACCTGCTGCCGGACGCGTACCTCGCCGAGCTGGAGCGCCTCCAGGAGGGGGTCTCCCCGCTCCCCACCCCGGCCGTGGTCGAGATCGTGCGGCAGGAGCTGGGAGACGCGCCCGAGGTCGTCTTCAAGGACTTCGAGAACGCGCCCCTCGCGTCGGGGAGCATCGCCCAGGTGCACGGCGCCGTGACCCTCGGCGGGCAGAGGGTCGTGGTCAAGGTCCAACGGCCGGACCTGGAGGATCGGGTGCGGGAGGACATGACGGCGTTGGCCCAGGTAGCGTCCATTCTGGACGCGACGGTGTCGCGCCTTCGGCCCTTCGACCTGCCCTCCCTGGTGCGGGAGTTCCGCGCGAACCTGGAAGGGGAGTTGGACTTTCGGCGGGAAGCCGCCAACGTGGGGCGCATCTCGGCGTCGCTGGCGGCCGACGCGCGCGTCTGGATCCCCCAGGTGATCCCCGAACTGAGCAGCCACCGGGTGATCACCATGGAGCGCTCCCACGGGCAGCGGCTCCAGGAGTACGTCGAGGCCCACCCCCGCGAAGCGGGGGCGCTGGCTCGACGCCTGGGGCGTCTCTTCATCCGCCAGGTGTTCCGGGACGGCCTCTTCCAGGCCGACCCTCATCCGGGGAACCTCTTCGTCATGCACGACGGTGTGATCTGCGTGCACGACCTGGGCTCGCTGGGCGAGGTGGATGAGCGCATGCGGGAAGCCCTGGTGGACCTGCTGGAGGCCACCGTCGCGGGGGACAGCCGGCGCGCGACCCGCGCGTACCTCGACCTCGGCTTGGCTCCCTCCAACGTGGATCGGCAGGCCGTGGAGGCCGAGGTCGCGAAGGTGGTGCGGGACGTGCGGAGCCGTCCCCTGTCCGAGGTCTCGGTGGGGAAGGCCCTGGAGGGAGTGTTGAGGCTGGGGGCGCGCCATCGGATCCGCCAGCCAGGGGCCATCATGCTGTTGTCCCGGGCGTTCGTGACGCTGGAGGGGGTCATGGGGCGGCTGGACCCCGGCCTGAGCTTCGTCGAGGTGTTCGGCTCGGCGCTGGAGGAGACGCTGGGTCAGCGGCTCTTGCCGGACCGCGCCCGACGCGACGCGGTGCAGGTGCTGAAGGCTCTTGACCGCCTTGCGCGCGAGGCTCCCGACGACGTGCGATCGGCGCTCCGGAGGTTGGCCGACGGGTCGCTCGGGCGCGTCGTCGTCGCGCAGGACGGAGAGGAGGCGGCGGAGCGGGCACGCGCCGAGCGCGACGGCCGGCGCCTGCTGGCCGCGGGGTTTCTCGCGGTGACGGGAGCCCTGCTTCTCGACGCTCGGGCGACCGGCGCCGCCTGGGCCGGCCTCGTTATGCTGGTGGTTGGCGGCGGCGTGCTTCTCCGTCGCATCTTGCGCCCCTGAGTTCCCAGACTTCCCGGATGGACGTGATGGCAAACCGCCGCCTTCGTGCGTCGAGGGCACATCGGCTCCTCGGCCTCCTGATGATCGTGCCGCTGCTCGGGTGGGTCGCCTCGTCCTTCGTCCTCCACGGCGTGGGGATGGCGCTACCCAACGGGCTCCAGGGCGTTTATGAGCTCAATCCCCACCACCGAGAGGCCGTGCGTCTCGAGGAGGCGGGTGCCCTTCACCCGGAGGAGATCCTCCGGCTCCTCGGCGAGGAGGGGATGGAGCGGATCTACTGGCTCCGGCTCGAGGCGCTGGGGGGCGTGGCCCTGTACGTGGTCAAGCCGGGCCCCTTCGAGGTGGAGCGCAGCTACGACGCCCGTACCGGCCGGCGCATGGACCCGCTCCCCGACTCGCTGCTCCTCCGCATCGCCGACGGTGAGATGGTGGGCACCCGGGCGCGGGCGCTCGAGCCCGCCGACGAGTTCAACCGGTATTACACGGCTCCCCGCGTCCCCGCGGTGGCGGCGGTCATGGAGGGCGATCAACCCAGCGAGGTGGCCCTGTCGCGGGCGTCGGGCCGGGTCCTTCGCCGGACGGATCCCCTGGCTGCCTGGTTCGACCGGGCGTACCGGAGCGTTCATGTATGGCAGTGGGGGGACAGCCTCCGCGTGTTCACGGCGATCCTCTACGGGCTCGTGGGCCTCGGCCTGATCCTGGTGACCCTGGGGACCTTCCTCTGGTTCGATCGCCGGGAGGCACGGCGCCGGTGGGGGAGCGGGGTCCGGCCGGCCCGGCGCCTCCACGCCCGTCTCGCGCCCTGGGCGGGGCTGGTGCTGAGCACCCAGATGCTGGTGGGGGCGTACCTCTGGTTCAACCTGGGGCTCATCGAGCCCAGGTTCAGGGGGCAGGGCTCCTTCCGGGAACCCTGGGGTGGAGGCATCGGCGTTGAGGAAACGCTGGCGCCCGTGGACCGGATCGCCGCGCTGCTTCCGGAGGAGGTCCGCGGCGCTGTGGAGCCCGTCCAGCGGTACGAGTGGCGGGCGATTGGCGACGAACGCCTCTGGCTCGCGTACCCGGCGCGCGGAGAGCCGCCCATCGTCCTCGATGCCGCGACGGGGCGTCTGGTGGAGCGCCTCACGCCCGACCAGGCGCGGCGCGCCGCCGAGGCCGTGGTGGCCGGAGCCGCGGCGGGAGCTCCGGTTGAATCCACCGCGTACTGGATGGACGACAACGCGAGGGTGCCGACGTACCTGTTCCGGTTCACGGACCCCGACGACACGGACGTCCATGTGTCCCAGGCCACCGGAGAGGTGGTGCAGCGCCGGCCGGCCATCTGGAGGGCGTTTGGCCCGTTCCTGGCGTATCACACCTTTGGCTTCACTGGCAACCGCTGGTTCGACACGGCGTTGCTGACGGTGCTCCAGGCCACGGTGCTGGCCATGGTGTTCTCGGGGTGGAGGCTGTCGTGGCGGGGGTCCGGGGGACCCCGCGACAATATCCTAGGCCGTCGACTCAAAACGTGAGCCGCACCCGGGCGTGGACGCGCCGGTTCGCGCGGAACGTCCCGAAGAAGGTGTCCCCCCCGCCTCCGGGGAGGTCGGCGGAGATCCGGATCTCCAGTCCGTCCCGGGGCCGACTCTCGAGTTCCAGCACCGCGACCCAGCCTCCCCCGCCGAAGGCACGAGCACCCTCGACGCGGGCGCGGGTGTCGTCCGTGACCTGCAGATCCGCGCGGGCGAGGAGGGACCTCCGGAATACGTGGTTCAGGTCAAGGGTCGACCACGGGGAGGAAAGCGCCCGGAGCGGGACATCCTGAGCCCATTCGGCGAGGAGGGAGAGGGGCCGGTCGCCCGGCAGGCCCCGGACGACATAGTCGCCGCCCAGGACGTAGCGGAGGAATGGCTGATCCAGGCCGGGTACCCCTTGGCCGGCTGTCCTGAAGGTGTAGGCGGCGGCCTCCCCGTGGACCCCCAAGCCGCCGATCACCGTCGCGGCATCGGCGCCCACCGCCCAGAGGCCGGGCACGTCAGGGGCCAGGGGGAAGGCGGCGGAGGGCCCGGCCGGGCCGAGGGCGGGGAGGGACCACGGCCCCCGGTAGAGGCTCAACGAGGTATCCCAACCCCGGAACGTGGCCGAGGATCGGACGCCGAGCGCTCCCTTCCCCCCAGAGAGGAATCGGGCCTCGCCAAGGTCGATGCCCTCCGGAGCGGCACCGGGACCGGACGGCCACCAGCGCGACCCGGGGGCAGGAAGGAAGCTCGGGCGCAGGAGGGGCGCCCAAACGGCCTCGACGAAGACGTCCCCCAGGTACCAGGTGAGGGAAATGGCATCCTGGGCCAAGGCCTCCTGGTCGGCGTCGAGGACATCGGAGTAGTCCTGGGCTCCGAAGTAGTCCGTGGGGTTGAGGGCGTCCGCCCGCCCCCAGGACACGAACTGGCGGCCGGCCCGGACGTCCACGGATCCGAGGAAGACCTCGAGGTAGGCCTCGTCGATCCAGATCCGGTCGCGGCTTGGCGCCGACGCGTCGGCGCGGAGCTCGACCGCCACAAAGCCCCGTCCCCAGGATCCGAATACCCCCGTGAGCTCCGGCTGGACCCTGAGCTGGTTTCGCCCGACGGAGCCGGCCCCCCTCGGCAGCCCATAGGCGATGGCCTGGTACTCCACCCACCCCCCCAGGTCCACCTGCGCGCCCACGGGTGCGGTGCATCCCAGGGCCACGAAGGCTCCAAGGAGGGCGCCGCGGATCATCACCGTCCCCGCGTCAGGTACCGTTCCGTGAAGAGGTCCTCTCCGAGTCCCTGGTCGATCCGGTACTCGTCGATCTCCAGGACCGTCCTCCCTCCGTCGGCGAGGTCCTCCATCACCACGCGGTAGGGCCGCCACTTCTCCGTCCCGGGCACCGGGCGGATGTCCGAGGCCGTCATGCGCCTGCGCTGGACCCCATCCCGGTCGTAGAGGCGGGCATGCACGAGGAGCGCATGCTCCTTTGATATCCACAACTCGCGCCTGCCGTAGCCCGATCGGGTCGCCGGGGATCCGGCGGCGGCCTCGGACGCCACGACCCAGACAGGTGTGCCGTCCAGCCGGTCCTCTCGCACCAGGGTGTAGACATGGTCGTCCAGGACCTCCGGCTCTAGGTCCTCGAAGGTGAAATCGGTGCCCATGAAGCGGTCCTGTTTCTGGGCGCCGGCGATCCTTCGCACCCTGCGCAGCGCGGGAAGGTAGAGCCACGCGTCGTCGTCGCCCCCGGGCTGCTCGACGGTGAGGAACCCGGTCCCCTCGACGTCGGGCGGCGCCAGGAAGCGGACGAGCTGCATCCGCGTCCCGTCGACCCTGGTCTTCGTCCGGAGCGTGACGGCCCGGGTGCGCTCCCGGCCTCTGCGATCCACGATGCGCATGGTCATGGTAAGCTCGGTGTCGCGGGTCCGGTCCTCAAGCTGGTATCGCTCCATCACCTGCCGGCCCGTGGCGGGCACGACCTGTTCGCCGTGCGGCGCTTGGGCTTCGGCGCCTGTGGTGGCCCCGGCAAGGAGCAGGACGGCCAGCGGGACGGACTTCATGAAGGCTCCTCGGGCCCTGGCGCTCCCGGTCCGCGGTCGGACCGGCCCGCCAGAAGGGCCGGGATGAGGGTCAACGTGAGCGCCGCACCCAGCACCATCGTCGCTCCCACCAGCCACCCGATGTGCATGATGGGCCAGAAGCTGGAGAGCAGGAGCACCGAGAATCCGAGGGCGACGGCGACGGAGTTCAGGAAGATGGGGCGGCCGGTGGCGTGAATGGCTGCCCGCGCCGCCGATGGTGCCTCGAGACCCTCCTGGCGCGACGCCCGGTAGCGGGCCACGAGATGGACGCTGTAGTCGATGCCGACGCCGAGGACGATGCTGGCGACGAGCGCCGTGACGGCGTCCAGGTGCACGCCGGTGACGCTCATGATGGCGAAGACGAGGAGAACCGTGAGGGCGAGCGGGGCAAGCCCCACGAATCCCAGGGCCGTCGAACGGAAGAGCAGTCCGAGGAGGATGAGGACCACCACGAGGGCGATGGCGAGGCTCCGGAGCTGCCCGGGGATGATCAGGTCGTCGGCCACGACACAGAGATAGGAGCACCCTGCGAAGGCGACCGTGGTTCCGGCTCCGAAGCGCTCCTCGGCGAAGTCGGACGCCATGTCCTTGATACGACGCAGCTCCGGCGTGGCGTCGGTTCGGATCTGAATGACGATGTTCGCCTTCCGATAGCCGAAGTCCACCAACTCGTCGAGGTCGTCGCCACCGGCGGCCTCATAGAGGAGCAGGTACTGGGACACCAGGGCCCGGCCCGCGACGACATCCCCGCGGCCCCCGGCCGCGGCGCCGCCGGAACTGTCGAATGGGTCGGCGGGAACGACCTCGGTGACCCGGGGAAGTCGGTTCTCCGCTGGCCGTTCGCCGTTCATCACGAAGTGGATCCGCTTCACGTAGTCCGCCACGGAGTTGGTGTAGCCCACCAACGTGTCGGCTTCGAGGAGGTCCTGGAGGTCCGCGATGCCCTGGAGGGTCGCGGGGTCCTTCAGGCCATCGTCGCGGCCCGTGTCCACGACGACGTTCATCACCTCCGTCCCCCCGAAGAGCGCGTTCAGCATCGCGCTGGCCCGGTAGATCTCGCTGTCCTCGTGGAAGTAGCCCACCATCGTGCTCCCCACCCGGAGCTGCGTGAGGGAGAGGGTGGCGAGCCCCGCGAGGACCAGGGCGCCCGCCGACACCCACCGCCGTCGGCGGATGGCGAAGTCCGCGAGCCCGTCGAAGACCCGCGACGGAAGACGTACGGGACCGGGCTTGCCGGTTCGACCGGCCACGGGAAGGAGCACCAGGCAGGCGGGCAGGGCCGTGAGGGAGAGGGCCAACGCGGCGAGCACGCCCAGGGAGGTGAAGAGGCCGAAGTCCCGGATGGACGCCAGGCTCGACACCCCCAGGGAGCCGAAGCCGGCCATGTCCGTGAGGGACGTGAACACGATGGGTTGGGTGAGGGCCCCGAGCGTCGCCGCCACCGCCTCCCGCCTTCCGCCGACGCCCGGCAACCGCTCCTGGAAGGTAGTGACCAGGTGGATTCCATCGGCTACGCCCACGGCGACGAGGATCACCGGCATGGCCGAGACCACGAGGGTCACGGGGCGGCCAAGGGTCGCCATCACCCCCACGACCCACACCAGGGAGACCGCCACGATCCCCAGCGGCAACAACGCCAGACGCCAGGATCCGAAGGCGACCCTCATGACCACCAGCACCAACGCCGAGACCAGGGGCAGGAGGAGCGCCAGGTCGCCGCCCATGAAGTTGGACGTGTAGACGTTCACCATGGGCACACCCGCCAGGCGGATGTCTTCCGGACCCCGGAACGGACCCACGACGCCCTCGAGCCCATCGAAGAGGCGCTGGGCGAGGGCGACGTACCGGTCGTAGTGGAAGGACATCTCGACCAGGATGGCCGTCCCCGTCGTGTCGGGCGAAACCAGGCCGCGTACGTACATCTCGTTCCCGAAGACCCGCGCGGCGAGGGCGGCTTCCTCCTCCGTGCCTTCTGGCGGTCGGGGGACGAGCCGCCGGATCCGGAGGCTCCCGCCCTCACCCACCAGGTCGTCCACGTTCGTGAGCGAGATGACCTGGCCCACCGGGACGAGTACGTGGTGCATCTCGCGCACGACGTCCGCGAAGGTCGGGTCCACCTCCGGGCTCGCTTCGACCTGGGTGAGGAGCGCAGACACTGCGGCGCGGTCACGGCGATCGAACCCTCCCCTCACGATCTCCCGGGCGATGGAGTCCCAGGGAGGACCTGCCCGATGGGCTGCCTTCGTGAAGCGACGGGCGTCGGCAGGCTCGGCCAGGTCGAGGTCCTCGATCTGTTCGGTCAACTGGGCGACCTTGGCGAGGGTGGCACGCCGGAGGACGCCCTCGTCGGAGACGACGCCGATGAGGATCATCTCGCGGCTCTGGAACTCCTCCTTGATCTCGCGGTCGAGGAGGACCGCCGGGTGGCCCTCGGGGAGCAGGGACTCGACAGAGCTGTCGAGCTGGACGCCGAGAGCCTGCCATCCGAGGATGACAGTCACCACCGCCGTGGCGAGGAGCACCCCGCGCGGGTACCGGAGGGCCAGGGGGGCGCGGGTGATCATCAGGTCACTGGCCAGGGTCTCAAGCCAACACTCGACCACCCGCCACGGGTCCGATTCCGTGGCGGGTGGTAATGGAGGGGAGCCGAAAGCGTGTCGCCCTCCCGAAGGGGCGTCTCGCGGGGCTCTCGGGGCGTCGCGATTCGATTCCTGTAACCTGTGATCCTCCTTGCCGGGGTCGTGATGGATGGCCCACCAGAGGGTCAGCGACCCCTGGTCGCGTCGGCCGCGTGGTCCTTGAGGAAGCGGAGCACGGCGGCCTCGTCCTCGGCCGACATGGGCATGAGGCCCGCGTCGGACCAGTTCTTCTTCATCCGCGAGAGCGACGCCTCCCAGAGGTATCCGGGCTTGGAGGCGGGCGAGGGGACCGCGTGGCACGAGCCGCAGCGCATGTGGAACTCATGGTAGCCGGGGTCCAGGGTGTCGCCGTCGAGCTCTCCGGGCCGGGCCGCGTCGATCTGGATCTCACGGTGGGTGCTCATCCCGGCGAGCTTGAAGGCCCTCGCGCTATCGAACTGCTCGACCCCAAGCGCCTTCAAACGGCTCCTGCGCCCCTGCTCCTTCAGGTAGTCCGGGGTGACATCACACGCCGCAGTCCCGAGCACCAGGGCCGCCAGTGCAAGGAACGCCCCCGTCGTCCTCATGTCCCGTATGTCCTGTCGATCTCGCGCCGGATGTCGTCCAGCGACGCCCCATTCTGGTTCATCTGGTAGGCGATCACGGCCTCCGACATGCAGACATCGCATCGGGCGCCATGATCGTCGGCGAAGCAGTCCAGGAGGGAGTAGTGGCCCGAGTGCTCGGAGCAGTCACAGTAGCAGTAGAGGCCGTCGAGGATCATGGGCACCGCCGCGGCCATCTCGTACGTCTGAGCCACCCTCGGGTACTGGGCGTACCGGGCGGCTCCGACCACGGAGGACTGCTCCGCGGCCACGCGGGGCACCGGGTGGTGGGAGTGGGGACCGTTCCCGCGGCTGACGGCCACTGAGACGACGACCAGGGCTGCAACGGATAGACCCGCCACCGCCCAGGCCCGGTTTCGTCGACGGCGCGCCGCCGCGAAGGGGCCGAGCGCTTTCTTGCCATTCTGTGCCATTGGATCCAGGGCTCCAGGGTAGGGGGAGGGGTAAGACAAGGATGGCGGCGAGAGGATGAAGGGGGGGTGAACGGAAGATGAACGAGACTTCACCGCGCGCGACGCCGGAGAGGGGGAGCGAGCCGGGCTCCAGGGAGGCGCTGAGCGGCCAGGAAGCGATCGGGCCCGGAGAGATCCCTCGACCTTAGACGACCTCGAAGTTCGCCATCATCCCGGCGTCCTCGTGTTCCAGATTGTGGCAGTGGAGGAGGAAGAGCCCGCGGTGCTCCTCGAAGAGGACCGCGACCTCCACTGTCTCGCCGGCCAGAAGCAGAACCGTGTCCTTGTAGCCCCGCTCCCAGGGCAGGATCCCGTTGCGACCCCCGGACCGGGAGAGTACGCGGAAGTGCCCACCGTGCACATGAACGGGATGGGGCATTGGGCTCTGGTTCACGAAACGCCACCGCTCGGGTGCCCCCAAGGGAATCCTGACGTCGACGCGGTCCATCTCGAACGACCGGCCGTTGATGGCGTGGAGTCCCATCATGCTCGAGAACGAGAAGGTTCGGGTCCGGGCTCCAACCAGGCTTGGCAATGCTCCCAAGGGTTCGAATCCTCCGAACGCCGGGGTCGGGACGGCCGGCGTGTCGCGGACGCGGAACTCCATGAGGTCCATCGGGCGCCCCTGGTCGCCCGGGGAGCCCATCCCCATCCCCATCCCCATTCCGCCGGCAAGCTGAAAGGGTCTGGAGTGAAGCCGGATGGTGCTCCCGGCGGGGCTCCCGGAAAAGTCCACCACCACGTCGACCCTCTCTCCGGGACCGAGGAAGATGGCCGTGAGTTCGCGCGGCGCGTCCATGAGTCCGCCATCGGTTCCGACGAGGACGAAGGGTTGGTTGTCGCTCATGGCCAGGTCGAACACCCGCGCATTCGAGCCGTTGAGGATCCTCAGTCGGTACGAGCCCCGTTCGACGAGCGCAAACGGGAGCGGCGCGCCGTTCACGAACCCGACGCCTCCCATGAAGCCGGTCATCCGGTCCGAGGCGCTGGGTTGGTAGACCGGGGTGCCACCGGCGCCAAGTCGCTTGTCCTGGAGGAGAAGGAGGAGCTCCCGGTCCCCCGAAGGGAGCAGAGGGCTCCTGTCCGGCGTTTCGTCGACGATCAGGAACCCCGCGAGGCCGCCGTAGACCTGGGGCCCGGTTCGGCCGTGGGGGTGCGGATGGTACCAATAGGTCCCCGGACGGTTGCGCACGGTGAAGTCGTACGCGTACGAGCCCCCGGGGCCAACCGCCAGTCGCGGGTGGCCGTCGGCGAGGGCGGGCACGTCCAGGCCGTGCCAATGGAGGATGGTCTTCTCCGCGAGGCCGTTCTCAAGGGTCACCCGGAAGCGGTCGCCGCCGCGGGCCCGGAGCGTCGGTCCGGGGATGTACCCGTTGAACGCAAGGGAGCCGATCCCGGCTCCGCTGCCACCGTGCGTCGAGGCCGGCGTCGCTCGCAGGATGAGGCCCTCGGTCTGCGCGGTGCCCGGAACCGGGAGCGGGACGCCCGTACCTGGCTCGAATGCGCTGGGGCCCAGGGGCTCGGACGATGCGTCGCAGGCTGTGAGCCACGCGGTCGACCCTGTCGCCGCGACGCCCAGAGCGCCTCCTGCCTTCCCCAGGAACGTCCGCCGGTTCATCGGTCCCTCTCTCCTTGGACAACGGTTGGTACGGAAGCGCCGGTCCTTCCTGACCCAAAGACGTACGGGCGGTGCCGAAGGTAACGTGCTCGCGGTCGGTGTCCCCGGTCGGGGCCCGGAAACTCCGCGAGGAGCGCTCCGTTACCTTTCGGCGTCTCGCGACGTCTTCAGTCTGAAGCAGCAATTCGAACCCGAACGCAACCCTGGAGACTGTTGATGACTCGCTCGACGAACTACCGTCCCTGGATACTGGCGGCGCTCCTCGTCGCCGGTGCTTGCTCCGACGTAGGCACGGGTCCTGCCGTGGACGATGAGGCTATCACCGCCGAAGACCAGATCGCCCTTTCCGTCCTGGACCAACCACTTGCCGTCGACGCTGCGCTCTGGCTGGCCGGGGACGCCTCCACCGCATCCCCCTGGCACATCTCGGAGCACGGCTTCACGTCGGCAACGGTGCAACGCGCTCGGCGCCACTTCAACGAGGCCGTCTCCGCGATGCGGCGTGGCGACATGGGTGGAGCGGCCCAGGGGGCCGCTGAGGCACGGACGCTGGTGGTCGGACAGGTGATGGCTCACGGTCCCCAGGCGGTTACCGCCATGATCGAGCGCCTCGAGGACATGGCGGTCAGCGCCCCTGGCGATCCCGGCCGCCCCCACGATGCGATGGTCCTGGCAGGGCACATGGAGAGACTCGCCGTTTCGGCGCGCCAGGCCGTTCAGGGGGGGAACATGACCGCCGCCGCCGCCATGGGGGTGATGGGCGAGCAACTCATCGCGTACCATGGGGGCAGGGCGGGCAGCATGGTCGGTCAGGGGGCCGGCACCGGAATGGGCCAGAATGGAAGCACAGGTCGGGGACACGGGATGGGGACGGGCACCGGCATGGGCCAGGGTCACGGTTCGGGAACCAACCCTAACGGGGGGCAGGACCACGACGATTGGATGGTCGGAGGGAGCGCCGCCAACGTCGAGTTGATGGTCGCCCTGGGCGCCACCGCCGTGGAACTGGCCGAGGGGATTCTCGCCGAGGACGGAGCGGATGCGGAGCAGGCTGAGTACCTGGCGGCCGCGCAGGCGTCGCTTGCCCAGGCCCTCGAGGCGGTGGCCGGTGAGAATCTTTCGAGAGCCCACTATCTGGCCGGGCTGGCTCAGTGGCAGGCGTTGAAGGCGGTGGTACTGCCGGGCGGGGTCACGCAGGACGAAGTCGATCAGATGCTCCTCCTTGCCCAGTCTCTCTACGATGACGCAGTCCTGGCCGTGGGCGACAGCCCGTCGACGCTGCAGGCGGTCCTCCTCGCCCGAGCTGGGGCCATGATCCAGATGGCCGTGAGTCATCAGGGATGGCGTGGGTCGACGACCGTCAGCCCCCTCTGGCGTGCGGCGGTGATGGCGGCCTACGTCCTCGACGGTGTCGCCTGAGGATTATGGACCGACGTGCGATGACGGACGGCGGCGGCCATACGGGTCGCCGCCGCCCGTCGGCGGGATCCCGAACCGGTTGGACCCTTCGTCCCGCGATGCCGGGGGCGGTATGTTCGGGGCATGGCCCGCGAAGCTGAGCGCACCGATGCCCAGGTTGTCCGGGACGTCCTGGCCGGTGACCGGGACGCCTTCCGGCTACTCGTGCGGAGATATGGAGACGTGATGTTCGAGCATGCCATGCGCATGGTGGGCGAGCACGACATCGCCACCGACCTGGTGCAGGACGCCATGGTCACCGGGTACCAGAAGCTACGGACGTGCCGAGACCGGGACAGGATCGGAGCGTGGCTCTTCCGGATCCTGGCCAATCGGTGTCGGGACCACCTCAGGGCGGCACGGCGGCGCCCCATGGTGTCCCTTGATCGGGCGTCGGACATCCCGTCAGGAGGCGTGCCCGACGAGGATGTCGCGCGGAAGGAGACCGCACGACAGCTTCGGGATGCGTTGGACCGCATTACCCCGGAGCAGCGGGAAGCCTTCGTACTCAAACACGTCGAAGGGCGGTCGTACGAGGAAATGGCAGCCGTGATGGATACTTCCGTGGCCTCGCTGAAGATGCGCGTGCATCGGGCTCGGGAGTCCTTGCAGCCCCTGCTGGCGGAGTTCCGATGAACGACGATCTGCACCGGTACCTGGATGGGGATCTCCGGTCCGATGGGCTCCCCCGCAGCGAGCGCGGCGAGGCCGAGGCATGGGAGCGCCTCCTGGATGCCTATCGGGCCGCGTCCCATGGATCCGAGGCTCCCCAGGCGCCCCCGTGGCTGGAGGACCGTGTGATGGCCGGGATCGAGGCTCTACCTGAGCCCCGGCTCTGGAGCCGCGTCCTCGACTGGCTGTTGACCCCCCGCCCGATGACGGTCTCGCCCGTCGGCCTGGGCGTCGCGGTGGCGGTATTCGCTGCGGTTGTCGTCCTACCCTGGCGAGGCGTGGAGTCGGTGCCCCCGATGGCTGGCGGCACCTCGCCGGTTCGGGCGGCGGGCGCCGGAGGCGATCCGGTGGTCTACGTCCAGTTCCGCCTCCATGCGCCTGGCGCCCGATCCGTAGCCGTCGTGGGCGACTTCACTGACTGGTCCGTTGAAGAGGAGCTTTCCGACCCTGATGGAGACGGTGTGTGGTCGGGGCGTGTCCCGGTCCGACCGGGGGTCCATGCGTACATGTTCGTCGTCGACGGGTCGGAGTGGGTGACGGACCCGGACGCGGAACGGTTCCGGGACGACGGTTTCGGGAGCCGAAACGCGGTGTTGGCGGTGCCCCCGCCCCAGACATGACCGGGCACCAGAAGGGTCGAGGCGGGGCGGCCTTGAGCAGGCGAACGTGCTGGGCCGTCCACTGCGTTGTCGTTGCCGCGTGGGTCATCGGGGTTCCGCCGGACGCGCTCGGCCAGAGCACGCGGCTCACGGTGGAGGCCGGCGCGTCGCAGGTCCAGGCGCCGGCGGAGGCAGGGGGGGGGACGTCTCGTTTCCTGGTGGGAGGCTTGCGCCTCGAGTTGCCGGGCGCCTCGGGTGGCGGGTGGTTGGCATCGGTGTCCGGAGGGCGCTCGGCCGCCGGTGGCCTGGGTGGCAACTACGTGGCGGGGAACGTCGACGGGTCGGCCTGGTTCGCCCGAGGGGGATGGGGGATGCTGGGCGTGCGCGCCCGCGCGCTCGGGTTCAAGGTGACGGCCCCCGTGCTCTATAGCGTGGCTGGTGTCGAGGGAGGGCCGAGCCTCCTTCTGGGTGGCCGCAGGCTGACCTTGAGGCTCGATGGTGTGGGTGGCCTCGGACAGTCGCGCACACGCTACGAGGCGCAGGTGGAGAGCGCTGGAGGGAGGCCCGGGGGCCGTGACCACATGGGAGGCGGCGTGCCCTCTCCCGACTCGATGGTCGTGACCAACCTGAACGCCGACCTCTGGCGCTACGGGGGAAGCGCGGAACTCCTGGTTCGGATGGGCCCGGCTTTGCTGGGAGGCGCTGCCGGGGTGCATGAGAGCGCGGCCGGGACCTTCCGGTTCGTAGGGCTTCGGGCCGTGGTCTCCCGGGGGCGGTTCAGCGTGGGCGGTCGCGTGGATCGATGGGCGACACCCACCGGTAGCGCGCCCGCGGCGGCGCTCTGGGTCTCGGCGGACCTCGGCGGGGGGTGGAGTCTCCGTGGGCTTCTGGGGAGGACCGAGCCGGATCCCCTGACGTTGGCCAGCGCCTCGCGGGGTGGGGGTGGATTCCTCCTGGGGCGTGAATTCCTGCCCGGTGACCCTGAGACCGGTCGAGAGACGCTGTACGAAACGAGGGCAATGACCGCGGGTGGGGGAGCGAGGGTCCAGATCCGCGTTCGGCCACCGAGGCAGGCCGACTCGGTTCAGGTGACGGGGGACTTCACGCTGTGGGAGGCGGAGCCGATGCGACGTCACGGAGAGGTCTGGCTCGTTGAACTCGAGATCCCTGCCGGGGTGCATCACTTCGGCTTCCTGGTCGATGGAGAGTGGTACGTCCCCGCCGAGGCCCAGGACGCGGTGCCGGACGAGTGGGGGAGGCGGAACGCAACGTTGGTGGTTGAGCACGAGGGTGAACGATGAACATCGACGGAATCCACGCCATGTCGCTTCGGGTCCTTCTGGTTCTTTGCGTCCTGGGCGGCGCATTGTCCCCCGTTCAGGCCCAATCGGGCCCTCGCGCCCGGGCTGAGGCCGTTCTGCCGGCAGGGACCTTCCGTGACCTGGAGGCCATCGCCAACGAGGCAGGGGGGAGGGGTATCCCAACTGAACTCCTGTACTCCAAGGCGTTGGAGGGAGCCGCCAAGAAGGTGCCTCCGCCCATGCTCCTCAGCGCGGTGCGGGGGTATGCCGAGCGACTTGGCACCGCCCGTCAGGCGTTCGGGACAGAGGCGGCTGCGCCCATGCTCGTGGCCGGCGCGGATGCGATCCAGCGAGGCGTGACGCCGGACGCCCTCCGGAGCATGGCGGAAGGGGGACACCACTCACCCATGGCCGTGCTGGTCCTTGCTGACCTGGTAGAGACCGGCGTGCCATCGCCCCAGGCGCTGCAGGTCCTGAGGGAGGCCATGAGCGAGCGCATGAACGACCAGCGGATGCTGCAGATCCCCGAGCACGTGCGGGGACTCATGCGCGAGGGACATTCCCCGATGGCGGCTGCCGAGAGAGTCTGGTCCCGCATGCACAGGGGTGGGGGAGGGATGGGTGGGTAGGGAACCCGTGCGGATCTCGCTGGCTCACCGCTGATCGGGCTCGCTTGGGAAGTCTCGCCCACTCCGTGAAGTACGGGGCCTCCGCCGCAACACCCACGACCGACTCCCTCCACGCATCCCTCCCCGTCGGGCCGCCTGGTTTGCGCCGCGCCCCGAGAGGGGATGGAGGGTTGGGCCAGCGCCTGTCCGTCGCCGGACGTGATGGCTGTTCCCTTCATCTGGCTGCCGGTCGTGAGGACGGGTCGGAGGACCGGGGAGGCCCGACGCCGCGTGAACGCACCCCCCCGGCTCCTTCCACCGCACACCCGGCTCCATCGTGAAATAAGGGTGAAGATTGCTTCACCAAGACCCCACGGTCGCTGCCGTGACCTAACGTTCCTTGCGAGGCGCCCATTGGTTTCGCCTCCAGAACAACAGGAGACATGGTATGCGAATCCTCGTGGTGGAGGACGACAAGAAGGTGGCGAGCTTCCTGGAAAAGGGGCTGCGCGAGGAAGGTTACTACGTGGATGTGGCGCACGACGGCTTCGATGGCCTGGCGAAGGCGAACATCTACGAGTACGACCTCCTTCTGCTCGATTTGATGCTGCCGGGGAAGACCGGCTTGGAGATCGTGCGGGAGCTTCGCTCGAAAGAGAAGATGGTCCCCATGCTGATCCTCACGGCACGGGATGCCCAGGAGGACGTCGTGTTGGGGCTGAACTCGGGAGCGGACGACTACCTGACGAAGCCCTTCGGGTTTGACGTCCTTCTGGCCCGGGTGCGAGCCCTGCTCAGGCGAGGTGGGGCATCCCGGCCCGACCGTTTGATGTACGACGACGTCGAACTGGATCGCCTGAAACATGTGGCCACGCGAGGCGGCGAGAAGCTCGACCTGACGCCAAAGGAGCTCCATCTCCTCGAGTTCTTCATGTTGAACGCGGAGCGGGTCGTACGGCGCACCGAACTCCTGGAGAAGGTGTGGGACCTCCACTTCGACCCGATGAGCAACGTCGTGGATGTCCACGTCGGTCACCTTCGAAAGAAGCTCCAGGACTTCGGCCATGATCCTCTGATTCACACCATCCGGGGCGTCGGGTACGTGTTCCAGACGGGTGAGCCGGCGTGAAGGGCTCGTTCCGGCTCGGGCTTGCCCTTCGAGCGGCGGGCGCGGTGGCGCTCGGTATGGCGGGGATCGCGTTCTTCACGTTCGTGACGGTCCGCGCGATTCTGGACGGGGAACTCAACGCGTCCATCCTGGGTGTCGCGTCGATTCAGGCCGCCTCGCTCACCGACGGCGAACAGCCGGGCTCGATGCACATGCACGAGTGGGAGTTGACGGCCGACGAAGCCACGTCGCTCAAGGACCTCATCCGGTACGCCCAGGTGTGGCGCTCCGACGGCACGAGCCTCTTGAGAAGCCGGTTCATGACCGAGGACTTGCCGGTCGCGACTGCGGATCTCGGTACGGCGAGCGGCGGAGAACTGCTATGGACCGAGGCGTTGTGGCGCGGTGAACCGGTGCGCTCTCTCCTCTACCCCCTGGCGCGTTTTGGTGAGGGCCACGGGGGTCATGTCCTGCAGGTCACGGCACCGTTGGCAACGCGGAACGAGATGCTGACCAGGGTCGGGGCTTTTCTCCTGGCCCTGTCCGCGGTCATCTCGCTGTGGACCTTCCTGGGAGCGTGGTGGCTCGCGGGCCGGGCCATCCGGCCGGTTGAGGAGATCATCGATCAGGCGGAGACCATCGAAGCGACGTCCCTGGACCAGCCCATCCGCGCCTACGCCGAAGTGCACGAATATCGTCGGTTGGTGGATGTGCTCAACGGGATGCTGGAGCGGATCTCCAGGGCCTTCGAGACTCAGAGGCGGTTCACGTCGGACGCGAGCCACGAGCTGCGGACTCCACTTACCGCGATGCGCGGGGAGATCGAGATCGCGCTCAGGCGTCGAAGGAGTGAGGAGGAGTACCGTGCCACCCTGGGCAGCACGCTGGAGGAGGTGATCCGCCTCACCCAGATCACCGAGGACCTTCTCCTTCTCGCGCGCTCTGATGCCCGCGCGCTGCCCCGTACCACGGCCGCCGCGGACCTGTCGGAGGTTGCCGGGCGTGTCGTGGCGCGGCTGAAGCCCCGCGCGGATGCCCGCTCCGTAGGGGTTGCACTACACGCGGCAGGAGAGGCGTGGGTGGACGTGGATCCGGGCGCGTTGGGCCAGGTCGCGTGGAACGTCATCGACAACGCGATCAAGTTCTCGCATCCGGGAGGAACCGTGGTCGTCGAGGTCTCCACGAAGCCTGGGGCGGCACAGCTGACCGTGGCGGACTCGGGCCCCGGGTTCGCCGAACCTGAGCGGGTGTTCGAGCGGTTCTACCGCGGCGACGCGGCCCGCACCCACCACGTCCCCTCAGAGGGCACCGGTCTCGGGTTGGCCATCGTGCAAGGAATCGTCACCAGCTACGGTGGCGCTGTCGAGGTGGCGAACATCCCGAGCGGTGGTGGGAAGGTCAGCGTGAGATTGCCCGTGGCGGGTCCTGGCGCCGCAGGAGGGCGTGATGTGGAGGACGCGCCGCAGGCCCGCGTCGCGGCGACCTCGACATGAACGTCGCTTCACGTCGGTCTCATCCTGGCTTCATCTCCCGGAGTCCAGCTTTAACCCGACTTCATGAACCGCCCATCGAGCGAGACACACGCCGGTGAAAACAAGAATCGGAACTGCCATCATCCTGGGAACAACGTTCCTGGCCCTCCCCCGTGCCGCGCACCTGTCCGCGCAGGCGACTGCCCCGGCGGGGGGCCTCACGCTCGTCGAGGTCCTCGACTTGGCGCAGACGCGCAACCCGCGCCTGCAGGCCATGCGTGCTGCGGCCGAGGCCTCGGTGGCCCGCCAACCCGAGGCTTCGACGCTTCCCGACCCCGTCCTTCAGCTCGGAGTGATGAACTTCGGGCTACCCAACTTCAACACCGACATGCCCACATCCATGGCGCCCTCGGTGCAACTGATGCAGATGGTCCCGTTCCCCGGGAAGCTGGGGCTGAAGGGCGACATCGCCGCGTACGACAGCGACCTGTCCCGGCTGACCGTGGAGGAGATGGAGTGGGAGGTGAGAGGCATGGCGTCGTCCATGTTCTACGACCTCTACGCCATCGATCGGCGCCTCGAGGTGATGAGGGAGACCCTGGCGCTGTTGCGGGATTTCCAGGAGGTGGCCCGGGCGATGTACGTCTCGGGGATGGGCCGCCAGGCCGATGTCCTGCGGGCGGACGTCGAGGTGGCGCGCATGGACGGAGACATCCGCTCCATGGAGGCAATGCGGAAGAGCATGGCGGCGCGCCTCAATGGGTTGCTGGACCTCCCGGCGAACGCGCCCGTCCGCTCGCCTGTTCTGGGCCAGCTGCCGCTGGACGTTCCGGATGCCGGTAGGCTGATGGAGTGGGCGGAGGAGTCCCGGCCCCTTCTGGCGCACGGACGCGCATCGGTGGCCCAGGCGGGCAGCCGGATCGACCTCGCGAGAAGAGACATCTGGCCCGACCTGACCGTGGGCGTGACATACGGCCAGCGGGACCTGGGAATGGGTACGGAGCGCATGGGGAGTGCCATGGTGGGCTTCAGTCTCCCCATCTTCGCTGGAAGACGACAGTACGCCATGCGGGACGAGGCGGTAGCCATGCGGCGCATGGCAGAGGCGGATCTGGAGGGTCGTGAGGCCGAAGTGGGAGCGCGGGTCGGCGAATTGCTGGCGGAGCTGGACCGTGCTCGAAGCCTCGCGGCCCTCTACCGCGACGAAGTGATCCCGGAGGCCAAGGCGACGGTGGCGTCTGCCCTGTCCTCGTACCGCGTGGGCGCCGTGGACTTCATGACGCTCGTGGACGCCCAGATGACCGTAAACCGATTCGAGGGGGAGCTCTTTCAGCTCCTGGGCGAGTACGGCATGGCCGTGACCGCCCTTGAGTCCGCCGTGGGGCGGGTACTCCCTCTCTCTGAAAAGACCCTTGCGGAGGCCCGATGAAAACGCGCAGCCAGATCATCCTCTCAATCGTGGTCCTGGGCGCCGCTGCCGCCGCGGTGGCCGTAGGCGTGCAAGGGAACGAGGAAGGAGGCATGCAGGAGACCGAGGCGGGCGGCCACGACCACGCCGCCATGAGCGCGCCGAGCGGTGGCCTCAGCCCCGTGGTCCTCGACGGCGAGGCGGCGCGGCGCATCGGGGTGACCTATGCGAAGGTGGAGCGGAAGGCGCTCCCGGTCTTCGTCCGGTCCGTAGGGACGGTCACGTACGACGAGACCCGTCTCGCCACGGTGAACCCCAAGATCGAGGGGTGGGTCGAGAAGCTCCATGTGGACTTCACAGGCGCTCCCGTCAGGGCAGGCCAGCCGCTCATGGATCTCTACAGCCCAGCCCTCGTGTCCGCCCAGGAGGAGTTGATCCTCGCGGTCCGGTTGTCTGGAAACGCGGCTGCGGGCCGGGCCTCGGACAATGCGGAGGAGCTCCTCCGGTCCGCCCGCCGTCGACTGGCGTATTGGGACATCCCCGAAGCGGAGATCCGCCGGATCGAGGAGACGGGGGAGCCCCTCAAGGTCCTGACCATGACCGCCCCGGCCACGGGGATCGTGGTTGAGAAGAACGTGGTGGAAGGAGACCGGATCATGCCGGGGATGACGCTCTATCGCATCGCCGACCTGTCCCGAGTCTGGGTCGAGGCCGACATCTTCGAGAAGGATCTGGCGTCGGTGGCGCTGGGGCAGGGTGCCCTGGTGAGCTTCGAGGCCTTCCCGGGGCGCCCGTTCACCGGAAGGGTGACGTACGTCTACCCCACCGTCTCGCCCGAGTCCCGTACGGGCCGCATCCGCCTGGAGCTCCAGAACGCAAACGGCGCGCTCAAGCCGGGGATGTACGCCGACATCACGCTCGATGTGCCGCCCACGCCGCCTGTCCTGGTGGTGCCGCGGAGCGCGGTCATCGACACGGGCGAGCGCGTGCTCGTGTTCGTGGCCGCCGCCGACGGGTCGCTCCACCCCCGGGAGGTGAAGACCGGCCGGGCCTCCCTGCAACTGATGGAAGTGCTTTCCGGCCTTTCGGAGGGAGAGACCATTGTCTCCTCGGCCGCCTTCCTCATCGACGCCGAGTCCAACCTGGGGACCATGACCGGCGCCCCGGGCGACTCCACCGCCTCCGACATGGGTGACATGCCGGGCATGGACCATTCTGGGCACTCGGGCAACTGAGGAGCGAATCATGCTGAAGCGCGTCATCGAGTGGTCCGTCCAGAACCGTTTCCTGGTCCTCATCTCGGCGCTGTTCCTGGCGGCGGGCGGGATCATCGCCATGCGGCAGACGCCCCTGGAGGCGATTCCCGACCTGTCCGACGTGCAGGTCATCGTGAGGACCGACTACGACGGCCAGGCGCCGCAGATCGTGGAGGACCAGGTCACGTACCCCATCGCCTCGGAGATGTTGAAGGTGCCCGGAGCGCGCACGGTGCGAGGCTACTCGTTCTTCGGGACGTCCTTCGTCTACATCATCTTCGACGACGGAACCGACCTCTACTGGGCGCGAAGCCGGGTGCTGGAGTACCTGTCGGGGATCCAGGGCAGGCTCCCTTCTCTGGCCCAACCCTCGCTCGGGCCCGACGCCACCGGGCTCGGGTGGGTCTATCAGTACGTCCTCCTGGACACCACGGGCACCCGCTCGCTGGCAGACCTGCGCTCATACCAGGACTGGAACCTGCGCTATCAGCTCACCGCCGTCCCCGGCGTGAGCGAGGTGGCCACGGTCGGCGGCTACGAGCGGGCCTACGAGGTCATGGTGGACCCTGTGAAGCTCCGGGGATTCGGGATTCCCGTGACCCGGGTCATGGACGCCATCCGGTCTTCCAACGAGGATGTCGGCGCCATGGTGCTGGAATTGGCCGAGCGCGAGTACATGATCCGCGGCCTGGGCTACCTCCAGGGCATCGACGACATCGGGAGCGTGGTGGTGAGCGCCTCGGACCACGGGGTGCCCGTCCGCGTCTCCGACGTGGCCACCGTGCGCCTGGCTCCCGAGGTGCGCCGCGGCGTCGCCGACCTGGACGGACGGGGCGACGTGGTGGGCGGGATCGTCGTCATGCGCTTCGGTGAGAACGCGCTGGCGACCATCAACCGAGTGAAGGAGAAGCTCGCGTCGCTGGAGTCGAGCCTCCCCGAGGGCATGGTCATCAAGCCGGTCTACGACCGCTCCGACCTGATCCATCGGGCCATCGATACGCTGAAGGAGAAGCTCATCGAGGAATCCCTCGTGGTGGCGCTGGTCACCATGATCTTCCTCTTCCACGTGCAGAGCGCTCTGGTGGCCATCATCACGCTCCCCCTCGGGATCCTCATGGCGTTCATCGCCATGCGCTTCCTGGGCCTCGGCGCCGACATCATGAGCCTCGGCGGGATCGCCATCGCCATCGGCGCCATGATCGACGCGGCGATCGTGATGATCGAGAACATGCACAAGCACCTCGAGCACGCCATTGAGGAGAAACGCGCCCAGGCCCGGGCAGCGGGGCGGGTGGTCCCGGGCGGGGACGACGATCGCTATCTGCATACGGGCGTCCTGACCGCGCGCGAGCGCTGGGACGTGGTGATCCAGAGTTCCAAGGAGGTCGGACCCGCCCTCTTCTTCTCGCTCCTCATCATCACGGTCTCGTTCCTCCCCGTGTTCAGCCTGGAGGCCCAAGAAGGGCGGATGTTCAAGCCGCTGGCCTGGACGAAGACGCTGGCCATGGCCAGCGCCAGCCTCCTGTCCGTCACGCTGGTGCCCGTGGCCATGGGCCTGTTCATCCGCGGGCGCATCCACAAGGAGACGGCGAACCCGGTGAATCGGGTCCTCATCGCCGGGTACATGCCGCTGCTCAACTTCGTGCTTCGGTACCGCATCCCCGTGCTCGCCGTGGCCGTGGCCATCCTGATGCTCACGGTGCTGCCGCTCCGGCGTATCGGCTCGGAGTTCATGCCCCCCCTGAACGAGGGGACGCTCCTCTATATGCCCACCACGCTTCCGGGGATCAGCGTGGCCAAGGCCCGGGAGTCGCTCCGCGTACAGGACTCGATCCTGGCCTCGTTCCCCGAGGTCGAGAGTGTCTTCGGGAAGGCCGGACGCGCCAACACGGCCACGGACCCGGCTCCCCTCGACATGTTCGAGACGACCATCGTACTCAAGCCCGAGGAAGAGTGGCGCCCGGGGCTGACCCAGGAGGCCCTGGTGGCGGAGATGGACTCCGCCGTGCGGATGGCCGGGATCACGAATTCGTGGACCATGCCCATCAAGGGTCGCATCGACATGCTGGCCACCGGGATCCGGACGCCCGTGGGGGTGAAGATCTTCGGACCGGACCTGAAGACCCTGGAGCGACTGGCCAAGGACATTGAAGCGGCGGTGCAGATGGTTCCGGGGACGCGGTCGGCGTTCGGCGAACGGGTGGTGTCGGGCTCGTACGTGGACATCGACATCGACCGAGAAGCCGCGGCCCGATACGGGCTGAACGTGGAGCAGATCCAGATGGTCATCGGATCGGCCATCGGAGGGATGAGCGTCACCACGGCGGTGGAAGGGCGGGAGCGGTACTCCATCCGGGTCCGCTATCCCCAGGAGCTTCGCGACCAGCCGGAGAAGCTGGCCGAGGTCCTGATTCCGGTGGGCGCGGTGCGTCCCGGAATGGCGTCCATGGTGACCGGCGCCACGATGGCCGGCATGGGCGGAGACGCCCGGACGCCAACGGGGATGGGTACCGGCGGTGCGGGCATGGGTGGCATGGGCGGGATGGCAGCCGTCGGCGCGGCCCAGATCCCGCTGGGCCAGGTGGCCCAGATCCGCATGGTGCAGGGGCCCATGGCGATCAAGACCGAGCAGGCCTTCCCCACCGCCTGGGTCTTCGTGGACACCGGCGAGAGTGACCTCGGCGCCTATGTCGCCGCAGCGCAAAAGATGGTGGACGACATGGTGGACCTGCCCCAGGGGTACTCCCTGACGTGGTCCGGCCAGTACGAGTACATGCAGCGGGCCAAGGAGAAGCTCGCGCTGGTGGTACCCGCCACCCTGGTCATCATCTTCCTCCTCCTCTATCTGAACTTCGGGCGGATCGGGGAGACGCTTGTGGTGCTCCTCTCGCTGCCCTTCGCGCTGGTCGGAGGCGTGGTGCTCCTCGCGCTGTTGGGTTTCAACTGGTCGGTGGCTACCGGCGTCGGCTTCATCGCATTGGCCGGGGTAGCGGCCGAGACCGGGGTGATCATGCTCCTCTACCTGGACCACGCCTGGGAGGCCCGCCTCAAGGCTGGGAAGCGCACCGAGGCTGACCTGCACGACGCCATCGTCGAGGGGGCGGCGCTCCGGCTGCGTCCGAAGATGATGACCGTCATCGCCATCATCGCCGGCCTGCTTCCCATCTTCTGGGGGCACGGGGCGGGCGCGACGACCATGCGGCGCATCGCGGCGCCCATGGTGGGTGGCATGGTCTCGGCGACGTTCCTCACGCTCCTTGTGATTCCCGCCATCTACTCTCTCTGGCAGGAAGCCCGTATCCGCGCACACGCGAGGCGCGGGATTGAACTCGATGTCGAGCCCGCCGCCGCGGGTGCAGACTGACGATAGGAGGTGAACCGATGTCGCAGATGAAAGACGTAAAGGCCGTGGTACGGCTCGACTGCGTCGAGGGGCTCCTCGACGCGCTCCGCAAGGCGGACGTCGCCCGATTCTACGTCTCCCGGGTCCACGCGTTGGGCGCCGGGGTGGACCCGGAGGACTACAAGATCTCCTCCGACGAGGGCGGAACGTATACCGAAAAGGCCAAGGTGGAGTTCCTGTGCCGCGCCGAGCGGTGCACGGAGCTGGTGGAACTGGTGCGGGAATGGGCCCGTACCGGACACCGCGGCGACGGCGTCGTGATCGTGTCGGACGTCACCGACGTGGTGAACGTTCGCACCGGCGATCACAACCGCATCGCGCTGCTTTGAGGAGGACGATCATGTTCACGACGCTGACGACGGTGCCCCAGATGCAGCGCTCCTGGCACGAGGGCGGCCTCTTCATGGGGATGCACTGGCTCTGGTGGGCCTTCTGGATCGTGCTCGTTCTGGTGATCATTCTAGCGTTCTGGCGGGTGGGGGCGGACCGGAGGGACACCCGCCGGTCGATCCGTGAGGAGGAGCGGGCCGAGGAAGCGCTACGGCGCCGCTTCGCGGCCGGGGAGATCGACGAGGACGAATTCGCCCGCAAGCTCAAGGTGCTCCGGGAGAACATGCTGGGGCGGTGATGTGATGGTCCCGGGGAGGGGCGGAGGCGGCGCCGGCAACTCTGGGTGTGTCGCGGGAAACCGCCCGACTGATACATTTCGCGCAGGCCACTACCGCGATCCAGGAGCACCATGAACCGCACCGTCCGCATCCTCACCCTGGCCGTCGCCGCCCTGGTCGTCGCCACCGCCGCCACCGCCCACGATCTCTTCGTGAAACTGGACAGCTACCGGCTGCCGGTGGGCACGCCGGTCCAGATCCCTATCATCAACGGGACGTTCCAGAGCAGCGAGAACTCCATCACACCGGACCGGGTGGCGGACTTGTCGTTGGTGACGCAGGGTCGGCGGACGAAGCTCTCCATGGACACCTGGAATGCCGAGAGGGACACCACCTTCTACGGCCTCCGGACCGGCGAGGCGGGGACCTACCTGCTGGGGATGTCCACGCGACCCAACAGCCTCGGCATGGACGCCTCCGACTTCAACCTCTACCTGGCGAGTGACGGCGTCGTGGACGCGCTGAAGCAGCGCGCCCTGGACGGAGAGCTCGACGAGGGAGCTTGGGAGCAGTATTCGAAGCACGTGAAGGGGATCTTCCAGGTGGGCGATCGCACCACCGGCGGACTGGACGTGGTCTTGGGGTATCCAGCGGAGCTCGTGCCGCTGGGAAACCCCTACGAGACCGGTGTCGGCGGTGAGATGGCGTTCCGCGCCCTCGTGGACGGGAAGCCCGTGACCGGCCAACTCGTCATCGCCGGCGGCGACGCCGGCGGTTCCGTGATCCGCGAGCGGGAGGCCCGGACGGATGAGGAGGGGGTGGTGCGTTTCCGCATGGATCAGGCCGGACGCTGGTACGTGAAGTTCATCAACATGCAGAAGACAGACGCCGAGGGTCTGGACTACGAGTCCAAGTGGGCGACGATCTCCTTCGAGATCAGGTGAGCCTTGATCCCCGGGACCCGGCCGAGGCCCCGGGGATCGCCACTCAGCGTGCGGCCTGCACCGTGAAGGTGAATCTCCCCCGTACCACGTGATCGTCCACAGGGGCCCCAGCCCAGGACAGGGTGTAGGTGCCCGCAGCCATCGGGCCGGTGACTGCAGCCTTCACCACCTCCGGCTTGTCACCCGCCTTGACGGTCCCCAAGGCAACGTTCCCGTCCGGTCCACGGACCGAGAAGCTCGTGCGCGCCATGTCCGGGGCGACGCTGAACTCGAGCCAGATCTCTGGAGGCGCCTCGGCGAGGGCGGCATCCGCCGCGGGGAAGCTCCCCTTGAGCTCGAGGTGGAACAAGGTCCACCCCGCGAGGGCGGTCGTGGTGAGGAGGAGGGTGGCGAACGCCCGCAACGTAGGGCGCATGGGCAGAGTCTCCGTCAGGGTGGATCGAGAAGGTAGAATGGAAACATACCGTGGGTCCGGCCTTGCTGTGACCTCTTCGGAATTGACAGGCGCGCCCATACCGTGCAGGATTGGCGCCATGCGTGTCCCTGCCCGCCTCGTTCGACGATCGGTCGCCATCGGCCTGGTCGCGGTGCTGGTCGCCCCCCTCGTCGGGGCGTGGCATCACCACGACGTGGATCACGACGGGGGCGTGCATCATATCGAGGCTGCCCACGGCGGGCATACGCCTGCGATGACCGAGGCCGACTCGAGGCTACCGGGGGCTACGCTCAAGGTGCCCGTACCGGCCGTGATGGCCGGCCTTCCGGACCTCCAGGGTCTTGCGTCGCTCGTTGTCGCCGGTGTCCTCCCCGACGAGGTCGACCCTCCGCCGCGTGCGCCGCCGGGCTCCCGGCAATCTCGCGCTCCCCCCGCGTAGTCCTCCACCGCGCCGCTTGACGGCGACGGCCTAGCCGTCGTACGCCCCCCCAGGCGTGGTGATGGACGGCGCACTCTGCGCCGTTCTCTCCCAACACATCCGTTCCGCGAACCTATGGCCGGCGCCCAGGCGTCGCCCGGGAAACATCCATGCGATCCTATCTGCCCCTGCGGGGGGTCCTCCTACTCTTGGCCGCTATTCGGCCGCCTTCGGTTCTGGCCCAGGCGACGCCTGATGCCGTGACGCTGGAGGACGCCCGGGCTCGATTCCACGCCGGAAGCCCGGCCCTAGCCCTGGCACGGAGCCGGCTGCGCGCCGAGTTGGCTTCCAGCCGGCAGTCCGCGGCGATCCCCAACCCCACCGCCTCGTTCTCGAACGAGGACCTGGGTGGGTACTCCGAACGCTACCTGACTCTGACCCAAGGGATCGACTTCCTGTTCGACGCCCCCGGTCGCGGCCGTCGTGCACACGCGCAACGTCTTCGGGCCGACGCTCGTTTCCAGGCAGACAGCGCCCTGCTGGTGCTCGAGGTGGAGCAGGCCCATCTCGCCGCCTGGGAGGTGGGGGAGCGGAGAGACGTGCTCCAGCGGGCAGACGGGCTGTCTGCCACGCTCCTCAGCAGCGCACAGGCCCGCCTCGCCGAAGGCGATTTGGCTGGATACGACGTGCGCCGCCTCGAGGTGGAGCGCGCCCGCGCAGGACGGTTGCTGGCCGAGGCGGAGGTGGAGCAGGAGCTGGCCGAAGCACGCCTCGCGGCGCTCCTGGGCGCGGAGCCTGGCGCGCGGGCCGCAGTAGTCGGTCCCGACGGTACGGTGCCAGCGCTCCCACCGTCATTCGACGCAGTATCGGTGGCCCTGACGCGACGCCCGGAAGTGGCGGCGGCCCGGGCCGCAGTGGAGGAACAGCGCGCGGAGGCTTCGCTGGCTCGGTCGTCCATCTTCGCCGGCACCAGCCTCGAAGCGGGAACGAAGCGGCAGTCGGACGGCCAGAACGGGCTGTTCCTGGGCGTCCAGATCCCCATCCCGGTCCTGGACCGGAGGGGTGCCGCGGTGGAGCGGGCCCGCGCCGCCACCAGCGGCGCCGAAGCCGAGGTGGCTCTGGTCGAGCGCATCGTGGCGGTGGAGGCCTCGCTTGCCCACGCCCGGCTGGATGCGGCGACCCGCGTGGCCGCGTTGGTTGGCGACCGCGGCGTGGCGGAGGCCGAGCAGCTCCTCGGTATCGCCCGCGTGGCCTACGAGGAGGGCGAGATCGGGATCGTGGAAATGGTGGACGCGACACGGGCGTTCACGGACGCAGCGCTCCAGGGCCTGAGAGCCCGTGTGGCGTCGTGGCAGGCATACTTCGAGCTGGGGCAGGCCGTTGGCGGCCTCTCGGACATCATGGATCAGGGAGGCGAGCGATGAGCACGCAAAGGAAGTCGGCTGCGTCGATCCTCGCGCTGTGGGTGTCCGTACTGGGCGCCTGCGGGGGCGAGGTCGCCGAGACGCCGGTGGAAGCGGAGCAGGGCGGTGGCGAGGCGATCACCATCTGGACGGATCGCACGGAGCTGTTCTTCGAGCACCCAGCCCTCATCGCCGGGGAGCCCGGCGGTGCCTGGGCCATCCACCTCACGGACATCTCGGACTTCCGCGCCGTGACCGAAGGACGGCTCACCCTGGAGTTCCAGGGACCGGACGGGCGGGTGCACACCACGGTGGCAGACGAACCGGCGCGCGCCGGGGTCTACAACCCCGCGCCGAGCCTCCCCACGGCGGGGATGTACGACCTCACGATGATCCTCGAGGGGGCCCAGGTCTCCGACGAGATCTTCGTGGGGCCCATCCAGGTGTTCGCGTCGGCGGACGACATCCCGGTGCTCCCCGAGGCCGAGTCGGTGGGCATCTCCTTCCTCAAGGAGCAGCAGTGGCCCATCGACTTCGCCACGGTGACCGCGGAGCCCCGAGTGGTGGCACCCGGCCTGGAGGTGACGGGGGCCGTCGAAGCGGTGCCCGGCCGGCTGGTCGAGATCACGGCCCCGGTGGCCGGCATCGCCCGCTGGGAGCTGAACCAGCAGATCCCGGCGGAGGGGGCGTGGGTCCGGGCGGCGCAGCCCCTCGTGCGACTTGCACCCGTTGCGGGCGACGAAGCGTATGCCTCGCTCCGCGGGAGGGTTGAGCGGTTGGAGCGCGAGGTCGCCAGAGCGGAGCGCCTGGTGGCGGCCGAGGCCGTTCCCGCCCGGCGGCTCGAGGAGGCGCGCCACGACCTCGAGATCGCCCAGGCCCAGCTCGCGGCGGTGGACGCCGGAGACGGAGAGGGATACACGGTTTCGCTCTCTTCGCCCATCGACGGCTCGGTGGTGGAACGCCGCTTTGTCGCCGGGCAGCGCGTCGGGGCGGGGGCGCCCCTGATGACCATCCTCGACCCCCGGCGCCTCCACGTCGTCCTCCAGGTGCCGGCCGGGGACATGGGTCTGCTCGACGCCGTGTCGGCGGCCACGTTCGCCCCCGAGGGCTCCAATCGCGTGCAACGCACCTCCCAGCTCGTGAGCGTCGGCGCCGCGCTCGAACCGGGCATGCGCACCGTTCCCGTGCGGTTCGCGGTGGACAATGCCGACGGACGCCTCCGGCCCGGGATGCTGGTCACCGGTCGCCTCCTGGCGGGGGAGCCCGAACCCGCCGTGGCCGTTCCCTCCGAGGCCATCGTCGACGAGGACGGACTGCTGGTGGCCTACGTGCAGATCGGCGGCGAGACATTCGAGCGCCGCGCGGTGAGCGTCGGCGCCACCGACGGCCAGTGGACCGTGGTTCTCTCGGGGGTGCGGCGCGGAGAGCATGTCGTGACCCGGGGCCACTACCAGATCAAGCTCAGCTCCCTCAACACCAGCGAGATCTCCGATCATGGCCACCCCCACTGACCGTGCCGGCGGGCTGGTGGACCGGGTCATCGCCTGGTCGCTCCAGAACCGCCTCGTCACCCTCATCGCCGCGGTGGGCCTGCTGGTGGGGGGAGGCTATTCCGCCCTCACCATCCCCGTGGACGTCTTCCCCGACCTGACCGCGCCCACCGTCACGGTCCTCACCGAGGCCCACGGGATGGCCGCGGAGGAGGTGGAGCGCCTGGTCACCTTCCCCGTGGAGACCACCGTGAACGGCTCCGCAGGGGTCCGCCGCGTGCGGTCGTCCTCGGCACAGGGCATCAGCATCGTGTGGGTGGAGTTCGACTGGGGCACGGACATCTACCGGGCCCGTCAGATCGTGGGAGAGAAACTCCAGCAGGTGGCGGCGACGCTGCCCGAGGACGTTCCCCCTCCGACGTTGGCGCCGATCACGTCCATCATGGGCGAGATCATGCTCATCGGGCTCACCAGCGAAACCGTGTCGGAGATGGACGTCCGCACCGCGGCCGACTGGACCGTCCGCAAGCGTCTCCTCGCCATCTCCGGGGTGTCGCAGGTGGTGCCCATCGGGGGGCAGGTACGCCAGTACCAGGTCCTGGTCGACCCGCAGCGGATGGCGGCCCACGGCGTGACGCTGCACGAGGTGCTCCTGGCGGCCCAGGGCTCCAACGCCGTGGCGTCGGGGGGCGTGTACCTCTCGGACGGGCAGGAGGTGCTCATCCGGGGACTCGGACGGGTGCAGAGCACCGAAGACATCGCCGAGACCGTGGTCACGGTCCGGGACGGTGTGCCTGTCCGGATCCATGACGTGGCGCGTGTCGCCATCGGCCCCAGGCCCCGGATCGGAACGGGGTCGGTCAACGCCGGCCCCGCGGTGATCCTGTCCATCCAGAAGCAGCCGGACGTCAACACCCTGGAACTCACGCAGCGGATCAACCAGGAACTCGATCTGCTGGCGAGTCAGATTCCCGCAGGCGTCGCCATCGAGCGAGACATCTTCCGCCAAGCGGACTTTATCGCCCTGGCGGTGGAGAACGTCGTGGCCGCCCTTCGGGATGGAGCCTTCCTGGTGGTGCTTGTCCTGTTCCTGTTCCTGTGGAACCTCCGCACCACGGGCATATCCATTCTGGCGATCCCGCTGTCCCTGGCCGTGGCGGTCATCACGATGCGCCTCATGGGCGTCACCATCAACACGATGACCCTGGGGGGGATGGCCATCGCCATCGGGGCCCTGGTCGACGATGCCATCATCGACGTGGAGAACACGTTCCGGCGCCTCAAGGAGAACCACCACCTTCCCGAGGACCGCAGGCGGCCCATGCTGTCCGTGGTCT
Organism: Gemmatimonadota bacterium; assembly: GCA_045863275.1. Taxonomy (GTDB): domain Bacteria; phylum Gemmatimonadota; class Gemmatimonadetes; order Longimicrobiales; family Gaopeijiaceae; genus SZUA-318. The sequence continues at coordinate 58,578 of BTVB01000009.1, forward strand.
ACCAGGCGGCGAGGGAGGTGCGGGGACCCATCGTCAACGCCACCATCATCATCACGGTGGTCTTCCTTCCCCTCTTCTTTCTGTCGGGCGTCGAGGGACGGATGCTCCGACCCCTGGGTCTCGCGTACATCGTGAGCATCCTGGCCTCCCTGGTGGTGGCCGTGACGGTGACGCCGGTCCTGTGTTCGTTCCTGCTTCCCTCCGCCCCCGTAATGAATGAGGAGCGGGAGACCTGGGTGGTCCGGGCGCTCAAAGCGGTGTATCGGCCTACCCTGGAGGCGGTGCTCGCCCATCCGAGGGTGGTCTCCCTGGCGGCACTCGCCGGGGTCGTGGCGACACTGGCTGCCTTCCCGTTCATGGGGCGGGGCTTCCTTCCGGAGTTCCAGGAAGGGACGCTGACCGTGTCGGCGGTGACGGTGGCGGGCACGGGGATCGTCGAGTCGGACCGGCTCGGGAACCGCGTCGAGGAGGTGCTCCTGGCTCACCCCGCGGTGCTCTCCACGGCCCGCCGAACCGGGAGGGCCGAACTGGACGAGCACGCCCAGGGCGTCAACGCGGCGGAGATCGACGTACGCCTCGACCTGACGAAGGGTGACGTCGTGGACATCATGGCCGAGCTGCGCGATCGGGTCACGATCGTGCCGGGGATGAACATCACCGTGGGCCAGCCCATAGGGCACCGCATCGACCATATGCTGTCGGGGACCCGGGCCGCCATCGCCGTGAAGATCTTCGGTCCCGACCTGTATCAGCTCCGCGCGCTGGGAGAGAGCATCCGTGGGGCAGTGGAGGGGGTGGAGGGACTGGTGGACCTCCAGGTGGAGCAGCAGTCCGACGTGCCGCAGCTCCGCATCCACGCCAACCGGCTCGCCATGTCCCGGTTCGGCATAACGCCGGGGGCGCTCGCCGCGGCGGTGGACGTGGCCTTCAACGGCGAAGCCGTGTCCCAGGTGCTGGAGGGCCAGAGCGCCTTCGACCTTGTCGTCCGCTATCCCGAAGAGCTCCGCGACACCCAAGCGCGCATCGCCGCGGCACGGGTGGACGTGGCCGGTGGGGGTACGGTGCCCCTCAACGAGCTCGCCGATGTTCGCCTCGAACGGGGGCCGAACACCATCTCCCGAGAGGATGTACAACGGAAGCTGGTGGTGCAGGCCAACGTGGAGGGGCGCGACGTGGGGAGCGCCGTGGAGGAGATCCAGGGAATCGTCGATGAGACGGTCACCTTCCCGGAGGGATACTACGTGGAGTATGGCGGGCAGTTCGAGAGCGGTCAGGCGGCGGCCCGGGCCATCTTGTTGCTCTCCATCGTTTCGGTGCTGGCCATCTTCCTCATTCTCTTCCAGGAATTCGCCAGCGCCAAGCTCGCGTTGGTGGTCATGGTGAACCTCCCCCTGGCCCTCATCGGCGGTGTGGCGGCCACCCTCCTCATGGGGGGCGTGCTCAACGTCGCCACCATGGTCGGGTTCATCACGCTGTTCGGGATCGCCGTGCGGAACGGGATTCTATTGGTGAGCCACTACGGGCATCTCCTTGAGGAAGGCCACGGGCTGCGCGAGGCGGTGGTGCGCGGTTCGCTGGAGCGGCTGAACCCTATCCTCATGACGGCGCTGACGGCGGCCCTGGCGCTCATTCCGCTGGCGCTGGGAGGCGGGGAACCCGGAAAGGAGATCCAGGCGCCCCTCGCTGTGGTGGTCCTGGGGGGGCTCATCACCTCCACGTTCCTGAACATGGTGGTGGTGCCGGCGCTCTACTATCAGGTGCAGGAAGGGAGATAGAGATCGGAGCGGGGTGGCGCATGGTATTCGCCCGTGGAGCGGAGGAGCGGGTCAAAGAAGTGCTCTGGCCGTCTCGCGGACCTGCGAGGCAGCTATCGACATGGTACTCAGGGACCCGGCCGTCGGGACACAGGAGGCGAGCGCTCTCCGTGATGAGCCAGTCCGTTACCCTTGCTGTCCGCCATTCCCAGCGCCAGGGCCGTGGGGACCCGCCCCTTCAGGGGCGCCACCGCGCGGCTCCGTGTCTCCGCCTCCGTCCTTCCGTCAAGGCGTATTGCCGTCCGGGCGAACAGAGCCAGTCTCGTCCTCCTTCGGCAGGAGCCGCTGGATGGTTGCCTCCCACTCCGGCGCATCCCACTCCACGGCGCCCACGAGCCGACGGAAGATCGTGCCATCCGCTGTGATGATGAACGACTCCGGGACGCCGGTGGTGCGATAGGTCCTCTGGATACGCCCGGAGGGATCGTGGAGGATCGTGAAGGTGAGACCGAACTCCTCCACGAACGCCCGCAGGTCTCCGCCGACGTTGCCTGCCGTGTCCTTGGCGCCTGGCGCAGCGTCGATGCTCACCGCGACAATCTCGAAGGAGGCTCCCCGGTCCTTGAAGGTCCGGTACAGCCGCTCCATCGAGGGCATCTCCTCGCGGCAGGGGGGGCACCACGTGGCCCAGATGTTCAGCAGCACCACGCGTCCCCGGTAGTCCTCGAGAGCGGCCCTCTCGCCGTCGAGGGTGGTGGCAGCGAAGCTCGGAGCCGGGGACCCGGGAAGGACCGCGTCCATCCGGCCCTGACCGGCCCAGGCCAGCACGACGACGGCTCCGGCGCCGAGTGCGGCCCATGCATAGGGGGAGCGGGGCAGGATCTTCATGGCTTGCTGGCCTTGTTGTGCGTGAAAGCGAGGGTCCACCGTCAGAGTCTGGGCGCGTCGCCCTGAACGGGGGGTGAAGCCCACATTAAGCTCCCTTCAGGCGGCCCGGAGCGGAGGTGAAGGACCTCTCATCCGGACTTCACCGACGCTTCAGCTTCGACTCGCGAGCTTCATGTCGAGCATACGAAGGCGCGGGTGGTGATGGTACCTGCCCGGACCGACCCAACGGAAGGAAGACCAGGAGGTCAACGATGAGAACCTCGACGATAGCCACGACCCTCGCCCTGCTCGGCGCGCTGGCGCTGCCCGTCCAGGGGCAGACGCGAGCGATGTCCGGCGGCCATGAGGAGATGATGGGTCAGGGCATGATGCAGATGTGCCATGGCATGATGATGGGAGGCCCCGGCGGCCACGCCATGGACGGCGCGTCCATGATGGAAGGTGGCGCTGGGATGCACGGGATGGCCCCTGGGACCGCCAGACCCTCGATGATGGGGATGATGGGAATGATGCAGGCTGGCGGCGCCTCGCCGGCCGCCCTTCTCGCCGCCGGGGAGCGGTTGCAACTCTCGGACGCCCAGAAGGCGACCCTTGAGCGCCTCGCGGAAGCGGCGAACCAGGAGCATCAGCGGCACATGAAGGCCGCCATGGACGGGCACCGTGAGGCGGCGGATCTGCTGGCGGCCCCCGACGCTGATCTCGACGCCTACGCAGTGCTGCTGGGCGAGGCGGCTCAGCACATGGCCAAGGCCCACGTAGCCCGGGTTCGCGCTTCCCTGGAAGCAGGGGACATCCTCACCGAGGCGCAACGAACCAAAGTCGGGGAGGGGATGGGTCTCGTGGGGTCGATGATGTGCGGGATGATGGGGGAGGCCGCGCCCGGCGGTGGTGGGGCGGCAGACCACGAGCAACACCACCGTTGACCCTGGAGTCTCGGACAGGTCATGGCGGGCGGGCCCTTCGGGGCTCGCCCGTCGCTCATTGGGCGCGACCGCGCGGACGCTTCGCCGTCACCCTTCCAGTCCGTACTTCTCCACGCGGTAACGCAGCGTATCCCGGCTCAGCCCCAGGAGCCTGGCCGCGCGCGTCTTGTTGCCGCCGGTGCGGCTCAGCGCCTGGCGGATGAGGTCCCGTTCAAGCGCTTCGAGATCCACACCGTCCTTCGGCAGGGGAAGTGCCCCAAAGGGCGCAGAGAACCCCCGGACCCCTCCGTGGAACTCGGCGGGAAGTGAAGGGAGGTCGATGATCTCGTCGTCCCGAAGGAGGACGATCCGTTCGAGGACGTTCCTGAGCTGGCGGGCGTTCCCGGGCCAGTCGTAGGCCTCCAGCGCCTCGAGGGCCCGGGGAGTGACCCGCCGCGGGGGTACGCGCAACTCGTCGCAGAGCACGGCCAGGAAATGGTGCGTCAGGGCGGCGATATCCTCACGGCGTTCCCGGAGGGGCGGCACCAGGATGGGCACCACATTGAGGCGGTAGAAGAGATCTTCCCGGAACGAGCCGTCGCTGACCATGGCCTCCAGATCCCGGTTCGTGGCGGCCACGACGTGGACATCCACCGGAATGTCGCGGACGCCCCCGACGCGGCGGATGACCTTCCGCTCCAGGGCCTGAAGGAGCTTGGCCTGCGCCCCCGCTGGCATGTCCCCAACCTCATCGAGGAAGAGCGTGCCACCGTGGGCGAGCTCGAAGAGCCCCCGCTTCTCGGTCTTCGCGTCGGTGAAGGCCCCGGCCTGGTGACCGAAGAGCTCGCTCTCCACCAAGGCGTCGGGCAGGGCGGTGCAGTTGACGGCGATGAACGGTGCTTCCCGCCGGGGGCCCCGGGCGTGGATGGCACGGGCGATGACGTCTTTGCCCGTGCCGCTCTCGCCTCGAATGAGCACGTTGGCTGGACTTCCTCGCAGCGCGAGGCGCGTGATGACCTCCGCGATCCTCCCCATGACGAACGACCGGCCCACCAGGCTCACGTCGGAGAACTGCCACCGATGGCCCTCCCGATAACGATCTACCTCGCTCTGGAGCCTGCGGCTCTCCAGCGCCTGGTCGATGAGCAGGAGGAGCTCGGCCAGGTCCACCGGCTTCTCCAGGAAATGGTGGGCCCCCGCCCGCACCGCCTTCACCGCCGTCTCCACCTCCCCGTGGGCCGTGATCATGATGACTGGGATCTCGGCGTCGGTGGCCAGGATGCGGGGGAGGAGGTCAAGGCCGCTCCCGTCGGGGAGCCGGAGGTCGAGGAGCACCAGATCCGCCGGTGCCGAGGAGAGCCCCTCCAGGAGCGAGCCGCCGTCCTCGTACCCACGCACCTCGAATCCGGCCTCCGTCAGGTGTTCCTCCAGCCACAGGCGGATGAGCATTTCGTCGTCGCAGATGGCGATGCGTGCGTGGTTCACGTCGTTTCCTCCGGCACAGGCGGGTCCTGGAGGGGGAGCGTCACGGTGAAGCGCGCCCCGCCCCCAGGGCCGCTTTCCACCGTGAGGCGCCCGCCATGCTGCTCGATGATCCCTCGACTGATGGGCAGGCCCAGCCCGGTTCCGCTGTGCCGGGTCGTGAAGAAGGGCTTGAAGATTTGCTCGAGGTCGGCGTCGGGGATCCCGGGCCCCTGGTCCTGGATCGTGATCCGGACGCCGCGGCTCTCCCCGCCCGACGTGACGACGACCTCCCCTCCGGACGGTGAGGCCTGAAGCGCGTTCATGAGGAGGTTGACCAGGGCCTGCTGGAGGAGGTCCGCGTCGGCGAAGATCAGTGGGAGCGGTCGGTCGGTACTGCGGAGGACGATCCTGACTCGCTGGCGGCCGGCCACCGGGTCTACGAGGCTCACCGCCCGCTGGACCACCTGCACCGGGTCTACCGGTCCCACGTCCGGGCGCCGGGGCCGGGCGAACGTCAAGAGGTCGCGGACGGCTCCCTCGATACGATGAAGCTGGCGCTTCATCTCGCTGGTGATGGGCTCCAGCGCCGGATCGTTCGTTCTGCGCAGCACGAGATCCAGGCCGTTGGAGATCCCCACAACCGGATTCTTGATTTCGTGGGCGATGCCGCTGGCGAGCTCGCCTACGGTGGCGAGCTGCTGCGCGCGTTCAATATCCTGGCGATGGAGGGCCGCGATGCGTACTCGGTCGGCCTCCATGGCGCCGGCCATGTCGTTGAACGCCTCGCCCAGCTCTCCGATTTCGTCCTTCCCCGGGCGCTCGATTCGGACATCCAGCTCTCCGCGCCCCAGGCGCCGTGTCACGTCCACGAGCCGGTGCAGGGGAGCGACGATGCCCCCAGCCATCATCCACGCGGCCACCAGGACGAGTGCCGCGAACAGAGAGCCCAGGACGAGGGAGAGGGTACGGAGCGTGCCCAGCTCGGCCAGGGCGTCGGACACCGGCACCTCGGCCACGAAGAGCCAGTCGCTCCCCGGGAGCCGCGCCGAGGCCCCGATCACCTGGACGCCCTCGCGGTCCGCGTAAACGGCATGACCTCCGGGCGGCGCCGCCAGGAGGGGACTCGCCAGGGGCTGGTCGTAGGCCACGTGGCCGTGGGGGTGGGAGACGAACACGGGGCGACCCGATCCGTCCAGGAGGAAGGACTCGATGCTCCCTGAGACGTGCGGGGGGATCTCGAGGAACTCGCCGCCCCGGACCAAGGCCAGAGTCGCCGACAGATAAGCCTGCCGGCGCCCCTGGGCGTCGGTCACGGGCGCGAGGAATCGGAGCGACGGAGGGGACTCGGGGTCATCGCCGCGGACGATCAGGAATCCGGGTGCGGAGGCGACGGTCGCGGGGGGCAGTGGCTCGTCCGAGCCCGACGACGCCAGCACCGTGCCGTCGGGGCGGTGGACGGTGAGGATGTCGAAGCGGCTGGTCTCTGTGCGCTTGCGTTCGAGGTAAACACGCACCGCCGGGGGATCCGCCGCCTCAGCCATTCCTGGGATGCTTGCTCCGGACAGCTCCCGCTCCGCAGCGGCTTCGAGGAAGCGGTTTCCGTTGGCCACGGCGGAGAGGTACAGGAGGCGCTGGTCCAGGCGATCCTGGATGTGGGCGGCTTGGATGCCCGCCATCCCGTCGAGATAGCGGCCCACCAAGCCTTCGACGATCACCCGCGACCTCGCGTACCCGATGGCGTTGCTCCCGAACAGCGGGATGAGCGAGAGGATCAGGAAAGCGCCGAGGATGCGGCGCCGCAGGACGCCGTCTCGCGGCCCCGTGCGGGGCGCTGGCGCTCGATCCGTCACTGGCTTGCCTCGATTCATGCCGTGGGTTCCGGCTCGGTTTCCAGCAAGGTCCGCGCCGAGATGGCGCCAGTCCGGCGAGGAGGCGCCTCACGACGGAAAGAGCGGCTCACGCCGGGAGCGAGCGGCGGGGCAAATGCCCCAGACAACCGGCCCACGAAAGGACCAATACCGAGGCATTTCCCCCACAGCCCAATCTCGGACCCAGGGAGGGGAATTGCAAGTGACATCATGGCAACCATTTGCGCGGATGGCTCGCGCGGCCCGATCCCGGCACGGCGGTTGCATTCTCGGGGGGTGTAGCCCCACCCAAACCGAAATCTCGCGGCACAATCAGGGAGGACTCTTAGATGATCTTCAAGCTGGCGATCCTGGCGAGCCTCGCGTTCATACCACAGCAGCCGGGAAACGGGAACCCCGGAGCCCCCCCCGCGCCCCGGGTCCTCGAAGTCCATCTGGTGGACAAAGGCGGCGGCCAGTGGCGGTTCGAGCCGGCTGCGATCCAGGCCGCGCCCGGAGACATGGTCCGGTTCATCCAGGACGACATCGTCCCCCACAACGTGGAGTTCAAGAAGGCCCCGTCGGGCGCGAAGCTGGGCGCGGCCAAGATGGGACCCTTCCTCCTCCAGAAGGGGGCGACCTACGACCTGGCCATCGACGGGCGGTTCGCGCCCGGCGAGTACGCCTTCGTCTGCACGCCGCATGAGATGATGGGGATGAAGGCCACCCTGACCGTGGTCGCCCCCCAGGACGGAGAAGAACGATGAGAGCCCATCCAGGCAGGATCCTGATCATTCTCGCGCTTGGCGCGGCCCTGGCCCCGCCGTTGGCGGCGCAGAGCCGCAATGGCTTCCTCCTGGCTGGGTATGGCTCCGCTGGCTGGTCTGGCGCGGCCGCCTCCGACCCCTTCGCGAGCGACTTCACCGCCTCGATAAGTCCGCTGATGCTCTATTCGGTGGGCGAGAACCTCCTGTTCGAGGCGGAGCTCGAGTTCGGGCTCGAAGGCGACGCAACGGAGACCTCGCTGGAGTACGCTCAGATCGACTACCTGGGCTTCGGGCGCCTTCAGCTCACGGCTGGGAAGGTCCTCCTCCCCTTCGGCGTCTTCGGGGAGCGGCTCCACCCGTCCTGGATCAACAAGCTCCCCACCAAACCCCTCATCTTCGGAGCCGGGCACGGAAGCGCATCGGCCGAGTCGCTGCTTCCCGTGCTGGGGGACGCCGGACTTCTCCTGAGGACGAAGCAACCAATCGGCGATACATGGGCCTTCGACGTGTCGGCGTATGTCACACAGGGTCCCACCGACGGTGTGGCGGGCCACGACGACGAGGAACCCGCCATGGCGATCTTCCCGGGCGGTCCACTCGCATCCGAGGCGGGCGAAGGCGCCGAGGAGGGGATCGCCCCGCCTCTCATGTTCGGGGCCGCCTTCGGGGACAACAACGGCAACAAGATGGTGGGTGCCCGCATGGGACTCGTCCGGGGCGGACAGTTCGAGGTCTACGCCTCAGGGCTCACCGCAAAGTACGATGCTGAATCCGTTCTCGACTACTCCGCGGCGGCGCTCTCCGCCGAGTTCCGCCGCGGCGGACTCGAGATCCGGGGTGAAGGCGTGATCACACGCCAGGAGTTCGAGCACGAGCACGACGAGTTCGAGACGCTGTCTCGCTCCGGCTTCTACCTGCAGGCGTCCCACCGCCGCGGTTCATGGGAGCCGGTGGTGCGTCTCAGCCGCGTCAACGACGCGAAGGTGGCCGGGGCCGTCGTGGGCGAGGGCCACAACGAATTGGCGCTGGGGCTGGACTACTGGATGGCCTCGTCGGTGCCACTGAAGTTCGTGTGGGAGTTCCACGAGGACCGTGACAGCACCTTTGGCATCCAATGGGCCTTCGGGTTCTGAGAAAGGAAGGAGTCGAAACATGACGTTGAAGAGATACCTCTTCGTGGCGGTCGCTCTGGGTCTGCTCCCCGCGCCGGGCGAGGCGCAGCAGGACCCACAACTCATCGGGGAGGGCGCCCGGGTCTACGCCGCCAACTGCGCCCGATGCCACAACGCACGCTCCTCGACGGAGCGCACCGACGCCGAGTGGGCCTTGATCGTCGCCCACATGCGGGCGAGGGCCAACTTCACCCGCGCCGAGGCCCGTGCCGTGCTGGCGTACCTCCAGGCGACGAACCTCCCGGAGGGCGCTGGCGAGGACGTGGCGTCGGCGCCAGCGCCCAAGGTGCTGTCGCCGGAGCTCCTCGCGTTCCTTCGCGCGGACGCGAGAGACTCCCGCCCGATCACGGGGTCACCGCCCGGCCCGTCGCACCGGTAACGTAGGGGACGGCCTGGCTTGAACTCAGGGGCGGCGCGGCTCCGCGTCGCCCCTGAGCGTTTCTGGGTCCGGAAGCCGCGCTCCGAATGCCTCAATGAGGGCTCGCGCGGACAACGGGTCGAAGGAGCTCGGCTCAACCTGCAGGAAGAGGACCTCGTTGACCGGGTTGAGATAGACGGAGAGCACCCCTGGGAGCGAGGTGAGCTCTGCCTCCATGGAGAGGCGCGTACTCGCCGCGCAGCCAAGGCCGGTGAGCGGAACGCGGAGCTTGGTCACAGACCCCTCCCTTCGGCGTCCCAACCCATCGGCAGTTCCATCGAATAGCCGAGGGTCATCTCCACAGCCTGCTCCGAGGCGGCGCGGAGCGCGGCGGTGCGTTCGATCGAAGCGCCCGCGCGCGTGAGCACGTTGTACATGGCCAGGAAGAGCGCGTGGATCTCCCCACGCACCGCGTCCCGCCCGGCACCGGTCGAAGCGAGGTCGGCGACGACCTGATCGAGACCAGCGCGCAGGTTCGCATGCGCCGCCTCCGACTCGGGCTCTGCCGCGAGGGCGACGAGGCTGCGAGCGAGGCGGGCCTCGTGGACACGGTCGTAGGCGGCCCGGCCCAGTACCCGTCGCCACTCGCCCCGGACGAGGACCTCGAACTCCTCGAGGGAGAGGTGTCCGCCCAGGAGTGGGTCGAGGGTACGGCCCATGGTGGTCTCGCTCCCGCAATAGGGGCAGCGTGTGTCAGGCGGCGGGGTGGTCACTGATGGACTCCTTGTCTCGGGGAAGGAACCGCTTCGGGTCGAGGCGGAACGCGTCGCAGCAGGCGGCGCAGCAGAAGTAGAACGTGCGGCCGTGGTACTCGATGCTCTCCGCCGCCTGCTCGATGGTGAACCGCATCCCGCAGACGAGGTCCTGTACCGTGTCGGTGGGGGTTTTCATGCTCCCTCCTGTTGGGTCAAGGTGGCTCTCGTTGCCGGCCGCACGCTGCGCCGGCGCTCGATCGAGGATGGCTGGGGCACGGTGAAGCTGGGGTGAAGTGAGGATGAAACGGGATTCAGGGGGGCGGTGAACGGGCGTTCATGCGGACTTCACGGGCCCTTCACCCGGCCGGTGACATGGTGTAGTCACGAGTACGTCGCCACGCAGGGAGGGGCAGGTGAGCCACGCCAGTGGACCCGGAAGACATCAGGAGGGGGGTGGGGCGATCCTCACGCGGGGGATCTGGGAGGAGAACCCCGTCTTCGTCCACCTGATGGGCCTGTGTCCGGCGCTGGCCGTGACCAACTCGGTGCGCAACGGCCTGGCGATGGCCCTCGCCACGGCGTTCGTGCTGATGGGCTCCAGCGTCTTCGTCTCGCTTCTGAGAAACGCGGTCCCCCACGCCGTCCGGATCTCGACCTACGTCCTCATCGTCGGGACCTTCGTCACCGTGGTGGACCTCTTCATGCAGGCCACGACGCCGGCGGTGAGCAAGGCGCTGGGCGCGTTCGTCTACCTCATCGTCGTGAACTGCATCATCCTGGGTCGCCACGAGGCGTTCGCGTCCAAGAATCCCGTGGGGCGGTCGCTACTGGACGCGACCGGGACCAGCATCGGGTTCCTCATCGCCCTGGTGCTCATGGGCGCGGTGCGGGAGATCCTGGGCTCCGGCACGTTCCTGGACTTCCGCGTGATGCCCCGAGCCTTCGAGCCCTGGGTTGTGATGGCGCTCCCTCCCGGTGGGTTCTTCACCATCGGCTTCCTGCTCCTCGGCCTGAACACGTGGGCTGCGCGGCGCCATCAGGGGCACGAGCCGATACGCCCGTTCCTGAACCCCGTGACGGGGCAGGGAGGTGGCCCATGAACGGCGACATCTTCTGGATCTTCCTGTCGGCGATGTTGGTGAACAACTTCACCCTCTTCTATTTCCTGGGACTCTGCCCGTTCCTGGGGGTGTCGGGAAGGGTGTCCACCGCCCTGCGCATGGGTGGAGCAGACGTGTTCGTCCTGGTCGTCACGTCGGTGGTGACCTGGGTTCTCAACACGTTCGTGCTTCCCTACGCGCCGTACCTCCGGCTGATCTCCTTCATCGTGGTCATCGCCTCGGTGGTGCAGATCGTCGAGATGGCCATCCGGAAGTTGAGCCCCACGCTGTTCCGGGAGATGGGCCAGTTCCTCCCTCTCATCACCACCAACTGCGCCATCCTGTACCTGGCCATCTTCCAGACGAATCGGGGCTACGGCTTCCTCGAGGGGCTTTCCTTCGCCCTGGGCGCGGGGGCGGGTCTGACGGTGGCCCTGGTCCTCATGGCGTCCATCCGTGAGCAGGTGGACCTTTCCGACGTGCCCGCGGTGGCCCGCGGGTCGGCGTTGGTCTTCATCATCGCGGGCTTCCTCTCGCTTGCCTTCATGGGGTTTGCGGGGCTCCTGAGCGGAGGTCGCGCATGATCACGGTGCTGTCGTTGGTTGCGTTGGCTGCGGCGTTCGTGGTGTTCGCCCTCCTCGGTCCGGCGGAGCGGGGAAAAGCGTGTGAACACGCCCGACCCGGTGATCCGGCGTGCGAGCGGTGCCCCCTGGACGGGGGTGGGGAATGAGCGGGGTGCGGGGGCTCCTCCACCTGGCGGAATGGCAACTGGCCGCGGTCCGGAGGATGATCGAGGAGGAGGCTCCCGACGCGGCCGTGATGGACGGCCTCCGCGAGGTGCGCCGGACCATGCGGGAGGCCGCCCTCCTGCTCGCGGAGGACGAGATCGGCCAGCGCCTTCGGAGGCTCGGTCGCGAGGACGCTGAAAGGGTCGCCCGGGAGCTGACGCGCCTCCATCCGGTCTGAAGATCCCTCCCCGGCGGTGAATCACGCTTCACCTTCGAATCACCGCCCGTTCACCCGGGGCCGGTGAGGTTGGATGCACGCATCAAGCGAGCCTGCAACCCACGTCCCTTGGAGGAGTCACCATGGTCCGGAAGGTGGAATTCGCGGTGGTCGGTGCGGGGCCCGCAGGCGCCCGGGCGGCCGAGCTCCTGTCGGGCCTGGGTGCCGGGGTGCTCCTCCTCGACCCCAAGGCACCCTGGGAGAAGCCGTGCGGGGGAGGGCTGACCCCCGCCGCCTTCGACGAGATCCCCGAACTCGAGGAACTGAAGGCCTTCTCGCGCCCGGTGACGACGGTGCGGGTGGAGGCGTCTCCAAGGGTGGGCGTCACGGTTCCCCTGGAGCGCCCCATGTGGATCCTGCCCCGCGTGGACCTGGCGCGCTGGCAGTTGGACCGTGCGCTGGGGGCTGGTGCCGGGCACCTCCGGGCCAAGGTCGAGAAGATCGACCGGGAATACGGGTACTGGAAGCTCCGGACCGCTGAAGGCGATGTCCTGGCTCCCTTCCTCATCGGAGCCGACGGAGCGGCGTCCCTCGTGCGCCGCGTCGCTGTCCCGGAGTTCCAGGTTGAGCTGGCGCCGACGCGCGTGGCGTACCCCGCGACCCGTGGCGCCGCCACGGAGACGGCCCTCCTGAAGTTCTACCGGGGGCTGGCAGGATACCTTTGGGACTTCCCGCGCCCCGACCACCGATCGGTCGGGATCGGGGTCCCCAATGGTACCTGGCGCCGGCCGCGTCTCGACGGTGAGATCGACGCCTACCGGGCGGTGGCGGATGGTTGCGGGTGCCCGGACGGCCTGGAGCGCGCCGGCGCCGTCATCGGGACCGCCCAACTGGGCCATGGCGACTACTGCGCTCTCGCCGGACGGGACTTCGCCCTGTTGGGCGATGCGGCGGGCTTGGCGGATCCCCTGACAGGCGAAGGAATTCAGAACGCGCTTCGCTCCGCCGGCCTCCTCGCCCAGGCCTGGGCTGGGGGTGGGCTGGATGACTACCCACGTCTGGCGCGTGACGCCTTCGAGGGCGAGTTCCGCGTGGCTCGGTTCATTCGCCGGGCGGTCTTCGAGAGCGAGAGCGGCCTCCGCCTCATCGAGAAGGCCGTCACCTCCCGAGCCTGGTATTCGGTGATCGTGGCCGCGGTGAACGCGGTGAACGAGCATGATGCCACGCTCTCGCGCCTCACCTGGCGGTGGGCGCGAACCTACCGCGGGAATCGGCGTTCGGGGGCGCTGACGAGGCCGCCGCTGCCGGGTCCGGCATGCGCCTGCGGCTGCGCGCTGGAGCCGACAGGGTCGGGGGCCGGCTGTCGCCCGGAGACCGCTGCGGCGTAGGACGGGGGATGCTACGGCGGATGCCACGGGGCGGGGGGCCGTTTGCGTCGCAGGCCCTCCGTTCCCGGGCACATGGGGCGACCCTGCTGCTTGCCGCGTTGATCGTTCTCCTCCTTGGGGCCTTGTTCGACCTACAGGTCGTCGAGGACGACGGTTGGCGCCTCAAGGCGAAGGCCAACTACGTCCGCCAGGTCGCCGTGCCTGCGCCCCGAGGCGTGATCTATGACCGGGATGGTCGCATCCTTGCCGACAACGTCCCCGGATACGCGGTCACCTTGCTCCCTGGACCCGCCGATTCAGTCCGCGCCACGCTTGTTCGATTGGCCACCGTCCTTGGCCTCGGGGTCGACGAGGTGGGAGCCCTCTTCGAGCAGGTTCGGAGGTACGGGCGCGAGGTGCTGGTGGATGGGGACGTGGACTTCGAGACCGCGAGCGTGCTCATCGAGACCTCCAGCGATCTGCCGCGCGTGGTGGTGGAGATGCGACCACGGCGGCGCTACCCTGCTGGGCGCACGACATCCCATGTGCTGGGGTACGTCGGCCGGGTCACGACGGAGGAGGTCGCCTCGTGGGTCGAACCGGCCCCGTCTGGGCCGGAGGTGCTGGTCGGCAAGGATGGAATCGAGCGCCAGTACGATGCACTGCTCCGGGGGCGTGAGGGGATCCGGACCGTGGAGATCGACGCGCGGGGCAGGATCGTGGGCGACTTCCGGGGGCGGCCGTCCCGCGCCCCCGAACCCGGCCGGGACCTGCACCTGACACTGGACAGCGAGCTTCAGGAGTGGATTGCGGGGATCTTCCCGGGCGGTCTGGCCGGGACGGTCATCGCGTTGGATCCCGCGGATGGTGGGATCCTTGCCCTGTACTCGGCGCCCACGTTCGAGCCCGGAGACCTCATCGGGGGGATCTCGCGGAGGACCTGGCAGGGGCTCGTGTCCGACCCACTGCGTCCGCTGGTCAATCGCGCCATCCAGGGTCTCTATCCTCCCGCCTCGCCGTGGAAGTTGGCGACAGCTGCCGTCGCCCTCAAGCTCGGGGTGGTCAGCGCCTTCGAGCATATGCCCGAGGCATGTCCGGGCACGTTCCTTTGGGGTGGGCGCACCTGGCGGTGTTGGCTCGGATCAGGGCACGGCGACAACGACCTTCTGGAGGCCATCGGCAACTCCTGTGACGTCTACTTCTACCAGTTGGGTCTGCGCGTGGGGCTCGACCGGCTCCTGGCCGGGATCGCCGAGCTTGGGTTCGCCGGACCGACCGGGGTGGACCTCCCCGGAGAGGTGAGCGGTGTGTTCCCGGAGGACCGGACCTACTGGCTGCGCCGCTTCGGCCAGGCGGCCGGAGAGGGAGAGGTACTGTCGCTGGTCATCGGGCAAGGGCCGAACGCGCAAACGCCCCTTCGCATGACCCAGTTCTTCGAGGCGTTGGCGAGGGGTGGCGCGGCGCCCGCCCCGTTTCTGGCCAGGGGAGCGGAACCCGGCCCCGCCTGGGACCTGCGACTGGCGCGGCGCGACATTGACGTCCTGATGGAGGGTCTCCGGCGGGTGACCGGACCGGGCGGGACCGCGCACATGGATGCCACGCTGGAGCTGTGGGATGTGGTCGGGAAGACGGGCACGGCGCAGAACAGCGCGAGCTTGAGGGGCAGCGGGAAGAACGATGCCTGGTTCGTGGCCATCGCGGGCCCCTTCGATGCGCCACCGGAGATCGTCGTGCTCGCCCTGGTCGAGCAAGGGGGGAGCGGCTCGGCGGTGGCGGCACCGCTGGCCGTCAAGGCGGCCGACTTCTACCTCCGACGCACCCATGGGATTCCCCGCGACTCGGTGCAGACCTTGAGGGAGTGGGTATCCACGAGAGGTTGGCCCCAGTGGTACCGGGATCGGTTCCCCTCATCCGGGGGCTCGTGAATGCCGACGTGCCCGCGCTCAGGTCATCCTGGCGTCGACCACTTCGTAACGGCCCGCGTGCCCGTCGGCGGCGGAGGCGATGAGGGCCGCCAACCCGTCGAGGCGTAGCTGGCTGGCGTCAAAGAGGACATCCACCTGGTTGGTCCGGAGATCCACTTCCGCGCCCAGGACCTGAGGGGCCCCGAGAAGCGCGTTCCGGATCCGCAGGGCACAGTGCTGGCACTCCAGCCCTTCGATGGTGAGCCGGGCGATGGCGGGATCCCAGACCGGGTGCTCCCGGCGGCGGGACGCGGAGGGGGGAGAGGAGGTGCGGAGGTCTCGCTCGGGGATCGCACTCATGGAAGTGCCTTTCTCGCGTCTCGAAGTCTGATGACAGGTCGCGCCGGTTTCCAACGGAGCGTAAGGAAGCATGAGGTCCCTGGGGTGAAGGCCACGTGAACCACGGATGAACCTTCGATCATGGGAAAGCGATCCTGCGAAGAGACGATGAATCCGCCTTCACGAGCGCTTCACGACTGGTTCACCTCGCACCCGCGAAGTTGGTTCGGTGGGCCACGGCCTCGCGTCAGAGCGGCGGTGGGGCTCGCGTGGCCCGCGGAGAAGGAGGCGGCCATGCAACACGTCACAGATTGCCACGTCGAGCCCCTGGAAGGGCGCGCTTCCGAGCAGGAACGAGGAGGAGCGCGTGAGCAGATCCTCGCCCTGGCCGGCATGGGTTGTCCCAACTGCGCCAACCGGATCCGGAACACGCTCCTAAGGGTGCGCGGGGTCGTCGATGTCGAGGTGGACCTGCCGGCCAGCCTCGCGACGGTCTGGTACGACCCGACTACCGTCCAGGTACCGACGCTCCTTGATGCCGTCTCGCTGGCGGGAACGAGCACGATGCACCGCTACCTCGCGGTCCCCCTCGATGCCCGTTGAGCACACGGCGCGCGAAGACGTTCACGCCCACCGCATGGACTGGAGGAGTTCTCATGTCGTCGGAGCTGTTCGCGATCCTCGTGACGGTTCTCGTCCCCCCTCTTGTCGTTGGCGTCTACTTCTGGAGGGCCGACCGTCGGGAGGCTCGACGCAGGCGGGACGGCTGGGAGTGGCAGGAGGTGGACGTTCGGGTGAACGGCGGAATCAGCCCGTCGCGCGTCTCGGTGCGGGAGGGACAACCCATCCGGCTGAGGTTCATCCGTGACGATGACGGGGAGTCGTGGTGGGACGACATCGAGTTCCCCTATACGCGCATCCGGCGGGAACTGCCGGAAGGGGAGTCGGTGACGCTGGAGCTGGCCCCGCTGAGGGCCGGCGACTATGCCCTTTTCGCCGCGCTGGGGACGATGCGGGGCACGGTGCAGGTGGAGGATACGGCGGCGGAGAGGGGCTGGGAGGAAGAGACAGCGTAGAAGCGCCCGGGCGTGAGGATGATATGGGCGGCGGCTGTAGCATACGCCGGTTCGGGGCGCTATGTATGAACGATTGCCGACGAGCGGTTGCCGAAGGTGCCACGACTTCGATGGAGGGCGCCAGGTGAAGCACGGGTGGACGCACCTTCTGTCGGGCTGGGCCCTGCCACTGTCGGGGGGAGTGGCCATTCCGAGCATCTGTGCCGCCCAGACCATATCTGGCCGGGTCCTGGAGGAAGGTAGCACCAGAGCTGTCGCTGACGCGGCGGTCTCCCTGGCGGACCGCCGAGGTAAGACGACGGTTCAGGTGCTGGCGGACTCGGCGGGACGATTCGTCATCGCACCTCGTGAGGCCGACGAATACCGCCTTCTGCCGAGCGCGTCGGCTACCGGACCACCGCTTCTCCGCTGTTGGCCCTAGAGAGCGAGGGCGACATCGCACTGGACTTGATGCTGGTTCCTGAGCCAATCGGCATCGAGGGGATAGAGGTGTCCACCGAGTCGGAGGCGGTACGAGTGCTCCGGAGCTATGGACACACGCCGGACGGGCTCGGTGCCCGGTGGATCGACCGGGAGAGGATCGAAAAGGTACGCTCGGCTCTTCGGATTGCGGATGTGATCCGGTGGCAGGGCATTCCCGGCGTGCGCGTGCGAGTGGGGAACGTGAACCCGAGCATGGAACCTCTGTGCGTGGAGAGCCTCAGAAGGGGCCACCCGGGCTGCGCTCTGACGGTGTTGAATGGGGTGGTCATCGACCCCGTCGAGGGTCAATCAGATCGACCCGAGTGCGGTTGAGAGTGTCGCGGTGTTGTCGCCCGCCGACGGCACAACCCTCTTTGGAAACGCTCGGCGGAAATGGCGTCGTGCTGGTCTGGCTGCGCACGGGTGGACGGTAGGCGCGACCGACGCGAACATCCCGAAGCGACCGGGGG
The DNA here is from genome assembly GCA_045863275.1 of Gemmatimonadota bacterium. GTDB lineage: Bacteria > Gemmatimonadota > Gemmatimonadetes > Longimicrobiales > Gaopeijiaceae > SZUA-318. Next base: position 76,148 of record BTVB01000009.1, read on the forward strand.
CGTCTACGGTACGGGACGCGCATCGTCCTCACGGGCGGACATGCAGGTGAAACAACTTCGCGCGAACCCGGAGGGAGCCTGCTGGCCTGGTTCTTGCCTTTGTGCGGGTCCGTCTCCGGGAGCACAGCTATCGCAGCTGGAGGAAGGCCGTGAAGATATTCTCTGCAGCCCTCGTGAGTGTGGCTCTTCTCGCCTGTGGTGACCCTTCAGGACCGGAGGCAGACCTCGCGGGTGAGTACCTGGTGACCGGAGTGACGCTGAAGGTAGGCACCACGAGCTGGGAACCGGTGCCGACTACCTATGACCTGTTCAGGGACGGCCAGTGCGTCAGGACCCTGGAGAAGGGCACTCTGGAGATTGAGGGTGCCGCCTATAGGCTGGACCTCGTGTTCGACGCCGGCTGCCCGGGCTACCTCCCGGAGGTCATCACGGAAGCGGGAGAGGTGACTCAAGCGGATGCCGGTATCTGGTACAGGCCCGACGGGCTCAAGCCAGGCGGCGACGTGTGTGGGTCCTGGTTGGGGTTCACGACCGACCGAGGAGACCTCGGTTTGATCTCGCCCGTCGCACACCCCTGTCTCGGTGGCGCGGTCTGGTATTTCAGATTTCAGCTCGGCCCGTAGCCGTGTGCGGGGAGTTGCGTACCGCTCAGACGCGGCGCTGGATGCGTTGATGGTCTCGCGATCCCTGAGGGCTCTGACACGGGTGCTCATCAAGGCCCAAGTGGTATTCGGGCTCGTCCTGATCGCCGTCCCTCGCCCGGGTGCGGGGCAGGCTCGCCGCCCGCTTGTAGGCGTGGTGACGGATCGAGTGACGTCCGCCCCGCTCGCGGGCGTGTATGTGGTGCTTGAGGAACGTGGCATCGAGCAGGTCGTCGCGGCGGCGCTGACCGACGAGTCTGGGCGGTTTGTGTTCCCGGCTCGGGTGGGCGGTACGTATCGGCTCAGCGCCGAACGTGTGGGGCTGGGCACGGAGTCGACCGACTGGTTCGTGTTCGCGGACGACGGCGTGGCGCAGCGGATCGCGATGGTGGAACGTGCGGTTGAGTTGGAGGGGCTGAGTGTGAGAGGCCAGGTCCGCACGTGTCAGCTCGAGCGGGATGAGGCCCTGATCGTGCAGCGCTGGTGGGACGAGGTGCGCAAGGCGCTTCAGGTCACGGCGTTTGGAGAGGCGAGTGCCCTTGCGGGCCTCAGGTTCCAGCGTTTCGAGCGTGCGTGGTCCTCAAACCTCCGTGCCCTTCGGCACGAGCGGCAGCTACCCCCGGACAGCGTTTCCACCAGGCCGTTCCTTTCGCAGAGTCCGGAGGCCCTCTCCGAGAGGGGCTTCGTACAGGGGCGAGAAGGGGAGCGCCTGTTCCTGGCTCCGGATGCGGCAGTGCTGTTCTCACAGGCCTTTCTGGACGATCACAGTCTGAGGATTGCGGAAGCCGAAGACGAGGTGGCGGAAGGGGGCGCCCGCCGCCCAGGCGACCTGTATCTCGCGGTCGAGCCGATCCGGGATGACCCTCCCGACATCCGGGGTGTGGTGACCATCGACACCCTTACGGGAGAGCTCCGCACCTTCGATTTCTTGTACGTGAACCTCCCGCCGGACATCCCCCGGACCCGGGCTGGCGGGCACCTGACCTTCTCCTATCTGCCGTCGGGCGCCTGGATCGTGTCCGACTGGTGGGTGCGAGTCCCCCAGGTGGAGTATCGGTGGGGTGAAGGTGACAGGAGGGGAGCGGTACCCCTCGTGAGGGGATATGTCGATCAAGGTGGGCGGGCCCTGGACGCCGAGGGTCGGCCGATGGAGTCAGAACCCGGCGTGGGAAGGACTACCGTACACGGGATGGCATGGGACAGCTTGTCGGGGCGCCCCATGGTCGGGGCCCAGGTCACGGTCGTTGGCTCGCGCCTCTCCGCGCGCACTGGCGCCGACGGTCGGTTCACCCTCGCGGGTGTCCCGGCGGGTCGGCGCAGCATGACCATCCATCATCCGAACCTCAACCGGCTGGGCCTTCCGTCTCCGGTATTTGCGCTGGACCTCACGGCCGGGAAGGACAGCGTTCTTCTGGCGACGCCCGGCTTTACGTCGACCGCAAGACTGATGTGTCCGGACGCACATGAACCCATAGCCACCGTCCTGACCGGAGAGGTGCTGGCGTCCGGGAGCTCGAATGGGGCTCCTTCTGCCGAGATCCGCGCACGCTGGGTGGACGCCACGGGAACCATGCGGTCCGGCGGTCGCACGGGCGCTGACGGCACCTACGTCCTATGCGGACTCCCCGCAGCCGTGCCCGTCTCGTTTGCCGTCCGCATGGACTCCGCGATGTGGAAAGAGGCTGGGATCGCGACGCTTGCCGAGCATGCGATCGCCGCGCTCGACCTCAGGCCCGGTGCCGACGCGCTCGCGACCCTGAGGGGCACCGTTCGCGCCGCCGAGGGAGGCGATCCGCTCCCGGGCGCAGAAGTGCAGGTGCTGTCTGTGACCGGAGATACCGTAGCGAGCGGGCGTGCTGACACGTCGGGGGTATTTCAGGCGACCGTGGCACCGGGTGTCGGCTATCGTGCCGTGGCCACGGCGCCGGGGTACCTCCGGGAAGCATCTGCCCTGTTCACGGTGGACGGCACCAAGAGTATCGATATCGGCTTTGAACTCATCGAGGATGCGGTGGCGGGTGTCGCGATGAAGATCGAGGGACTCCGGGTCGAGGTCGCGGCAAGGCGTAGCGTGGCGGCCAGGCGGCTGCTCCGGCAGTATGGCCAGAGCGAGTCCAGCATGGGCCGACGCTGGATTGGCGTGGCCACCCTTGATTCCATCCCCTCGACCGGAGAGGCGGACCCCGGGGTGGCCATCGCGCGACAGGGGATCCCCGGGGTATGGGTCGACCAGGCAGCCAAACGTGGCCGGAACGCATACCTATGCGTGCAACAGACGCCGCGCCGCTGTTCGCTGATCATCTTGAACGGGGTGAAGGTCGATCTGGGCACCGCGCTGTTGATCGACTTCCGGGAGCTGGAGGGGATCGCCGTGCTCCGCCCCGAGGACGCCACGACCTTCTTTGGGACGGAAGGAGGTGGCGGCGCCGTGGTTCTCTGGATGCGAGGCAGCGGCGGTTGACGGGTGCTCGTGGCGCGGACCCCCGTCGGCCGGTTCCCTCACATCGGAGGGGTCCTGACGAAGATCGCCGTGATCGCGAGGACCACGTTCGCCACCAGAAACTCGATGGTCGCCGCGCGACGCATGGCGGAACGGCCCGCCTCTTCGCCCAGGCGTGGGGTCAGCCGTCTGAAGTTCACCGCTCCCAGGGCGAGCACGACCGCCACCAGCGCCAACTTGACCATCAGGAGACGCCCATAGGAGGAGGTCCACAGGGAGGCAACGCTCGGGAGGTGCGCCCAGGACGCGAGAAGCCCGGTGGCTCCCAGGACCACCACGCTCGTGATCGCCATGGGTGAGAAGCGAGGGACAAGGTCGGGGAGGTAGCTGGGAGTCCTCCCGTCGGGCGCCGCCCCACGAGTGGCCTCCAGAGTCAGGAGCGTGGCGAGGCCGCCGATCCACGCGCCCACAGCCCACACGTGCAGAACGTCCGCCGGCAGCGTCAGAGCCCGCATCTCGCCGGAGTTGGCGTGGCCCATGAGGCCGGGAACCACGCCGAGGCCCAAAGCGAGCGCCGTGGCCAGCACCCACCCGGTCGAGCGCCCGCGGGCAGCGAGCGCGAAGGCCGGAGGAAGGAGGAAGGCCGCAGCCGCACCAATGGCCCACGTGGTTCCCCATGAGGTGCCCCGCACCAGGAGACCTACGTCCTCCCACAGCGGTACGAAGGGATCACGGAACTCCGCGAGCTGTCTCGCGAAGATGAGCCCGAAGGACACGACGAGGGCAAGGCCGGTGAAGACGCCGAGGCGCGCCGCGGTGCGGCGCGCCTCGGCCAGGGCGTCGTCGCCGTCGAAGACACCGCGCCTGAGGAGGACCCAACGACAGGCCACCGCCCCCAGCGACACCGTCAGGGCGAGGAAGTGCAGCCAGCCGGTGGCCAGGTTGAGGACGGCGGACACAGTGGTCAGTGTCCCGCCACGGTGAAGCCGAAGTCACCGCGGACCACGTGGCCGTCCGCGCCCATGCCCCTCCAGGACACCGTATAGGCACCCGCGGCCAGCCCGCCCTCGAAGGCCACGCTGAAGGCCTTGGGGTCCTCCTTGTCCTGCGCCGGATCGCCCGCCGTGACGGGGTTGCCGGACGCATCCAGGACGCGGATGGAGACGGTGCCGTTGGAGGGCGGCTCCGTGAACCAGAGCTTCACCTCGGGCGCGTGGTGGACGGAGGCCTTGTCGGCTGGCACCGACTTCGCCAGCGCGAAGTGGAACGGCTGCACCGCCCCGACCGAGGCCCCGAGCCCGGCGAGCGCCAGGAGGGCAAGGAGGACGGCACGGATGCGGGGGAGGGTCTTGACCATGAGGGATACCTGAGGGTGAAAGGGTAAGATGAGTACGTGTTTGCGCGTGCGGCCACACGGTGCGACCTGGCGACGCGGAGGGAAAGGATAGGAGGAACCGGCTGAAGGGCGCATGAAGCGCGCGTGAAGGTGGGTTCATGGTCCTGCAGCTCAGAAATCCACCCGGTACGCCAGGCGGAGGGACCGCCCGGGAAGGGGCGCCACGCTCTTCAGGAACGAGGTGTGGAGCCGTGCCTCGGCGTCGGTGAGGTTGGAGCCCACGAGGGTGACGTCATGGACGGCGCGGCCCACCATGAACCGGAAGCTCGCCGACGCATCGACGGTGGTGTAGCCCGGGGTGGCGTCCTCGAAGGCCCCCACCCGGCCCTGGGCGAAGGTACGGCGAGCGCCTGCTTGGATGCGAAGGGGCCCTTGGCTCAAGTTGGCGTGGGTGCCCACGCGCAGAGGGGGCATCCTCGGGAGGAACTCGGCCAGGTCCGTGAGCCGTGCCGTCACGTAGTCGGCCAAGAGATGAACCGACAGGTGCGGTTCGCCCGCCACCTGGTCACCCTCAAGGAGATCGACCTCGGTGTCGATCTCGAATCCCCGGAACAGCGCCGGCGCCTGCGTGAATCGGTACACACGAAGCCCGTCTTCCTCACCCCCGGTGCCTCGTTCGTGGATGTAGCCGTCGAAGGACGTGACGAACACGCTCGCCGTCCCGCGCAGCCGCTCGGCGTGCAGGTGGGCCGTGACATCCGCGCCCGTCGCGACTTCCTCATTCAGTTCTGGGTCCCCGATCTCGTAGGCCAGCGTGGCCGCATGCGGGCCGTTGCTGAAGAGCTCCTCGGCGTTCGGGAGCTTGACCGACCGGGAAAGGGAAGACGAGACCGAGAGAACGTCCGATACGTCCCAGTTCGCTCCCAGGGAGGCGGACAGGGCGTCGTCGGAGCGCGTGACCGGAAGCGATGAGGCCTCGGCGCGCTGCCGCTCCACCCGGAGCCCCACCAGGATGCGCAACGCCTCGGCGGCGGTGAACTCCTCGTAGGCGAACAGCGCCGACGTGCGCGTCGAGGACGGCGGTACGAACGCCTCGTCGCCACGGGCCTCGAAGTCCCGGCTGGAGAACTGCGCGCCGACGGCGCCTGCCAGGCGCCCGCCGAGGCGATGTTGGGCGTCGATCCTGGCCTCCACATAGTCGTTCAGGAACGTCGTGCCCACCTCAGCGCCCTCGAGTTCGGCGTGGCGATAGTCCGCGACGCCGATGCGGGCCCGGATGTCGCCGACGGCCCCACCGCCGGTGCGGAGGGTTCCCTCCAGGTCGACGCGGTCCTGGTCGAGGTCGATGGTCGTGCCCTCCGTTCCCGGGACGCCGTACTCGGACCCGCGGCGGGACCAGGCCGCCCCGAGGTAACCCCGGGCTCCCACCAACCCCACGCCCACGGACCCCTGGCGAGACGCGACGGCCGAGTTGGCTAGCGGTCCGCGCGACGCCGCGCCCGCGGGGACGCGGTAGTCGGCGGCCGACCTCGCGAGCCCAGAACCCGTGAAGACGACGCCGCCAGCGGCGGCCGAGATCCGGCCCGAGGCCGTGCGTTCGTCCGACACCGTGGTCCCCAGCAGCTCGAACGACCCCGACACACGCCCCTCGGGCCGCTCTCTCGGGATCCGGGAGTCCAGGACGTTCACGATCCCTCCCACGGCGGCGCTGCCGTACATCAGGGTCGCGGGACCACGAAGCACTTCGATGCGGTCGGCGGTGCGGGCCTCCACCGCTACGGCGTGGTCGGGGCTCGTCCCCGACGCGTCTCCGACGCCGACGCCTCCCTCCAGGACGCGGATGCGGTCGCCTCCGAGCCCCCGGATGATGGGCCGGCTGGCACCGGGCCCGTAGAAGGTGGATGTCACTCCCGCCTCCCGGGACAGCGTCTCGCCGAGGCTGCTCTCCGCGGTCGCCAGAAGATCCCGAGACGTCACGACCGACGCGGGCTGATAGGCCTCGGACCGCCGGACCGCGCCTGCGGCCGCCGACACGACGAGCTCGTCGAGATGGAACACGGACTGGAGGACCACGGATACCCGAACGGTACCGGAGGCCGGCACGATTACCGTCTCCAGCGCGCGGCCCCAGCGGGGGCTCGCGGCCTCGAGCAGCCACGTTCCCGTCGGCACGTCCTCGAAGGCGAAGCGGCCCGCCGCGTCCACGCGCGTTCGGAGGCCGAGGGCCGACACGGCGACCTCCGCGTCGTCCGCCGGGCTCCCGCCACGCAACGCCACGGTGCCTTCGACGCGGGCCTGGGCGGCCAGTGCGGTCGGGATGGTGGCCAGGCTCAGGAGGGCCAGGACAACCCGGCCCCGATGTGTGTTGAAGAAGGTCTTCATGGACGTACTCCTTGGACGGCGTCCTGTGACGCCGCTCGGTGGTGATATGTGGGGGAGCGCGCGGCGTCGTGAGGCCGCGCGGAGTACGTCAGCTCGCGGGCGGGGCACGTGCCTCCGCGAGGCGCCCTTCCGGACGCTGCGTGGCCGAAGGCGGGGTGACGTCGCACCCCGCGGCGCACACGTGCGCGCGGGTGGCCTCCACGGAGGATGTCGATGGGAGAGCCGGGGTAGAGCCGAGCTGCGCGTGGATCCAATGCTGATGGGGCGCAGGGCAGTGCCTCCCGTGCCCGGATTCCACCGCCACGCCGTGGAGCAGGTCGCGTGCCTCGAGCACCGGTGCGGCGACCGAGAGAACAAGGAGCACCACGCCCGCGAGCGACGCGGTGACGTGGCGTACCCGCCTCCTCCCCGAGGGAGCTCCAGCCCATACGGGCGCCGCGGTGGAGGAGGGGAGGGGGCTGGGGCGTGGCATGGGGAAGGATCGGGTCAGGCCGGACGAGGCCCTCCCATGCTATCTCGCTGCACATGAAAAGCGCATGAAGCGGCCGTGAAGAAGCCTTCAGCCAACGGGCACGCCGATCGCAGCCCGCACCGCCACGATGAACGGATCCTCACGCGGGATTCAGGTCTGCTTCAGACGATGGCGGCGAAGATGAGGCATGCGGATGGCGACGGAGGACGCGGCGACCCTTCTACGGCGCTGCTGTGCGGGGCGTGGCCCGGAGCCGTGCGGCCCGGGGTGCGGTGCGCCGCATGCGACGCGGGCGGCGGAGATCATCCGGGACCCGGGCGCCGTGGAAGGCAGGGGCGTGTTCGCCCCGGGAGTGGCGCGGGGAATGTCCGGCATCGCCGGAGGTGAGGCCGTGCGGGGCAACGCCGTGCGGATCCTGGCCGATGGTGCCGAGAGCTTCGGCGCCATGCTCGACCTGGTGCGCTCGGCGAGGGAGGAGATCCGCTTCGAGAACTTCATCTTCCGCGCCGACGCGGTGGGACGCGCGTTCGCGGACGAGTTGCGGGGGCGCTCCGAGGATGGAGTGCGGGTTCGCGTCCTCCACGATCCGGTGGGCGCGGTCATGGCCGGTAGGTCCCCGGCGGACCTTCTCTTCCGCAGGTCGGACGTGGAGGTCCGTCTTTTCAACCTGCGGGTGCCCACCGCGCCTTCGCGGCGCCTGGGGCGCGACCACAGAAAGCTCGTCGTGGCGGACGGGCGCCGGCTGGTGGCCGGGGGGATCTGCCTGGCGGACCCCTGGGTGGGGAACTGCGTGCGCCACTGCACGTGGCGGGACTCGGCTGCCCTCGTCGAGGGACCCGCGGTGCCGGTAGCTGCCGCCGCCTTCGAGGAAGCTTGGCGGCACGGGCGAGCGCTGTTCGGGGCGACGAGAGGCCCTGGTGAGCCTGTGGCGCCGCCACCCGTGAGGCCGGTGGGAGACGTCCCCGTGCGGATCGTGACGGACCTGGGCGCCTCGCGACGAACCCAGGCGCTGGTCGAGCGTGCGCTCGACGCGGCGCGGAGGGAGGTGCTCATCACCAACCCCTACTTCATCCCTCCGCGTTCCCTGGCAGTGGCACTCAAGCGGGCCGCGGCGCGGGGGGTGGAGGTGTCGGTGCTGGTCCCCGGACGGAACAACCATCCCGTGGCGGGCCTCTCGTCGGAGCAGGCGCTGGGCGAACTGCTCCGAGCCGGCGTACATGTCTACCGGTGGCAGGGCACCATGATCCACGCCAAGACCATCGTGGTCGACGGCGAATGGACGCTGGTGGGCTCCAGCAACCTGGACACTCTGAGCCTGGCGCGGAACGCCGAGCTGAACGTGGAGATCCACGGCAGCGCGCCCGGCTCGGTCATGGCCCGCCTGTTCCGCGAAGACTGCCGGGAGAGCCTGCCATTCACCCTCGGGGATTGGCGGCACCGGCCGCGGCGCAGGCGGTTCGCTGCGGGTCTGGCCTCCCTCCTCGCGCCCTGGCAGTAGTGGGCGGGCCGGGCTGGGTGTTGTCTGCCTATCGTCCCTCCGCGAGGCGCACTTGCGCCGCGCGTTCCTCGCCGTCGCGCAGGAGGCGGATCGTCACGCTCTCTCCTGCGCGCCGCGACTCCAGCGCGAGGACGAGGTCTGCGGGGGTGGAGACGGTCTGGTCATCGATGGCGATGACGATGTCGCCCAGGCGCAGCCGTCCCGAGGCGTCCCTGAAGACGGCGCGGATCCCCGCTGCGTCCGCCGGGCCGCCCGGCTCGACGTGGAGGATCAGGGCACCCTCGATCCCCAGGCGCCGCGAGATTTCTTGCGAGGCCACCTCCACGCCCAGCGATGCCCTGCGCAGGCGGCCATACCGGATCAGTTCAGGCACGACCTGACGCACCACGTCCACGGGGATCGAGAAGCCGATGCCGGCGTAGGCGCCCGAAGGGCTGAAGATCGCCGTGTTGACACCGATGAGCCGCCCCGAGGAGTCCAAGAGCGGGCCTCCCGAGTTCCCCGGATTGATGGCTGCGTCGGTCTGAATGACGTCGCGGATGGGGATACCTCCCGCGGATTCGATCTCTCGGCCCAGAGCGCTGATCACCCCCGTCGTCAACGTCTGGTCGAAGCCGAAGGGGTTGCCGATGGCGAAGACCGACTGCCCCACCTTGAGGGGCGCGGAGCGGCCCAGGGGGATAGGACGCATATGCTCGCGGGGGGCCCGGATCCGAAGGACCGCCAGGTCCTTGGTAGGGGCCGCACCCACCAATTCCGCATCCCATGTGGTTCCGTCCGATAGGGTCACACGGGCGCCGTCGGCATCCTCGATGACGTGATAGTTGGTCACGACATGTCCGGTGGTGTCCCACACGAAGCCAGAGCCGGTGCCCCTCGGGATCGCGGTCGGCTGGCGGGTGAAGACATCGAGTCGTGCCGACAGCGACGTGATGAACGTCACCGAGTGGGATGCTTCCTCGAACAGCGTGATGGTGGCTTCCTCGTCGGGGAAGAGACGAGCTCGCCCATCCAAAGGCGAGTCCTGTACTGGAGTGCCTCGGAAGTCGGGAAGTGCGGTTGCGACCGGCGTGGCAGGAGGTGTGGGAGGTTCGTGCCTACGAGACCAGAGGCCCCCGGCGACGAACGTGACAGCCAGAACCACGATGGAACCTGCGGTTGCCACCGAGCGGGTCCAGTGGGTCATCGAGATGCCTCGCGTGGGCCGTGGAGATGCTGATCGGAACCAGACGGATGGGGGACGGCCACACGAAGGAAGGCCAGTCCTGCCACCGCCGAGAGCAGGGAACCGAGGATCACGCTCACGCGCGCCTGGAGGAACGCCTCGGGCTGGTCGAAGGCGAGGCCCGCGATGAAGATGCTCATGGTGAAGCCAACACCCGAGAGGACGGCGACCCCGTAGATGTGCCGCCAGGACGCCCCCTCGGGGAGCCTTGCCAACCCCGCGCGCGCCGCCAGCCAGCAGGCGCCGAAGATGCCGACCTGCTTGCCGGCGAAGAGACCCAGCACGATCCCCATGGAGACGGGCGTAAGCACGCCGACGAGGGTGTCGAGGTCCACGGGGATCCCTGAATTGAGGAAGGCGAACACGGGAACGACCCCATAGTTGACCCAGGGCCGGAGCCGGTTCTCCATCGTCCGGAGCGGAGATCGACCGCCCATCGAACGGGGGGAGCGCAGCGGCACGGCGAACCCCACGAGCACTCCGGCCAGGGTGGCGTGCACCCCCGAGCGGGACAGGGCGATCCAGAGCAGGCCACCGGTGACGGCATAGGCTGCCGCGCTCTTGATGCCTGCCCGGTTGAGGACTACCAAGACGAGCGCGATCCCGGCGGCCAGGCCGATGGCAGCGCCCGACAGGTCGGCTGCGTAGTAGAAGGCGATCACCCCGATGGCGGCCAGGTCATCGAGCGTCGCCAGGGCGGTCACGAAGACCCTTACCGACGGCGGGATGCGTGGGCCCGCCAGCGTCAGGAGCGTCACCACGAGCACGATGTCCGTCGCCGCAGGGATCGCCCACCCCGCCGCCGCGGCTCCGTTGGCCGTGTTCACCGCGAGGTAGACGGCGGCGGGGACGACGATGCCACCGGTGGCGGCGAGCGCGGGCCCGGCCCGCGCGCCGGTCGTGCTCAGGTGCCCCTCGAGCACCTCCCTCTTCAACTCCAGGCCGATGAGCAGAAAGAAGAAGGCCATCAAACCGTCGTTGACCCACAGGATCAACGGCCGCGCCGCCGTGACGGTACCGATCTGGAGGGCGACCGGAAGATGATGGAGGAGCTCGAAGAGGGGGCGGAACGGGGAGTTGGCGAGGATGAAGGCCAGCGACATGGCCGCCAGCGTGACGAGGCCCGGCAACGCGCTGGACCGGGGCGTGCTCATGGCGCGTCTCCGAGAGCCGGTCCCCCCGCCTCACCTTCGCGTGTTCCGGAGCGGGAAGGGAGACAGGGAGCCTCTTCCGTCTCCACCGAACAGCACTTGGCGAGGACGACTACCGTTGCCAGTCCTCCGCTCGAGGGAATCAGGTGAGACCGCCCGCAGTCATGGAAGGGATAGCTCTCCCTGGGCCTCGCCCGTGCGCCGAGGCGTCCGTCCGACCACGCGAGCACGAGCTCTTGGAGACGGCCGATGGGCCTGGTCTCAGGGCGTGACGAGAAGGCGTAGATCGCCCGCCCCCCGGGTTTCAATACGCGCAGGAACTCCGCGACCGCGGCCCGAGGGTCCTGGAGCGTCTCCAGCGCCCACGAGCTTGCCACCACGTCGAAGCTGTCGTCGGGGAAGGGCAGGGAGGTGATGTCCCCATGCTTCCACGTCACCCGCGGGTCCTGGATCTTCCCGCGCGCCTGGCGCAGCATTCCTTTGGAGAGGTCGAGTCCGACCACGGACCCGGGATCAGACACGTCGAGCAGCAATTCGACCAGGGCGCCTGTGCCAGTTGCTGCGTCGAGAACCGCGGCGCCCGGGGGCGTCAGCTCGCCCAGGAGCGCGCCGAGATCGGTCCAGGCTGGCCGGGCCACGAGCGTGCGCCAGAGCCGTAGGGACTCATCGTATCGCGGCGCCATCCGGTCGTAGCGCGCCGCCACGTCGCGGGGACCCCGGAACGCTTCCCACGCCACCCGGGCGGCATCGGTGGCAGCATGACGCCGGAGGTCCTTCCACAGGCCCTCGTAGGTCTCTTCACCGCGAAGCACACCGAAGTACGTTCGCACGAACGAAGGACGGCGCCGGAGGACCTGAATTCCCACTCGAGGGAACCCGAACATGAAGCGCGCGATTCGCGCGGCCGCCTGGAAGTCGGGGTAGAAGGTCCGCCGAACCGCGTCCTGATAGGCCGCCGACGCGGGTGGGGCCGACGCGTCCTGGATCGCGGCCGCAACCGCCTCCGCCGCGAGCTGACCGCTTCGGATCGCGTAGTAGATCCCCTCTCCCAGGAAAGGGTCTACCAGGGACGCCGCGTCCCCCACCAGGAGGGTGCGGGCTGAAGCGAGGGGGCGCTCGCCGTCGTGGACGGGGATGATCCAGCCACGACGGCTCTCGGCCTCGATGGCGTCGAGCAGTTCCTGATCCGCAAGGAACGCGTCGTAGTACGCCCGGGGGTTGTCGATCCGGTCACGGAGCCCGCCCACCCCCACCGAGAGGTGCCCCTCCTTGGGAAACACCCATCCGTACCCGAAGGGAATCGAGCCGAACTCGATCCGCACCTCGTCGTCGCGGGGCGCCTCCACCTCGCGGCTCAGGTTGACCTCTCCCTCGAGGCACACCGCGAGGCGTCTTTGAGGAGAAAGGTCGGGCCGGCGCCCCACGACGCCGTTCGCCCCGTCGGCGCCGATGAGGTAACGGCACTGGTACTCTTGCCCGGCCGTACGGACCGTCACACCGTCCGCCGTCTCCGCCGTCTCGATGACCCGACACGCTTCGAGGATCCGAGCGCCGGCCCGCCGTGCATGATCCGAGAGGAAGTGATCGAACCGATCCCGCGTGACCATGTAGGCCACCGGCGTCTCGGATCGAACGTGCAGCACGTCGTAGCCGCCCGCCGTGAAGGTCGCTCCGAAGATGGTCTTCTCGACCACCGAGTGGAACGACGCGTCGAGGATGCCGTCGATCTTCTTCGACAGACACCCGCCGCACGGCTTGGCTCGCGGCATGGTGGCCTGCTCGATCACCAGGACCGACAAGCCCCGAAGGGCTGCCGCACGGGCCGCCGCCGCTCCCGAGGGGCCTGAGCCAACCACGACTAGGTCGTAAACCTGAGAAGGGTCCATCGCAGCGCCTCCCTGGGCGACTCCGGTAAGACGATCCCTCATGCTGCGGATCAAGGAGTGAAGCGGCCGTGAACTGGACGTGAAGCCGCCTTCACGGGCGTTTCACCGGGAGTTCACCGGCGCGGGTGTATCCTGGCTGGGGTCAGCACGCATTTGGCGCATCTCGACAGGAGAGACCCATGCCCGCCTACGGCCTGTGGCTGCTCGTCGTCCTCAATTCGGCCATCTTCGTCCTCTTCGCGCTGAGCTTCTTCCGCCCGAGGACGCGCCGCGATTGGCGATCTTTCGGTGCGTTCAGCGCGTTCCTCGTGGCGCTGTTCACCGAGATGTACGGCTTCCCGCTCACCATCTACCTGCTCTCCGGATGGCTCCAGAAGAGGGTTCCGGGTGTGGACTGGTTCGCCCATGACTCCGGGCACCTGCTGGAGATGCTCTTCGGTTGGAGGGGCAACCCCCACTTCGGCCCGTTCCACCTGGCGAGCATGGTCTTCATCGGAGGAGGCTTCGTCCTGCTGGCCAGCGCATGGCCGGTCCTCTATCGCGCGCAACGCGAGGGCACCCTGGCGGTGGGTGGCCCGTACGCTCGGGTCCGCCATCCCCAGTACGTGGCCTTCGTTCTCATCATGTTCGGTTTCCTCCTCCAATGGCCCACGCTCTTGACGCTGGCCATGTTCCCGGTGCTTGCGTTCATGTACTACCGGCTTGCCCTTCGCGAGGAGCGTGAGGCACTCCGGGTCACAGGGGACGCCTACCGGGCCTACGCGGAGCGTGTGCCTCGGTTCATACCCCGTGTGGGCACCCGCCAAGGAGGGCGGGACGGAGGAGGGCCGAACATGGAGATCCCTTCATCCGGGGTTCACGGCGACTTCATGCCCCCTGAGCCAGGTTCCTGAGCCGATCGGAGCTACGCGGATCATCATAAGGAGGCTGTCGTGCAGACGACCACCAGGAAGCTAGAGGGGACCGGCGGCCCGTCGCGGGGGGGGGGGGGCTGCCCGAACTGCGCCACTACCCGGCTGACGCTCGAGGGTCTGCACTGTGCGACCTGCGCGCCGACGGTGGAGGGGGTCCTCCGCGAAGCGCCCGGCGTGCATTCCGCCGAGGTTCGCGTGGGCACCAACGAAGCCGTGGTGGTCTACGACCGCAGGACCGCCGATCCGGGTCGACTCGCCGAGGCGGTAGCCGAAGGCGGGTACGGCGTCGCGGCCATCGACGGCAAGCCAGTCGGGGAGGATGACGGCGTGCACGGCGGGGGAGAGGCGGACGACCGGGACGCGGAAACGGCCGCCCACCGCCGCGAGTACCGGCAGCTCATGCGGAAGTTCTGGTTCGCCGCGGCGGTGTCGGTGCCCGTGATGCTGGTCGCCTACCCTGAGCTGAGTTGGTTCTACCTCCCCTACGTCTTCACCGCCGAGGTCTCGGAGCGGATGGTCTGGTGGCTGTTCGCGCTGTCCGGCCTGGTTACGCTCCCCGTCCTGTTTTACTCCGGGAGACATTTCTTCACCGGCGCGTGGTCGGCGTTCCGGCACCAGTCGGCGGACATGAACACACTCATCGCCCTGGGCACCTCGGCGGCGTGGGTCTACTCCACCGTGGCCCTCGCCATTCCGGAGATCTTCCCCGAGGGCACCGCCGAGCCGTTCTACGACGTGACCGGGGTGGTGACCGCCCTGGTGGTCCTGGGCCAGGCGCTCGAAGTGCGGGCGAAGGGCCAGACGAGCCAGGCCATCCGGAAGCTCATCGGGCTGCAGGCGAAGACGGCCACGGTCCTCCGGGACGGTAGAGAGGTGGAGATTCCGGTGGAGGACGTCGAGCTCGACGACGTCGTGGTGGTCCGGCCCGGGGAGAAGGTCCCCGTGGACGGGGTCATCGTGGAGGGGCGGAGCGCGCTGGACGAGTCCATGATCACCGGCGAGAGCCTCCCCGTGGACAAGGCCGTGGGCGACGAGGTCGTCGGGGCCACCATGAACACGACGGGGAGCTTCAAGTTCAGGGCCACGCGTATCGGGAAGGACACGGCGCTGGCTCAGATCGTCCGGATGGTCCAGGACGCCATGGGGTCGAAGGCCCCCATCGCGCGACTGGTGGACGTGGTCTCCAGCTACTTCGTTCCGGCGGTGATGATCGTGTCCATCCTGACCTTCCTCGCCTGGTTCAACTTCGGCCCCGCTCCGGCCATCGCCTTCGCGGTGGTCACGGCGGTGACGGTGCTCATCATCGCCTGCCCGTGCGCCGTGGGGATGGCGGTGCCCATGAGCATGGTCGCGGGGGTGGGGAAGGGCGCGGAGCACGGCGTCCTGATCCGCAACGGCGAGGCCCTCCAGGTCTCGTCGAAGCTGAACAAGGTCGTCCTCGACAAGACGGGCACCATCACGCGGGGCAAGCCGGCCCTCACCGACGTGGTGGCCGGGACGGGGTTCGAAGACCGGGAGGTTCTCCGGCTGGCCGCCGCCGCAGACCGGCCGAGTGAGCACCCGCTGGCCCAGGCCATCGTCACGGGGGCCGAGGAGCGGGGAGCCTCGCCCCCTGAGCCCGAGTCGTTCGAGGCGGTGCCCGGCCACGGGGTGGAGACCGTGGTGGAGGGGCGCCGCGTCCTGGTGGGGAACCGGAAGCTCATGGTTCGCGCGGGCGTGGACGTGGCGGAGCTGGAGGCACACGTCCTGCGGCTGCAGGAAGAGGGCAAGACGGCCATGTACGTGGCCATCGACGGGCGGGCCGGGGGTGTGGTTGCCGTGGCCGACACCGTCAAGGAGGACTCGGTGGAGGCCATCCGGGTCATGAAGTCGCTGGGCCTGGAAGTGGTGATGCTCACCGGGGACAACGAACGGACCGCTCTGGCCATAGCCCGTCAGGTGGGGATCGACCGGGTGCTCGCCGACGTGCTCCCCGAGGACAAGGCCCGCGAGGTGCACAACCTCAAGACGGACGGGAGCAAGGTGGGGATGGTGGGCGACGGCATCAACGACGCCCCGGCCCTGGTGGAAGCCGACGTGGGCTTCGCCATCGGAACCGGAACGGACGTGGCCATCGAGGCCGCCGACGTCACGCTGATGAGCGGGAGCCTGAAGGGCGTCGCGTACGCCATCGAGGTCTCCCGGGCCACCATGCGCAACGCCAAGCAGAGCCTCTTCGGTGCGTTCGTCTACAACGCGCTGGGGATCCCGGTGGCCGCCGGGGTGCTGTACCCGGTATTCGGGCTGCTCCTGTCGCCCCTCATCGCCGGGGCAGCCATGGCGGCATCGAGCGTGACCGTGGTGACGAACGCCAACCGGCTCCGCTTCTTCAAGGCGCGGAGCTTTGCCGGCACAGCCGGCGCCCGACCGAAGGAGGTGGCAGCATGACGACGACGACCTGGATCGTGAACCTGGCGGGCCTCGCGGCCATCGCCTGGATCGTGTGGTACTTCTGGCTCCAGAAGAAGGAGGGCGTGGAGGCCGCATTGATCGGGGGCCTCCAGGAGATCGCGGTGTCCGTGAAGGGCGGCTACACTCCGGACACCATCGTCGTGAAGGCCGGCACGCCCGTGCGGCTGAACTTCACCCGCCTGGAGTCGTCGCTCTGCAGCGAGATGGTGGTGTTCGACGGCCTCGGGCGGTCCGAGACGCTGCCCGAGGGCGAGACCGTGGCCGTCGAGTTCACGCCCCAGTCCCCGGGTGAGATCCCCTTCCAGTGTCAGATGGGGATGCTCCGGGGCAAGGTCGTGGTGACGAAGTAGCCGACAAGGACGCAGCCATTCATGGACAGCGCCGTCGCCCTCGTGCAGACCTACCTGCGCGTGAACGGGTACTTCACCGTGTGCGAATACCCCATCGTGGAGTTGCGCGGGGGCTTTCAGGCAGCCACGGACATGGATGTCCTGGCCTTCCGCTTCCCCGGCGCCGAGCGTGTGGTTCCCGGCGAGGATGAACGGCGCCGCCGGCGCCATGCGCGTTTTCAGGTGGACCCGGTCCTCCACGTGCCCGCCGACCATCCGGATATGATCGTCGGGGAGGTCAAGGAGGGAACCGCCGAGTTCAATCGGGCGGGGCGTCGGCCGGATGTCCTGGCCGCCGCGCTGGCCCGCTTCGGGTGTTGCTCCGGCGACGCCGCGCAGACGCTCGCCGACGAACTGGTGTCCAGCGGCCGGGCCGAGACGCCCCACGGGCACGCGGTGCGGTTGGTCGCCTTCGGGTCGGCGGTGGGCGGCGGCCACGAGCCCTACCTGCGTGTTCCTCTGGGACACGTAACCCGCTTCCTGGAGGCGTGGATCGAGGAGCATTGGGCCGTGATGCGCCATACCCAGCTCAAAGACCCTGTGCTCGCCTTCCTCGTCGCACTGGCGAAAGCGCGGCGGGGCATGAAGGAGGCATGAATCCGTGATCGATTGGGTGATACGGAATCTCTACTGGATCATCGTGGCGTGCATCGCGGGATGCGTGCTCCTGGCCGTGTACGTGATGAGAGGCGGGGGTGGCGGACCGAGAGGTCCGGGTGGTCGCCCACCGCGTTAGCGGAATCGGCTCTTGTCCGGTGTCGCAGGCGTGAGCCACGTCGCAACGCTTGACTCCGTACCATGGTACGGGGGGTAGCTTGTGAAGATGCGGGGAAACGAGCTTCGCGACGCGGATCGCCCACTGAAGACCTCTGAGCTTGCCCGCGCGGCCGGGGTCGGCGTGGAGACCGTCCGGTATTACTTGAGACGGGGCCTCTTGGCCGAGCCTCCCCGCGCGCCGTCCGGCTACCGACGGTTCCCTCCCGATGCGGTGCGCCGGATCGCGTTCGTGCGCAGGACACAGGCGTTGGGCTTCACCCTGGACGAGATCAGGGAGCTCCTGGAGTTGAGGGTCGAGCGACCCCATGCGTGCGAGGCGGTGGAGGAGAGGGCGAAGGCGCGCATCGCGGCCGTGGAGGAGAAGCTCGATGAACTCCAGCGCATGAAGCGTGCCCTGGCGCGGGTGGTCGCCGCGTGTGAGGCACGCGAGCGGACGGGTCACTGCCCTCTCCTTGAGGAGATCGCTCCCGGGTCTTGACTCCGTACCATGGTCCGGGCTGTAACGTCGTTTCCACGCGTGGCACCGGTGCCTGGATTCGTTGTGGACCAGGCCGAGCCGGGCCGAGAGGAGAGAGGACACACATGAGACAGTCCCTGAAGGCGTGGATCCCGGGCGCGGGTGGGGTGTTGGCGGCGGGGGCCTCGGCGCTGTGTTGCGCCGGTCCGGTGCTCGCCGCCGCCGTCGGGGTGTCGGGGGCGGGGCTCTCCGCGACCTTCGAGCCGCTGCGACCCTGGTTCCTGGCAATGGCCGCGGCGCTGCTTCTCGCAGGCTTCTGGTTGCTCCATCGGGAGGAACGGAAGGCCTGCGAACCGGGCCAGCCGTGCGCCGATCCCGCGGTCAGGCGCCTTATGAAGGTAGTGCTGTGGACCGCCACGATCGTATCGGTCATCCTCGCGACGCTGCCCCGTTGGCAGATCGTCGTGTCCTGAAGGAGAGGCTCATGTCCCGAGTGCAGTGGTTCTTCGTGTTTCTGCTCGTCATCGGCGGAATCCTGTTCCAGATCCCGAGTCATGACCGTGGCGTCATGGACCACGGGGAGGGGATCCCCGGTGCCGTGTCCGCCCACGACTCGACGCGGGCTGGGGAAGTGGCGGAATCGGGAGCCTATCGGACGGTTCTGTTGGAGGTCACGGGAATGACGTGAGCAGGGTGCGCCGCGGCAGCCCGTGCGGCTGTGATGAGCGTCGAAGGGGTGGAAGAAGCCTCGTTCTCCTGGGAGCGGGGGAGCGGGTCGGTGCGGTACGACACGACCCGCACGGATCCGGATGCGTTTCTCGCGGAGTTGCACCGAAGGACAGACTACCGGGCGGCGATCGCCCCGGCCGGCGACCCGCGACAAAGGGGGCGGCAACATGGCTCATGACTCGAGCGACCTCGTGGTATTGGGCGCCGGCTCGGCGGGGTTCGCGGCGGCGATCAGGGCGGCCGAGGAAGGGGCCGCGGTGACACTGGTGCATCATGGCACGCTCGGCGGCACGTGCGTCAACGTGGGGTGTGTCCCGTCCAAGACGCTGATCCGAGCCGCCGACGCGAGACACGCCCGACTCCATCACCCCTTCGACGGCGTGAGTCGGTCCGGCGAGCCCGTGGACTGGGCGCGGGTGCGAAACGGGAAAGATGAACTCGTGTCCCGACTGAGGCAGGCGAAGTACGCGGACGTGCTTGACGCCTACCCCGGCATCGCGCTGGTGGAAGGAAGGGCCAGATTGGCACGGGACGGCTCGGTGGTGCTGCCCGGCGACCGGATCCTGCGGGCCGGGGCCACCGTCATCACCACCGGGTCGAGGCCCGAGATCCCCGCGATCGAAGGGCTCGGGACCGACGGATTCCTGGACAGTACCGGCCTGCTCGACGTGGAAGTGCTTCCGCCGTCGCTCGCCGTCCTGGGAGCGGGGCCGGTCGCCCTGGAGTTGGCCCAGGCTTACGCGCGGTTCGGGGTCGACGTCACCGTGATCGCCCGATCGAGGCTCCTGTCCCGGGACGACATCGACATCGGGCGGGAACTCGCCGTACACCTTCGTAGCGAGGGGGTCTCGGTGGTGGAGAGCGCAACCGTGGTCCGGATCGAGAGGGGGGAGGCGATGCGCCGCGTGGTCCTTCGCGGGGCGGAAGGTGGGGAGTCCGTTGTAGAAGCCGCGGAGATCCTGGTGGCCACGGGCCGGAGGCCGAACACGGCCGACATGGGTCTCGCAGAGGCGGGGATCCGGCTCGGACCGCGAGGACAGATACTGGTGGACGAGACCCTGCGCACAGCCAACGCGCGGGTGTGGGCCGCCGGGGACGTCACCGGCGAACCCATGCACGTGTACGTGGCCGCGCGCGCGGGTGGCGCCGCCGCCGCCAACGCCCTGGGTGGTGAGGAGAAGCTGGACCTATCGGTCCTTCCCCAGGTGACGTTCACGGATCCGGGTGTCGCGACGGTAGGCCTCACGGAGGCGCAGGCGCGGGAGCGGGGGCTTCATCCAATCGTATCGCGGCTGCCGCTGGAGCACGTGCCGAGGGCCCTCGCCGCTCGGGACACGCGGGGCTTCATCAAGCTCGTGGCCGAGGCCGGGAGCCGGAGGATCCTGGGGGCACAGATCGTGGCGCGGGAGGCGTGGGAGGTGATCATGGAGCCGGCCCTGGCTGTACGCGTGGGCCTCACCATCGACGACCTCTCCGGAACACTGCACCCCTACCTCACGCTCGCGGAGGGGGTCAGGCTCGCGGCACTGGCCTTCTCCAAGAAAGTGGAGAAGATGAGCTGCTGTGCGGCGTGACGCTCTGGCCCCGTCGGCGCGGGTGGCCCCCCTCGCCTACCTGCGGCGTCCGGAGGTATGGATGTGGACGACCTTCCAGCTTCCGTCGATCCGCTCCAGGACCGCGGTCCCCCGTCCCTCCACTTCGATGTGCCCGCTTGGTGTGTCGGCCTTGAGCTCGTAACGGAAGGCGCTGTACGCCACGTCCCCACGCACCACGGGCTCGATGGAGAAGTACCGGTACTCGAAATTCTCGAAGCTGGCCAGCTCCGGGGCGAGGTGGTGGTCCCGGTAGTCCTCCCAGCCATGGTTGACGCCGGCTCCCTCGATGATATGGACGCCTCGGCCGGGTGCGTACAGGGACCCCATGGCATCCAGGTTCCCGGCCTGGGCGTACGTGGCGAGGCTCTCGAGGTCGGTTCGCACCGCCTGGATGTCGGTGTCCTCCGACTGTGCGGCCACGGGCAGGCTCGCCACGGGCATGAGTGCGACGGCGAGCGCGAAGGGGAGCGCGGCGGCGGAACGGGTGCGCATGGGATCGACTCCTTGGCTGTAGGTGGGAGGGTGGAGGAGGTATCCAGGGGCTGCACCAACCATTCAGATTACGCCGTCGTGGGTGAAGGGGAGATGAACGGCGAATGAAGCCCCTTTCATTCGGCAGGGGTGAAGCAGTCTTCACCGGCGGTTCATCCTGGGTTCACGCCGGACCTGTGACCCTTCGACGCGGTGAACCGGAAGGTCCAAGGCCTTCGGGCGCCGCATACGAAGAGCCGACTACAACCTTTTAGGAGTCGAGACATGAAAACGACTGGAGCATTGGCCCTTTCGCTGGCATTGGTGATGACCGTGCCGGCCATGGGTTCGGCCCAGACCGGCATGAGCCACCAGCGTCATCAGGGGCAACAGCAGATGATGGGGCAGATGCAGGACATGGGACAGATGATGCAACAGATGGCCGCGATGCACGAACAACTGCGCGGTCTCCAGGACCGGATGGGGTCGATGATGCAGATGGGCGCCCCGGCACACGACATGCAGCACCAGCAGATGCGGGACATGATGGGCGCCATGACCGAGACTGCCGGCCAGATGCACATGGCCATGAGCCGCATGGCCGAGATGGCGGGGAACCCGGCGATGACCGCGGACATGCACAAGGACCTTCAGGAGCTACAGTCGCACATGCAGCGTATGACCGAAGGCATGGCGGCAGGAATCGAAGTGATGAAGCGGCTCCAGGACAGGATGTCCGGGAGTCACGGAGGCACGCGATGACGCGTGCTTCCGGCGCGCTGATGCCGGCGATGCTGGCGAGCGCCTTGGCGCTCGCCAGCGCTGGACCCGTGGCCGGGCAGGAGTTGCGCTATAGCGGCTCGGTCGGGTACTACACTGGTTCCTACATCTTCGGTGATCGCACCGAGTCCGTGGCGGTGCTCAACGGGCTCAGCCTATCCAGGGGACGGCTATCGCTGACGGCGACCCTTCCCCTCATCGCCCAGACCAGCACGTCGGTGAGTTTCCTCGGTGGGGGGATGATGCCGACGGGCGGGCCAGACCACGGAGAGGTGACCCAGGGTCACGCGGGAGGCATGTCCATGGGGGACGGGTTCGACGTGACCCCGGGCGACCCCGTAGTCCGGGTTTCCTACCGCGTCGTCCAGGGAGTGAGTGCCCCACGTGTGTTGACTGTCGAGGCGCTGGCGAAGGCGCCAGTGGCTCCGCTCTCGTCCGGCATCGGGACGGGCGCCTGGGACGTGGGCGTGGGCGCGTCAGGGATGGCCGTCCTCGGCGGCACCATGGTTCTGGGAGCCCTCTCAGTGTGGAGCCCTGGGGATCTTCCTGAACTCGTCCTACGTGAGTACGCCGACGTCACGCTCGGCCTGGGGCGGGCGTTCGCCGAACGATGGAGCCTCCTCGTCTCGGTCAACGCGGCGACCACCATCGTGGAAGCGCTCCCGGCTCCCGCGTCGCTCGGCATGAGCGCCGGTCTTCGGACGGACGGTGGGGGGAACTGGACGATGGCGGTGTCGTCGGGCCTGACCGAGGCGTCGCCGGACCTGGCGCTCACCGTGGGATGGACCGCGCCCCCGTGGGGCGTCCGATGAAGACGCGCCCCGCGTTGACCGGACTGCTCGTCCTTGCCCTCACGCCGGCGGGATGCGTTTCCGGGACCGGCGCGGGCGGGGTAGCCATGGTGGGCATGATGGGCGCCATGGCCATGGGCGGTACGATGATGGGGCGAGGGATGACGCATTCGGGAGGGCCCGAGGGCGACTCGACCTTCGTGGCTTTGTTCGATCCGGGGCACCTGCTTGAGCAACGGGCGGCGCTGGAGCTGGATGACGCTCAGGTCGGCGCCCTGGAAGGGTTGGTGCACGACGTGCGGGAGGGCCGTCTCAAGGCCGACGCGGCGGCGCAGGCGGCTCACGATCTCCTGCGCCCGGTGCAGCGCGCCGCCGCGAGGGGTGGGGGACGGTCCGACGAACGCCGCTCATGGCAGAGGCCTGCCACTGAAGCGTAGCCAGCCGTGCCGTGCGACGCGGCTGGCTACCACAGCCTCAGCGGGTCACTACTGACTTCTCCAGAATCCCTCCCCCGGGCTGCCTAACGCGCACCAGAAAGACATCGCCGAACGGAGGTTGGAACTTCTGCGAGTGGTCCAGTCTCCTTGGCTGTGTGAGGCAAGTTCCTCCTGAACGCTCCCCATGGAACGTCAACTCAGCGAGATCCCTCGAGCGAACCACCTCGATGCGCTCCACGCGTGAACACTGGTCTGGTCCGACTCCTCCGATGAACCGGAGTACGAGCGTGTCCTCGGGACCGATACTGTCGGGGCCCTGGATCTCCCCCACTTCGATGATGAAGCGTTCGGTGTCAAGCCCGAGGATACCGCATCCGCCGGTCGACACCAGGATGTACAGCAGGGACGCCCACAATGAAGTCCTCACCTGCGCTTTCACCTCCTCCTCCACACGGGAGCCCACCTGGTTGGGGTCAAGTCGGTGGGGATCGCCATTGGCGCGGCAAACGTGGCATTGAAAGCTCCCGACCGGCGTCAAGGACGCCTCAGCCATGGCCGGGGTGCCCACCGGGCTGGATGACGGCATTAGAGTCCGAGTCCACTGAAGCAAACCTCCTCACACCTCGACGTCGAGGCGGGTCCCGGCGAACCAGGAGTAGATGGTGGGGAGCACGAGCAGGGTGAGCAGCGTCGCGGTGACGAGACCTCCGATCACCACGGTGGCCAGCGGCCGCTGGACCTCGGCTCCGCTGCCGGTGGCCAGCGCCATGGGGACGAAGCCGAACGCGGCCACCATGGCCGTCATCATGACCGGGCGCATTCGCACCAACGCGGCTTCCCTGGCCGCTTGGTGCGGCGGGAGCCCTTGCTCGGCCTCGAGCTTTCGGATGTAGGTCACCAGTACCACGCCGTTCATCACCGCCACACCGAAGAGGGCGATGAATCCAACGGCCGCCGAGATGGAGAACGGCATGCCGCGGGCGGCCAGGGCCAGAACGCCCCCGACCGCGGCGAACGGCACGTTCAGGAAGATCAGCGCCGCCGGGCGCGCGGCGTTGAAGGTGCCGTAGAGCAGGACGAAGATGAGCAGCAGCGCGACCGGGACGACCACGGCCAGCCGGGCCGAGGCACGCTCCAGGTTCTCGAACTGGCCACCCCATTCGATGGTGTAGCCTGGCGGGATGGCCACGTCGGCGGCGATCGCCTGGCGTGCGTCGGCGACCACCGAGGCGATGTCCCTCCCGCGTACGTTGAGCTCCACGCTGATCCGCCTCTGGATCCTTTCGCGACTGATCTGCGCGGCGGCCGGCTCGACGTCGGTCGTCACCAACTCGCCCAGTGGCAGGATCCGGCCGGACGCCCCGGCGATAGGAATCCGCGCGATGGCGACCTCGTCGTTGCGTACCTCGGGCGCGAAGCGCACCTGGAGGGCGAAGCGGCGCTCCCCTTCCAGCACCACGCCCACGTCCCGGCCCCCCAACGCCTCGATGGCCGCCAGCACGTCGTCGGCGTTCACGCCATGGCGCGCCACGGCGGCTCGGTCCACCCGGGCCGTCAGGATGGGAAGCCCCACCACCTGCTCCACCTTCACATCGTCGGCTCCGTCCACGCGCGAGACCGATCGGACGATGTCGTCCCCGACTCGCTTCAGTTCGTCGAGGTCCGGGCCGTACAGTTGGATGGCGACGTCGGACCGCACGCCGGAGATCAGCTCGCTTACGCGGAGTTCGATGGGCTGCGAGAATCCGAAGGCCGCCCCGGGGACGTCGCGGTTCAGGACCTTCTCCATGGCCTCGATGAGCTCCTCCTTCCCGCCGTACCTCCACCCGGCCTTGCTCTTGAGCATGACGAACACGTCGCTCATCTCCACGCCCATGGGGTCCGTGGCGATCTCCGGGCGCCCGGTCTTGGAGATGATGGTCTCGATCTCGTCGGGGAACTCCCTAAGCAGGACCGATTCCAGCATGGAGGACTGCCTCGCCGCCTCGTCCACCGACACGGAGGGGAGCCGCCACACCTGCAGCGCGATGGCGCCCTCGTCCAGCTTGGGGATGAACTCGGCACCCCGCGTGCCCGCGACCAAGACGCCGACGGCGAAAAGACCCGCCGCCGCGGCCACCGTCCGCGCCCGGTGCCGCAGAGCGTGATCCAGGACCGGCTCGTAGGCGGCCTTGAGCCGTCGCACCAGCCAGGTCTCGTGGTGCTTCGGCGGCGTCTTGATGAAGACGGACGCCAGGACGGGGATGAGCGTCAGAGCGAGGATGAGCGACCCCACCAGGGCGAACATCACCGTGAGGGCCATAGGCCGGAACATCTTCCCCTCCACCCCCGTGAGCGTGAGGATGGGCACGTAGACGATGATGATGATGCCGACGGCGAAGGCCACGGGCCGCGCGACCTCGACGGTGGCCTCCCCAACGAGCGCCACGCTGTCCCGCCCCTGGGCACGTTTCTCCGACATGAGGCGGAAGACGTTCTCCATCATCACCACCGCGCCGTCCACGATGAGGCCGAAGTCGATGGCCCCGAGGCTCATCAGGTTCCCGGAGACCCCTGCCCGCATCATCCCGATGAAGGCGACCAGCATGGACAGGGGGATGGCGGCCGCCACGATGAGGCCACCCCGGAGGTTCCCCAGCATGAGGAACAGCACGGCGACGACGAGGAGGCCGCCCTCCAGCAGGTTCTTCTCCACCGTCCGGATCGTGCGCGCCACCAGATCCGTCCGGTCGTAGAACGTGTCGAGGGTGACCCCGGGCGGCAGGCTCCCCCTCAACCCCTCGACCTTCTCTTTGACCTGCTCGACCACCGTGCGGGAGTTCTCCCCCATGAGCATCATCACGATGCCCACCACCGCCTCACCCCGGCCGTCCCGGGTGACCACGCCCTGCCGCACCATGGGGGCGAAGCGCACGTCGGCGACGTCCCGGACGTACAGGGGCATACCGTCCTCGCTGGTGCGGACCACGATGTTGCCGATGTCGGCGAGCGAGGTCACCATGCCCTCGCCCCGCACGACCACCTGCTCCCGGTTCCTCACCAGATAGGCGCCGCCGACGTTCCTGTTGTTGCGCTCCAGCGCCTCGAAGAGCTCGGGGAGGGCGAGCTTGTGAGCGCGGAGTGCCTCGGGGTCCGGGGCCACCTGGTACGTCTTGAGTTCACCCCCGAACGTGTTGATCTCCACCACGCCGGGAACGCTCTTCAACTGGTAGCCGACGAACCAGTCCAGGATCGTGCGCAGCTCCATGGGCGTGTAGCAGTCCGGACCGTCCGGACCGGGCGGGCACATCGGGTCGCCGCGGACCTCGAACTGGTAGATCTCCCCGAGGCCCGTGGCGATGGGGCCCATCTCGGGCGTTCCGTATCCTTCGGGGATCGCCTCCCGTGCTTCGGTCATTCGTTCCTGGACGAGCTGGCGAGCCCGGTAGATGTCCGTGCCTTCCTCGAACACCACGGTCACTGCGGAGAGGCCGAACTTGGAGACCGAGCGTACGGACTCCAGACCGGGAAGGCCTGCCATGGAGGCCTCCACGGGGAAGGTGATGAGGCGCTCCACCTCCAGGGGCGCCAGAGCCGGCGCCTTGGTCAGCACCTGAACCTGGACGTTGGTCACGTCCGGCACGGCGTCGATGGGGAGCGCGAGCATGTTACGGATGCCCGAGACGACGAGAACCAGCGTGAGCGCGAGGACCAGGAAGCGGTTCCTCAGCGACCATTCCACGATGCGCGTGGGCATCACCCCTCCTCCTCCGCCAGGGTGGAACGGAGGAGCTGCCCCTTGAGGAGGAAGCTCCCATTGGCCACGACCTCGTCTCCGGGATCGAGGCCGGTGAGGATCTCAACGAAGTCGCCAGCCCGCTCTGCGGTGTGGACCGTGCGCAGCTCAAACACCCCATCGCCGACGCGGACGAAGACGGCCTGGTGGCCGTCCACCTCCTGGACGGCGGACCAGGGGATGGCCAGCAATCTCCTGGCCTCGTGGGTGTGCGTGGCCTGGATCCGGGCCGTCGCGAACATCCCTGGGCGGAGACGGTGGTCCGGGTTCGCAAGGACGATTCGGACTCCGATGGATCGGGTCCGCTCGTCGAGCACACCGGGGATCCGGTTCACCGACCCTTGGAATACCTCGCCGGGAAAGGCACGCACCTCCACCTGCACGGCCTGGCCTTCGTCCACGTACCGCATCTGCTGCTCGTAGACGGACGCCTCCAGCCACAGCTCGTCGAGATCGACGACCTCGATGAGGACATCGGACGGCTCCACCCAGGCGCCGTGGTTGGCGGCCCGTGCCGTGACGACGCCGCCCACGGGACTCGTCAACGTGACCCGGGCCGGATCGGGGGGGAGCGGCCCTGGGTCATACACACCCAGCGAGGCGAGTCGGGTCAGCGCCGCCCGGACTTCGGCGTCGGCCATCTCCCAGGCTCCCTGCGCCTCTTCGACCGCCCGGACCGACGTCACTCGGCCGTCTAGGAGTGCGCGCTGACGGTCCCGCGCCCGGGCCGCTACGCGCTCCACGGCGCGGGTGGACACGAGGTCGGCCCAGGCGCGGCCGACCTCGGCGCTCTCCAGGACGAGGAGAGACTCGCCGCGGGACACGCGGTCACCGGTGTTGACGCTCACGTCCACGACGCGCCCCGATACCCGGGCGCCGACCACGGCCCTCCGGTCGGGTACCGGCACCAACTCGGCGGGCACTTCCAGGGTGGGCACCAGTTCCCGGACTTCGGCCCGGGCGTACGTGAGTTCCAGAGACGCCAGGGCGCTCGGGTCCAGGGAGACGCGGTCGGCCGTCGCGGCCGCCACGTCCGCCGCGACCTCCGGCATGTCGCTCTCCTGGGAGGGTCCGCAGGCCTGCACGAGCAGAACCGCCACGACGCCGCCGAGCGCGGACCAGGGATATGCACGCTTCTTCATCGTCCGATCTCCGTAAGGGGTGTCGTCTGGGGGCGGTCCACGGCGGCCAGGACTCGGGCTTGCGCGCGCGCGACCTCGAGGCGCGCCTCCAGGTGGCCCAGCAGTCCGTCGAGCAGCTCCCTCTGCACGACGAGGACATCGAGGATGCTCACCTCGCCGGACTCCGCCGCGAGTTGGACGAGGTCAGCGCTCTCCCGCTGTGCCTGGAGGACCTCATCGTCGTAGAGCCGGAGGGCGGCGGCCGCCCGTTCGTAGGCCAGTCCGGCGGCTCTCGCGTCCGCCACGACCTCCAGGCGAACCGCTTCGCGTTCGGCGGCGGCCCGGTCCGCTTCGGCCCGTGCCGAGGCGCGTGCCCCTTGCCGTCGATCGAAGAGCGCCAGAGGGATGCGCACGCCAGCGCGGAACACGTCGTCGCCTTCCTCCCTTGCCAGCGACGCCGCCAGCGCCACGTCGGGCCAGGCCTCGGCCGACGCCAAGCGCGATCGGGCCGCGGCGGCCTCGGCGCGGCGCGCCGCGCCGGCCAAGTCGGGACGGACCGCCTGGGCGAGAGACACCACCGCGTCCACGTCGAGGGGGAGGGCGAGCTCGGGGAGCGCGCCTGCCAGCCGAGGAGGCGCCCCGTCCAGACCGAGGAGGGCCTGGAGCCGCACGAGCGCGGCGTCGCGTCGGCTCAACGCCTCCAGGGTGCTCCGGCGCGCCTCCGCGTGCCTCACCACGGCGGCGTTGACCTCCAGGGGCGTCCCGATCCCCGAGTCCAGACGGCGCGTGGCGAGCCCGAGGAGGTCGGCCGTCAGCCGCTCATTGCGCTCAGCCAGGGCGACGCGTTGATTGGCGGCCAGGGCTTCGAAGTAGGTGGCCGCGACGGTCAGGGATACCACCCGCCGGACGTCCTCCGCGTCGGAGCGAGCCGCCTCGACCCCGGACCTGGCGGCATCCATCCGTTTGCCGCGCTGTCCCGCGATCTCCAGCCGCTGCTCGAGCCCGACCTCGAATTCGATGTCGTAGGCGGTGGACCCGGTCAGAGGGGTGCGGCGGCCGCGGGTGGCCGCGATCTCGGGGTTCTCGGCCAGGAGCACGGCCGCCTGAGTCAGATTCCCCGATGCCTCGCGGACCCTCAGCTCCGCGGCACGGATCAGGGGGTTGTTGTTCGCCGCGCTGACGAGCGCCGCCGCGAGGGTCAGGGTGTCGGGTGGTGGTTCTTGTGCCGCCACGGCGGGTGCGACGGCCCACAGCCGCGCACAGAGCGCTAGGCCCGTCGACCACGGGCCGAAAATGTATCGCATGGGATGGGGTTCTCCGCGCCGGCGGAGGGGGCTGTAGACCCGTCTCCGCGTTGGTCTGATTCGTCCCCGGGTGAGCCGGGGAAAACACTCAAGTCAGCGAATCAGGCAGCGCGGGGTGGGCGCAGGAGACGTCCCGGATCGGGAGCGGCGTGCGGATCAGCACCCGCGTCCGTGACGGCGGCGGAGGGCTCCACGGGCCAGGCGACGCGCTCCGTCACGGGAGCCGGCCGGCCGACGGTGGACGACGGGCAGAGCGTGCAGAGGCAGAGGCACGCGTCGCCGAGGGGGAGGTCACCGGGCGTGGCGTCGCGGTCCGAAGGAGACAACACCGCGGTGCCGACCAAGCCGCCATCGCCGAGACCGGCGGCGGCGACTTCCCACGGGAGCGATGAGAAGAGAACGACGCCGAGGAGCAGCGCCGCCGTCACTCTTCTCATCATGCGTAGCACGAAGTCGGACTCCGCTCCGAGGGGGTGTTTCGAGGAACCGGCCCGCCAGGGCGGGTAGCTCCGACGCACTTGTGCCCCGAAGATATGAACCATCATTCAGATGTCCACCCCTCAGGACCGCGCTCAGCGCGAGCCCGAGGCTGGCTGTCATCCGTAGCGAGAGGCCCCGGAACGTGACAGACCTTCCCCATTGTGATGCCACCGCCATCCACCAGGAAGCGCTGGACGCCGTCCTCCGGCCCCGTGCTTCGGACGAGGATCTCCTCAAGCTGGCAGAGACGTTTCATCTCATGGGGAGTGGTACACGTCTGCGGATCGCGGAGGCCCTCTCCCTCCGGGAACTCTGCGTGAGCGACCTGGCCGCGTTGACCGGAGTGAGTCAGTCGGCGGTGAGCCATCAGCTCCGCCCAATGAGGGATCTAAGGCTGGTCCGTCACCGCAAGGAAGGGCGCATGGTGTTCTACTGCCTGGACGATGCCCACATCGAGGTTCTTCTCAGAACGGGCCTGGCCCACGTTCGAGAGTCGGGCTGAGGGAGCGTTTCGAGCCCGGAGGATGCTCCTCGGGCAAGGGCCACGATCGCCCCTCTTCTTGTGACCCCTCTCGACGACCCGGGGCTGGGCGCCGGACTCATTGGAAGCACTGGCGACTGGCGACCTCCCTTGCGACAGGAAAGGGAATAGGTCGCAAGACGCCTTGGGCGGTACGTACTCACCGGCAGGTGAGACTAACACTCGCCCACCGTAGTCGCGCCGCGCTCCGCCTCTCCCGCCGTCGCTGGTGGGTCCTCCCGACGCCGGAGCGGGGCCAGACTCGCCCATTCGCGCCTCTCGTCGCCTTCCTCGCAGCGATACCCGGAGCTTCGCCTCGCGTCGGGTAGGGTGTGCAGCGAGACCCCCTGGGGTCCGCTACCCGCTGACAGGGGCGCTCGATGTCGGACAGCCTGGCCCGCCTCAACACCCACGCACTGAATCGACTCGATCGGCAGTTCCCCGGGTGGCCGCACGCCATCGTTCTCCTCTTGGTGCTTCGAGCGGCGCTCTCCTGGTCCGGCACGCTGGATCCGAACTCGCTCTGGTTTGACGACGTCTGGGTGGCAGCCATCGCCCGCCTGCCCAAGTTGCTCGACGCGGTTCGCGTCACGGCCCCGGTGCCGCCGGGGTTTGTCGCACTCGAATGGGTGGCTCTTCGGGCTTTCAGGGACCCGGAATGGTCACTGCAGGTTGTGCCGTTCGTGGCCGCTCTTTCGTCCATTCCACTCGTGGCAACGCTCTCCTACCGGCTGACCGCCAGCCGATGGGTCGCGCTCGCGAGTTCGGCCGCATGGACCGTGAACCCTTGGCTCGGCGGGGCGGCGGTGGCCGCCAAACAGTACGCAACGGACGCGTTGGTCACCCTCTTGCTCTGCGCTCTCGCCGATCGGGCCGTCCAGCATCCATCTAGTCGGACGCTGGCCGTGTCGGCTATGGTGGGCCTTGCCGCCGTCTTCTTCTCCTTGTCCGCGGTCTTCTTGGGCACCGCGTTCGTAGGTGCCATGGTCGTGCTGATCTGGCTCCGAGAGCCGATCTCTCGGATCCACGCCGCCGGGGTTGGGGCCGTCTACGTGGTGGGGCTGTGGCTGGTAGGGAAGGTGATCGTGGCGGGCCGTTCGGCTCCGGCGCTCCAGGACTACTGGTCCCACCATTTCCTTCCGGTGACCTCGCCCTCCCAGACGCTACGGTTCTTGCTGGCGGTCCAAGGTCCGACGGCGCTGGCCGCGCCGCTCCCCTTCGGCGTCGCCCCCCTCGCGTTGTTGGTCCTTCCGGGCCTTGCGTGGCTTTGGGTAACGCGTTCCCGCTTCGCCGCTGTCGTGACGCTCTTCCTTCTCGGGCTCCCCGTGGCCTCCGCGCTGAGGCTCTACCCGATGGGGGGGTATCGCACGGATACGTTTCTGCATCCGCTCTCCGTGCTGCTGGCCGCGACGGGGCTGCATGCGCTTGCGGCCTGGCTTCGTGGGGCTCGGGCGAACTTCTACCTCCGTGTGGCCCCGGCGCTCGTCACGATCACCCTGGCCTTCCTGGCCACGCCTCGACCCCGGTACCCACCCCACGCCTCGAAGGAGATGCGCGAGGGAGCACTCGCCAGTATCGAGCGGGAGGCGCTCGTACTCTACAGCGCCCAGTGGTGGGTCGGCTACTACGGCAGTTGGCCCTACCGGCTCGAGTCCGATCCAGAATCCGGCACGAGTTTCCGAGTGGCGTTCGAAGAAGGACCGCGAGTCCTGGCACTCCGTGAGGGCGCTGCCGGGACGCTGGCCTGGCTTCGAGAACTGGCTACCCAACGGGCCGTGACCGTCGTGGCCTCCACGGTCTCGGATGCCGACACAGACCACATCGCGGTCCTCGAGCTGGCTGGTCTCAGCCTGGTCTTGCGTGCCACGGACGACGGGCTGGCGCTGTTCGACCTGATGGTCCGAGAGGATCCCCCTTAGGCACCTGGCCCGGCCAGACCCCCTGTCGCGATTCGAGAAGGCCCAGCCGCTTCCAATCGTCCCGCTTGGGCGAGGTCAGGTATCGCGTCACTACGGCTCTTCTGTGTCGCGCTTTCAGCCCTACTCGCGCCAGATTCCGCGGGTCTGTTTCGGCAGAAGAAGGTCGTCCGGCGCGAGTACGCAGTCCGTTCCCACCGGAACCACCTCGTCCACCATCTTCGCGAGGAGCCGCTCGGCAGCCGCGCCTATCCACGCACCCAACTCCGTTGCCCCCGGCGTATAGCCCATGGCTTCCATGCGGGTCTCAGCGTACCGCACGAGGGACGGACTCACGTCGAGATTATATCCGTAGCTACGGAACTGGCGGATCGCGCGGACGCACGCGGTCAAAGTCTGCGTGTCCACGAGGTCGCGCGACCTCCGTTCCAGGGTTACGCTGGACATGGTCGCAATCCTCTCCGCCAACGGCGGGATCATCCCCCACGCTACCAGGTCCTCCCCCGAGGCGACGCCCGGGCCCAGTTCCGGGAAGCGGCCGGCCACGATGATCAGGGCCCTCGATCCTCGCCAAATCCATCCTCCATCCCCGCGCTCGGTTCCCACGGGAACAGGGGCTCCGGTCAGGAGCGAGAGGATCGTCGCCTGCCGACCCTTCCGGTGGTCCTGGGCGGACGCGCTGGAGTACGCCCCAGCCAACCTTGCGTGGTCCAGGTCATCCACGAGGATGATGGCGCGCTCGGCGATCTCCTGGGTGCGCATCGGGTCATGTTTGGCCATCAGATCCCGATAGACGTGGTAAAGGTAGAAGCTGAGGTCGCCGCCTCTCCATCCCTGCTCCGATAGGACCGCTGCGGGCACCTCACTGTACGGGCCGCTGGCGGCGACGCTGGCGAACTCCCGGATCAGGTGTGTCTTCCCGGATCCGGCCGGTCCCCGAAGGAAGATCTGGCTACCCTGTCCTTCAGCGTGTCGCACCGCGGCAAGGCTGAGCACCTGGTGGGCGTGGGGGTCCTTGCCCAGTCGGGCGGCGAGTTCTGATCGGACGTACCTGTAGAGGGCCGACCGGCCTTCTGGAGTACTCGGCCGGTCAGTTCGATCTCGCTCGGTCATCTGGGGGCGTGGTCGTGGAGGGGGAGAACGTGTCATCCTCAACCTACCGGTGGCATCCCGGATAGGCGGTTCTTGTGGACCTGAACGTCGGTCCAGTCTCGGCTACGAACGAAACGCCTGAGAAGGAACCAGCTGGCGAATCACGGTGCGCAGTTCGCGAGCGATGGACGGGCCGTATCGGCGCTCGATATCGTAGCCGCTTCGGTGAAGGAAGATGGCGTGAACGGCGGCATCGAAAGAGACCGGCTGGCCATCGACGCGGAGGCCGACAAGGAGCTTCTGTGTCGCTCCCACCGACCGCCCGAGGTAGACGCCATCGTGGGTCTCGGGTACCGGCGTGGCGTAGGTGGTCGCCGAGCCGGCGAGCCCCTCGACCGGGTTGTTCCAGTGGCCTCGGATGCGAACGAGCATCCCGGCCGGTGCCATGGCCTCCCGAAACGCGACATAGCCGGTACGGCCGTCGACCCGTGCTCCACCCCACGGCCACTCCTCCATCCACTCGGCTTTGATCTGGACCTGAACCCACTCGCCTGATCGCCGGTGCTCTCCTCCCCAGTGTAGGATCTGGCGGACCGCCCGAAGGCACGCGACGGCCCATACCTCGAAGTGGTACAGGGTCCGGCCTCCCCAGGCAGGGGGCGAGTGAGCGAACAGCCAGTCCAACTCGGCTTCAGACGGTATGCGTGGAGGTCCCAGCGCGTCGGCGGCCCTCCGCATCCGGTCAACCGGGCGTTCGCCGTTCTCATCGACCTGAAGGTACCGGGCCGCCCACGCCAGGACCGCCGCCTCGTCGGACGCGTGGCGGCGCCGATGCGCGGCCCACTCCCGGCTGAACCCATGGTGCTGAGCGGCCAGCCAACGTGAGAGGGCCCTGGCCACGTCGGTCCCGCTGGGCTGAGCGGGCAACCCCCAACGCGAAAGCAGGGCCGGGCGCTGGAACGCGGCCACGCCAACCGAGAATTCGACCACGTGTCGCGACGCGGGACGGGTCAGCCCGGACCGAATCAGCTCGACGACTTCCGCCCCGACATCGCCGGTCTTCGCCTGCGCCGCACTCGGCCCCACATCGGCCGTAACGTGGGAGGCTGCGCAATCCCCGCGACCGAGTTCGGCGAGCTGCTCCAGATGCGGGATGAGGTCGAGAAGCGGGCGTGCGTACCACTCCTGCATGTA
This sequence comes from Gemmatimonadota bacterium, assembly GCA_045863275.1. Taxonomy (GTDB): domain Bacteria; phylum Gemmatimonadota; class Gemmatimonadetes; order Longimicrobiales; family Gaopeijiaceae; genus SZUA-318. The sequence continues at coordinate 110,372 of BTVB01000009.1, forward strand.
CTCGATCGCACCGCGCAACTGGGCCTCGTCGTACGTGTCCCCAATCGTTGCGCCGGGGATCGGCAGCAGGGTGTCGGGATCGAGCAAAGGCATGTTCGGTCCGAGCGGCATCCGCAGGACCTGGCGCTCCTGCGGGTAGATCTCGATCAGCCCCTTGGCTACAGGCAGCCCGGCTCCACAAAGCGCGTCCGCGAGCGTCCCGGAGGATTCGCCCGTGATCACGCGGCGTATGGGGGTGAGGGGCAGGCGATAGGCTACGTGGAGACCCCCGCCCGGCGTTTCGTACACCAACGGCACCCGATCCCAGCCCAGGGCCTCGCGCACTGCCCGATACCTGCGGTCACGATCTTCGAGCGAGTGCCCGTGTCCCGGTCCATCCAGGTCCAGCACGATACGGTCAATGATGCCGTCCTCAGGCGCTCGGCAGGCCAGCCAGTACAGACCGTGGAGCATGCCGTTGATGTGGACATCGGTAAGGACCACATGCCGGTAGGACCAGGTTCCCCCGCGTACGTGCCTTATCGCCCACGCCTCGTGGTTCAGGGGCAGCAGGGGGCGAGCATGCTCGAGGAGGACGGTCGCCTCGATCGATCGCGCAACTGATCTATTTGACATAGGGGATAGGGATGATGAAGAGAAGCTGGTACCTGGTCCCTCTGGTCCAGCGGACGCCTCAGTGTGAATAGGGACAGTCAGGTTGATTTTTCATTCGCGGCATGCCTCCACCCCTCCCCGCCCCATATCCTCCGCTGGCAGGGCAGTGGAATGGACATGACGCGACGCCCGAAGAGACCAGGCTGAGCTCTCCGTGCCACATGGTCACAGCATGGTTGCCCTGGAAGGCCAACGGGTACCCCCTCGCCGCGCGCTCCGCGATCGCACGTCCACTCGGGTGTGCCGCGGTGGTCATGCCGCCCCCGCGGACGACCGGATGGGGACCCACCCTCGGTCGGGCAGGGGTGGTGCCTCGCTGCCCACGCTCGTCGCCGTGTCCATGGCCCAGCCGGCCACGTCCGGGTCGGAAGGGGGGAGTTGTAGGTCGTGGCCAACGGCCGTGAGGGCCGCGACGGTGCCCCTGGCGGCACGACCGGCGGCACTCCCCGCACGCTCCGCCCTCGCCCATCGATGCAGTCCACGCAGAAGTTCTGTCGGCGGCCGGGCGAGGGGGGTCGCCATCCAGGCGATGGCGGTGACGACCAGCGACAGAACATGGCGCACGGCGCATACCAGGCCGCGCCACGCCGCCACGGTCCAGCGCATGATCGCCACGCATGCCATCAGGCCTGCGACGCCGATGACAGGTAGGTGCGCGATCAAGTCCATGGTGAGCGCGAACGCCACCGCCGCCTCGGCCAGCGTGGCCACGGCGGACGCTACGCCCACGACCGTCCTAGCCGAACGCACGACGCCCTCGTAGTCAGACACCGGGGCGTCGGCGCCCTGGGGGACGGCCGCCGCGCTCGACACCGTCGTGTCGAGGCGCTCGACTTCCTGGAGCGCCGCGGCGCGTACGATCGCGAGCCCCACGACACTGATCAGGACCCCCGCGGCCGCGACGCCGGCGCACCATCGCAAGAGCCTCCGGCTGGACGGCGGGTGCCAGTCGAGCACGACCAACACGCTTCGGCTGTCGGGCGCGAACGCCTTCAGAGCCCAGATCGCGTGCAGGCCACACGTGACGGTGGCCACCGTCGCCACGAGATCGACGCCGCCCAGGCGTGCCAGAACCGCCAGTAGGCGGGCTGAGCCGAGCCCCAAGCTCTCCATCGCCAACCCCACCATCACGCTCTCCGACAGCAATAGGACCAGGAGGACCGCGACGCCTCCGATCAGCCCACCGAGCACCGCGGTTGTGCGCCACCGCCCGCCGTCGAGGCAGATGTCCACGAGCAGTCGTGTACGGGCCTTCAGAAGCCCCCGCCCGGCCTCGGCCAGCCACCCGTGCAGGCGCTCGAGGGCGAGGATGAGCGCATCGGGGGCCGCCGTGGCGAGCCGGTGGATCGAGACTTGGAACACCGCGATGAACAGCGCGGCGCCGAGCGCGAGGAGCGCAAGATGTAGATCCATGGTCAATGGGTGGGGCTGAGGGGAACGAACTGGATCGAGCGAGCACCGGCGCCCATGATCAGTGAAGTGAACGCTGCCCTGCGCTGCTGCCCAAGCGCGGGATCCGCCGACTCCTGCACATGCACGAGCACGTCGGCGGAATCGAGGCGGAGCGCCGTGAGGTCGGCGCTGCGTCCGGCGGTGTCGTCGATGTCGGATATCACCACCAGCCGGCGCGTGGCGGAGGGGCCAGCTTGGGCGAGCTCACTGGCGGCAGCGGCCAGCGCGCCGACCAGGTCCGTCGCGCCGGCACGTGGGCGAACGGCGCGGATCTTCTCCACGGCGTCCGCGCGGGCGCGGGCCAGCTCTTCGTCCCTTTCCCGAGCTGCGGAGCGGCATTGCGGCGCGAAGGGATTGTCGCAACGAATCGGTTCAGGGACGAGAACCCTGACGACCTCCGCTTCGTTCATTGCGGACCTGCTATCGATCACGCGGACGATGACAGCGCCGGCCGGAGCGGACTCCACCTCGCGAACGCAGACGTCGCGGGCCGCGGCGCGCAGCGCCTCCCTCACCGAGAGCGAGACGTCAATCGTGCAGATCGTCACGACCGGCGGCGGCGCCTCTGCCCAGGTCGACAGGTCGCAGGCAGCGAGCAGGAGGCACGACGCCAGGACCGAGAAGGCCGCCGGGCGGGTCACAGCGCATCCTCCCTGCCGAGAAGCACGTCGATCCAGGAGAGTTCGCCCTCCTGCTCCACAACCACCTCCGACTCGCCCCACAGATCCAACTGCTCCACGAGGTGGCGGCGTCGGGGGAGGCGCGGCCGCCGCCGGCCGGGCCACCATCGACATGCTGGCCGGGGGCGCGGGGGAATCCATCGTCGGACGGGATCAGGCGGATCGCACATGGTCAGGCCGGAGGCTCGGGGACGGGACGTCAACTGCGTCACTGTACCGTCGCAGCGGCGCCGCCCCGGATTCGGCTAGGGGGTACGGAGCGAGCCGCGGGGGACGGGTAGGCTGGGGAGGATCCTAGCCGTGATCCCTCGCCTGGAGCCCCGCCCATGTGCGACCACTGGAGCCACACGTATCGCCCGTCCCCAATACTCGTCGTTGAAGAACGTCCCGACCGCGGCGGCCGCGTCTATGCGCGGTGGTGGCGGGTGCGGCCCGGCAGGCGTGGCTACTGGAGTAGGCGCGTCCTCGGCGCCGCGATCCGAGAGCCGGACACGGGACGCATCCTGCCCGACGCCGAACGGCGCGCGCTGCGCCTCGGCGCGGAGCTTCACGCCGCGCTCCAGGAGGGGAGGGACCCGGGATCCGTGGTGCTGGCACGCGGCCCTGCGCTAGGGCTCCACGACGGCTTCGCGCGGTACCTGGACGTCGGATCCGGCGCGTTCGCGGTGGACTCACGGCACAGGCGCGCGCTCGTGCGCATGGCAACGAGGATTGAGGGTCTCCTCGGTGCTGGGCTCCCCTGGGCCGCGCTCGGGCCGGATGCGGCCGAACGCGTCTGGCGGGCTCTGGCCGCGAAGAGCAGGGCGGGGGAGGGACGGAGCGGCGCCGAACAGGCGGTGAGGCTCCTCCTCGCCGCCGCCGCGTGGTTACGGCTCCGCGGGCTGATCCCCGCGGCGGCGGGACCGACGCCGGTGCCTCGCTGGCGCCATCGGCTCGCACTGGAGTGGCAGCAACTCACGGGGCGAGCGGCCTCTGCACCGACCCGGCCACGGTATTCGCTGGACGAGGCACGCGCGCTCCTACGCGCCGCAGAACGTCCGGCGACGGACCCCCGCCTGCGTCTCGCCCTCCTCCTGGCCGGTCCCGAGCTGAGGCTCGCCCAGTTCGTCCAACACGTACGGCGGAGCGATCTCGATCTGAGCCTGGGGTTCGGCGTCGTTGAGTTGCGGGGACGGGGCACGAAAGGAGGCGCAATCGTGGCCCTGGACGCGCGAGCCCGCGCGGCCGTGGACGCGGCGCTGACCGACGGCCACCTGGCCGACTTGGAGGCTGCATACCGGGGCGCGGGCGAGGACTACGCGCTGTTTCCCGGAGGGCGCACGGTGGCAGGCCGATATCCGGCCGGGCGTCGACCGCTACGCGCGATGTCCACGTCCACTCTTCGCGCTGCGTACCGGGTCCTGGAAGCCGCGGCTGGCGTCACCCACCGTGCCGGACGCGGCGCGCACGGACTCCGCCGCACGGCGGCTCAGCTCGCGTCCGAACAGTGCGCCGAGACGCCCCTCCTCGACGCCCTGGGCGGATGGCAGGGCGGGGGGGTACGGGAGCGGTGCTATCTCGACGCGGACGCCGAGTCCGTGGTGCGCCGCACGCACCAGCTTCGCGCCCGCGTTCGTGCCGAACTGCGGGGGCGGTAGGGCCGCGTCCGCGCATCGCCCACCGCATCGCCCACGCCCTCCTTCGCCCTCGTTCTTGTGGCGTCGCTGCTGGGTGGGAGCCCGAACGGATGCAGACAGGGAAGCATGCCTGATCGGACTCCGTGGCCTGGCGGGACCGAGCTCTTCGAAGGGGGTGCTGGCCCGCTCTCACTATGGAGCAGTCCGGTCCGCGGCACGGGGGAGGCGGGCACAATCCTCCTCGAGGTATGAGAGCGCCAACGCCAGTCCTTCGGGCGAGTCCCAGGCAAGGGGACGAGGGGTGAGTCCACCGCGCGCGGGCGCCGACGGCAGGCGACCACCATCGAGCCAGGCCGATACCAAGGGCGCCAGGGGCGTCTGAGTCACGCGACGCTCGAGTGCGGCCGCTCGTCCGCAGGCGCCCAGGTAGAGGTCGATGATCTCGCGGGCCTGTTTCACCAGGACCGCCTCCGCCTGCGCCCCGCACGCGAGCGAGACGATCCGGCGGGCTCCGATCACGCGGCGGTGCCCAGTCGCATCGCGGGGCCACCACGCGATCAACCGCGCCGCCATCGTTCCGCCCACTTCGATGGTCTCGGGCGCAGGGGTCGGGCCGCGCCGAAGGATCACCGTCGTTCCCTGGATGAGCAGGGTGTACCGCCGGGTGCCGGGCGTCTCGCGGATGATGTCGATCGCGACCTGGCCGGCAGCCCAGCCGATGAGGACCGCCTTCTCGTAGATGATCATCGGATCTCCCTCCTGGGGATGGGTCTGCAGGAAATCGCACCACGGGTGCGTGTCCCACAGGTACTGGGGTGTCAGGGCCGCGACCAAGCGCTGAGGCTCCCCCGCTCAGGGCCGGGTTCGCCTCGAATGCGCTCTCTCGAACAGGGCGGTCCTCGGCTCGGCAGCGAGTTTCGCCGAAACCTGGTCGGCGGCCCCGCCCCCCCTACACCCTATGACTGCCGACCCCTGTCATCCCTCGAGGACCCCATGGCCAGCCCGACCTCTGCCCCAAACTCCTCCAAGCCCTCTCCCGCCCCGCTCCCGCGCGTCGGGCCGACCGTTCGCCCCTCGTCCGTAGAGATCCTCGACGCGCTCGGCCGTTTCGGAGCCGCCGCTCCGGAACACCTCGTTGCAATGCTCCGGCGCTGCCACCCGGACGCGGTACCGCTCAACGATGCTCTCCTCGAAGAGGGGCGGCTCCAAAGCATGGCGAAGGAGGGGCTGGTAGACCTGCGCCGGATCACCAACACCGACGCGGGCCTCGCGGTCTACGACCGGGAGATCCTGTGGCTGACCGACGCCGGCCGGAATCGCGCCGACCATGCGAGGGATCAGCGCGCGACCCTGCTGAGGCGCATCGGGCAGCTGCCCCCCGACCTCGTGAGCCCCAACGGAGTCGCGTACATCTTCCTGGAGAGTGTGCACGCGACCGTGCTGAGCCACTGGGGCAAGGCGAAGCACGTTCGGGCCTGGCTGCGTGCGTGCGAACGAGACGGCCTGCTGACGTTGCGCCGCACTCGACGGGACCGACTCGTGCCGGTCGCGTCGCTCACCGCCGCGGGGCGCAAGTGGCTCGACGAACGCGTGCCGGGCGCCCTGGATGGCGTTCCGCTACTCCGGCGACCCGCCGAGTACGTGATGGTGCATCATCTCCAGGCCGTCCGCGCGGCCGTCTGGATGATTTCGGCGCAGCACCCCCATCCCGACCCGCTCTACGTTGAGGGGGACGTGGACCTCCGGGCGCAGGGGCAGCGGGGGCGCCGGTCCAAGCGGCGGCAGCACTACGAGCCCGTGGCCGATGTCAAGCTCCACGTTCAGCGGGCGGGGCAGGTGTCGTCGTGGGACGTGGAGGTGATCGGCGCGTACACGGCAGCGCAGATCGGCGCTAAGTACTCCGCCTTGAAGCCCGGCACCGTGTATTTCGCGACCACCGACGCAGTCGCGGACCGCGTCGCGCAACTGGGCCACCCGCGGCCGAGGGTCATCTGATGGAAGCGCTGAGCGAACGCGCGCGCGAGGTCCTCGGGTTCCTCCTGGTGGTGCGGTGGGCGACGCGCCTGCAGGCCCTCACCTGGGTTTGGGGGCAAGAGACCAGCTACGGGCGCGAGGTCATCCACGATCTCGTCGATCGCGAACTGATCCGGGCCTACGATACCCCGCTCAGCGGGGGGGCGGACACTTCTGACGTGCTCCATGTCACTCGGGCGGGGTGCGAGGCTCTAGGCGTGCCCTCCGCACCGTACCGCCTGCCATCGGACGGACGGCTTCGCCACCAACTGCAGCTCACCCAGACACGCATCGTTCGCCGTCGGGAGGGGTGGACGTGGAGGGAGGCTGGGGAGATTCCATCCTTCACGGCTGGGGAGATCGCCGACGTCAATCGGGTCCTCAGGACCCCGCCCACGGATCGGGCCGCCTTCGACGAATGGTACGCGGGCAGCGTGCGGCCCCAACTCGTGAAGAAGAGGAACGCGCTGGTCCACCTACAGGCCCTTGCCGGGGTGATTCCCGGCTGCGACGCCCTCTGGCATTCCGAACGCTGGGAGAGCCGCCTTGTAGTCGTCCTCACGTCACCATCAGTCGTCGAGTCGATCCTGTCGAGGAAACGGGTCCACCTGCTCTACGAGATCGGTCCGATCGGCCTCGAGGTCGTCGCGTCGAACGAGAAGGCCTGGCAGACTCTCGTCGCATGGATCCGGTACATGGAGCCCCGGTCCGCCACCCGTTTCGTCCTGAGCCGTCTGAGGCGGACTTTCTGAGCGAAGCGCCGGGACGACCGCGACCGGCGCGACCGCCGCAACCCACCCCCGGTTTTCGACCCGACACGGGACAACCACCATGAGTCGGTACGCGCCAGCCCATCCGAAGTCCGCGTAAGTCCCACCGAGAGAACAGGATGCGGACGCTCCGCGACCGGCGCGACCGGCGCGACTTTTGGCCCGCCTGACCCTTGGTTCAGCAGGTCCTTCTGGAGGGTGTGGAGCGTGGCTTCGGGGTCGTCGAGCCCACCCGTCTTGGCGTCCGAAGCGACGCCGTCCTGGTGATACGGCCACTCACCTGGATCGAGTATGATGGCGTAGCTCCTCGACGTGGAACGTCGGGCGATGCGTTTCAGGAAGGGGACTGGGCGCGTCATGCGACCCTCAACCACTCTGGGTAGGAGGGATCGAGTGAGCCTCTCGCCGTGGCCTTGGAGCCGTGCTACCTCAACGCATCCGATCAACATGCACTACCAATACAGCAAGTACTACGACGATCCCATCGAGGGATTCGACCACGAGACCGCCGAGCACGGCCGTATGGTGCTGACAGTCGGCGCCCGCCCGTGGAATGTGAGGATGGTGTTTCGGGGTGAGAGCTTCGGGCTCCGGGATATGCTAGAGCATGGCGAGGATGATCCCATGGTCGAGTTCTTCGACGGGAGGCATGCACGCCCAGGCCACCTGGGTCAGTTCGTGTCCAGCTACTACGCTTCAACCCTGACCCGCCGATGCGAGTACAACAGAGACAGCCCGCCTCTGAGCCAGACTGGCCTCAACCTGCACGGTGGCGTACCCGAGTGGAGTGTGTGTGCCGAGGACATGGCCAACGTGATGAACTGGCTGGAGGAACTCGGCTACCCCGACGCCCCGCACTCGGGGCCGGCGTGACGTCCAGGGCCCGGCGCCCAAAGCTTCCACTCGGACTTCCGTGCCGAGGCCGAGGCCCTCCGGGGTGCGTGGTCCCTGGCAGGAGACGGGGCCCTCACGAGGTACCGTCGGGGCAACGTGGAGGTGAGGACGCAGGGTAACGCTCTCCCCCCCACGCGCTGATCGCTACTCTTCGTCCAGCAGATGCATCTGGTTTGGGTCCGCCGCCTTGCCACGCCCGGACTTCCCCGACTGTCCACCCTCGGCCGTCGCTTCCGCCACGGTTTCGGCACTGACGAGGGGCCCCTCGCAGATGCGGTCGAGGAGGGCCGCCTGTTCGGGTTCCAGATCTACCAGACCCCGGAGTACGTGCAGCAGGTCGATGAGGTCGGACGTGTAGCTCGCCAGCCAATGATCTGGCTGGATGCCTTCGAGGGGCGACGGTGGGCGACGATCACCGATGATGGGCCGGGACCGATCGCGACGCCGGTAGCTGAACCAATGGGAAACGACCGCCTTCCCAGACACCTCGTACTCCCAGACCGCCGGCGGAACGTTGTCGATGTACCCCTCACCTACCCGTAGGCGTCGAGCGGTCTGATCGTATTCGATGGCGTCCGGCATCCGGGCGGGATCGGACGGAATGGCCCCCTCCCGCGGATACCGCGGCCCGTCCTCCACGCGAGGCGGCCCTGCCGGGCGTCCGGCCGCGGGATCCGCACACCGCTCTCCATAGGTATGGAGCCAGATCACGTTGCGTCCGAGTTCGACCGCTTCGGCGAACAACGCGGGGTCGGCGGTGAGGGGGATACGGAGCCCGGGCTGCGCCAGGTCCTCCTGGAAGCGGGCAGTGTAGGCTGGGTGCGCCGCGACCGCGGCGAGGTAGGCCATCACGTCTTCCGGCTCGACATGGGAGCCGACGATGTTCGCCAGAAGGGCCAGAACGCTCGACAGCACGTTCGGCGCGGAGGCCTCAGCGTCGGACCAGAGCGGGTACGCGCGACCGCCGCGACCGTGGTAGTGGTGCAGGTCCGGAATCTCGGCGGCAAATGTCACGGCGGGTCCAGTCCTGGGCGACTCTCGGTCCACCGACGTCACGTACATCTGCCGCTTCGACCAGGCGCCCCACAGCGTGGGGTTGGGCCGGTTAATGAGGCGGTAGTCGGGGATGATCCACTGTCGATCGAACGACCGGTACGCGTACCGAATGGGCGATAGCACCCCATCCGGATCCTCCGCCACGGAGATAGTCCGATGGGGCCAACCAGGCATTCCTCCCGTGAACGACCTGCGAACATGCCGGTCGCCGAGTTGCCCTCTGGGAAGGTGCGGGTGGAAGAGGTTCTCCTTGCGCTCCTCTGGCGCCTCCTGCAGAGCCTCCCAACGTCGCTCCAGTGACTCAGCATCGGGCGCGATGACCCAGACGCGCCCGGGCATGACTCCCGACCCGTTGTAGTCGAAGAAGGCATCGAGGGGCACATAGGTCGCCCACGCACCCGCGAGCTCGGGTAAGAACGGCGCCCTCCAGTCGCTCGAGCAATCGAGCCAATCTGGGCCGTCGGGGGCGACTGTCTTCAGCGCTTCGAACTTCACCTCCCGCCTCCCCTCCGGGAGTGAGAGGTATCGCACCGTCGCGGGAACGTCACGGTCCGTGGCCGGGGACCTGGAGGCCATCACGATGCACACGGGCTGTTGGACGCCCTGGAAGATTCGTGTAGCCACTTCCGGCTGGTGTCCCTCCGGCGAGCAGTCGATGACCCAGATCTCGTCTGTGGTCCGGCGGAGCCAATCCCTCATCTTCTGGAACCCGGGGCCGGACAGGAACCCGGCCACGCTGATGAAGCTCACGATGCCGTGGCTCTTGGAGGCGTCGGAGTCGAACATGTCGGAGTCGAACACCTTCCACGTAGCCCACCGCCAGAAGTAGATGTAGAGGTTCCGGAGATGCTTAGCGTGGGCACCGACGCCCCAGTCCCTGGGCGGCATCCAGTCGAGCAGCGGGGCAGGGTGGTTCTCGCCCCCGGACTCGACCCACCCACCCCGACCCTTCGCCTTCTCCTTATAGGGTGGGTTGCCAATCACCACCGTGATGGGCTCCTCCCGCTTGACCTCGTTGGCCTGTCGGCGGGACTCGGCGATGGGTTCGTAGATGGCCCCGAGGCTCTCCTGTTCCACCCAGGGGTTGGCCAGCGAGTTCGTCACGAACATCCGGAGCGGTTCCCGTGGAGCCTCGCCGGCCAGTTCGACGACCTCCGCGACGATGCGAAGCTGGGCCACCGCGAACGGCCCGAGCTGGAGCTCGAAGGCGACGATTCGGGAGAGCGCGGCCTGTACCGCTCCAGGGACGGCGCCGCCTCCCTCCAGCTCCTCCACGCGCGCGGCGATCCTCCGAAGCAAGCCAAGGACGTAGGTGCCCGTTCCAACCGCCGGATCGGCGATCATGACCTTGTCCGACGCCAGCCCGCGGGGGAGCCCGAACCGGCTGCGGATCGTCTCATCCACGAGGCGGACCATCGCCTCCACGACCTCGGGTGGCGTGTAGTACGACCCGGTCTGCTTTCGCAGGGTGTTGTCGTACACCTCCAGGAACGCTTCGTAGAAGTACAACCAGGCATCGGTATCGCCGCGGGAGATGACGGACCACTCCACCACGTCCAGGACCCGCACGAGCGTCCCAATGGATGTCTGAAGCGACTGCTGGTTCGCGGTGCTCTCCGTAAGCAGGCGAAGCGCCGTGCCGATGAGGGAGTCGGTCTTCCCGAGCTTCTTCGCGGCGGTATCCACTCCATCGGTGAGGGAGAGGCCACGCGCGCGCGCCACCAGGAGGCCGAACGTCACGGCCTGGGCGTACCCGTCGGCGAATTGATCGTCAGAGGCTTCAGGGAAGAGCAATCGACGCCAGTCGGTCGCCAGTTCTGTCAGCGCCTCCGAGCCCTGAGCCATCTCCTCAATGACCTCGTCCCGGAGCAGTCGGCAGAGGCGGGCCGTGAGCTCAGCCAGTTGCCGCGCCGTCCGTGGCGCGATGGGCTCCCATCGAAGGAAGTCCTCGAAGAGCGCCAGAAGGTTCGGCTGGGCGGTCAACGCACCGCCGGCCGACTCCACGTCTCCCTCCAGCCGCACGATCTGTCCGACCAGTTCTCCGTTGCGCCACAGCGCGAACTCCTGGCCATCCGTATAGATCAGGTTCGGCAGGGATTGGAGCTTGCCCCACTGCTCGCGGTCGTGCTTGTCTCGAAACCGGCCAGGGTTGGCCCCCTTGCCCGGCGCCTTGACCTCGATGAAGCCGTTGAGCGCGCCGTGGACCGTCACCGCGTAGTCCGGGCGCGTCTTCAGTTCACTCAGGGTCGACTCGCCGACACACACCACCTTCCCGGCCGGGAAGCCGCAGAGAGCGGCAAGGTCGGTGACCAGCGCCTCCAGCGGGGCGCGGAGCTGGTCTTCGGGCTCCCCGGACGCGGCGGGGTTGGAGAGCTTCTGGGAGGCGGCGGCACCGTACTTGGCGACGGCTTCCTTGAGGAGCATAACGGGGCAATCCAGAGTTGGCCGAGCAGGTAGGGATACCGCTGGTCTTGCGGCAACGAACGACGCGTAGTGTGGGGTGCCGGCGGTAGCAGGGCAACGGAAGATCTAGGTCGGTCTCCGCCCGATCACCAGCGCCGGCGACTGGCCCGGATACACTCTGAGGCAGGGGATGCCCTCACCGCACCACCCGACCTACACCGACGTCTCTCAGGGTCCACACGGCGCGGGCCCATTGCGGAATCGGCCAGATCCTCGGAGCGAGCGCCAAGGCCGTGCGGAGCGTGGTGCACCAGGGGGCCACCACCATCGCCAACAAGGCCCGCCCTTCGGCATACATTCGGTATCCGAGTCGCCGGAACCGTAACGACATGAGAATCCATGGACTTGCGGTCGACCACAAGATCTTGTGGTCGAACCGCCGCACACCACCAACATCTCGTTGACCTTCCCGATTCCACGCATTATTCTCCTATTGGGGCAGGAGCCTCTATGGGCAGCCCTCCCTGTTTCGACCCGGGCAGACAGGCCACACAGTTCCCGACTCTGAGAGCGTGCAGGTGCATCCCCCCGGCGTCCCTCACTCAGCCGCCGAGGTGCATATGGCTTCGTCCAGTTTCGCGTTCAGGGCTCTGCTCAAGAAGATCAACCCTGACTCGTCGCACGCAGAGGTTGCGCAGCGCCTCCCCGGTGAGGTGCGCGACTGGCTGAAGGAGCACGACTACGAGACAGTTGCTCCCCACTCGCGGCTCATCGGCTCCTACGGTCGTCAGACTGCCATCCTGGACATCAAGGATGTCGACACGCTTCTCTTCCTCCCCGACTCCGCGCAGGAGCGGACGCCGGAGGCAGTTCTCCGGGAGTTGAAGAGCCTTCTCGACGACTACCCCGACGCATCTGCCGAGGCAGCACCACAAAGGCGGTCCATCCGGCTGGACTTCGCGGATCACGACCTCTGCATGGACATCGTTGGTGCCGTCGCGAAGGAGGGGATCGACCAGCCTCTGTGGGTACCCGACCGGCAGAAGAAGGACTGGATCCAGTCGGATCCACTCGGCTACGGCAAGAGCCTGTCCGTCGCCAACAACGACCATGGCAAGAAGCTCGTTCCTCTCATCAAGCTGATGAAGGGTTGGCGGGACGTGCACATGGTGACGCGGCGCCCCAAGAGCTACCTCCTGGAGGTCATCGTGTATTGGTCGGTAGTGGATGGCCACGTGGTGCTTCCGGGAAAGTCGACCGCTGAGAACGTGTGCGACCTCTTCGAGCACCTGGCGGCGAAGTGGGAGGAGCTCATGGACGAGGGCGACGGGGTTCCGAGGGTCAAGGACCCCCAGCTTGGCTTCGTCCTTTCAACCGGCTGGCAGCGTTCCCACTTCGAGACCTTCATGCGACGGGTGCGGGAGGCTGCTGCTGCAGCTCGCAAGGCTGTGGACGCCGAGACAGACGAAGACGCCTCTGGCCACTGGGCCAAGGTGTTCGGGGACCTGTGGCCGACGGAGGAGGAGGTGAAGGAAGAGGCCCGAGCCGCTGTTCCTGCGGCAAGGCCGGGCACAGCACATATCTCGAGTTCTGGAAGAGTCGGAGCGGCCGCTGGTGCTGCCTCCTTCCTGAGCAGGTCGACCACGTACCATGGGCCGACCGAGAGGTAGGTCTCGGCGGGGTAGGCCCGCCGGGTTCCGAACACGGGGGAACGCACCCGTCCGGCATATCCCGGAAATGAAGGTAGTGTTTCCGGACTTCGTCTCACGGATCGCCCGGGATGGGTCGGTTACCTGGTTCGGGTCCTTCCAGCCCAACCCTTCGTCAGCCACGTATCGACTGAAGGTAAACTACGGCCTGTACGGCTCTCCACGAGTCTGGGTGCTCTCCCCAGAGTTGGATGCAGACGCCCCCCATCGGTGGCCTGAAGGGGACTTGTGCCTCTACTGGCCGCGTGAGTGGACGTGGTCGGATCGTGAGTCGATCGCCCAAACGATCATGGGGTGGGCCGCCATCTGGCTCGAGTATTACGAGATCTGGAAGGTGCTGGGGGAGTGGCACGGCCCAAGCTCCCACAACGAGTTCCCGGAGGAAGAAGATGCCGCATGATCGTCTGGACCAGAGGCCGTCCGTCGCCGAGCTCATGCTGGCCAAGCAGGAGGAGATGGAGGCCGCCCTTTCCGCAAATAGGAAAATAATGCCCCACGAGGGTGAGAAAGGGGCGGCGGCAGAACTCCGTTGGCGAGAAATGCTGTCCTCGTACCTGCCGCGCCGGTACTCCGTGACCAACGGCTTCGTAGTCGATCACGAGGACGGCGTCTCGGAGCAGATCGACATCATCATCCATGACGCGCAGTACAACCCGTTCCTGTTTCAGGCGGGAACATCTTCGTTCGTCCCGGCTGAGAGCGTGTACGCGATCTTCGACGCAAAGCAGGAAATCTCGAAGGCCATGATCGAGGCCACGGGCCAGAAGGTAGCCTCCGTACGAGCACTCAAGCGTACTTCCGGCCGAGTCTGGACGAACACTGGCGACTTCCCGGGGAAGGAACCGGAGAAGCAGGCGATTCTGGGAGGGATTGTAGCCGTTACTGCCTCCTGGGCGGATGGCCTTGGTGAGTCCTTCCGGGAGGCGTTGTGGGGGCTCCCCCAGAGCAACGCGCTGGACGTGGGCGTGGCCATCAGCCACGGCGCCTTCGAGGTGGGTGACGCAGCACAGCACGCGCTCGTCACTTACGAGAAAGACACCGCGCTCGTCGGGTTCTTCATCGCCCTGATTCGCAAGCTCCAGCCGCTGGCTACCGCCCTCGCAATGGACCTCGACATCTGGGGCGCGCCACTTCGGGGAAAGGACAAGTGACCGCACCCGTGGCCCTTGGACTCGCATTGTCTGCGGCGAACATCGTATCAGACGACCTCACGGAGGTCGAGAAGGCCGCAGTTGCCCGCGCCGCGGCCGTGTCCCGAAGGAAGACCCGTTGGGGGGACATTGTGTATTGACGGGACTGGCTGCTGGGCCAGCGCCGGGGGCTCCGGTGGGGTCCCTCAACGAGCGCGGGAATCAAGGCTGAGGAAATGCCCTACCTATCCGACGAGCGACTCAGGGCAATGATGCCCTTCTTCGCCTTGCATCGCAGCGAGCCCGAAGTCTCGGTGGCGGCGCTCCTGCGGCGCCGGATGAGCGAGCTGGCGGCCGAAGTTCTTCTTCGCCGCCGGATCTACCTTGATACCCGCTACTGGGTCTTCCTCCGTGACGCTCTTCTCGGTCGGCCGGCCGAGCAGTCGCACCGTGAGCTCCTGGACGTGCTGACGGCCGGCGTCGAGGCAGGTGACCTGCTATGCCCACTCTCCGAATCCGCCTACTTCGAACTCACACGACAGCGCGATCCATTGCTGCTGCTGGCCTCCGCTCGGTTGATGGATCAACTCAGCCACGGGGTTGTGATTCAGCACACCATTGATCGGGTCCGGACGGAGGTGCGCGACTTCCTGTTTCGAACCGTGGTCGATGGGGCCGTGCCGCCTGCCCCCATTCAGCACGTATGGCTGAAGGTCGGCCACGTGGTCGGGACCCCTGTGATCACGGCCGACGGGTGGGAGCCCGAAGAACAGCTCGTTGCCCAGAAGGCGTTCCTCGACGTTCTGTGGAACGTGACCCTCGTGGAAATGCTGACCGACGCGCAGCCTCCCCCGGACTTTCGCGCGCGGGAGATCCGGACGGCGAGGGCGATGACAAGGGACTCGGAGACCCACGATGTCCAGTTGCGGAGCTTCAAGAAGCTCCATTCAGCTGAACTGGGAGGATTCTGGGACGTGCACGAAGCGGCTATCCGCGACGCGTGGACCACGCTGTTCGGGAGCACCTTTCCGGAGGCCCCACCGCCCACCGACGCCCAGTTAGCAGAGCAGGTCCCGCTCTGGAAGAACGTGCTCCGAAACGTCATCCGACTCGGAAAGGCCGGCACGTCGCTGCCAACAGCGCAGGTCATAAGTGGGCTTCATGCCACGGTTCGGTGGAACCGCAATCGGGGCTTCAAGGCGACGGATACGTACGACTTCCACCATGCCGCGGCGGCGCTCCCTTACTGCGACGTGTTCCTGACCGAACGGTTCCTGTGCACGGTGCTTGAGCGCCCGCCGTTGGCGTTCGCCGAGCTCTTCGGAACAACGACGATCCACCGAGAGCGAGAGGCGGTGGGTTTTTTGAAGGGGTAGCCTGCCTTCCGACACCCATTCACGCCAAACCCACAGAAGATCCCCGTCTGTCATTCCCACGTGGAATGCCGACAACGACCTCGGCGTTCCACTGAGCGCGCAACGTGCTCTCCCGAAGCACCCGGTTTCAGGGCGCGGGCGATTGGGCGAGGAGCGTCGAGGAGGAGACAGTCGCTAGATTGCTGGCCGGAAGGAGGTGATGAGTATGGGAAGAAACGAGCGTGCCGGCCCGTTGTCGGACGCGGTGATCACGACGATGGCTCGACTCGTCGACGACTCGCAGGAAGAGATGTCGCGCCAGCCCACGCACTCGGAGCTGGAGCATGAGTTCCAACGGGCAGGCGTCATGGCCGGGGACCCCAACCGCGAAGGCAAACCGGTTGGGAAGGCCAAGCGGGTGAGAGGCGTGCTCAGTTGGGCCATCGAGCACCAGCCGGAGGCCGGAGAGCGCCTAGTGTACCTCTTGGTCTCGATGATTCGTGCGAAGGGGGGATTCCGGCCCGACTCAGCCAACTACGTTGGCGCCGAGGCGATCACCGACGCGCAGGGGACATTCCGTGAAGAGGGCTTCGATCTGGGCATGGACGGCAGCCTCAGCCGGCTCCTCCTGGACAAGCTGTCGGGCCGCGACCTCACCAAAGCGCTACGAAACTACGTTCGTCGGGCCAAGCGGGGCGCCGACGATGCGGCACTTGTTACCGGAACCGGGAAGGACCTCGTCGAGGCCACCGCGAAGCATGTGCTGATCGAGCGCTTCGGCCAGGACGGCGGTGTGACGAACTTCCCAACACTCCTGGGACAGGCCTTTATCGCAGTGGTTCTTGCGCACGAGCGAAAGGCGGGGCAGGCGGCACACGAACGCGTTGAAGCAGCGCTGTTCGAGCTGGCATGCGCCGTCAACAGCCTCCGGAACCGGGAGGGCACCGGCCACGGGAGGCCCTTCCTCCCGGGAGTGACCGAGAAGCAGGCGAAGACTGCGATTGAGAGCATGGGGATCGTGGCCGAGACCCTGCTCGATGCCTTGGAGCGATAGCGGCCCAGGCCGACGGCGAAAACGTCGGTATCGGGGCGGTCGATCCGGGATCGTGAGGGTCACTGAAGCCTCCTCTCCGTCGAGGGCGGCTTCTCCGGAGGTTGACCTGGGGTCCCGGTACCAGTGCCGGGAGATCCTCCGTTCATTGGGATCATCATCCATCTTGAGCGAATCCGACCGGCCTGCTAATTTCGCTGCACGCGGGAGTAGCTCAGCTGGTAGAGCACGAGCTTCCCAAGCTCGGGGTCGCGGGTTCGAGCCCCGTCTCCCGCTCTACGATGGCCCCCGCGGAAGCGCCGAACCCGGCCTTCCGCGGGGGCCATTTTGGGGGCCATTGTTGCGGAAATTCTCGGCAATCCAGGCCGTTTTGACGGAAATCCGGGTGGGTGGCGCGGAAGTGGGGAAGGGGTAAAGATCCTAGACGGGAGAACGGTTTCTCCCGATTCGCCCCGGGTTTCTCGTTTCCGAGGCGCATACCGAATCACCTTCTTCCCAAGCTGAGGGTCGCCGGTTCGAACCCGGTCGCCCGCTCTCGAGTGGGAAGGACCCGGGGCGGGGCGCCGCCCCGGGTTCTTTTTTTTCCCTTGTGGGCCAACGACTTAGGGCGTATCCTGCGCCCTGTCGGACCCGAAGGACCGCCCCCACTCTCCAGGAGACCTGCCCATGCGCCTCCGCGTCCTCGCCCTCCCCGTCCTCGCCGCCGGCTCGCTGGCCGCGTGGGCGAGCGGGTCGGAGCCGATCCTCCGCGAGCCCAAGCACGCCACCATCACCGCGGCGTGCAATCCCAGCGGGAACCCGCAGGTGCGACCCCCGTCCATCGCGATGTCCCGCGCCGACCACATCGAGTGGCGGTCCAACTCGCCCCGGGTGACGAGCTGGACCATCTCGCCCAAGGACCCCAACGACTGGCCCTTCGAGCAGCCGAGTTTCTCGGGGACGCGGGAGGCGCCGGCGGTGACGCCCCAGCCCCTCGCTTCGGCGACGGCCAACCACCCGTACGCTTACAACGTGGCCATCACCTGCGAGGACGGGACCACCCAGCTCATCGACCCGGACATCATCATCGGCGACGCCCAGTAGGGGGCACGCCGGGACGATCCGTGCTCGTGTAGACGACCCGGCGGGCCGACTCAGCCCGCCGGGTCGAGGGCCGCCCGGCGTGCTTCCACGCGGGCGGCCTCGTCGTTCCTGCCTGCGGCCCGCAGCATCTGGGCATAGGCGCCCAGGGGCTCCGCCAGGCGGGCATGGTTGGAGCCGAAGGCGTCCTCCATGATCCGGATGGCGCGAAGGTACCGGGGCTCGGCCTCCCGGTAGCGCCCCTGGTCGCGCTGCACGTCGGCCAGCATCCTCAGCGTGGTGGCGATGCTCGGCTCGCCGTGCGACAGCGTCCGCTCCTTCACGCGGAGGGCCTCCACCAGGAGGTCCTCCGCCTCCTGGTACCGCCCCAGCGCCCAGTACGTCTCCCCGATGTTGGAGTAGATGGCGCCGAAGCGCGGGTGGTCGGAACCCAGCGTCTTCATCCAGATGTCCCGGACGCGCTCGTACGCCCGCAGGGCCTCGTCGTAGCGCTCCTCGAGGAAGAAGACGCCCCCCAGGTTGTTGAGGGCCGTGGCCACGTCGGGGTGGTCGGGGCCGAGCTGGCGCTCGCGGAGCGCGATGGCGCGGGTCCAGTATTGGCTGGCCTCGGCGTAGTCCCCCAGGTAGTACGCCGCAGTCCCCAGGCCTTGGAGGATGGACGCCACCGCCCGGTGCTCCGAGCCCAGGGCACGCTCCTCGATGGACAGGGCGCGGTCCAGCAGGGGGCGGGCCTCCGAGGGGCGCCCGCGGGCCAGCAGCGTGGATCCAAGGTCCCGGAGGACGTGCCCCACCTCGTCGGCATCGGGTCCGGAAGCCGCCTCCTGGAGGGCCAGGGCGCGGCGGAGGTTCGCCTCCGACTCCTCCAGGTCGCCCCGGTGGCGCTGGAGCACGCCCAGGCGCGACAGGCTCTCCGCCACCTCGGGGTCGTCGGGCGGGAGGTTGGCCTCCCGGAGCGCCAAGGCTCGGCCCAGCAGCGCCAGGGCGTCGTCGTAGAGCCCCAGGCCCTGGTACACGGTGCCCATGGCCGCCAGCATCCGGGCCTGCACCACCGGCTCATCGGCCAGCTCCTGCTCCACGCGCCGGGCCCCCCGGTCCAGGATCTCCCGGGCGGTGACCATGCTCCCCCGGGCCTCTCCAGGGGCGTTCACCTCGAAGAGGTCGATGAGGAAGTCGGACACCTGGCGGGCGGTGCGGGCCTCCAGCTCCGCCCGGGTCGCCGCGGCCTCGGCGGCCTCCTCCGCGGTGCGGGCGCGGAGCATCCCCAGGGTGGCGGCCACCGTCCCGGCGGCCAGCGCCAGGGCCGCCACGGCCAGGGCGGCCACGATGCCCCGGTGGCGCCGCACCAGCTTGCCCAGGCGGTACGCCGGCGAGGCGGGTCGGGCCAGGACCGGCTCGTCGTCGAGGAAGCGCCGCAGCTCGAGCGCGAGCCCGTTGGCCGTCGAGTACCGGTGGGAGCGGTCCTTCTCCATGGCCTTCATGACCACCCACTGGAGATCCCCGGAAAGGACCTTCCCCAGGGCGTCGGGCGTGGTCCCCCGGGCGGTGGCCACCCGCGTGGGGTCCGACGCCTCGCGCAGCCGGGTGGGGGGGTCGGGGAAGGGCTGCTCCCGGGCCACGAGCTGGCCCAGGAACCACGGCACGCCCTTGGCGAGGGGGTCCAGGGGCACCTGGCCTACCAGGACCTGGTAGAGCATCACCCCCAGGGAGTAGATGTCGGCCCGGGTGTCCACGTCCAGGTCCGCGCCCTCCGCCTGCTCCGGGCTCATGTACGCCAGCGTCCCCGGGGCGAACCCGGGGGTGGTCATGGACGGGTGCTCGGTGAGGTGGAAGCCCGTGGCCTTGGCGATGCCGAAGTCGATGATCTTGGGCACGGCCTTCCCGTCCTGCTCGGCCACCAGGACGTTGGAGGGCTTCAGGTCGCGGTGGATGATCCCCTTCTGGTGGGCGTGCTGGACGGCGTGGCAGAGCTGGATGAACAGCTCCACGCGCTCGCGTACCGTGAGGCGGAAGCGGTCGCAGTACTCGTCGATGCGGACCCCCCGCACCAGCTCCATGACGAAGTAGGGGCGCCCGTCGTCGGTGACCCCGGCATCCAGGACCTTGGCGATGCCCGGGTGGTCCATGAGCGCCAGCGTCTGCCGCTCCGCCTCGAAGCGGTTGGCCACCTGCGTGGAGTCCTGCCCCGGACGGAGCATCTTGAGGGCCACGCGCCGGCGCACGGGCTCGAGCTGCTCGGCGGCCCACACCACGCCCATCCCCCCCTCGCCGATGAGCTGGACGAGATGGTAGGGACCGACGACCTGGGGTTCCTGCGATGGGGGGCGTTGCGTCACGGGCAGTGCGTCTCCTCGGGGGACCCTTCGCAGGTACTATGCGGCGCCACCGGCCCGGCCGCGAGGGGCGCGTCCCCCACCAGGGCCCCCGGGTCCCCCGCCGGTGGCGCCCTTCAGGGCTGGGCGCCCGAGTCCCCCATCCACCCCGTGCGGCCGCCCGGCGCCTGGACCATGAGGTACCCCCCGAAGCGGCCCAGGACCGGGAGCGAGGCGCCCTCGGGGAGCGGCCCCACCACCGGAGCGGAGGGCTCCGGGGCGGCCTGGAGGGCGTCGCCCGCCAGCGCCAGACGCGTCTCCAGGGGCCGGTCGGTCGCTTCGGTGAGACGGGCCGCCACGTACCCCACCGTCCCGTCGGGGAGGCGGACCCGGTACCAGTCCCCCGATCCTCCCAGGACCCGGAGCGGCGTGTGACGCTCCAGCTCCGCCGTCACGTCGGAGGCCAGCCCGGGGGCCACGCGTAGGCGGATCCCGCCGTCCCGCATGCGCACCCAGGACCCCAGGCGGTCCAGGTCGGCGGTGAGGTCGGCCAGGGCGCCGCCGCGGGGGCGGCGGATGAAGGGGAAGGGGTCCACCGCGCCCTCGCCCCGCCGGTACATGCCGAAGTGGAGATGGGGGGAGGTGGTGCGGGCGTTCCCCGTGTTCCCGACGAAGCCCAGCGTGTCGCCGCGGCGCACCCGCTGCCCCGACACCACGTGCTGGCTGTCCAGGTGGGCGAAGTAGATGCTGGCATTGCGGACGGTGTCGCGGAGCCAGACCACCTTGCCGCCCAGGCGGGTCTCGCGGACACGGTTCACCGTGCCGTCGGCGGTGGCCAGGACCGGCGTGCCCCGGGGCGCGAAGATGTCGATGCCTTCGTGGCTCCGCCGCCCGCCGTCCCTGGGCGAGCCCCACGTGCTCCCCACCGCCCGCTCGTCGCGGCCCTCCACGGGGAAGGCGAGCTGGGCCTCCAGGCGGAGCGTGACGCGGTAGCGCCCGCCGCGGAGGAGCTCGGGCTGGACGCGGAGGATGAAATCCCCTTCCCGCCAGGGCTCGTACGCGAAGTCCCCCGGCACCGTGTCCACCGCCAGGACGGGACGTATGGGGTCCCCCTCCTCCTCGGGGAGGCGGAAGAGGTCCACGAAGACCCGGGTCCCCTCGGGGCTGGTGAGGGTGACCTCGCCGGTGAGACGCTGCCCCCGCCCGATGCGTACCCGCCAGGCCATGGCGCCCGCCTCCTCCGGGGCGATGAAGCCCTCCTCCTGGAAGGGAAGCTGGACCAGGGGGGCCCCCGCCACCGCGGCGTGCCCCGCCGCGATCCAGTCGCCCACCAATGCCGTCTCTGCCAGCCCCGCGTCCGACAGCGACGCCAGGTACGCCTCGTGGGGAGTGAGGTCCCGGTACCGGTCCCGTACCTGCTCCACCTCCTCGCACCCCGCCGCGAGGGCGGCGGCGCACAGGAGGGCGAGGGCCGGGAGGCGGTGGGACGTCATGGTGGCGGGCTGGGGGATAGCTGTTGGGCGGTCCGTGGGGAAAGGGCCCCTAAGGGGTACGACGGCCGCGGCACCTGGGTTCCCGAAGGTCGGCCCGACCCGTGTGATCCGGCAACCCCGCCACCCCCCAAATTGAAGCCCCCCGGGCCCTCCGTTAGCTTTTCACGCTCCGCACGAGCCGTTTCCCCACCCCTGGAGTCCCGTGGTCCGCATCGCCGGGATCGAAGCCGGCAGCATCGCCGAGGAGCTGAGCCTCGAGATCGGCACGCGCATCGTCCGCATCAACGGGGAGCGCGTCCGCGACGGGATCGACCTCACCTTCCTCCTCTCGGACACCGAGCTGGAGCTGGAGACGCTCACGCCCGCCGGCGACGAGGTCGTCTACGAGATCGAGCGCGACCCCGGCACCCCCGTGGGCATCGTGCCCGCTCCCGACACCATCCGGGAGTGCGCCAACAAGTGCGTCTTCTGCTTCATCGACGGGAACCCCGAGGGGGTGCGCCCCACGCTCTGGCTCCGGGACGACGACTTCCGCCTCTCCTTCACCTACGGGAGCTACGTCACCCTCACGAACCTGGGTCCCAAGGGGATGCAGCGGCTGGTGGACCAGCGGCTGTCGCCCATGTACGTGAGCGTCCACGCCACCGAGCCCGAGGTGAGGGAGCGCCTCCTGGTCAACGACCGGGCGGGCATGATCCTGGAGCAGCTCCGGTTCCTCCTGGACGGGGGCCTGGAGATCCACACGCAGGTGGTGCTCTGCCCCGAGTGGAACGACGGCGGGCACCTGGACCGGACCATGGATGACCTGTGGGCCCTGGGCGAGGGGATCCTCTCCCTCTCCGTGGTGCCCGTGGGGCTCACCCGCTACAACCTGAACCGCCCGGTGCGCCTCCTGGAGCCAGCCGAGGCGGAGCGGGCCATCGCCCAGGTGGACCGCATGCGGGCGGGGGCGCTCCGGGAGCGGGGCCTGGGGTGGAGCTATGCCGCCGACGAGATGTACCTCATCGCCGGCCGGTCGCTGCCCGAGGCCGCCTACTACGACGACGGCGCCCTCTACGAGAACGGCGTGGGGGCCGTGCGCCGCTTCGTGGACGGCTTCGAGGCGGGAATCGAGGGCGTGCCGAAGCTCCCCGGACGGCGACTGCGCCTGGTGACCGGGCGCTCCATGGCGCCCTTCCTCCGGGACCGGGCCGGGCGGCTGGCGGCGGCCACGGCGGCCCCGGTGGAGGTGGTGGAGGTGACCAACGACTTCTTCGGGGAGACGTGCACGGTGGCGGGACTCCTGGGGGGTCGCGACATCCTCGCCGCCCTGGGCCGGGGGGCGGAAGGCGACGTCGTGGTCCTTCCCGCCGAGGCCCTCAACGGCGACGAGGCGTTCATCGACTCCATGCCCCTGGCGGAGATGGAGGCGGCGCTGGCACCGGCCACGGTGATCCGGGGCTACGAGGTCACCGAAGCGCTGGAGGGCCTGTGAGCCGGCTTCCCGTGGTGGCGGTGGTGGGGCGGCCCAACGTGGGCAAGTCCACGTTCTTCAACCGGGTGCTGGGGAGCCGCATCGCCATCGTGGACGACCAGCCCGGCGTGACCCGCGACCGGAACTTCGGCAAGGCCGACTGGGGCGGACGGAGCTTCTTCATCGTAGACACGGGGGGCGTCATCGAGGGGAGCGACGAGCCTCTGGACCGCGCCATCCGCCAGCAGGCGATGGCGGCGGTCACCGAGGCCGATCTCATCCTCTTCCTGGTGGACGGCAAGGCCGGGGTCCACCCCCTGGACGAGAAGCTGGCCGAGGTGCTGCGGAAGGCGGACAAGCCCGTCCTCCTGGCCGTGAACAAGATGGACAACCTCCCCTCGGACACGGGGCACCACGACTTCTGGAGCCTGGGCATGGGCGAGCCCTGGCCGGTGAGCTCCGTCTCGGGGAAGGGTTCGGGCGACCTCCTGGACCAGGTGGTGGCCCGCCTCCCCGAGGCCGGGGAGGGGGAGGGCGACGAGGGCACGATCAGGGTGGCGGTGGTGGGCAAGCCCAACGTGGGCAAGTCCAGCTTCGTGAACCGCCTCTTCGGCGAGGAGCGCATGGTGGTGAGCGATATCGCCGGCACCACCCGCGACCCCGTGGACACGCCCTTCAAGTACCACGGCAGGACGCTGGTCTTCGTGGACACGGCGGGGCTCCGGCGCCAGTCGAAGGTGAAGGACTCGCTGGAGTACTATTCGGCGCTGCGCACCGAGCGCGTGGTGCGGGAGGCGGACGTGTGCGTCGTTCTCGTCGACGCCAGCGAGGGCGAGCTGCACCACCAGGACATCCGCATCGCCGAGCAGGCGTGGGAGGCCGGGGCGGGGGTGATCCTCGTTGTGAACAAGTGGGACCTGGTGGAAAAGGAGACGAACACGGCGCCCGACTACGAGAAGCAGACGCGCCTGCGCTTCCCCTTCCTGTCGTGGGTGCCCTTCGTGTTCGCCTCGGCCCTCACCGGCCAGCGGGTGCGCAAGACGCTGGACCTCATCCTGGAGGTGGCGGAAGAGCGGCAGCGGCGCATCGACACGTCCGAGGTCAACGAGGTGCTCGGGGAGCTGCAGCGACGCCAGCCGGCACCCCACCACCGAGGGCGCCCGGTGAAGCTCAAGTACGGCACGCAGGTGACCACGGCGCCCCCCACCTTCGCGCTGTTCGCCAACTATCCCAAGGAGGTGCCGGAGCACTACATTCGCTTCCTCCTCAACGGGTTCCGGGAGCGCTGGCCGTTCACCGGGGTCCCGCTCCGCCTCCGGATCCGAGGTAGCCGAGAGCCGTGACCTTCCTGCTGCTCGCCGCGTCGTACCTCCTCGGGGCCACCCCGACGAGCTACTGGGTGGGCCGGGCCTTCCACGGAATCGACCTCAGGGAGCACGGCTCGGGGAACCTGGGCGCCACCAACGCCTTCCGTGTCATGGGCTGGAAGTCGGCGGTGCCCGTCATCGTGGTGGACGTCTCCAAGGGCTTCGTCCCCGTGTGGTTCTTCCCACCGCTCGTCGGGGGCTCCTTCGCATGGACGCTGGCCTTCGGCGCCGCCGCCATCGTGGGGCACATGTTCTCCCTCTGGGTGGGCTTCAAGGGAGGGAAGGGGGTGGGCACCAGCGCCGGCGTGTTCCTGGCCCTGGCGCCGTGGGCGGTGCTGGCGGCGCTCTCGGTGTGGGTCGTCCTCGTGGCGCTGACCCGCATGGTGGCGGTGGGCTCCATGGGCGCCGCCGCCACGCTCCCCCTCTTCGTCTGGCTCCTCCCCGGCCCGGAAGCCCCGGGGCTGGTGCCGTTCACGGCGGCGCTGGGCGCCTTCGTCATCTGGGCCCACCGCTCCAACATCCGGCGCATCCTCCGGGGCGAGGAGAACCGCTTCGGCCGTAAGAAGGCCGAGGAGGCGTCGGATGGCTGAACGGCTCCGGGCGGCGGTGGTGGGGGCGGGGGCGTGGGGCACGGCGCTGGGCGGGCTCCTGGCCCGGAGGGGCCACGACGTGGCCCTCTGGTCCTTCGAGGACGAAGTGGCCCGGGCGGTGAACGAAGCCCACGCCAACCCGTACCTGACCGGCGTGGCGCTCCCCGAGTCGCTGCGGGCCAGCACCGATCTGGGGGCGGTGGTGGGCGGCGCCGACCTGGTCCTCTCGGTGAGTCCGTCCCAGTTCGTGGGGCGGGTCATGGCCGAGGCGGCCCCCCACGTGCGCGATGACGCCGTGGTGGTGAGCGCCTCCAAGGGGATCGAGCTGGACACGCTCCGGAGCATGGACGAGGTGCTGGGCGCCGTGCTCCCCCCGTCGGTGATGGAGCGCTTCTGCGTGCTCTCCGGACCCAGCTTCGCCGCCGAGGTGGCCCGCGAGGCCCCCACGGCGGTGGTGGTGGCCAGCCGCCACGAGGACACGGCGCGCCGGGTCCAGGGCGCCCTCCAGACCGGCCACTTCCGCGTCTACACCAATCCCGACGTGGTGGGGGTGGAGGTGGCGGGGGCGCTGAAGAACGTCATCGCGCTGGCCGCCGGCGTCACCGCGGGTCTGGGCTTCGGGCACAATACGCTGGCGGCGCTCATCACCCGGGGGCTGGCGGAAATCACCCGCCTGGGGGTGGCGCTGGGGGCGGAGCGGGCGACGTTTTCCGGCCTGGCGGGCATGGGCGACCTCGTGCTCACGTGCACGGGCGACTTGAGCCGGAACCGCACGGTGGGATACCGTTTGGGGCAGGGAGAGACGCTGGACGCGATCCTCGCCGACATGAAGGCCGTCGCCGAGGGCGTGAAGACCGCCGAGGCGGCCCACGCCCTGGCGCGCCGGCACCACGTTGAGATGCCCATCTCGGAGCAGGTGTACCGCATCGTCCACGAGGGGAAGGACCCTTCGCAGGCGCTTCGGGACCTCATGCTCCGGGACCCCAAGCCCGAAGAGTGGTCATGAGCCCACAGCACGAGCGTTTCGAGTCGGGCCGGACGGCGGCGCACGCACGCCCCGTCGCGGCCTGGGACCCGAACACCCGTCGGGTGCGCTGGCGCAGCCCCGGACCCCGAGGAGCCTGGATGAACGAGCCCATCGCCAAGAAGGCCTACTACTCCATCGGGGAGGTGTGCGACCTCACCGGCCTCAAAGACCATGTCCTACGGTACTGGGAGACCCAGTTCGACGTGCTCAACCCCACGAAGAACCGCGCGGGCAACCGCGTGTACCGGCCCAAGGAGATCGAGGTGATCCTCCTGGTGAAGCACCTCCTCTACGAGGAGAAGTACACCATCGAGGGCGCCCGGAAGAAGCTCCAGGACATGAGGAAGGCCGGCGAGCTTGCCGAGGAGCGGCAGGATGTGCTGGAGCCCGAGGTGCTGGCGGGGCTGAAGGCGGAGCTTCAGGCGCTGCGCGACGTGCTGTCCCCGCCGCCCGCCTCCACCGACGCGTGACGCCCCCAGACGCCACCGCGACGCCCCCCATCCCCTCCCCGGTGCCCGGGCCGGCATGAACATCCTCTGCACAAACGACGACGGCTACCTGGCCACGGGCATCCGCGTCCTCGCCTCCGCCGCCCAGACGCTGGGCTCGGTGACGGTGGTCGCGCCGGACCGGGAGCAGAGCGCCACGAGCCACTCCCTCACGCTCCACCACCCCCTGCGCGCCCGGCGCACGTCGGGGGGGGCCTGGATCGTGGACGGCACGCCCACGGACTGCGTGATCCTGGCCGTGAACGAGCTGCTCCCGCGCTTTCCCGACGTGTGCGTGTCGGGGATCAACCAGGGTCCCAACATGGGCGAGGACGTCCTCTATTCCGGGACGGTGGCGGCGGCCATGGAGGCCACGGTCATCGGCATCCCGTCGGTGGCGCTGAGCTACACCGGGGACCGGTACGAGGAGATCGAGGGGTGGGAGGACGTGGTGCGGGCGCTGCTGGAGCGCGTCGTCGCCCAGCCCTCGTTCCCCGAGCACACGCTGCTCAACGTGAACCTCCCGGCGTGCGCGCCGGAGGAGGTCCGGGGGATCCGCGTGACGTCGCTGGGAAAGCGGCGCTACTCCGAGTCCATCCACCGGGCGAACGACCCCTCGGGGAAGGAGTACTTCTGGATCGGCGGCGGCTCGGTGGAGTGGCGAGGCACGGACCACTCCGACTTCCAGGCCGTGCGCGACGGGTTCGTCTCGGTGACGCCCCTCCACCTGGACCTGACCAACTACCGACTTCTCGAGGAGATCCGCGGGTGGGACCTGGCTCTGTAGACGACACCAAGTACGTCGGGTACCGGCGGAAGCTCATCGAGGACATCCGTGGGCACGGCATCAACGACCTGGAGATCCTCCAGCTCTTCGACCAGGTGCAGCGGCACCTCTTCCTCCCCGAGGGCATGTGGCCCCGGGCGTACGAGGACGCCCCCATCCCCATCGGGTACCAGCAGACGGCCAGCCAGCCGTCGCTCCAGGCCTACTACCTCACGCTGCTGCGCCCCGACCGGAACGAGAAGGTCCTGGAGA
The DNA here is from genome assembly GCA_045863275.1 of Gemmatimonadota bacterium. Lineage (GTDB taxonomy): Bacteria > Gemmatimonadota > Gemmatimonadetes > Longimicrobiales > Gaopeijiaceae > SZUA-318. The sequence continues at coordinate 138,001 of BTVB01000009.1, forward strand.
TCGGCACCGGCAGCGGATACCTCACGGCGCTCCTGGCCCTCATGGCCGACCGGGTCTACTCGGTGGAGCGGGTGCGGGAGCTCTCCCAGCGGGCCCGGAAGGCGCTGGACGCCATGGCGCTGAAGAACGTGGCCCTCCTCGTGGGCGACGGCACCATCGGGTGGCGCAAGTACGCGCCCTTCGACGTGGTGGTCGTGTCCGCCGCGTCGCCGTCCATCCCCCCGGCGCTGGTGGACCAGCTCGGGGAGGGCGGGCGGATGCTCATCCCCATCGGGTCCAAGGACTCCCAGGAGCTCATCCTGGTCCGGAAGGACGGGTTCATCGTGACCGAGGAGGCGGTGAAGGGCGACTGCACCTTCGTGCCCCTCCTCGGACGCTTCGCGTGGAAGGGGGAGGCGGGCCTGTGAGCGCACCGGAACAAGGGAGCGAGCGCGCGGACCACGTGGGCGGGGCGGCCCACGGCGTGGGGCGCCCCGGGTGGGTGCGGAGGCTCTACGACTGGGTGCTGCACTGGGCCGACACCCCCCACGGCACGGTGGCGCTCTTCGTGCTGGCGTTCGCCGAGTCGTCGTTCTTCCCCATCCCCCCCGACCCGCTGCTGGTGGCCCTCTGCCTGGGCGCCGCCAGGCGCTCGCTCCGCTTCGCCGCCGTGGCCACGGTGGCGTCGGTGGCGGGCGGGATCGCCGGGTACGGCATCGGGGCGGGGGCGTGGCACCTGGTGGAGGGGTGGTTCTTCGCCTACGTGCCGGGGGTGGACGTCGAGTCCTTCGCCATGGTGCAGGGGCTCTACGACCGGTGGGATTTCTGGGCCGTCTTCCTGGCCGGGCTGACCCCGATCCCCTACAAGGTCTTCACCCTCTCGTCGGGGGTGTTCGGCATCAACTTCGGCGTCTTCGTGGTGGCCTCGGTGCTGTCCCGGGGACTCCGCTTCTTCGCCGTGGCGGCGCTCATCTACAAGTTCGGCCCCCCCATCGCCCGATTCATCGACAAGTACTTCGACCTCCTGGCCGTGGCCTTCGCCGTGCTCCTGGTGGGCGGCTTCGTCGTCGTGAAGATGGTCCTGTAGCCCCGGCGGGGCGGCGGAATCGTTCGTTTCGTCACGCCCGGGGGGCGCCTATATTCCGGAAGAACCGGCGGGCCGGCGGGTGCGCCGGCCCCTCGTGCCCCCGCGAAGGAAGGGCCAGGATGAACGGAGAACCCAACCCCAACGGCACCGGAGACCCGGCGCCCCGGCCCACCGGCCCCGGCTCCGACGGACGGCGCCTCCCGCCCCCCGCCTTCCCCCCGGGGATGAAGCGCGTGGCCATGCGGAGGAAGCCCACGGCGGGCGGCGACGACCTGAGCTCGGCGTTCATCTCCCCCGACGACCCCATGCCGGACCGGAGCGGGAGCGTTCCCGACGACGCGTTCATCTCCCCCGACGAGCCCATCCAGCGCCACGCGCCCTCGAAGCCCGTGGCGCTCCAGGAGGAGGACTTCGACCCCGACGAAGTGGTGGTCACCGGGATCGGCGACGATCCCCACCTGGCCCCGGAGGAGCTGGCCGTGGGCTTCGACCCCCACGTGCTGGAGGTGGTGGACAAGGTCGGGAAGCTGGCCGAGGCCCTGAGGCGGAAGGGGGAGGCCGGGCTCCGGAGCACCCCCGACATGGGCCGTTTCGAGGCCACGCTCCGGGCCTACTGCGTCGGGTACCTGGCGGGCCGCAGGGCCGAGGAGGAGGAGAGCGGAGGGCCGCCGCAGGCCATGTAGCAGAGCCCTCCCCGGGTTCCCGGAGATGGTGGGAAGGGGCTATCTTCCCGTCGCCGTCCCCGTAGCTCAGGTGGATAGAGCGACTGCCTCCTAAGCAGTAGGCCGCCCGTTCGAGTCGGGCCGGGGACACTTGCCTGACGTGATGCGCCGCAGGGCCTTCGGGCCCTGCGGCGCTTCTTGTTTCCAGGTGGGGGGTTGGGAGTATGGGAGTCCGGGGATGATCGTGGCGCGAGGTCGCAGCGCGGACGTATACTGGCGCCGCTCGGGAACGCCTCGCGTAATAGGCGCCGGCGGAGCCCCGACTCACCGCCACTACCTGCGTCCCCCCCTCGCAGACACGCCCCGAAGGGCTGGATACCGGTGATGCACCACCGGAACAACGATGAGCAGTCCCGGGCACCGCCAAGTGGATTCGATGGCGCACGGGCTTTGAGACAAGACGCACGCCCAGGGGGGTAGGACATGCCCGATTCGCCAGAGGTACTTCGTGGCCCGGATCCGGAAGGCGCGCCTTCCTCGCCGATGGTCTCGTCTCTGGGGCGGCTGCTCGCGGTGGTCGTGGTGGGCGCCCTTTTCCTCCTCGTTCTCTGCTGCGCCGTGATGATCGTCCTGCCGCAGCAAGTCGAGAGCCTCCTACACGTCACGGTGCCCTCCACGGTCAACATGGTGAGGATCTCCTCGGCGCTGTTCTTCATCGTCACGCTCAGCCTCTGGGCATTCGATTCCGTGGGCTTCCTCAGGTTTCGACACAGCTGGATGTCGAAGGCCGTATGGGGCGTCGGTGTCTCGTCGATCCTGGCCACGAGCGTCCTCTTCTACCAGTCCCCCACCCAGGAGAGCGTGGTGCCACCGCTCCAGGGGTTCTGGCGGGCTCAGGTGAGATACCCGACGGGCCAGGACTCGTACGCTCTGGCGGCCCACGAAGTCATGATGCTCTACATGGATAAGCAACAGGCGTACTACGCCCATTCGGACGTACAGTTCGGCCGTTATATCACGATCCGGGCCTTGGACATCGGATCGGACGAGGTCGACGTAGAACTGGGGCAAGACAGTGGCTCGTCGAGGGGCCGGTACGCCCTTGCGGTCGACCTGAAGCGGGAGAGGCTGGTAATCTCCTCCAACGGCATCGAGGTGGCGGTACTACAGCGGTCGGGGCCGTTCTAGTGGCCGTCGAAGTGGACCGGGACTGTCGATGCGAAGCCTACCGTTGGGCCCACCTCCGGTCCGCGATGGCCGACCGCCGAACGCCGCCCCCATGCCCACCCGGCGCCTGACCCCTTCCACCGCCCTCGCTCTCTGTCTCAGCGCCGGCTCCGCCGCCTGCGCTCCGACCCCCCAGGACCGCATCGTGCGCTCCGCCCTGGACGACGCAGCCGTGCACCAGGCGAGAGAGGCGCGGCGCCTGGGACGCACTGGGGGCGGGGCCCGGAGGTCTTCGGGCGCGTCCGGTTCGTGGACGCCGACGCGTCCGGACACGTCTTCGTGGGCGACGAGATCTCGTCGGTGGCGCGCCCGTCGCGCGCAACGGTAGCTTGTACGGGGTTACGACGGGCAAGTTCGCCGTGCCCTTCGTGGTCGTTCCGGATCTCGCGATCCCCGAGCTGCGGGGCCAGGAGCCCGTGACCAAGACCAGAGCCATCCTCGCCAGCTACCTCGGCACCCTCGCCTTCGCGGCCTTCCTCTTCCTCGGAGCGGGGAAGCTCCTCTACGGGCCGGCCCACCTCTACGTCGTCCTCGCCCTCGTGGGCGTCACACTGAACCACGCCCTCGCCCGTCCGGGCTCGGACATCACCGTCGAGCGGGCGAAGGGCGCCGGGGCGGGGGAGGCGTGGGACCGGCGGATCCTGGGCGCGTACTTCCTGGTGAGCCTGGCGATGTTCGTCACCGCGGGCCTCGACTCGGGCCGCTTCGGCTGGTCGGGCCCGGCTCCCCTGGGGGCGACGGTCGCGGGCGTGGCGCTCATGCTCTCAGGGCAGGTTCTCTTCGCACTGGCCAAGCGTGAGAACGACTTCTTCCTGAGTACCGCCGCCATCCAGACGGAGCGGGACCATCGGGTCTGCACGACGGGGCCGTACGGCGTCGTGCGCCACCCGGGGTACCTGGGGATGCTGCTCTCCCTCCTCGCGTTCCCCCTGGTCCTCCAGTCGTCTTGGGCCTTCGTGCCGGCGTCGGTGGGAGCGGCCCTGCTCCTGCTCCGGACGGCGCTGGAGGACCGCTTCCTGCACGCGCGCCTGGCGGGATATCCTGAGTACGCCGCAACGGTGCGTTGGCGCCTGATCCCGGGCGTCTTCTAGCGGCCCTCCACCCGACGGCCCTACCGCCCCACCACCCCCAGCCGCAGCGCCTGGATCCCCGGAGGGTTCGTGGGGGCCAGCAGGATCTGCCCCCGCACCTGCGCCCGCTCGCACGCCCACTGGAACGCCCCGGAGAGCTGGCCGGTGGCGGTGATGCGCGCGTCCGTCCGGCACGCGCCGGCCTCCGCCCTCAGCTCGGCCAGCACCCTCGCCCAGTTCTCCTCCGACCGGTCCATGAGGAAGTTCATGGCCAGCGTCCCCCGGCCCGGCTCGAGGGTGCCGGCGGCGTAGATCGCACCGGCGACGCGGTAGGCGTCGGCCAGCGCCGCGCTCACGGGCACCTCCCGACCGCGAAGCCACCCGGCGCGATGCAGCTCCACCGCCGCGTCCCACACCGTGCGCGAGGGGCCGGCGTACGTCCGGTTGGAGAAGGCGAAGACGCCGATCCCGTGCTCGGGCAGGAGCAGCACGTAGGAGCCGTAGCCGGGGTAGCCGCCGCCGTGCCCCAGCGTGAGGCCCAGGTCGGCGTCCACCGTGGCGGTCATCCCCTTCCCGTAGGCCGAGGCCACCGGGCGGGTGCCGGGAAAGGAGCCGGCGCGGGGCCCGGCGGAGGGGAAGTTGAGCCCCTGGGCCAGCTCCCGCACCGACGCGCGGCGCACGGGTCCCTCCTCGTCGCCGTCCCGGGGCGGCCACGCGGAGAGGAGGAACGCCACCCAGCGGGCGTAGTCGGCGGCGCTGGTCTCCACTCCGCCCATGGCGCCGAACACGCCGTGGGCCATGTCGGGCTCCCGCGCCCAGGCCTCGTTCTCCCAGCGGTACCCCAGCGCCCGGTGGGCCGGATCCGACGCGAACACGTCGTAGCCGGTGACCTCCATGCCCAGGGGCCGCATGATCTCCCGGCGGATGTACTCGTCGTAGGAGCGGCCGGAGACGTTGGTGATGATCCGGCCCAGGAGCGCGTACCCGAAGTTGGAGTACTCGAAGGCCGTCCCCGGCGCCCGGGTGAAGGGCACGCCGGCCCGAAGCATCCGCGTGAAGTCCTCCTCCGCCAGCCACTGCTGGCGGTCGCCCCAGGGGTCGTCGGTGACGAAGCCGCCGGTGTGGCTCAGGAGGTCCCGCACCGTGATGCGCGGCGAGTCGTCGGTGGGGTAGCGCCACCCGCGCAGCTCGGGCACGTACGCCTCGGCCCCCTCGTCCAGCCTCAGCCGCCCCTCGTCGCGGAGCTTGAGGATGGCCAGCGCCGTGAAGGCCTTGGACATGGACGCGATGCGGAACAGGCTGCTGGCGTCCACCGGGCGGCGGGCCTCCAGGTCCTGGACACCCATCGTGGTGAAGTGGACCAGCGCGCCGTCCTTGACGATCCCGTACACGAGCCCGGGGGCGTGGGCGGCCTCCATGAACGCGCGGAAGTGGCCGTCCAGGACGGGGACCAGCTCCTGGAGGGAAAGGGGGGTCGCGGGGGGCGTCTCCTGCGCGCCCGCCCAGGAAGGCCCGCCCGCCCCCAGGGCGGCGGCGAAGAGGAGGGCGGACGCCGCGCGGTGCGGGAACGGCGACCTCACGAGGTCCCTCCTCCCGGTCCTCAGCAGGAGCAGATGCACCAGCCGTCCTCCCACTGCTTCCGGTTCCACCAGGTCAGGCACGTCCCCGTCGTGCAGGGGCCGTGGCACAGGGTGTGGCGTCCGGTGCCGAAGAAGTGGTACCAGTGGGCGTGGCAGTCCCAGAGGTGGCTCCCCTCCGTCTCCCCCTCGTAGCCGCCCGGCCCCCGCTCGGAGAGCGGCATCATCCATCCCTTGAAGGGGTTGGAGACGACGGCGGTGGGGCTCCCGCGGAAGTGGGCGCTGACGCGGAGCGTCACCGCCACCGGCGTGTCCTTCCCAAGCGTCCCGGCCTCGACCCCGGCGAGGATGTCCTCGTAGGTCGTGCCCTCGGCCTCGGCGAGGATGCTGAAGCGCTCGGGCACCGCCTTCTTGTGCTGGGTGAAGACCGAGAGCGCCCGGTCGGTGACCGCCCTGTCGTCCTCGGTGAAGACGAGGCGGGCGCGGCGCGCGGCGCCGCCGGCCGCCCCGGCCGCCCCGACGACCGCCACCGGGATGAGCTCGCCGTAGTGCCTCCGGCCCAGGCGGGCGATGCCGCCGGGCAGCTCGACGCGGAAGGTCTCCCCGGTGTTCGCCACCGTCTTGAACGCCACCGACTCCCTGCCGAAGGGCCCGGGGACGCCGATGGGGCTGGCCTCCCCGGCACCCGGCGCGGCGCCGGCCGGCTTGCGGAGGACCAGGACCAGGAGCAGCAGCACGGCGGCTGCGAGGAGGACGACGGTGATGAGCTGGAACGGCGACATGGACCCCTCCTTGCCGGTTCAGGGACAGTGCAGGCAAGAAGGCCGCGCGGCCCCCCCGGGCGCAAGGATATTCTCCCGCGCTAGGTGGCCCCCACCCTGGCCGCCACGTACGCCCCCAGCGCCCGCACCGCCCGGTCGGCGTGCCCCACCACGGGGATCCCCCGGGCCTCCAGGAGCCCGCGGAAGCGGTCGTAGCGCGGCCCGGCGTCCACGGCGGCCACCCAGGCCTTGTCCGTGGCGTCCCAGAGCGCGCCCAGGCGGGCGGCCAGGGACTCCTCCCCCTCCACGTCCTCGGGCGCCCCCACGTCGGCCGGAAGCGTCTGGAGGGCCGGCGTGAGGGGCACGCACGACACCACGCCCACGTCCACCGTGGCGTCGGCCAGGAGCAGGCGGGCGGCCTCGGCGAAGCCCTCGTCGCCCATGGTGGGGGTGAGGTCCAGGGGGTTGGCGGCGGCCACCAGGCCCCCCAGGCGCGCCTCGGCCAGGAGGCGGCCCAGCGCCTGGACGGTCTCGGGCTCCAGGGGGGCGGGGCGGAGCGCGCCCAGGCCGTCGGCCATGGCCACGCACTCGAAGCCGGCGTTGGAGAGGAGCCCCACCGACGCGCCCTCCACCCGCCGCCCGTGGAGGCGCACGGCCAGCGCCAGGAGGTCGGTGAAGTCCTGGGCGCTCTCGGCCACGAGGCAGCCGGCGTCGGAGGCGAGCCCCCGGGTGAGGAGCCAGTCGCCGGCCAGCGACGCGGTGTGGGACGCGGTGGCCCGCTGCCCCTCGGGCGTGCGCCCGCCCCGGTACAGCAGGACCTGGCGCCCCTTGGCCTTGTGGGCCGCAGCGGCGTCCAGGAAGCGCCGGCCGTCGCCGTCCCGGAAGCCCTCCACGTAGCAGGCCACCACGTCCAGGCCGGGCTCGTCCACCAGCGCCTCGAGCCACTCGCCCAGCGTGACGTCGGTCTGGTTCCCCACGGTGACGACGAAGCGGGGGTTGAGCCAGGGAAGGGGGCTCACCCGGGCGATGGCGAAGGCGCCGCTCTGGGACAGGAGCGCCACCGGGTGGGGCGGCACGTCGGGGAAGCCCAGCTTCTCCGGGGGGATGAAGAGGGAGTCGAAGCGGCCGGGCACCGAGCGGATCCCCAGGCAGTTGGCGCCGTTGATCATGGGCGCCCCGGGCAGCTCCAGGACCTCCGCCACCGCGTCGGCCACCGCCGAGCCCCGCTCCCCCTCGCCCACGCCGCTGGACGTGGCGATGACGCCCCGGGCCTTGCCGTCCTCCACCACCTCGTGGAGGAGCTCGGGGAGCTGCACCGCCCCCACGCTCAGGGCCAGGACGTCCACCGGCTCCAGGCTGGCCACGTTGGGCACGCAGCGGCACCCGTCCAGCTCGGCCATCCCCTGCTTGACCACCTGCACGCGGGAGGCGGGCATGCCGGCGGCCAGCGTGTTCCGGAGGATGACGCGCCCGGGGTTCAGGTCCCGGGCCGACGCCCCCACCACCGCCAGCGACCGTGGGTACAGGAAGGTCCGCACCAGCTCACGGCGGGCGGAGGCCGGCCCGTGGGCGCTGCGCCCGTGGGCCGGCGGCGCCAGGCGTACCAGCGCGTCCAGCGCCATGGGCTCGCCGTCCTGGAAGACCAGGGGGTTGATCTCCATCTCGACGACCGCGTCCGGCATCCAGCGGGCCGCGGCGTCGGCGAAGGCGCCCACGGCGTCGGCCAGGACATCGGCCGACACCCGGGCCTTCCGCCCGCGGAGCGTCCCCAGCACCAGCTCTCCCCAGGGACCCTCCAGCGCCGCCTCCACCCGGTCCCGCACCACGGAACCGGCGGCCCAGGAGCGGGACAGCGCGTCGCCCCCGGTGAGGACGGCCAGCGCCTCCGTGGCCACCCCCCCCACGGCCAGCGTCACCACGGTGCCGAACTCCTGGCTCCAGCGGGCTCCCAGGAGCAGCTCGCCCCCGGGGCGCGCGTCGTGCTCCACGTGCTCCTGCACGAGGAAGCGGGCGGCGGGGTCGGGGCCGTGGGCGGCCATGTCCTCCAGCGTGCGGACCAGCGCCAGGGAGTCCTTCGGCACGACGCGCACGCCCCCCACGTCGGTGCGGTGGGGCACCAGGGGGGAGAGGATCTTCACCACCACCCTGTCGGAGAGGAACGTGTCGGTGTCGGGGAGGTCGCCGGCGCCGTCCACCACCACGCCGAAGGGGGCCCGGATGCCCAGCGCGGTCATGAGCGCCAGCCCCTCCGACTCCAGCAGGAGCGTGCGCCCCTCCTCCCGCGCCGTCTTCGCGGCGGCCTGGAGGGCCTCGTCGGCCTCCTGGGTCCCGGCGTGCCTCACGTCAGCCCGCCGGGACCGCGGCGGCCTCCACCCCGGCGTCGAAGGCCCTGAGGTTGATGTCCCGGAGCCGCTCGCTCCGGCGGCCGAAGAGGTCCTCCACCACCTGGCGCAGAAGCGCCGCGGGGAAGGGGAGGAAGCCGGCGCAGGCGCCCAGCATGACCACGTTGTTGGCGTGCCCCGAGCCGGCCTGGCGGGCCAGGGGGTCGGCGTCCACCACCACGGCGTGGGGGAGGCGGGCCAGGGCGTCCAGCACCGTCTCCACCGGGGGGTAGTCGGGGATGTTGAGCACCGGGTTCGACGACGTCACCACCACCCCCGAGTACGCCAGGTAGGGCAGCCAACGGAGCGCCTCCACGGGCTCCAGGCTGAGGATCATCGTGGCCTGCCCCCGGGGGATGAGGTCGCTGGCCACGGGCTTGTGGTCCATGCGCAGGTTGGCCGTCACGGCGCCTCCCCGCTGGCTCATGCCGTGGATCTCGCCCTGCTTCACCTGGAGGCCCGCCCGGCGGGCGGCCTCGGCCAGGATCCCGGCGGCGGTGAGGACCCCCTGGCCCCCCACGCCGGCGACGACGATGTCCGCCCTCATGCTCCCACCTCCTCGGCGACCTTCGCCTCCCGCTTGCGCTTGCGCGCCGACTCCAGGCACTCGCGCACGGTGATGATCACGGAGAGCCCACGGTGCTCCACCTCGCGGCGGATGAGCTCGGCCAGCTCCGGCACCCGCTTGGGATGCGTGGGCACCACGTGGACGTGCTCCCCGGGCACGCCCAGCCCCTTCACGATGTCCGCCAGCTCCGAGTGGCTCACCAGCGTGGGCTGCTGCCCCGTCATGGCCACCGTGCCGTTGTCCAGGATGAGGACGGTCATGTCGGTGTCGTGGGACGCGGCGTCGAGGAGGGGCGTGATCCCCGAGTGGAGGAACGTGCTGTCCCCGATGATGGCCACCGCGGGGCGCAGCCCGGCGTCGGCGACACCCTTCGCCATGCCGATGGACGCCCCCATGCACACGCACGACTCCAGCGTCTCGAAGGGGGGCAGGGCCCCTAGCGTGTAGCACCCGATGTCGCCCGTGACCACCGACTCCTCGTACCCCTCCAGCGCGATGCCCACCGCCTGGAAGGCGTCCCGGTGGGGGCACCCCACGCAGAGCTGGGGCGGCCGGCCGGGGAGGGGCAGCACGCCGGGCAGCTCCCGCCGGGGCGCCAGGCCCAGGGCCCGGCGCACGTCCTCGGGGGTGAGCTCGCCCGACGCGGGCAGGTCGCCCGAGTCCTTGCCCCGCACGCCGTGGAGCACGGGGAGCAGCCCCCGCATGCGCCGCTCCAGGAACGGCTCGCCCTCCTCCAGGACGAGGATCTCGTCCACCGAGGACGCCAGCTTGAGGATCATGTCCTGGGGCACGGGGTGGGCCCCCACGTGGAGCCAGGAGAGGTCCTCGCGGACCTCCGCCAGGTTCTCCAGGAGGTAGTTGCGGGCGATGCCCGCCGTGATGATCCCCCGGCGCAGGTACGGCGCCCCAAGCTCCAGCCGGTTCCACGGGGACGCGGCCGTGTGGGCCCGGATCCCCTCCTGGGCCTCCAGGAGCTGCTTGCGGAGCTTGCGGGCGTAGCCGGGCAGCAGGATCCACTCGGTGGGGTCCGTGGGCTTCACCGGCGGGAGGGGGGCGAGGCGCCCGTCCTCCCGCACCTCGGCGCGGCCGTGGCAGAGGCGCGTCACCATGCGGACCATCACCGGCACCCGGTGACGCTCCGACCAGGAGAACGCCTCCCGGGTCATGTCGTACGCCTCCTGCTGGTTCCCGGGCTCCAGGCACGGGATCCCGGCGAACTCGGCCAGCACCCGCGAGTCCTGCTCGTTCTGGGAGCTGTGCATGCCCGGGTCGTCGGCCACGGCCACGACGAGCCCCCCGTGGATGCCCACGAGGGCGCCGTTCACGAAGGGGTCCATGGCCACATTGAGGCCCACGTGCTTCATGGACACCAGGACGCGGCCGCCGGCCATGGAGACGCCCAGCGCCTGCTCGAAAGCGGTCTTCTCGTTGGCGCACCAGTGGGCGGTGACGCCGTAGGCCGGCGCCAGCCCCTGGAGGTACTCGAAGATCTCGGTGGAGGGGGTGCCGGGATACGCGTAGGCCGCGGTGATGCCGGCGTGGAGGGCGCCCAGCGCCACGGCTTCGTCGCCGAGGAGGAGGGGGGGCCTTCCGTGGTCTTGTTCGGTGGGAACTATGGGTGCGGCGGGATCGCCGAGAATGCCCTTGGACATGGGGTCTCCGGGTGCGTGTCCTGGAGTCCTTCCAATCTACCGGACGGCGCCGCGCGGCAGTGTCGGGAAAAGCCCGATGGCGCCCGGGACGGGGCGGCGGGCCGCCCGCGGCGACGAGGAGGCTTGCGGGACGAGTTCCATGACAATATCATGGCGATCGTAAGGCAAGTGACATACGTACTAGGCCGTCCGGCACCACCCCTCGGACCCGCGGGCCTCCCACCGCGCCGTCCCCGCCGGAGCCGTGGCCCGAACGTCCTGGGAGGAACCCGTGGTGGGCACCCCGCAGCGCCCGTTCCGCTCCCTCCGCCTGGAGGCCGAGGGCGCCCTGCGCCGCATCGTCCTGGACCGGCCGCCTCTCAACGTCCTGGACATCGCCATGCTCCGGGAGCTGGACCAGGCCGCCGCCGCCGTGCAGGCCGACCCCGCAGCGTCCGTCCTGGCCATCACGGGCGAGGGGAAGGCCTTCTGCGCCGGCGTGGACGTGGCGGACCACACCGAGGACCGGGTGGCGGAGATGATCCCGGCGTTCCACGCCGCCCTCATGCGCCTGGCGAGCCTTGAGGTGCCCGTGGTGGGCGTGCTCAACGGCGCCGCGCTGGGCGGCGGCCTGGAGGTGGCGCTGGCCTGCGACGTCGTGGTGGCCCGGGAAGGCGCCAAGCTGGGCCAGCCCGAGATCCGGCTGGGCGTGTTCCCCCCCTTCGCCGCCGCCGTGCTCCCCCGCCTGGTGGGGCGGGCCCGGGCGTTGGACCTCTGTCTCACGGGGCGCACCCTCGTCGCCGAGGAGGCCGAGGCGTGGGGCCTCGTCCAGCACGTTTGGCCCAAGGACACCTTCGCCGACGAAGCGGCGGCGTACGTGGCGGGACTCGCGGCCTCGAGCGGCCCCGTCCTGCGCCTCGCCAAGAGGGCCGTCGTGGAAGGGCTCGACGCCCCCCTGGGCGAGGCGCTCCACGCCGCCGAGCGCCTCTACCTGGACGACCTCATGGAGCTGGACGACGCGCGCGAAGGCCTCGCCGCGTTCCTGGAGAAACGGACCCCCGTCTGGAAGGGAGCCTGAGATGCCGAAGCCTGCCCGGTCCCCCGCGCGGGAGCCCCGCCCGCGCCTGCTGGACTTCTCCCTCGACAGCCCCCTGGAGGAGCTCCTCTACGAGTGCCGGGAGCTGGTGGAGGACGCCGACTTCCCCACGGTGAAGGTGTGGCAGGCCGCGGGAGGGAAGGTCCTGGGCCACTTCCAGGTCTACTTCCCCGAGGAGCTGGCCGACGCCGCCGACGTGCTCCCGGTGAAATTCCGGGGGGCCCAGATCGACCGCCAGGGCGCCGACGCCCGCTTCGGATCCTACATCTGCTCCATCCTGCGCACGTCCCTGGAGCTGGCCCTCTCGGGCCGCCTGCGCCCCGACCTCTTCGTGACGCACCCGATCTGCGACGCCGCCCGGAACCTGGCGGGGATCTGGGCCCGGAACGTGGACTCCACGGCCCAGATCCTCTACCTCCCCCAGAACCCCAACTCGGCCTTCGCGGGGGCGTACCTGGAGGAGGAGTACCGGCGGATGCTCGGCGACATCGAGACCGTGGCGGGCCGCGCCGTCACCGACGCCGACCTCGCCGCCTCCATCGTCACGTTCAACGAGAACCGGCGCCTCCTCCGGGAGCTGTATGCCATCAAGCGCGAGACCCCCTGGAAGCTCCCGGTGCACGAGGCCTACGCCCTCGTCGCGGTGGGGGGCGTGATCTTCCGGGAGGAGCACAACGAGCTGCTCCGCGCGGCGCTCCCCCAGATCCGCGTCCGGGACGCCAGGAAGCAGGACAACATCCGGGTGGTCTTCGAGGGGGGCTTCTGCGAGCAGCCGCCGCTGGACCTCCTCCACGCCATCTCCCAGTTCTGCTACGTGGTGGACGACGACCTCCTCATCGGGCTGCGCTACCTCCTGGAGGACGTGTCCGCGGAGAAACCGCCGCTGCGGGCCCTTGCCGACGCCTACCTGGACCAGTCGACCTACTCCCCCGTCCAGCACGACCTGCGCAAGCCCAAGGAGAAGATGCTCCTGGAGCGCATCCGCGCCGCCGGCGCCGAGGCGTGCATCGTGTCGGCGGCCAAGATGTGCGAGCCGGGGCTCGACGAGCAGGTGGCGTACGGCGAGATGCTGGAGGAAGAGAACATCCCCTTCTTCGTCACCGAGTTCGAGGAGCGGATGACGTCGTACGACCACCTGCAGATCCAGCTCGAGACCTTCGTCGAGAACCTCATCTTCGAGTAGGGAGCCACGTCCTATGACCGCAGTCGCGAACGAGCTGGTGGGACGAGGCGCCCGGGACGGCGCCCGGCTCTTCCGGGAGTGGTTCGACGACCTGGGTGAAGCCGCCCGGAACGGCGACCCCACGGCGTACGTCTTCGTCATGGGGAGCCTCCACGAGATCATCAAGGCCTTCGACATGCACACCGTCTTCCCGGAGATCACCTCCCTCCAGACGGCGGTGCGCAAGGTGGCCGACGAGTACCTGAGCCAGGCGGAGGACGCCGGCTTCAGCCCGGACGTGTGCGGCTACGTGAAGGCCGACTACGCCCTGCAGATGCGCAAGGGCGAGCACCCCATGGGCACCATCCCGCCGCCGTCCATCGCCGTCCTCACCAACGCCTGCAACACGTACTTCAAGTGGGCGGAGATGTGGGAGCGCATGTACGCCATGCCCACGGTGACGGTGGACGTCCCCGGCACCCGGGGGCTCCACGCGCTGGACATCTCCGGCGCCGACCTGGACCGGGACCGGCGCTACGTGCAGAGCCAGATGACGGAGCTCATCGGCCACCTGGAGACGGTGAGCGGAAAGCGCTTCGACATCGACCGCATGCGCGAGGTGCTGGAGCACACCAACCGAATGGGCAGGGCGTGGCGCCGGGTGCTGGAGCTGAACCGCAGCCACCCCGCGGTCTTCGACGCCATGCTGGAAGGGACCATCTACCTGGGCGTGGCCAATGCGCTGCGGGGGACCGAGGCCGGGGCGAAGTACTTCGAGGACCTGGTGGAGGAGATGGAGTACAAGGTGGCCCAGGGACTCAGCCCCCTGGTCGACCACAAGCAGGAGCACCGCCTCATCTTCGTGGGGGTGCCGTGCTATCCCATCTTCCGCCGCTTCTACCAGCTCTTCAGTGAGTGGGGCGGCATCTTCGTCAGCTCCACGTACACCTGGTTCGCCTCCGGTGGGCTCAACCTGGCCTACGAGTACGACCTGGACCGGCCCATGGAGAGCCTGGCCGAGGGGGTGCTCCTCAGCGTGAGGAGGGCGGGGGAGGCCATGCTCTTCCACGACCGAGCCCTCATCCAGTCCATCGACGAGTTCGACGCCGACGGCGTGGTCTACCACCCCATCAAGAGCTGCCGGACGGTGTCCACCAGCCTGGCCGACTCGCGCCGCGCCGTGCTGGAGGAGAGGGACGTGCTCTGCCTCCACATCGAGTCGGACATGATGGACAAGCGCGTGGTCTCCGAGGCCCAGCTCAAGAACCGCATCGACGCGTTCTTCGAGGGCCTCGAGTCCCGCCGCATCCGCCTGGGCCACGCCGGCGCCGCGGGCTCCGCTTCCCCCGCCACCGCATAGGAGGACGCATGCCGTACGCAGCAGGGGTGGACGTAGGCTCCACCCAGACCAAGGCGGTGGTGGTGAACGACCACGGCGACATCGTGGGGCGCTCGCTCCTCCCCACCGGCGCCAACGTGGTGCAGGCCGCCGAGCACGCCTTCCGGGAGGCGCTGAGCGCGCACGGGATCCCCGAGGCGGACGTGCGCTTCGTGGTGGGCACCGGGTACGGCCGCTACCGCGTGGAGTTCGGCGACACGCAGATCACCGAGATCGTGTGCCACGCCCGGGGCGCCGCCCACATGTTCCCCGGCACCGAGACCGTGCTGGACATGGGCGGACAGGACACCAAGGCCATCAAGATCAGGCGGGGCGGCGACGTGGCCGACTTCTGCATGAACGACAAGTGCGCCGCGGGCACCGGGCGCTTCCTCCAGTCGGCGGCCGCCGCCCTGGACCTGGACCTGGGAGAACTGGGCCCCACGGCACTCCGGGGCCAGCGTCCCGTGAACATCAGCACCACGTGCACTGTGTTCGCCGAGTCGGAGGTCCTCTCCTGGCTCGCCAAGGGGAAGAAGATCGAGGACATCCTCCTGGGGGTGCACCAGTCCATCGGCTCCCGCTCCATGGCGCTCCTGCGCCGCGTGGGCGTGGAGGGGGAGGTGACCTTCACGGGGGGCGTCACCCGGAATCCCGCCATGGTGGAGGTGATGAAGGAGCTGCTGGGGCAGGAGCTCAACGTGAGCGAGGAGTCCCACTACATGGGGGCCCTGGGGGCGGCGCTCTTCGCCCTGGAGCGCATCGAGAAGTCCACCACCACCCCCGAGGCGGAGGTGAGCGCATGAGGTACGCCGCCGGCATCGACGTGGGCTCCACCTACACCAAGGCCGCCCTCTTCTCCGAGGACGGGAAGCTGGCGGGCACGGGGATCATGCCCACGGGCTTCAAGCTGGAGGAGGCGTCCCGCGAGGCCCTGCGCCAGGCCCTCGACCAGGCGGGGGCGACGGAGGCCGCCATCGAGTACGTGGCCTCCACCGGGTACGGGCGGAGCCAGGTGTCGTTCCGGAACGTCCAGGCCACCGACCTCACTGCCCAGGCGTGGGGGACCCGTTGGTTCTTCCCCGGGACGAAGACGGTGCTGGACATCGGCGGGCAGACCATGAAGGCCATGCGCCTGGACGAGCGGGGCAAGGTGAAGTCCTTCCGCCTCAACGACAAATGCGCGGCCGGCACCGGCGCCTTCCTGGAGAAGACGGCCCGCTACCTGGGCTACACCATCCAGGAGATCGGCCCCCTGGTGGAGTACGCCCGGGACCCGGTGCCCATCTCCGGCGTGTGCGCCGTGTTCGCCGAGTCGGAGGTGATCAACCACGTGAGCAACGGGGCCCAGCCCGCCGACATCATGCACGGTGCGATGGAGTCGCTCATCGAGCGCTCGGTGCGCCTCATGAAGCGCGTGCAGATGGAGCCCGAGTTCACGCTGGTGGGAGGAATCATGCGCTTCCCCACCATGGTGCGGGTCATGCGGGAGCAGCTCGGCGAGGAGGCCAACGTGCCCGCCGAGGACGTGGTGCAGCTCACCGGCGCCATCGGCGCCGGCGTGCTGGCCCTCCGGCGCATGGAGCGGGCGGTGGCGTGAGCCCCGCGCCCGCCGAGCCGGCGGTGGGCTTCGCCCACCACGACCTCCCCGAGGCACGGCGCCTGCGCGACGGGGAGCTGGCCGCCGACGGGTGGGAGCGCCGCTTCACCGGCTCGCCGCCCCGCCTCGTGGAGATGAAAGAGCTGTACGAAGCCACCGGCCAGGAGGTGCTCCTGGACCCGGTCCTGCCCGGCGAGCTGGCCCGGGAGTGCGAGGGGTGCACCCTGGCGCTCACCTTCTTCAAGGTCATCTACACCCGGCGCGTGGGCGCCGGAAGGAGCGTTCCGTGAAGGCCGCCGTGTTCCACGGTCCCGACCGTCCGCTGAGCGTCGAAGAGGTCCCCACCCCCACGGCAGGGCCGGGGCAGGTCCTCATCGGCGTAGCGGGGTGCGGCGTGTGCCACACCGACCTCCACTACACCGATCACGGGACGCCCACCTTCAAGACGCCCCCCATGATCCTGGGGCACGAGATCTCGGGGACCGTGGAGGAAGTGGGGGCGGGCGTGACCCACCTGAAGAAGGGAGACCCGGTCCTGGTGGCCGCCGTGACGAGCTGCGGCGCGTGCGACGCGTGCCGGGAGGGGCGGGAGAACATCTGCGCCCGCGGGGAGATGCTGGGTAACCACATCGACGGCGGCTTCGCCGAGTACGTGGTGGCGCCGGCCAAGGACACGTTCGTTCTCCCCCCGGAGATCCCCCTGGTGGAGGGCTCCATCATCGCCGACGCCATCACGACGCCCTACCACGCCGTGGTGAACCGGGGCCGGGTGCGCCCGGGACACGCCGTGGTGGTCTTCGGGTGCGGCGGCGTGGGGCTCAACGTGGTGCAGGTGGCCGCCGCCCAGGGTGCCCGCGTGGTGGCCGTGGACGTCTCCGAGGACAAGCTGTCGTGGGCCCGGAGGCTGGGCGCTTCGGCCACGGTGAACCCCTCCACCGTGGAGCGCCTGGACAAGGAACTCCGCAAGCTCACCGGCGGCGGCGCCGACGTGGCCTTCGAGGCCGTGGGGAAGCCCGTGACGCAGGAGCAGGCGCTGGGCTCGCTCAAGACGGGCGGCCGGGCCGTCTTCGTGGGCTACAGCCCCGACACCATGACCCTCAACTCGGGGCGCGTCATGTTCCGGGAGCTGGAGGTGGTGGGCTCGCTGGGGTGCCGGCCGGTTGACTATCCCCGGGTCATGGAGATGGTGCGCCAGGGGCGCATCCAGCTCCTCCCCCTGGTGACGCACCGCTTCCCCCTCGAGCGGATCGGCGAGGCCTTCGACACCCTCCGGGGGGGGACGGCCATTCGGGTGGTGGTGACGCCGTAGCGGGCCCGCGTGGGGTTCGGGGCGCGGGGGGCGGCGGGCCGCTCTCCGATTGCGCGCGTCCCCGCGGCGCCGGATCTTCGGGGGACCCCACCCGTGGAGGATCCATGCGTCGCCGCTTCACCCCCGCCGCCCTGAGCGTTCCCCTCCTTCTCCTGGCCGCCGCGTGCGCCCCCGAGGCGCCCCCGGAAGAGACCGGGTCGCCGCCGGAGACCGCGGCCCCGGCCATCCCGGACGACGCCGAGGCCGTGTCGTTCCTGGGAGAGCCCCTGGTTGCGCCCCAGCTTCCCGAGACGGTGGAGGCGGAGCGCATGGAGCGCTTCCGCGAGGCGGAGGCGGCGCTGGAGGCGGACCCCGAGGACGCCGACGCACTCATCTGGATGGGACGGCGCACCGCGTACCTCGGGCAGTACGGCACCGCCATCGACATCTACAGCTATGCCCTCGAGCTCCACCCCGACGACGCCCGCCTCTACCGGCACCGGGGGCACCGGTACGTAACCACCCGCCAGCTCGACGCCGCCATCGCCGACTTCCGGCGGGCGGTGGAGCTCACCCGGGGCCATCCCGACGAGGTGGAGCCCGACGGAATCCCCAACGCCGCCGGCGTCCCGACGAGCACGCTCCAGTTCAACATCTGGTACCACCTGGGTCTGGCCCACTACCTCGGGGGCGACTTCGAGGCGGCGGCCGACGCGTACGCCTCCTGCGCCGCCGTGTCGGTGCACCCGGACAGCAAGGTGGCCACGGCCTACTGGCAGGTGAACACGCTGAAGCGCCTGGGACGCACGGCTGAGGCCGACGCCGTCCTCGCCGGCATCACGCCGGACATGGCGGTCATCGAGAGCGGCGGGTACCTGGACCTCCTCCTCCTCCACAAGGGGGAGCGCACGCCCGAAGACCTCATCGGGCCCGCGGGGAGCGACGCCACGCTGGAGAGCACCACCGCCGGGTACGGCGTGGGGGCGTGGTACCTCCTGAGCGGCGACACGGCCCGCGCCGAGGAGACGTTCCGGCGGGTGCTGAGCGGGAAGGACCAGTGGGCGGCCTTCGGCTACCTGGCCGCCGAGGCCGAGACGGCCCGACTCCAGGGACGGTGAGCGCGGCGCTCGACTTCCCCGGCGCCCGGGAGGCCGTGGCGCGGGTGGCTCGCGTCACCCCTCTCCTCGAGGTGCCGTCCCTCTCCGAGGCCCTCCACCGGCCCGTCTACGCCAAGCTGGAGTGCCTCCAGGTCACCGGGTCCTTCAAGGTGCGGGGGGCGGCGGCGCGCCTCTCGGCCCTCACGCCGGACGAGCGCGCCCGGGGGGTGGTGGCGTGCTCCAGCGGCAACCACGGGCGGGCGGTGGCCTGGGTGGCCGGCCGCCTGGGCGTCCGGGCCACGGTGTGCGTCCCCGACTGGGTGGACCCGGTGAAGCTGGAGGGGATCCGCGCCGACGGCGCCGAGGCGGTGCTGGCGGGCCCCACCTACGACGAGGCCGAGGCCCACGCCCAGGCGCTGGCGGAGCGCACCGGGCGCCCCTTCGTGTCCGCCTTCGACGACCCCTGGGTCATCGCGGGGCAGGGGACGCTGGCCCTGGAGATCCTGGACGCGCTGCACGGGGCGCCGGCGGCGATCCTGGCCCCCCTCTCGGGGGGTGGGCTCATCGGCGGCATCGCCGCCGCCCTCCGGTGGCGGCTGGGCGACGGGGCGCCCGCGGCGGTGGCGGTGACGGCGGAGCGGGCCGGCGTCATGCTCGCCAGCCTCCGCGCCGGCCACCCGGTGGAGCTCCCCGAGGAGGAGACGGTGGCCGGCGCGCTGTCCGGGGGCATCGGCCTGGACAACCGACACACCTTCGCGCTGGTGCGGGACCTGGTGGCGGAGCACGTGGTGGTCACCGAGGCGCAGGTGCGCCGCGCCATGGCCTTCGCCGTGGGCGAGCTCAAGGTGGTGGCGGAGGGCGGCGGCGCCACCGCGCTGGCCGCCCTGGTCCACGGCGCGTGGGCCCCACCCCCTGGCGACGCCCCGGTCGTCGTGGTGGTGAGCGGCGGGAACGTGAGCCCCGCCACGCTGGCCGCCGTGCTGTCGGAGGCCAGCGTGGCGGGCTGACTCAGCGGATCCGCACGACGATGATCTTCCCCGGGGCCGCCACGCCCTCCACGGTGATCTGCGCCCCCGTCCCCGTCCCGTTGGACACGAAGTCGTGGATGCGCATCCCCGTGATCCCGATGGGCCCGGAGTACGTGGCCGAGCTGAAGGACTTCGACGGGTTGGACGTCTCGGCGACGCCGCCGTCGCAGTCCCGGGGCGTCCCCGTTGTGGTCACGGGGAAGGGGAAGTCGCCCACGGGGTTCCAGATGCCGCAGAAGACGCTCCCCGCCGACGGGAAGTCGTACGTGGTGTAGCCCAGGCTCCCCTGGGGCGCCGTGGTGCCGTGGAGGGCGTTGCCCACCACGAACTCGTCCAGGAGGGTGAGGAAGGGCTTGCCCGTCTGCTGCGCGAGCCCGGCGACGCCGCCGGGGGTCAGGCTGTCGTTGAGGGCCCGGAAGAGGGTCGCGTCGGCCTTCGGCGCGCTCCCCGCCTTGCCGTGGGAATCCCCCAGCCACCGGTGGAAGGTCCACCCGCTCCCGTAGACGTCGATGAGGGGCCCGCCGCCGGTGGGCTTCGTCACCAGCGCGTTGGGCTGGCTGGAGAGGTACCCGCCGGCGCGCCCGACGTGGAGGAGCACACCGTAGTTCTCCGGGACGAAGTTCCCCGCCTGGTTCACGAAGGACTGGCGGTCGATGAGCGCGTTCACCGCCGGGCCGCCGATGGACGCCCACGCGAAGCGCGACGCCATCTCGTCGGCGATCTCGGCGGTGCCCTCCTCGATCCAGGTGGGGTTGTACTGGCTGACGTTCGTCATGTTGCTGGCCACGGCCCGGTGGTACGCGGTGACCACGTGGCGGGCCTCGTGGGCCAGCGTCCCCAGGGCCTGGAAGTTCTCCTCGGCCATGTCCTTGATGTGGTGGAGCCCGAAGTACACGAGGTCCATCTCGTTGGACGTGGCGCAGCTCGACTTGGTGAAGACGTCGAGGAGGGAGACGAACGCCGCCACGCTGTCCGTGACCACCGGCGTGATGAGGACGGTGAGCTTCCCGTCCTCGTCGATGTCGGGCACCTCGGCGAAGTACTGCTCCACCGCCGGCTTGCCGTGGGCGGTGAAGAAGTTGCCGATCTGCTGCACCAGGTTCACCGGCGCGGCGTCGGTGGCGGCCTGGGCGCTGTCCTGGTAGAAGACGACGTCTTCGTTCTCCCAGACCAGCTTCCCGGTCTTGAGGTCGGGAGTGGAGCTGCACCCGCCGGAGGAGACGTCGAAGGTCTTCGTGGCCGGGGACGCCAGGGCGGGGGCCCTCAGCGCCAGCGTCGGCCGGGGAGCGGCCACCACGCGGGCGCCGCGGGCGTTCCGGAGGACCTCCTCGGCGAAGCGGGCCTCCCGCTCGAAGAGCGCCGCGTGGGCACGGGCCCGGCTCTGGGCCAGCGCCCGGGAACGGGCCAGGTTGCGAGCCGGATAGCCGGGCAGATCCTCAAGGCGGTGCCCTGCCGCCGCGGCGGCCGCGGGCTCGGGGGCCGCCTGACCCGTCACCCCCACGCCCACCACCTTCAGCGTGGCGGTGACGACGTCGGAGGCGCTCCCCGATTCGGCGGGGCGCAGGATGGCCACCCGGTAGCGGTCCCCCGACGCCCCCGAGGGCACCATGAGGCAGTCTGCGGCGGCGTACGACGCCGATTGACCCGCGGAGAGGGACACCGTCTTGGCGCCGGCGCACAGCGACTGGGTCACGGTGAGCACCGCCGAGCCCGCCACGCCACCCACGGTGGCGGTGATGGCGGTGGACCCCGCGGCCACACCGGTGGCCAGGCCGGAGGTGCTGATGCTGGCCACGGCGGTGGAGGAGCTGCTCCACGTCACCGTCTGGCCCGAGACCGTGGCCCCCGACGCGTCCTTGGCGGTGGCGGTGAACTGGACCGTCGCCCCCATGTCCAGCGTGTGGGTGGCCGGGGACACGGTCACCGACGACACGGTGGGAGGAGGCGGGTCGGTGGGGCCGTCCCCACCGCTGCAGGCGGCAAAGAGGGCCGCCAGGGCGGCGACGGCGGGACGGTTCCTTTTCATGGTTCCGGGCGTGGGGTCGGTGGGGACGAGGCCGGGGAGTGTACCGTGATTTCCGTACGATTCAATACCCCCCCGGTTTACGGAGTTTCGCAACCCACCCCGCGTTAGCTCACCCGAGGAGGCCCGGAAGGACCTGCGCCGCGCCCCCCCGCACCGAGACCGTCGCCCACCGGGTGAGGGCGGTCTCCGCCGGGTCCACCTCCACGAGCGCGCCCCCGGCGCGCACCGTCGCCACGGGGATGGACGCCGCCGGGTGGACCACGCCGCTCGTCCCGACGGCCAGGCACACGTCCGCGGCCTCCGCCGCCTCGAAGGCCCGCTGGAGCGTGGCCAGGTCCAGCGCCTCGCCGAACCAGACCACGTCGGGGCGGAGGAGCCCGTCGCACCGGCCGCACCGGGGGAGCGTGTCCTCGCTGGAGGCATCCACCGCCGCCCCGGCCTCCGAACGCACGCCGCACCGGCTGCACCGGTCGCGGAAGATGGACCCGTGGAGCGTGAGGGGGAGGGCGCGGCCCCCCTCGCCGCCGAGCCCCGCCGCACGCGCCGCGTCCCAGGCGGCCTCCTGGTGCAACGCGTCCACGTTCTGCGTCACGAGTGTGACGTCGCGCCGGGCGTCCAGGGCGAAGCGTGCCAGCGCCCGGTGTCCGTCGTTGGGCCGGCACGCGGCCATGAGTCCCCGGCGCCACGCGTACCACTCCCAGACCAGGCGCGGGTCCCTTCGGAAGGCCTCGGGGGTGGCCAGGTCCTCCGGGCGGTTAGTCTTCCAGAGCCCCGCCTCGCCCCGGAACGTGGGGACCCCCGACTCGGCGGAGATCCCCGCGCCCGTGACCACCACCACGCGGCGTGCCTCGCGCAGGAGCGTCCGGGCCCGGTCGGCGGCGCCGCTCATCCGCCGCGGAAGGCGCTCCAGGCCAGGAGGCCCCATCCCAGGAGGAAGCACACGCCCCCCAGGGGGGTCACGGCCCCCATCCACCGCTGCCCCGCGAGGACGAGGACGTAGAGGCTCCCGGAGAAGACCACCGTGCCCACCACGAAGAGCCACCCGGCGGCCTGGACCGAGGCCCCGGGCCAGCGCGTCGCGGCCCACGCCGTGGCCAGGAGCGCCAAGGCGTGGATGAGCTGGTAGCGGACCGCCGTATCGAAGGTGGCCAGGTCCTGCGCCGAGATCGTGCCCCGGAGGCCGTGGGTGCCGAAGGCCCCCGCCGCCACGCCAAGGAGGGCCAGAACGGAGCCGAGCGCGAAGAAGGTGCGCTCCATCAGCTCATCCTCCTCACCACGCCATCCCGTACGCCTCGCGACGGGGGTCGGAAGCGACGGTGAGGGTGCCGAAGGCGCGCTCCACTCGGATCATCTGCGCCCCGCCGAAGGTGGCGGTCCAGCCGTCCACCACGCGCAGGTCGTGCCCCAGGGCGGCGAGCTGGTTCCGCACCGAGAGGGGCACCCGGTGCTCCAGGGAGAGGTTGGTCCCCCGGTTGGAGCGGAAGCGGGGCGCCTCGATGGCCTCCTGGGGCGTCATGCCGAACAGGAGCATGTTGTTCACGATCTGGAGGAGGGACTGGGGCTGGCTGTCGCCTCCCGGGGTGCCCAGCGTGAACGCCACCTGTCCGCCCTGGAGGGCCAGGAGCGGGGACAGGGTGTGGAAGGGGCGCTTGCCCGGCGCCACCTGGTTGGGGTGTCCGTCCTCCAGCGTGTAGAGGGAGCCCCGGTTGTGGAGCATGACGCCCGTCTCGGGCTCCAGGAGCCCGGAGCCGAAGCCGGCGAAGAGGCTCTGGATCCACGACACGGCGTTCCCCCATGGGTCCACCGCCGTGAGATAGACGGTGTCGCCGGCATCGTCCCGGTCCCCGGCCTCCTCTCCCTCGCCCCCGATCCCCGGGGCGAAGCCCTCGGAGGCGTGGGCGGCGTCCACGAGGCGGGCCCGCTCGGCCAGGTACGTCGGATCCAGGAGCCGGTTCAGGGGGATGTCGGCGTGCTCCGGGTCGGCCAACCAGCGGTCCCGGTCGGCGAAGGCCAGTTTCTTCACCTCTACCAGGGTGTGGAGATAAGTCGAGGTGTTGTGTCCCATCTCCTTGAGAGGGAACGACTTGGCAATCTCGAACATCTGGATCTGCGTCGGCCCCTGCGTGTTGGGCGGGAAGGCCAGGATGTCGTGGTCCAGGTACGTGCCGTGCACCGGCGTCACCCACGTGGAGGCGTGGGCGGCGAAGTCGGTCCCGCGCAGGTGGGAACCCTGGGCCTCCAGGAAGGACGCGAGACGCTCCGCCACCGGGCCCTCGTAGAAGCCCGCCTTCCCCTGCCGGGCGATGCGCTCCAGCGTGGCGGCCAGGGCCGGGTTCTTAAGGAGGGACCCCACCTCGGGGGGCGCGCCGTCCCGGGGGAGGTAGAGCGCCTTGCCCGCGTCGTTGAGCGCGTCGCCCTGCTCGGCGAAGTCCGACGCCAGGCGCGTGGAGACGGGGAAGCCGTCCCGGGCGTAGGCGATGGCCGGCTCCAGCAGCGCCGCGAACGGCTTGGTGCCGAAGCGGCGGTGCACGTCCACCCAGGCCGCGACGGCGCCGGGAACGCTCACCGAGAGCGGCCCGGTGGAGGGGACCTCCTCCAGCCCCTGGTCCCGGAAAAAGGCCGGGGTGGCCAGGGCGCCGGCGCGGCCGCTTCCGTTGAGGGCGTAGACCTCGCCCGTGGCCGCCTCGTAGACCATGACGAAGGCATCCCCCCCCACGCCGTTCATGTGGGGGCGCACCACGGCCAGCACTCCGGCCATGGCCAGCGCCGCGTCCACGGCGTTGCCCCCCTCTTGCAGGACGCGGAGCCCCGCCTGGGCCGCCAGGGGGTGGTCCGCCGAGACCGCCCCCCGGGTGCCCCGCACGTCGGGGCGGTTGGCGGCGGGATAGGACGGGACCTCGGCGTCGGGATCCACCGGAGGCGCGTCGGGGGCGCAGGCGGTGAGGACGGCGGCCGCGGCCGTAAGGAACGAGGTTCGGCGGGGGTGCCGGATCATGGAGCCTCCAGGGGGTATCGCAGGGGGACGCCACAGCTTCGCCCCGGGCGCGCCGCGCCGCCAGGGGTGTGGTGGTGGCCCCGCCGGCGGAGGGTTATCCTAGCCGTCCCACCTGCGTCGAAGCCGATCTCGCCACCATGCCCTTCCATCTCGAACCGGCCCGGGACCGGACGCTCCATCGACTCCTGAAGCACGCGGAGACGGTGTCGCTTCCCAAGGGGCGGGCCCTGTACGCACCCGGCGACGACGCCCGCGTGGTGTGGCTGGTGCGCGAGGGGTTCGTCCGCCTCGTGCTCCCGGGCATGGAGAAGGGAAGGGGGGTGCGCACGGTTGCCCTGGCGCTCCCCTGGGAGGTCTTCGGCGACGAGGCCCTCATCGAGGGGCCCCGCCGCTACGGCGCCGTGGCCGGAGCGCGCTGCACGCTCCACCCGCTTCCGGCGGGGAAGGTGCTCCGGGGCCTCAAGACCGCCAAGTCCAGCCTGGACGCGTACCTCGGGGGCGTGGAGCGGGAGCTCCACCGCCTGCGCCACGCCCAGGGCGGGTCCCAGGGGCCCACGGCTGCGCAGCGCCTCGCCGAGGTCCTCCTGGACCTGGGACGCCGGTGCGGCGAGCCGGCGGGGCGGGGGGTGCGCCTCTCCGAGCGCCTCACCCACCAGGTCCTGGCCGACCTGGCGGGGGCCCACCGGGCCACGGTCACCACGCTCCTCAACGACTGGATCTACGACGGAATCCTGAGCACCGACGCCACCGGCAGGCTGGTCCTCGCCCGGCCGGCGGGGCTCTGGTCCAAGGCCGGATACCACCCGCCGGAGCAGCCGGCGGCTCCGCCCGGAGAAGCGGCGGGTCGTTGACCGCACCCCCTGTGCGGTCTAGGTTTTGAGGCTTTATCGGGGGCTTGGCGGCCCCCGGTCCCCAACCCGGTTCGGAACCCCACATGACCCAGCGTCACCCCGGCCAGCGCCGCGTCGCCGGCGGATCCCAGGAGCACGAGGACGACGTCTTCGTCGCCCGCGTCCTCGAGATCGGCAACTGGTTCAAGGCCAACCAGCAGACCGTCACCATCGGCATCGTCGTCCTGGTCATCGCCGCCGCCTCGCTCCTGTACTACCGGAACTACCGTGCCGCGCACGTGGAGCGGGCCGCCAACCAGCTCGAGCAGATCCACCAGTCGGTGGCGCTGGGGGACCGGCAGGGCGCCAAGGAGGCGCTGGTCCTGTACGTGGAGACCTTCGGCGGCACGCCCTACGTCGGCGAGGCCCGCATGCTCCTGGGCGAGATCTACCTGGAGGACAACGCCGCCCAGCAGGCCCTGGCGGTGCTCGAGCCCATGGCCCAGTCGCCTCGGGAGCCCTTGGAGCTGCAGGCCGCCGCGCTCCTCGCCGCCGCCTACGAGCAGGAGGGCCGCATCGCCGACGCCGAGGCCACGTACCTCCGCATCGCCGATCGGGCCGAGCTGGACTTCCAGGTCCGCGACGCCCTGGCCAACGCCGCCCGCATCCGCACCGCCCAGGGCAACCAGGCGGGCGCCGCCGAGCTCTACCGGCGTATCCTGGACCGCCTCGACGAGAACGACCCCGACCGCGGCGTGTGGGAGATGAGGCTGGCGGAGGTGTCGCAGGGCTGACGTCGCTCCGGCGCGAGGGCGCCGGTCAGGGACGGCTGGGAAGGGCCGCCACCCGCGGGGTGGCGGCCCTTCTGCGTGCGGGGACAGCTTCGGCGCCTTGCTCGGTGGTGGAGGGCCAGGTAGGGTACGGGAAGCCCATGAGAGCACGCACCTCGGCGTTCCCGCGAAGCCTGAAGGGGACAGCGCTACGGGCCTGCCTGGCGTTGGTGGGCCTCGTGTGCCTCCAGGCGCCCGCCGCCCACTCCCAGACGCTCCGCGGGATCGTCCGGGAGGACCCGTCTGGGGCGGCCATCGAGGGGGCGGAGCTGACGCTCCTCGCGGGGGACGGCTCCGTCGCCGGTCGGGCCGTGAGCGACGAGGACGGGGGATTCACCTTCGCGGTGCCGCGGGAGGGCGTGTACCGCCTGCGCGCCGTCCGGATCGGGTACACCCCGTACACGAGCGAGGCCTTCCTGGCCAACGCGGACCAGGCCATCGAGGCGGACGTCTTCCTCGCGGTGCGCCCCGTCGAGCTCCCACCCCTGGACGTCGTCACCGAAGCCCGGGACCAGCGCCTCCACCAGGTGGGGTTCCTCCGGCGCCGCGAGCTGGGCCTCGGTCATTTCCTGACCCGCCAGGAGATCCAGGCCCGCCACGCCGACCGAACCGCCGACGTCTTCCGGGGGATCCCGGGCGTCGAGGTGGTCTCCGCGGGGGCCGCCGGGACCTTCGATCTCATCCTGCGCGGCGGACGGACCCAGGTCTTCCGAATCCAGCCTGACACCCGCGACGGGCCCCTCGTGTGCTACCCGAGCATCTCCATCGACGGGCAGGTGGTGCGGGTGGGCGGCGTCCAGCCGAACCGCGACTCCGGCGCCCGACCTCGGGACGTGGGCAAGTGGAGCGACCTCGTCCACCCGGACGACCTGGAGGCGGTGGAAGTCTACCCGGGCGGCGCGGGCATGCCGGTCCAGGTGGCGGGGCAGATCAGCCCCTGCGGCGCGGTGTTGATCTGGACGCGGGGGTGAGGCGTGCAAAAGGCCCGAACAGCAGGATCCGGACCCGGACCTCAACTTCGTATAATATGTATTATGTAAAGCTGCAAAAGCGGCGGGTGGATTGGGGCATCTGGTTTCCGACATCGGCCACGCCTGTGCGCGCCTGCCCTGCTTCCTCGCCGACGTCGGAAACCGCTGCCTCGGCCGTGTTGGGCCGCTGCGAGAGGGATTTCGTGGCGCACGGACGTTTCAGCTGAAACGTCTCGGAGCGCCCTCCCCCCTGGGGAGCGGCCCGCCGGCGGAGTCAGCCTCCCATCGGGGCCCTCGGGATCACCAGGCGCACCACCTGCGCGCCGGGGTCCACGGCGTATGTCGTCCGCCCCTCGGGGGCCAGGCCGTACGCGTGGAGGCGCAGGCCCTCGGGAAAGCCCACCAGCGTGGCGGGGAGGCGGAGATCAGCGCGGGCGCCGGCCCGCACCCACCCGAGGTGCTCCTCCCGGGCGCACCCGTCCAGGGCGAGGCGCACGTCCGAGCCGCTCTCGTTCCAGACCTCGAGGCTGGCCGGGTGCTCCAACCGCGACCCGATGACGTAGGCGTCGGCGCAGGCGAGCCCGAGGGCCTGGGGGTCGGGGTTCGGCTTCAGCGGAGCCCGACCTCCACACGACGACAGAACGACGGTGAGAACGAACGCGGACAGCGGTCGCGCTTTCATGGAGCTCCTCCGGCCCGGGCGTGGATCGACCCGCCGCCACCCTGGGGCTGCAAGGCTCGTGCCGGGCGATCGTGCCCTCGCGGCGCCGTTCCGCGGCCGTGCCCGCCCCCCGTGGTGGACGACCCCGTACGCCCGGGAGGACGCCCCCGGGGCGCGAGGTCCGCATCGCCGGGCCGCCGGCGGCTACCCCTCGGGCACGAGGGCCCGCACCCGCACCCTTGCCGTGCCGCGTCCCAGCATGCCCAGCCGGTGCGCCGCGGCGTAGGAGACGTCGATGAGACGCCCGCCGTGGAAGGGACCCCGGTCGTTCACCCGCACCACCACCCGGCGGCCGTTGTCCAGGTTCGTGATCTCCACGAAGCTGGGGAGCGGGAGCGTCCGGTGGGCCGCGGACATGGCGTACATGTCGTAGGGTTCCCCGGAGGACGTGCTCCGGCCGTGGAACTCCTCGCCGTACCAGGACGCCACCCCCTCCTCCCGATACCCTTCGGCGCTCTCCAGCGTCCGGTAGGTCCGGCCGAAGACCTGGTACTCGGCCATGTTCCCATACGGTGAGCGGGGCTCGTCGGTGGGAACGGCGTCCGAGATGGTGTCCAGGTCGATGTCCCTCGGATTGGTGGGGGGACGGTCGCGCCGGAAGTCGGGAGGCGGGCGCTCCGGCTCCGGAAGAGGCACCGCCGTGCGGTCCTCGGGGACGGCCGCGCCCAGCTCCGGCGTGCCGACGGGCACCGGGGCCGGCTCCGACGGATACCCCACCAAGGTGCACCCGGGGGCCGCCAGAATGGCAGCCAAGCCCACGAGTCGGCGAAGCGGCCTCACGCCTCCCCCTCCCGGTACGCTCGCCCCACGTGGCTTCGCTGCTCGGCTTCGCTCATGCTCGCCAAATCACTTCCTACAAAGCGTTTATCCTCTGTGACCTCACGTAGAATATCGATACCCGTGGGAGGGGGCGGGATGGGGTCGGCGGCACCCGCCAACTCGATCTCCAGGAGGGTCAGACCCTCCAGGGGCCCCTCGTACCGGTCCAGCTCCCAGGGACCCAGACGGTACCGGGTCTTCCGGATCACACGCCCCCCCGCGGCCTCCAGGAGGGCCTCGGCCATGTCGAGGGGCACGAGGGCCTCCACCTCCCTCCGGACCACGCCCTTGCCCGCCTTGAAGGCCAGGACGGGCCCCCGGGCCTCCCCCACGCGGATGCGTATCGAAGGGTCCCCGGCCACCACGTACCCCTGGCGGAACGACCGGCCGCCCGCCAGGGCCTCCCACCCGTCGTCGGCCACCCGTACGAGATACCGGCGCTCGATCTCGAAGGTCCCCTGCCCCACGCCGCCTCCCTACCGGCCCCCCGGCTTGCGCCCCAGGACGGCGACGCGGCGGCGAAGGAAGGGAGCCACGCCCTGGAGAAGGCGCTCGGCCACACGCAGCCCCGGCACGTGGGACTCGGCGTAGTAGGCCCGCTCGATCTCGAAGCCGGCGTCCTTCATCATCCCGGTCATGCGGGCCATGGATTTGTAGTCCACGTGGCTCACGTCGCGCTTCAGGAGGATGTCGTTGTTCTTGAGGATCTCCAGGATGTGGCCGCGGTGCGGGGTCCACACGGAGAAGCGACCGCCGGGGCGCAGGAGGCGGAACGCCTCCTCCACCACGCGCACCGAGTCCTCGGGGTAGAGGTGCTCGAAGAGGTCGGCGGCCAGGACCAGGTCCCAGGTGCCGGCCTCCAGCCCGCTCGCGCCGCCGTCGGCGCAGAGGAAGCGCAGGTTGGCGCGGGGCTCCCGCTCCAGCCGGCGGTTACAGAAGGCGATGCTCTTCTCCGAGAAGTCCACGCCCACCACCTCCGCGGCCTCGCCCGCCAGGGCGAAGCTGAACGTCCCCCACCCGCATCCCACGTCCACCACCCGCTCGCCGGGCCCGGGCCGGTAGAGCTCCAGGACCTTGGCCACCCGGTAGCGTTGGAAGGGGCTGTCGAAGTCGGTGATGTGGGCGCTGTCGTCGAAGTAGGCGGTGGAGTCGTACCACTCCTTGCCGATGCGCTCGCTCATGCCCTCTCCCGGGGTCGCCGCGGGGCTACAGGCGGCCGAAGACGTGCAGGACCTTGAGCCACCAGACCCGCCACACGGCCTCGCGCACGATGCGCTTGGACATCTTCGACTCCCCCGAGTCCCGCTCGGTGAACAGGATGGGGATCTCCTTGAGGCTGTACCCCTTCGCCCAGGCCCGGAACTTCAGCTCGATCTGGAAGGCGTACCCGTTGGAGCGGACCTTCTCGAGGCCCACGGCCTCCAGAACGCCCCGGTGCCACCCGTTGAAGCCCCCGGTGGCGTCCCGGACGGGCATGCGCGTGATGGTGCGGGCGTACCAGGACCCGAACACGGAGATGAGGAGGCGGGTGAGGGGCCAGTTGAGGACGTTGACCCGTCCGCCCACGTAGCGCGACCCGATGACCACGTCGTGGTCCCGGGCGGCGGCGATGAGCTTGGGAAGGGCGTCGGGGGGGTGGGAGATGTCGGCGTCCATCTCGAAGAGGAGGTCGTACCCCTCCTCCAGACCCCACGCGAAGCCCGCCAGGTACGCCCGGCCCAGGCCGTCCTTGGCCTCCCGGTGCAGCACGTGGATGCGCGGGTCCTCCGCCGACATGCGGTCGGCCAGGGCACCGGTGCCGTCGGGAGACGCGTCATCCACCACCAGGACGTCGATGCGCGGGTCCTGGTCCAGGATGAGCGGCAGCTTGCGGGGCAGGTTCTCCCGCTCGTTGTACGTCGGCACGATGACCAGGATGTGGCGGTCCGTCACCGGCGCTCCCCTCCCTCGTTGACGTCGCCCCCTCGCGCGGGAGCCATGGTCCTCACCCAGAAGGCCGCGGCCGGGACCAGCTCCACCGCGGTGGTCCAGAGCCGGGCCACCACGGCCAGGGCCCCGGCGGGCCCCACGCCCAGGTACGGCGTCAGGAAGGCCACCAGGAACCCCTCCCGCACCCCCACCCCGGCGGGAGCGAAGATCATGATGTAGCCCAGGACGTACGCCGCCGCGAAAGCCGAAGCCACGGGCAGGACGTCGGCCCGGTGTCCGAAGCTCGCCGCCAGGACCCAGAAGGAAAAGGCGTAAAGCGCCCAGTTGGCCACGTACAGGAGGAGCCAGCGGACGGCGTGCACGCTCCCCAGTGCCGGCGGGAGCTCCTGGCGGGCCAGGCGGAACCAGAGGCCCATGGCCCGGTGGAACACCGCCGGAACCAGGAAGACCACCGTGCCCGCCACT
Organism: Gemmatimonadota bacterium; assembly: GCA_045863275.1. Taxonomy (GTDB): domain Bacteria; phylum Gemmatimonadota; class Gemmatimonadetes; order Longimicrobiales; family Gaopeijiaceae; genus SZUA-318. The sequence continues at coordinate 169,179 of BTVB01000009.1, forward strand.
ACCACGGCGGCCCCCGGGAGCCCCCAGCGACGTACGTCCTCCGGGCCGGCCAGGAGGGCGCCCAACCCCACGAGGAGGGCGGCCACCAGGGCGATCCCCTGCCCCACCACGGCGGCGCCCCGGGGAGTCCCCCCGGGGGCGCCCCGGCGCCGGGCCCGCCCCCCGCCGCCCGCGACCTGGGTGGTTACCTGCCCGGCGCCGCGCGCCGCCGCGTCGATCTCGTCGCGCAGGTACTGCGACATCGAGGGGGCCAGCGA
>BTVB01000010.1:0-108890 GCA_045863275.1 Gemmatimonadota bacterium
TCGATGGCCCGGGCGGCCCAGCGCCCCCACTGGAGCCCGTGGGGACGGTCGCCGTAGCTGGTGCGCACCCCCCGGGTCTCGCCTCCGGAGGTAGAGCGGGAGTTGGCCGGACCGTACTGGTCCACGAGCGTCACCGCGGCGCCCATGCGCTGGAGGTGGAGCGCGGTCCACGCGCCGAAGGCGCCCGCCCCCACCACCACCACGTCGGGGGTCTGGGCGCCGCGCACGGCGGGGGCGCGGGCCGCGCGGGGCTCCGCCGAGGCGGGCGAAGCGCCGGCCAGGGCCAGGCCCGCACCGGCGCCGGCCACCCTGAGGAAGTCACGGCGGTGGAGGGTCATGGTCTCTCCCCGGAGGGGGCCGCTCCCGCGGGCGCGGCCATCGAGTGCCGCCCAAGGACGGCCTGGTCGGGAGGAAGCTCCCGGCTCCCCGCAGGGAACCCGTTGAGCTGCAGGATATACGCCACGATGTCCACGTAGACCTGGTCCTCCAGGCTGCCCGGTGCGTCCTCAGGCATGTTCCGGACGATCTCGGTGAAGAGGTCACCCACGCTCCGGCGGCGCCACGCGAACTGGAACTGGGAGCCCCGGAACTCGGAGGAGTAGTGGCACTCGGCGCACGACGCGCGGAAGGCATCCCTGCCCCGGTCGGCCTGGGTGTCGGAGTAGAGGCCCGGGTCGGGCTCGGGTTCGGGCGGGGGCGGCGCGGAGCCACCGGGGGCGCAGGCCCCGGCCAGGGCCAGGGCCGCGAGGGCGGGAAGGGCGGTCGCCGTGCGTCTCATGCTGATCGGGCTGGAGGGTATCGCGACCGCCCAACTTGCGCCTCCGACGCGGGGAGCGGCAAGCGGCCCATCTCAGATCTTGATGAAGATCCGCCGAGCGTACAGCGGCCACATGAGCGCCAGCCAGAGCAGCACGTAGGCCACCGCGAAGGCCAGCGACCCGTTCAGGTCGCCCGCCCACGAGCGGAAGAGCGACTGGTACGCCCAGGCGTAGGCGGAAGGCCCCTCGGCCCCCCCGACGTGGAGGCGCACGAGGGCCTTGGTCATGAATCCGGAGAGGACGAACACGGCGATGGCGTTGGTGCCGTAGACCAGGAGAGGGGTCAGCCACGGGCCCCGGCGTCCCTTCATGTCCACGGTCCAGTAGAACAGCGCCAACAGGAGGAGTGCCGTCCCGGCGGTGAAGACCACGTACGAGCTGGTCCAGAGGTTCTTGTTGATGGGGAAGACGAGCCCCCAGGCGAGCCCCACGGCGGTGGCGACGGCTCCCGCAAAGGCCATCCCCCGCGTCAGCTCGGGCCGCGGGCGCCCCGAGAGGAGCCACTCACCGGCGAAGATGCCCAGCAGCGAGGTGCCCACCGCCGGGAAGGACGAAAGGATCCCCTCCGGGTCCCACGTGCCCTGGTACAGGTGGCCGCCCATGAGGGCACGGTCCACCCACGCCGCCAGGTTCCCCTCGGGGCTCAGGTCCCCGGCGCCGTACCCGGGCACCGGGACCAGCGCCATGGCCGCCCAGTACCCCAGGAGGAGCCCCGCCGTCCACCCGGCGCGGCCCCGGGGGCCAACGGCCAGGTAGAGCCCCGCCGCCGCCAGGTACACCACGCCGATGCGCTGGAGTACCCCCGGCCAGCGCATGGCGGCCAGGTCGAAGTCGGGGACCACGCGCATGAGCAAGCCGAGCCCCACGATGACGAGGCTTCGGCGCACCACGTGGACGAACAGGTCGCGGCGGCGGGCGCCCTCGGCGAGGCGTCGCCGGAACGAGAAGGGAACGGCCACCCCCACGATGAAGAGGAAGTAAGGGAAGATGAGGTCCGTGGGCGTCCAGCCGTGCCATGCGGCGTGGGCCAGGGGTCCATAGACGTGGCTCCAGCTCCCCGGGTTGTTCACCAGGATCATGCCGGCGATGGTGAGGCCCCGGAAGGCGTCCAGCGACACGAGGCGCTCACCCGCCGAGGGCGCGGCCACGACCATGCTCACGGAGCCTCCCGGGGCTGGGGCCTGGCTTCGGCACCGGCCCCCAGGAGGCGGGTCTCCACCAGGTCCGCCAGGCGCCGGAACCGCTCGGGGTCGTCCACGTCCAGCACGGGGACCGACGCGGCGAAGCCGGGCACGTCGGTGAGGATGGCCAGGTACGTGGCGTCCCGCGCCGGGTCCCCACCCCAGAGGGCACGCTCGTGGGCCGCCCGGCGGTACACCTCGATCTTGGCGGCTCCCGACGTCTTGAAGCCCTCGGCCACCACCACGTCGGCGTCGGAGAGGTAGCGGGCCACCAGCTCCTCCAGGGGAAGCTCGCCGCCGCTCCCCCACCCCCCCATGACCGCCACCTGCTCGGGCCCCGCCATGACCACGCGGTGGGCGCCCCCCTCGTGGCGGTGGCGGTACGAGTCCGTCCCCGGCGTGTCCAGCTCGAAGCCGTGTCCGTGCTTCGCCGACATGACCCGGTACCCCCGCGCCGCCAGCGCCGCGATGAGCCCCACGGCGGTGAGCGTCTTGCCCGACTTCTTCTTCCCCACCACGCACACGATGGCCGGGAGGGGGCGGCGCATGGCCTCCTCGGCGCGCACCTTGTCCGCGGGCGTGTTGACGTTGAGGAACGTGGAGCCCGGCGCCCCCAGGCGCCACGACGGGATGACGTGCCCCCCCACCGCCCGGAAGAAGGAGTGGAGGGAGCGGTCCTCCATCTCCAGGCGGGCCTCCGCGACGGCCAGCGTGGAGCCCCGGTAGGCGGCGCAGAGGGGCTCCACTCCCCCCGCGTCCCGCTGAGGAGCCACGGCCGCGTGGTCCCCCAGCCCCGCCACGACCCGGCGGAGGAGGTCGGGGGTGAGGAGGGGGAGGTCGCACGCCACGAGGAGCACTCCGTCCAGCCCCCGCTCCCGGGCCGCCCGGAGCGCCGCGTCCAGCCCGCCCAGGGGACCTTGGCCCGGGACCCGGTCCCGCACCACGGGGGCGGGTGGAGACTCCAGGGGCCGGGCGGTGACCACCACGACGTCGTCCACCACCTCGCGGACGGTGGCCACCGCCCGCTCCACCATGGGGATCCCCCCCACCGGCGCCTCGGCCTTCGGCCCGCCGAAGCGGCGCCCCTCCCCCCCCGCCAGCACGGCCCCCAACAGTCGTGGCCCGCTCACGCGACCCTCTCCTCTCCGGCGTACACGTTGCACCCACCGTCCCGGGCGAAGCCCACCAGCGTGAGGTTGAAGCGCGCCGCCAGCTCCACCGCGAGGCTGGAGGGCGCGCCCACGGCCACGAGCACGGGGACGCCGGCCATGACCGCCTTCTGGACGATCTCGAAGGAGGCGCGGCCGCTCACCACGAGGATCCGCTCCGACGCCGGCAGCGCCCGGCGGAGGAAGAGGTGGCCCAATGCCTTGTCCACCGCGTTGTGCCGCCCCACGTCCTCCCGGCACACCAGGCAGCTTCCCGCCCCGTCGAAGACCCCGGCCGCATGGAGCCCGCCGGTGCGCTGGAACGCCCCCTGCCCCTCCTCCAGGACCCCGGGGAGGCGGGGCAGCAGCGCGCCGTCCACGGTGAACCCGCCGGGGAGGGGCACGCACCCCTGGGCCTCCACCGACTCCAGCGACGCCTTGCCGCAGACGCCGCACGACGACGACGTGTAGAAGTTCCGGCGGAGCCGCTCGCCGTCGAAGGGCAGGCCCGGCCTCAGGCGGGCCTCCACCACGTTGTAGCGCTGCTCGTCGCCGCCGCGGCAGTACGTCATCTCCCCCAGGTGGGGCGCCTCGCGGACCAGACCCTCGCCGTGGAGGAAGCCCGCCACCAGGTCGAAGTCGTCGCCGGGGGTGCGCATGGTCACGGCCACCGCCTCGGACGTGCGCTGCCGGCCCGCATCGCCCCAGGCCACGCGGATCTCCAGGGGCTCCTCCACCGCCACCGCGTCCCGCGCGCGGACCCGCTCCTTCCCCCGGTGCCTCTCCACCCGCACGGGGCGCGTGGCCCCCCGCCGACCCACCATCTCAGTCCGCCGCCTCCGCCACCGCGTGGCCCGGCAGCACTTCAACCACGGCGGTGAAGTCGGGGATGCCGCACTGGGGCTCCACCACGTCCCTGCGGATGAGGGGGTTGGCCTCGGGCCAGAACACCTGGAGGTTCCGCTCCCGCATGGGCGCGATGCGGCAGCGGCCCCGGAACACGCCCACCTCGGAGCGGAGCGTGAGGGGGTCGCCCTCGGCGAGGCCCAGGCGGCGCGCGTCGCCCTCGGCCATGAAGACGTGGTCGCGGAGCCCCCCGGTGAGGGGATCCCGCGGGGCCTGCACCATGGAGTTGAACTGCTTCCCCCTGCGGGTGCTCAGGTGGAAACGCCCTTCGGGGACGTCCAGCTCGGGCGGGTGCACCGCGTGGAAGCGGGCCCGGCCCCCGGGAAGGGCGAAGCGGCCTCCCTCGCACAGCCGGGGGCCGCCCCACTGCACCATGTCGCCCCTGTGGGCCAGGGCCTCGATGCCGGCGTAGGCGGGCACCGCCCGGGCGATGTCGGCGCGCACCGCCGACGCCGACGCGAAGCGGACCGCGGAGGCCGCCTCGGGACGCACCCGCGCCGCCACCTCGGTCAGCACCTGCCACTCGGTGCGGGCCTCGGCGATGCGCCGGCCGGGGATCTCGGGGCTGAACAGGATGCGCCGCTCCGTGGTGGTCTCGGTGCCGCCGCCGGGCTGCTCGTAACGGGTGGTGGCGGGGAGGAGCACCACGGTGTCGGCGGGCTCCACGAACATCTGGTGGGCCAGCACGATGTCCTGGTGGACGCGCAGCGGGACCCGCTCCAGCGCCTCCCGGCAGTACGCCGGGTCGGGGAGCGTGCCCAGGTAGTCGCCCCCCACGGCCCACAGCGCGTCGATCTCACGGCGGTGGGCGGCGTGGACCGTCTCCACGGCGGAGAGGCCCCGCCAGTCGGGGACGTCGAAGCCCCAGAGCCGGGAGAGCTGCGCCGCCCCCTCCGGTGCCACGGGGCGCCCTCCCGGGAACGACCACGGCACCGCCCCCACCTCGGCGCCCCCCTGCACCCCCGAGTGCCCGCGGATGGGCATGAGGCCGCTCCGCTCGCGGCCCACGAAGCCCCGGGCCAGCGCCAGGTTGACGATGGCCTGCACGTTGTCCACGCCGAAGCGGTGCTGCGTGATCCCCATGCTCCACACGAAGACGGCACGCTCGGCCCGGGCCACCAGCTCGGCGAAGGACGCCATGTCCTGGCGGGAGACGCCGCTGAAACGCTCCAGGTCGTTCCACGACTGGGCGCGCACCGAGGCCTCCACGCCGGCGAAGCCCTCGGTGTGGGCGTCCACGAAGGCGCGGTCCACGCCCCCGTGCTCCACGAGGTGCTTGAGGACGCCGTTGAGGAAGGCCAGATCGCCGCCCTGGTGGACGGACACGAAGTCGTCGGCGAGCCGGGTGCCGAAGAGCGCCGAGTCGAAGATGGAGGGGATCCAGTACCGCTCCATGGCGGGCTCGCGGAAGGAGTTCACCACCGCGATGCGCGTGCCCTTCTCCTTGGCCCGGTACATGTACTTGGTGGAGACGGGCTGGTTGTTGGCCACGTGGGCGCCGAAGAACACCAGCAGGTCGGTGCCGATCCAGTCGGAGTAGGAGCAGGTGGAGGCGGCCACGCCCAGGGAGCGCTTCAGCGCCGTGGTGCTGGGCGCGTGGCAGATGCGCGCCGAGTTGTCCACGTTGTTCGTCCCCAGGAAGCGCGCCGCCTTCTGGGCGGCGTAGTACACCTCGTTGGTGATCCCCCTGGAGGTGAGGTAGAAGGCCAGGCGCCGGGGGTCGGTGGCGCGCAGCCTGTCCGCCAGGAGGTCCAGGGCCTCGTCCCAGGTGACTCGGTGGAATCCCGCGTCACCCCGGCGGCGCACAAGGGGGAACGGGATGCGTCCCAGCGCCCGGAGCTCTTCTCCGGACAGCGTGGCGAGGTCCGCAACGTCGGCCAGGCGGGCAGCATCCAGGGGGCCGGAGGTGTTCAGCCGCAGCAGCTCCAGGCGTACGGTGCACAGGTGCACGCCCTCCAGCGTGTGGTCCTTGAGGCCCGAGGTCCCCAGAGCGCACCCATCGCACACGCCGTCCCGGAGGATGCGCATGGCGTACTCCAGCTCGTCCCGGTTCTCCCACCAGATCCGGGCCATGTCCCGGAAGTGGTGGGGCTTCTCCTCCCCCACCCCGAAGGGCTTAAGGGAGGCCCACATGGACGGATTCCAGCCGAAGTCCATGGACGGCCTAGAAGACCACCGCCAGGACCGTGTACGCCAGCCACCCGAGGACCACGGTGCCCAACGTCTTCCCGTTCCCGAAGTCCAGGGCCTGGCGGATGGCGATGAACGCCGCCACCAGCATCCAGAGGGCCACCAGCGCGGTGATGGGCGTCCCCAGGAAGGGGATGATGCCCAGGATCATGAGGAGCCCCGGCGCCTGGGCGAAGCCCAGCGTGCGCATGAGCTCCCCCCAGGACGCCGTCCCGCCCAGGAGCTTGTCGCCCACCACGTAGGTGATGCCGGCCCACACCAGCCACCCGATGAGCGCGGCGAGGGCGGCGCGCACCGCGCCGAAGACGCCGAAGGGCGAAGCGCCAAGGGCCTGGGCCACCGCCACCATGGCCACCACGGCGGCGGCCTGACCGGTGGCGTCCTGGTCGTGCTCCACCTCCTCGTACGTGTCGACGTTCAGGAACGCGGCTCCGACCATGCGGTCCGCGAGGGTGCCTGCCATGCTCCACCTCCTGTGCGGGTTCCTGCACAGAATGGCACCCGGGGGCCCGCGTCGCCACGGCTCCGTTGCCGCTCGCCCTCCCCCGTGGCACGTTGGGCCGATCCGACCCCTGCCACCGGAGGCTCCATGCGTCGCGCCCTGCCCACCCTCGCCCTCCTGGCCGCCGCCGCGGCCCTCGCCCCCACCCCGGCGCGGAGCCAGCTCTCCCAGGCCGTCCGTTCGGTGGCGGCGCCCCTGTCCGCCTCGGTCCAGACCCGCGCCTTCGGCGACCTGGCCGAGGGGCCCTACGAACGCCTCGTCATCCGGGGCGCCATGGTCATCCCCGGCCACGGCGGCCCTCCCGCGGGACCCTACGACATCGTCATACGGGGCAACGTCATCGAGGAGATGATCCCCTTCGACCCCGTCACCGCCGAGCGGCGGGGGGCCACGGAGCGCCCCACCGGCGACCGGGTCATCGACGCCACGGGCATGGTCGTCATGCCGGGGATGATCGACCTGCACATGCACCTGCGGGAGGATCCCCAGCCCCTGGAGTACGTCTACTACCTGAAGCTGGCCCACGGCGTGACCACGCTGGTCCCCGCTCCCGACCGGGGCCTGGACGCGGCCATGTCCGAGGCGGCCCGGAGCGCCCGCAACGAGATCCTCGCGCCCCGCATGTACCCCATCTGGGGGTGGGGCGAGAAGACGGGGCTCTCCCGCGCCGAGTTGGAGAACCCAGCCAACGCCGCCCGCATCGCCCGGCAGATGGCCGAGGCCGGAGCCCACGTGGTGAGCCTGGGCTCGGTGACCTGGGACCGTGACCTCTTCGGCGCGGTGGCGCGGGGCGTGACCGAAGCCGGCGGCATCACCACGATCCACCTGCCTCCGTCCACGAACAACGTGGTGGACGCGGTGAACGCGGCGTGCCTGGGCGCCACCATGATCGAGCACCACTACGGGTACGCCGAGTCGGCGCTGGCCCGGCAGACGCAGGACTTCCCCCGCGACTACGGCTTCAACGACGAGAACGCCCGTTTCCGCGCCGCCGGCAAGGTGTGGGAGGAGGCGAACGCCACCGCCAAGGAGCGCCTCCTCACCACCGTGGCGGACTCCTTGGTGGCGTGCGGCGTGACCATGCTCCCCACCCGGGTGGTGTACGAGGCCAACCGGGACATCGAGCGTGCCATGAGCCTACCCTGGCACGAGAAGTACACGCACCAGACGCTCCACGAGTGGAACCTGCCCAACCCCGCTTTCCACGGCTCCTTCCACTACGAGTGGACCAGCGACGACGAGCAGTACTGGTACACCGCCTTCGATCTCTGGGGAGACCTGATCTACGAGTTCAACCGCCGGGGGGGGCGGGTGGCCTACGGCACCGACGACAACTACATCTGGGCCACGCCGGGGTTCTCCAACGTCCGGGAGCTCCAGCTCCTCCGGGAGTCGGGGATGCACTCCCTGGAGGTGCTGCGGGCCGCCACCCGGAATTCGGCGGAGACGCTCCGGACGCCTCAGCTCGGACTGGTGCGCCCCGGGTACCTGGCGGACCTGGTCATCGTGGACGGCAACCCCGCCTACAACCTCCGTTTCCTGTACGGCACCGGGGCCCTCACCATGCGGGACGGGGCGATGGTCCGCACCCGGGGCATCGTCCACACCATCAAGGACGGCGTCGTCATCGACAACGCGAAGATGCTGGAGGAGGTGGCGCGCATGGTCGCCGAGTCCAAGCGCGGCGTGGGGCCCGACGTGTCAAACGCGCCCTTCGTAACCGGACGGTAGCGCGAAGAGCCTACCGGGGGAGCGTCTCCGGCATGTCGGCCACGACATAGGCCATCACCGCCAGCGCCGCCACACAGCGGGCCACGTCGTCGGGGTCCAGCTTGTCCAGCGTGTCGGCGTCGGTGTGGTGGTACCAGAAGTACCGGGTGCCGTCCACGTTCAGCCCCATGCCCGGCACGCCCGTCTGCATGAGGGGGCCGATGTCCGCCCCCCCACCGCCCCGGGTGATGGCGCCGGCGCCGATCTCCTCGAGGAGCGTGCCGATCTCCTGGACCATGGCGAAGGCCCGGTCCGACCCCGTGAAGCCGTACCCGAGGGGGCGGAAGACGCCGGCGTCCGACTCCATGGCCAGGATGTGCCGCTCGCCTCCGTGGTCGGCGGCGTACTGGGTGCCGCCGCGGAGACCGTTCTCCTCGTTGGTCCACCCCACCACCCGGATGGTCCGGCGGGGGCGGAGCCCAAGCTCCTTCAGGAGCCGCACCGCCTCCCACGCCGCGACCACACCGCCGCCGTCGTCCATGGCGCCCTGCCCCACGTCCCAGGAGTCGGTGTGGCCGCCCAGCACCACGACCTCCTCGGGGCGCTCCGAGCCCACCAGCTCGGCCATGACGTTCCGCGACGGCGCGTCGGGGAGGAGCTTCGCCTCCATGCTCAGGACCACCTCCACGCGCTGGCCCCGGTCCTGCATGCGGTGGAGCATCGCGGCGTCCTCCACGGTGATGGCGGCGTGGGGGATGCGCGCCACTCCCTCCTCGTAGCGCATCCCTCCGGTGTGGGGGGACTGCATCGATTCGGGGCCCACCGACCGGAGGAGGCTGGCGATGGCCCCGGCCCGGGCGGCCGCCACCGCGCCGCCGCTGCGGTACGCCACGGTCTCGCCGTAGCTCGTGAAGGGAACGTCGAAGAGGACGATGCGGCCCACGGCTTCGGACTTCCGAGCCTCCAGGTCGTCGTAGCTGGACACCACCAGGACCTCGCCCCGGACGCCTCCGGGGGGCGTGCCCACGCTCCCCCCCAACCCCAGCACGGCCATGGGCTTCCGCCGGGGGAGGAGCAGCTCCAGCGACTCCCGGCCCCGCACCCAGTGAGGCACCATGACCGGGTCGGCGGAGACGTTCTCCAGCCCGTCGGCGCGCATCTCCTCCAGGATCCAGTCCAGCGCCTGCTCCAGGGCCACCGAGCCCGAGAGGCGGTGGCCGAAGCCGTCCACCAGCTCGCCCAGGCGCTCGTGGGCGCGATGGTCGGCGGTGGCCGCGGCGACGATGCGGCGGGCCGCGTCGCGGTAGGCGCCGGAGATCTCCTGGGAGGCGGCCGGGGCGGGAATCCCCAGCAGGGCGACGAGGAGCGCGGGCGCGAGGACGGGGCGGAAGGCGTTCAAGGCAGGGATCCGGTGGGGCCGCACCGGCGCCCTGCCTTCAGTGCAGGACGAGCCAGGCGGACAGGACGAAGACGAGGGCCAGGGCTCCGGCCATGGCGACGTTCCTACGCGCACGGTGATGGCGCAAGGGGTCCTCCGCCCCGCAGAAGGGACAGGTCCGATGGTCGGGGTCGATCCGGTTCCGGCAACGGCGGCACCGGCGGCGCTTGGGAGGCATCGATTGGGCGTTGGGAGGAAGACGAGTCCGTACTTCCACGTTATCACTGACTCGTCAAGGATCTCAAGCGTCGGGAAAGTAGGGGGCCACGGCCGCCTCCGGGGGAGGCGGCGTCAGGAGGCTCACGCCCCACCAGAGCGCGAGGGACACCAGGAAGCCGGGGAGCACCGGGTCGATGGCCTCGGGCCCCAGGGCCTCCCAGGCCAGCGCGGTGGCCACGCCTCCCACCATCCCGGCGGCGGCACCCTCCCGGGTCGCCCGGCGCCAGAAGACGCCCCCCACCACCGGCACCACGAAGCTGGAGGCCATGAGAGCGGTGAAGAGGAGCACGATGAACTGGACCAGCTCCCCCTGCCCCACCCCGCTGAGGAGGAGGACCACGGGAACCGTCCCCACCGCCACGATCCCCAGCCGGTCCACCCACATCCGGCGGGAGAGCGTCACCTCCGGGTGGATCAGGTTCTGGTACAGGTCCACGCTCAGGGCCGAGCCCGCGACGATGAGGAGGGAGTCCACCGTGGACATCATGGCCGACGTGATGGCGGCGAGCATGAGGGCCCCCAGCGCCGGGGGGAGCACCGCGGTGGCCACCATGGGCATGGCCAGGTCGCCGGTGGGGAGGTCGGGGAAGAGGACGATGGCCGAGAGCGCGATGAGGAAGACCACCAGGTTCAGTCCGGTGATGGCCACCACCGCCAGGAGGATCCCCCGCCGGATCGTGGGCAGGTCCTTCATGGCGTAGAGGCGGATGAGCTTCTCCGGCGTGGCGATGGAGCCCAGGAAGAACGCCATGGCCATGGTGAAGAGGAGCGAGGTGGGGAGCGTGCTCCCCCATTGGAAGACGGTGGGCTGGGCCGACTCCACCATGTGGAGGAGGGACCCGAACCCGTCCACCTGGCGCACGGCCAGGGGAAGGGCCAGCAGCGCGCCCAGCACCATGATCACGAGCTGGAAGGCGTCGGTGTACACCACCGCCACCATGCCGCCGATGACCGTGTACGCCAACAGGATCACCGTGAAGGCCACCATGCCCGTCTCGGTGGGGACTCCGAACACGATGTTGGCCACCAGCCCGCCGGCCACGATCTGCGCCTGGATGTAGACCACCGTCGCGATGAGGACGATGACGGCGGCGATTCCCCGCACGCCCTTGGAGTAGTAGCGCGCCTCCATGAAGGCCGGGAGCGTGAGCTGCCGCACTCTGGTGAAGCGCGGCGCCAGCACCGCGGCCACGAACCAGTACGCCAGCGGAATCGACAGGAGCACCCAGCCGAAGGACCAGCCCGCCGTGTAGATCACGCCGATGGTCCCCACGAAGGTGCCGGCGCTGGTGTGGGTGGCGGCCAGCGTCGCGCCCCCGGCGAACCACCCCAGCTTCCCCCCGGCGATCCAGTAGTCGGCCTCGTCGTGGGTGCGGCGCAGGGAGAGCCACCCGATGGCGAAGACCACCAGGAAGTACCCCAGGAACACGGCCACCTGGACGCTCACCGGCGCTCCTCCCAGAGCATCCAGGCCAGGTACGCCCCCAGCACCACCGCGCAGGCCACGAAGAGGCCCCAGAAGACGAAGCCGGGCCCGCTCACGCCGCCCTCGCCGTGAGGTGGCGCCACCCCGCCGCCGAGAAGGCCACGAGCCCCGACAGGGCCACCAGGTCCAGCAGGAGGAGGAGCCCGGGCCGGGTGCGGCCGTCGGTGCGCGCCCGCACGGTCACCACCGAGGGCACCACCTGCAGGGAGGCCTGGAGGCGGCCGACGCCCGCGGCGGGGTACATGGCCGTGGGGAAGCCCTCGGTGACCCTCCACCCCTCGGGAACCACCAGCTCGGCCTGGAAAAGCTCCGGGCGCGCGCGTTCCGGCTGGAGGTCCAGCGTGGCGACGGGAAGGTGGGCCACCACCGAGCCGTCGCCCCCCTCGGGGAGGGGCACGACGTACGAGAGCTCCACCCGGGCCGCGCCGTCGGGTCCCGCGTCCACCTCCAGGGTCCCGGCGCGGGCCGCGCCGCGGGTCCGGGGGAGGGCCAACGCGGCACCCGTCGGGCCCACCCGCACGTCGGCGGCGGCCGCGGGGCCGAAGTCGAGGAGGGAGACCCCCACGGCGGTGCCGGACACCACGCCGCGGAGCTCGTAGACGACCGTCACGCGGGCCTCGCCCCCCCGGAGGTCGGCCTCGAACGTGGCCGCGTGCACCGTCGCCTGGGCGGTGGCGGCGGGGGCCAACCCGAGGAGGGCCGCCGCGGCCAGGCCGGGCGCCCTCACCCTACGGCCACACCTGGGAGAGGAGCCTCAGCGCGTTGCCCCCCATGACCTTGCGGACGTCCTCGTCGGCGTACCCGTGTTTCACCAGCCAGCGGACGAGGTTCTTCGAGCCCTCGGTGGGGTTCTCCAGCCCCTTCACGTACTCGACGCGGGGGTGCTCGGCCTTGGCGTGGGACTCCTTCAGCGAGAGGGCCGCGGAATACACGCCATGGAGCCCCACGTGGTCGCCGTACAGCGTGTCGGGGCCGAAGCCCACGTGGTCGACGCCCACCAGCCCCACGATGTACTCGAAGTGCTCCATGAACGCCTCGAGGTCGTGGGTGAGGTGGTTCCGGGTGATGGTGGTGTGGGGCGCTGCCTCCACGCCGATGACGCCCCCCTTGGCGGCGCACGCCGTGAGCACCTCGTCGGGGGCGAGGCGGTTGGAGTCCCACAGCGCCCTGGCCCCGATATGCGAGAGCAGGATGGGCCTCTCGCTCCACTCGATGGTGTCCAGCGTGGTCTGGTCTCCGCAGTGGGAGCAGTCGATGAGCATGCCCACCTTGTTCATCCGCTCCACGGCCTTGCGGCCGAAGGCGGTGAGGCCACCGTCCCGCGTCTCCTTCAGGCCGTTCCCCAGGGCGTTGGACTCGGAGTACGTGATGCCCAGGGCCCGCACTCCGAAGCCGAAGAGGAGGTCGATGCGGTCCAGGTCGTGCTCGATCATGGCGGCGCCCTCCATGGACGCCACCATGGCCACCTTCCCGTCGTCGTGGGCCCGCTGGATGTCCGCCACCCGCAGGCACGGGATCACGAAGTCCTGGTGGGCCAGGTCGCACCAGCGCATGCCCAGGTCGTGGAGGACGTCGTCCCACTGCCACCCCGAGTGGGAGTGGATGCGGCAGATGCCGTCCATGAGGTTGTCGAAGACGCAGTCCCAATGGGACGCCGCCAGCCCCTGGAAGGCGGTGGCCATGCGGCCGTGGCGCGCGTACTCGGGCGTCTCCTCGATGCGCGCCGGAAAGGTGCCCAGGTGCTCGTGGAGGGACACGAACACCGACCCCTCGGTGAGGGCGCGCACCCGGGCCTCCTCCTCGTCGGTCAGGGGCACCAGGTACGGCTCCACCCGGTTCAGCTCGTCGGCCAACGTGAAGGCCTTGTAGTCCACGTCGGGCTCCAGGTAGGAGTACGACGTGTAGCCGCCGTACGACTTGCTCAGGCTCATGGCTCTTCCGGTGGGTCGGGGTGGGGGTCGGGGGGGGATCTATCCCCTTCCTCCTTCTCCCACAAGCGGTACGAGGTAGCGTGCCTGGGCCGGGCACGGTGAGCGAGGAGCCCCGCCATGCCCGCCAGGGCCGCCGCCGCCGTCAGGATCGCCCACCAGTGCACGTGGGTACGCCCCAGGGCGAAGGTCGCCAGGATTCCGTCCAGGTGATCCTGCGTCATGCGCTCGGGCACCTCCGTGTCCAGCGCCACCGAGAAGCTCACGGTGTCGAAGGCCAGGACCGCCGACACTTGGAGTGACCTGAAGCGCCCGTACTCGTCGTGGCGCTCCTCGGTCCAGGCCCAGGCGGTTCCCCCGGCGGTCAGGTGCACGTCCCGCACCGGGCCCACCACGGTGTAGCGGGAGCGGGCCAGGAACTCGGCCCGGGCGCCCTGGGCCCTCTCGGCGTCGGCGCGGGAGGCCCGGCCCCGGTATCGGGTGAACGAGATGGTCGTCCGGGGCTCGTCGGACCGGATGTCCCCCACCCACAGGCCCTGGGACTGTACCGGGAGCCCGGAAACCAGCCCCTGCCCCGTCTCGCCCGGGCGGGCGCTGGCAAAGAGGAACCCCTCCGGCGTTCCCTGGAGCTGGTACCCCTCCACCGCCGGGGCCGAGCACGCCCCGGTGGCCAACGCCGCGGCCAGCACCGGGACTTGCCAGACGTGGCGAAAGGACGCCTCCTTGCCCGGGGCGGGGCGACGGACGGGCCCGCCAGAACCCTGGATGCGTCGGAGCGAACGCAATGGCCGACTCCCGGAGGGGATTGACGTGGCGTGCCGCCTGGCTGGTGGCGGCGGTGCTGCTGATGGTGCTCTGGAGGCTCACCGCCGGCAAGCCCGGCCACGTGGTCCAGATCGAGTTCGGTATGGACCCCGAGCTGTTCACCGGCGCCCAGGTCCTGGTGGACGGGGAGGTGGTGGGCACGCTGGAGCGACTGCGCTCCCGGACCCTCAACGGCTTCCGTGTCGAGGAAGGCCGCAGGGAGGTTGCCCTCCGGAAGGACGGCTTCGCGTCCGAGCCCACCGTCGTGGAGGTCGGCGGCTTCGGCGGCGGGCCGCAGCGCCTCATGGCGGAGGTGGAGGACCGCTGGGTGGGAGGGGAGGCGGTCCCCGTCCTGGTGCTGCGCTGACGGGGCCCGCCTCCCGGAATCACCCTACCCGCCCACGACCTCGGCGGTCGTGGCCGACTGGATCTCGGCATCGGCCGCCGCCTTCGACTCGGCGGTGTACCGGGTGACCCAGGCCTCGGAGTTGAGGTCGAAGCGGACGGTCGCGGTCGTGGTCGCCGACACGGTGAACGGCGTCACGCCCTTCTCCACCACGACCTCCCCGTCGTCGCCGCCAAGGACGATGCGCACGGCGGCACCCAGCACCAGCCCGCCCAGGTCGGCTCCGGCGGCGATGTCCGCCGCGCCACCGGAAAGGACCAGGCGAACGCGGGTGTAGGTCCCCGACGGCGCCGAGGCCTCCCCGTGGACCCGGGCCTCCGCGGCGGACTGGAGGTCCACGCTCGCGCTCTCGGGAGATCCGAGCGCGACCCACCCGCGGGCCTCCGAGTAGATCTCCACCTTGGCCGAGCCGCTCATCCGCCCCTGGAAGCCGGAGGCGGTCGCCGGGGCGGGGGCCGCGCCGGAGGACGCGACCCCCTGGCTGGAAGAGGGAGCGTCGGTGAGCACCGCGTCGACCCGGCCCTCGTCCACGGGGCCGGCGGGGTCGCTGCACGCGCCCGAGAGCATGGCGGCGACGAGGGCCAGCACGGCCCTCCGGGGGGTCCTTCGCATCGCGTCCATCGATGTGGCTCCTTGCGTTCCTGCCCGGGGGGGAGGCCGCCGGAGTAGGAAGCAAGCCCCGTGCCAGGGCCCAAGGGGAGCCGACTTCGGGAGCCGCGGAGAGAGACGCGGGATATGGGCACTGACGGACTCGAACCGCCGACCCCCTGCTTGTAAGGCAGGTGCTCTAACCAGCTGAGCTAAGCGCCCGGTGGTCGGATGGCGCGCACGCCTCGACCCGGAGCCTCCCACACGCACCGGTACGAACGTACGCCCGGTCGGGGAGGGCCCCGACCAAAATACCCTCCGTTCTCCGATCCCACCAAGCCCGCCCGCCAAGGAGATTCCTTCCAGGGCTCGGCGACCCGGAGGTCCGGCCTGCGGGCGCGCGAGACTCCCGACGCCCGCATTCCACCTTGCGAGTCACCCATGCGACGCATCGCCACGTTCTTCGGGACCCTGGGGCTTGTGGCGGCCCTGGGCGCCTGCGCCGATTCCACGGCTCCCGATCCCATCGACGAACCCGACCCAGGAGACCCCAACCTCGCCATCGCCTCGTGCGAGGGATGCCACAAGGACTACGACGCCCTCAAGACGCTTCACACGCCCGACTCCATCCTCCCCGCGGAGGGGTGCTCCGGGCCCCCACCCTACATCGCGCCCTACGACCGGGTCTTCCTCCGGGAGGCCGGCTTCGCCGAGTTCAAGGCCTCGCCCCACGGCGCCCTCAAGTGCACCGACTGCCACGGCGGAGCCGACGGCACCGCGGACAAGGACCTGGCCCACGCCGGCACCTTCGTGCGCTTCCCCTCGTTCCAGGCGCTGGACCGCTGCGCCGAGTGCCACGACGAGGTCGTGGACGGCTTCAAGACCAGCATCCACATGAACGGATGGGGGCAGCGCAACTCCCAGATCCGGCGCGCCGGCGTGCAGAGCTGGGACCAGCTCCCCCACGGCATCCAGACCGGGTACGACCAGAACTGCGCCACGTGCCACGCCTCCTGCGGGAGCTGCCACGTGAACCGGCCACCGGCGCAGGGCGGAGGCCTCATGAACGGCCACGCCTTCGGCGCGCCTACCATGCGGGACAACTGCACCGCGTGCCACTCGAGCCGCGGCGGCCATGCGTACTACGGCGTGGGCACGGGAACGAAGCCCGACGTGCACCTCACCAAGGCCGGCTACACGTGCATGAACTGCCACTCGGTGAGCGAGATGCACGCCACCGACGGCAAGGTCTACGCCAACCGCTATCAGGTGGAGGAGCTCCCGTCGTGCATGGACTGCCACGGCGAGCTCGAACAGGAGAACCCCTACCACATGACCCACTGGGAGGACTTCAACTGCAACGTGTGCCACTCGCAGGACTACAACACCTGCGGAAGCTGCCACGTGGCCGGCGAAGGAGCCCGGATCCACTCGCACCAGTCGTTCAAGATCGGCATCAACCCCATGACGGCGGAGAAGCCGTACAAGTTCTCCACCGTGCGGCGGACGCTGGCGGCTCCGGACTCGTGGTCGCTGTTCGGCGTCGAGAACCTCGCCGCCTTCGACGCCAAGCCCATCTACAACTACACGTCTCCCCACAACATCCAGCGGTGGACGTCGCGCACGGAGATCAAGGGCTTCGGCGCGTGCTACTCGAGCTGCCACGTCGAGTACGTGCTGGGCCGCTACGTCAACACCGAACTCTACCTGTTCAGCTCCGACTTCCTGGCGGAATGGGAGCGCTCGGCCGCCAAGGCGGTCGTCGTGGACGGGAAGCTCCCCAGGAAGTGGGGCAACCCCTGACGGTACCTCGAACCGGAGAATCAACATGAAGAAGGAATACAGCAGGTTCCCCTGGCTTCTCGTCCCCCTCCTCGTCCTCTCCAACGCCCTCGCGGCGTGCGGGGGCGACTCCAGCGGGATCACCGACCCGGACCCCGAGCCGGAGCCGGTGAACGAGGCCGCCCTCCTGGTGGCCTACACCGAGGGGCTGGGATACGACATCCACGGCGGTTTCGTCATCTCCGCCTCGGACGTGCGCACCAACCAGGTGAGCGGCGGCAGCCAGTACGTCATCGACATGCGCTCCGCCACCGACTTCGCCAAGGGCCACATCCAGGGCGCGGTGAACGTGACCATCGCCGGGCTCGCCGACCACCTCTCGTCCATGAACCCGGCGGCCTCGAGCTACGGGACCATCGTCCTGGTGTGCTACTCGGGTCAGACCGCCGCCTTCGCGGTGGGCGCCGTCCGCGCGGCCGGCTACACCAACGTGAAGTCCATGAAGTGGGGCATGAGCTCCTGGCACACCGACTTCAGCACCTCGTGGGTGAACAACCGGTCCAACGCCCGGGCCAGCGAGTTCGTGAAGGGTGCTTCGCCCGCCATGCGGCCCGCCGGCGATCTGCCGAAGCTGAGCACCGGCCTCACCACGGGCGCGGACATCGCCAAGGCCCGCATGAAGGAGGTCCTGGCGGCGGGCTTCGGCGCGGGGAGCATCACCCACGCCAACCTGTACCTGAACCTGGCCGGCCACTACGTCGTCAACTTCTGGCCCAAGGCGACGTACGAGGGCACCGGCCACATCAACGGCTCCATCCTCTACGACCCGGCCGCGAAGCCCTTCCTGAGCACCACCTTCCTCAAGACGCTTCCCACGGACAAGCCGGTGGTGCCCTACTGCTACACCGGGCAGACCAGCGCGTACCTCTCGGGGTACCTGCGGGTCCTGGGCTACGACGCCCGCTCCCTCCTCTACGGGGCCAACGGCATGATCTTCGACCAGATGCGTGCCGACGGCGTGCCCAACGCCTTCGTTCCGGAGGCGGAGGTCAAGAACTACGAGTACGTGAAGTAAACCGACCCGGAGGGCGGTCCGCCGCCCCCGCCAGTCCGGCACCCGCCGCGGTCTCCGCGGCGGGTGCTTCGCTTTGGTGGCGGGCGCTGCCCGCCAGGCCGGAGAGGCTAGAAGAGCCCGAGGCTCAGCGTGCCCGAGTAGACGAGATCGTGCTGGAGCTTGCCCCAGTACTTGTTCCAGGCGTCCCGCGCCTGGAGGTCCACGTGGAGGCCCCGGAGGCGCACGGTGAGGCCCGCGCCCAGATCGCCACCCCACGTGAAGCCGTCGTCGGGCAGGGTGGCTTCCACGTCGTTGGCCTCGGTGGGGTCCTGGAAGCTGTAGAACTTCCCGCCGCCCCCCACGAGGACGTACGGCTCGAAGGGCCCCAGCTCGAGGCGAGTGGGCAGCACGAGCTGGACGCTGGTCAGGGTCACCGTGGCGGGGACGTCGAGCCAGGTGGTGACGATCTCCGGAGGGAAGTACAGGTCCCTGAGCGTCTCCACCGAGTGGGCCGCCGAGAGCCAGCCGTCGAAGGAGCGCAGGACCTCGCCACGGAGGTACGCGCTCTCCGAGAGGCGGACCTCCACGCCCCCCCCGGCGACGAACGCCCGGCCGAGGTAGCCGCTGGTCCACTCGGTGAGTCCATCGCCGGTGAAGTTCTTGAAGTACTCGTAGAAATAGCTGTCCGGAGCCAGGAGGCCGGCGCGGGGGTAGACACGCACGCCCCGCGGGGCCTGCGCGACCCCCACCTGGGGGGCGAGGAGCATCGCGGCGGCCAGGGCGACGAGGATGCGCTTCATGAGGGAGCGGGCGTTCCAGGTGTTGAGTTTCTCAGCGTCGCGTTCCTTGGTGACGCTGCCCGACCCGGAAACGTTAGACCGTGCCCACCGCCCCCGGAAGTCCGGATTGCCCCGTGGGGAGCGTAGGTAGGACTACCGATTCTCCCTACAGGCGAGGGCGTAGGTAGTACTACGGATCCATCCCTGGCGCGGAATCGCGCGCCCTCGTACGTTCCATCACAAGGCCCGTCCATCCGGTCGTGAGACGTCGTTGCCGGGCCCGAATCAGACCCTCCCAGTCTGCCGCCACGACCTTTAGCACTTCGATGGAGGGGAACAATGAGGAAGCCCTGGTCGGTCCTCTCGGCCTTGCTGGCGCTCGCGGTGTTCGCCGCGGCCTGCGAAGGCCCCACGGGACCCGCCGGCCCCGCCGGACCTGCCGGACCTGCCGGTGCCAACGGCGCCGCTGGACCTGCCGGACCCGCCGGACCCGCCGGACCTGCCGGACCTGCCGGTAAGGACGCCAACCAGACGTGCACGCAGTGCCACGCGGGCGACGTCAAGCTCTATTCCAAGCAGCTGCAGTACCAGCAGTCCACCCACCGCCTCGGCGGCAACTTCGAGCGTTCCACCACGTCGTGCGCGGTGTGCCACACGCACCAGGGCTTCATGGAGCGGCTGCCCACCAACGCCATGGCGACGGCGGCCAACATCGAGGATCCCGCTCCGGTGAACTGCCGCACCTGCCACCAGATCCACAAGACCTACACGGCGGCGGACTACGCGCTGACGGCCACCACGCCCTTCGAGACGTGGGCCGGTGCGGCCAAGGCGACGGTGAACTTCGGCGCCGCCTCGGGGAACCTGTGCGCCCGGTGCCACCAGGCCCGGACCGTCTCGCCCATGCCGACCCTCGGCGGGGCAGCCGTCACGGTGACGTCCACGCGCTACGGTTGGCACTACTCGCCGGTGGCCAACGTCATGTCGTCCACGGGCGCCTTCAAGTTCACGGGCGCCTCGACGATCCCCACCACGTCCCACGTCCACGGGGATCCCAGCGAGCAGTTCAACCCGAAGGTCTGCGCCACCTGCCACATGAACCAGGCGTTCGGTGACAACTCCGGCGGTCACACCTTCGCCATGTACTACCTGTCGTCCTCCGGGGCGAAGGTGGAGAACATCACGGGGTGCCAGGAGTGCCACAAGACCGTCGAGAGCTTCAACCACTTCGGCCTCAAGGCCGAGATCGACGGCCTCCTCGACGAACTGGGCGTGGAGCTTGAGCGCCTGAAGATCCGCCGGCCCGGCACGCACTACGCCAACACGGGCACGTATCCTGCGAACGTGGCCGCGGGCTTCCTCAACTGGTACCTCTTCCTCGAGGACAAGAGCTCCGGCATGCACAACCCGCCCTACGCCCGGGCGGTGCTCCGCAACACCCTGGCGGCCATGAAGGCCACCCCGACGCCGTAAGGCTCGGAAGCCAAGCCAGGAGCACGTCGAGGCACCCGCTCCGGAGCGATCCGGGGCGGGTGTTCTCGCGTCCGGCTCCCGGCGCCCACGAACCCACGAGACCCCTGGTTTCCGTCATGACGCTCTCCCGCTCCCGTCCCCTGGCCCTCCTCGCCGTCTTCGTCTCGGCGTGCACCCCCGCCAAGCCGCCCTTCTCCGACGCCCAGCGCGCGGCGGTGGAGGAGGAGGTGCGCCAGGCCAGCGTCGCCCTCGTCGACGCCCTCAACGCCCATGACGCCGACGCCATCCTGGCCTTCTACGCCCTGGACGACGACTTCACGCAGGTGGCGTGCACGAGCTTCATCCGGGGTGGGGAGGGCTTCCGGGCCATCACCCGCTCCCTCCACGCCGGCTACCGCGACGCGGTCTATCGCATGGACATCCAGCGCGTGCGGGTGCTCGGGCCGGACGAAGCCGTGGTCTTCCTCTCCGGCACCATGCTCGCCGAGCTCTTCGTCACCCGGGTGCTTCAGCGGGGGGACGACGGGCGGCTTCGCGTGGTGTGGGAGCACGAGTCGTGGCCCGGATGCCCGGAGACCGCGGCGCCCCACCCCGGCACCGGCCCCGACGCCGCCACCGCCGTCGGGGAAGCCACGGACACGACGAGTCGGTAGTTGTACGGACATCCCCCCTACCCAACCACCCTCCAGGTTTGTACCGTTGAGTCACAAAGGCTCGCCCATCCGGTCGTGAGACCCCTTCGACGGGCCCCCTGGACCCTCCCGACAACGCTTCGATGATCGCGCCTCCCGGCGCCTCAAGTGCTCATCCGAACGGAGGGGAATCAGTATGAGGAAGGGGTGGTCGTTGACGACGGCCGCGCTGCTTCTGACGCTCGCCGTCGCTGCATGCGAAGGTCCCACGGGCCCCACGGGCCCCGCCGGCCCCGCCGGCCCTGCCGGATCCAACGGAGCCGCCGGCCCTGCCGGCCCTGCCGGTCCCGCCGGCCCCGCCGGCCCCGCCGGCAAGGACGCCAACCAGACGTGCACCCAGTGCCACTCCGGTGACGTCAAGCTGTACGCCAAGCAGGTCCAGTATCAGAAGTCCACCCACCGCCTCGGTGGGAACTTCGAGCGGTCCACCACGGCGTGCGCCATCTGCCACACCCACCAGGGCTTCCTCGAGATCCTGAGCACGGGTGCGGGGGCCACCGCGGCGAACGTCGCGGACCCGGCGCCGGTGAACTGCCGGACCTGCCACCAGATCCACAAGACCTACACCGCCGCGGACTACGCGCTCACCACGACGACGCCGGTCAAGCTCTACTGGGGCGGTTCGTCCATCAACCTGGGGACGGCGGCGGGCAACCTGTGCGCCAAGTGCCACCAGGCCCGCTCGGTGTCGCCCATGCCGGTACCCGGCGGCGCGGCGGTCACCGTGACGTCCACGCGGTACGGCACGCACCACGGGCCCCAGGCCCAGATCATCGCCGGCACCGGGCTCTTCGAGTTCGGCACGGTGACGAAGGGCGCGCACGTCCACGGTGACCCGGCCTACAACGCCAAGGTCTGCGCCGCGTGCCACATGAACCAGGCGTACGGCGAGCAGTCGGGTGGACATACCTTCAACATGTCCTACGACTACCACGGCTCGCTGGTGGAGAACATCGCCTCGTGCCAGGAGTGCCATAAGACCGTCGAGGACTTCGACCACTTCAACCTCCGCCCGGAGGTGAAGGACCTGCTGAAGCAGCTCGAGACCGAGCTCATCCGCCTCGGGATCCGGGTCGCCAGCGACGACCCGCACAACTACTACGCCAAGACGGGGACGTTCCCCGCCGACGTGGCGGCCGCGTTCGTGAACTGGCAGACCATCTCCGAGGACCGGAGCTCCGGCCTGCACAACCCGTCGTACGTCAAGGGCGTGCTCAAGAACAGCATCGCCAAGATGAAGACGTACTAGGGCGCCCGAACGTCCCAAGCCCCAGGGAATCGGCGCCCGTCCCGGCTCGTCCGGGGCGGGCGCCGCGGCGTTCCGGGCGTCCGGAGAATCCCGATCCGTATTTGTACGGATTCTCCCCCTGGTCAAACTCTCCCAAGGCTTGTACCATGTAGTACAAGGCCCGTCCGATGGCCACTCCGAGAGTGTCCGGGCCCCCAGACCCTCCCTGTCACGTTCAAGGCGTGCCAAACGCCGCATACTTGAATGGAGGGGTAGACCATGAGGAAGGGTTGGTCGTTGATGACGGCCGCGCTCCTGCTGGCCTTCGCGGCCGCGGGATGCGAAGGGCCCACAGGACCCGCCGGACCTGCCGGACCCGCAGGAACCACCGGCGCAGCCGGACCCGCAGGACCGACCGGACCCGCAGGACCCGCCGGACCCGCCGGACCCGCCGGGAAGGACGCGAACCAGACCTGCACACAGTGCCACGCCGGTGACGTCGGTCTGTACGCCAAGCAGGTCCAGTACCAGAAGTCCACCCACCGTCTGGGCGGGAACTTCGAGCGCTCCACCACGTCGTGCGCCATCTGCCACACCCACCAGGGCTTCCTGGAGGTGGTGACGAGCAATGCGTACGCCACGGCGGCGAACATCGAGGACCCGGCGCCGGTGAACTGCCGGACCTGCCACCAGATCCACAAGACGTACACCGCCGCCGACTACGCTCTGGTCACCACCACGCCCGTCACGTTCTACCAGGGCGGGGCGACGGTGGACCTGGGCGCCCGCTCCGGGAACCTCTGCGCGCGGTGCCACCAGTCCCGGAAGATCTCCCCCATGCCCACGCTGGGCGGCGCCGCGGTGACGGTGACGTCGAGCCGCTACGGCGGCCACCACGGCCCGCAGGGGAACATCATCGCGGGCGTCGGGCTCTTCGAGTTCACGGGGTCGTCCTCCTTCACGAAGGGGCCCCACGTGCACGGAGACAAGACGGCGAACTACAACCCGGCCGTCTGCGCCGGGTGTCACATGAACCAGGCCTTCGGCGAGCAGTCGGGCGGTCACACGTTCAACATGTCGTATGAGTACCACGGCTCCGAGGTGGAGAACATCGCCGGGTGCCAGGAGTGCCATAAGACGGTCGAGGACTTCGACCACTTCAACCTGCGGCCGGAAGTGAAGCAGCTTCTGGACGACATCAAGGTCGAGCTGGTCCGCCTCGGCATCAAAGTTCCCAGCGACGACCCGCACAACTACTACGCCGTGCCCGGGACGTACCCGGCCGACGTGGCGGCGGCGTTCATCAACTGGCAGCTCGTGTCCGAGGACCGCAGCGGCGGGCTCCACAACCCGTCCTACGTGAAGGGGATCCTGAAGAACACCCTCGCGAAGCTGAAGACCTACTAGGATCCAACCGGATCCAGGTGCGCTGGACCGGCACCCGTCCCGGACCCGTCCGGGGCGGGTGCCCTCGCGTGGGACCCCGCGTTATCCTGGTGGAGCGCCCCGGCGCCACCCGAGTCTCCCCCGTCGAAACGGACGTGCGATGAACGCCCGACTCCTGCCCCTCGCGCTCCTCGTGGCCTCCTGCGCCCCCGCCCCCGCCTCCTTCACCGACGGCGAGCGGGGGGCGGTGGTCGAGGAGGTGCGCGCCGCCTCCTTCGCCCTCCAGGACGCCCTCAACGCCCACGACCCGGACGCGATCCTCTCCCACTACGCCCTGGATGCGGACTTCGTCTACGTGGGGTGCACCAACTACATGTTCGGCGGCGACCTCTTCGGCACCATCGTGGCCGGGTACCACCGCCAGCACCCGGAAGCCACCTGGGACCTCTCCGTGCAGAGCCTCCGGGCCCTGGGGCCCGGGGCGGCCGTGGTGTCCCTCCAGGGGCGGGGCGGGCCCCTCTCCGACCTCTTCGTGACCCGCGTCCTGGAGAAGGACGAGGGGGGACGCTGGCTCGTGGTCCACGAGCACGAGTCGTGGCCCGGGTGCTCCGCCCCGGCGGCGCCCCACCCGGGGACCGCGCCGGGCGATACCGCGGCGATCACCCCCGAGGGCGGCGCCTTCTAGGACCGTTCCCCTTGCGCACCCCTGCCTCATCCGGCGCCCCGGTACCGGGGCGCTTCCCCCTCTGGGAGGCGTTGGCCGCCCTGGCCGCGGTGGCGCTCTACGCCCGCACGGTGGGGTTCGGGTGGGTCTACGACGACCAGATGGAGGTGGCGCGCAACGCCTTCGTGACGTCTCTGACCTACCTGCCCCGCGTCTTCGCCACCACGGTCTGGGCGGGAAGCGGGATGGAGACCTTCCTCTACCGCCCGCTGGCCATCGTCACCTACCAGATCAACCACGTGGTCTCGGGCTCGGCCCCGTGGAGCTACCACCTGGCGAACGTCTTCCTGCACGCCGGGGCGGCGGCCATGGTGGTGCGGTTGGGGGCGGCGTGGGGGCTCTCCCGGGTGGCGGCGGGCGTCGCGGGCGTCGTCTTCGCCGTCCACCCGATCCACGTGGAGGCGGTGGCCCCCGTCTTCGGCCGCAAGGACCTCCTGGCCACCCTCTTCCTCCTGGGCATGCTCCTCGCCCACCGGGGGGCGGTGGCGCGGGGGGGATGGCGCGCTTGGGCGGCGCCTCTCCTGTTCCTGGCAGCCATGCTCTCCAAGGAGGTGGGCGTGGTGGGCGTGGCGGTGGTGGCGGTCCAGGACCTGTTCCTCGAGCAGGACCGGCGGGCCTTCCTCTCCCGGCGCCGCGTCCCCCTGCTCTACGCGTCGTACCTCATGGCGGCGGCGGCGTACCTGGCGGCGCGCACGCTGGTCACCGGAGGGCTGGCCATCCCCGACACTGCGTATTTCGACAACCCCCTGGTGTCGGCGCCGGCGGCGGCACGCCTCGCCACGGCGTGGGTCGTGGTGGCCCGGGGCGTGGGGCTCCTTCTCCTGCCCGTCGGCCAGTCCCCCGACTACTCCTTCGACGCCATCCCGGTGGTGGCGTCCGTCGCCGACCCGCGGCTGGTGGCGGCCCTGGCCGGAACAGGGGTCGTCGCGGCCCTCCTCGCCTTCCGCCGGACACGGCGCCGGCCCCTCCCCCTGGGGGTGGTGTGGTACGCCCTGGCCATCCTCCCCACGGCCAACCTCCTGCTGGTCTCGGGCACCATCTTCGCCGAGCGCACGCTCTACCTGCCCAGCGTGGCCTTCAGCCTGCTGGCCGGGGCGGGGGCCGGCTGGCTGGTGGCGCGCCACCCCCGGGCCGGTTGGGGAGCAGTGGGCGTCGTCCTGGTGGCCCTCTCCCTGCAGGCGGTCCGCTACACGGCGGCCTGGCGCGACGACGTGACGCTCTTCCGCAGGGCCGTGGAGGCGGTCCCCACGTCCACCAAGGCCCACCACAAGCTGGGGGAGGAGCTCCTCCGGCGGGGGGAGCTGGAGCCCGCCCTGGCGTCCCTGCACCGGGCGCTGGAGATCGCCCCGGAGAACGCCTGGGCCGCCGAGACGCTGGCGGTGGCCCGGAGCCACGCGGCGGACCGGTACCTGGCGGGCGCCCGGGAGGGGCGGCTCCCCGACGGAGCCGAGATCCTGTACGCCTTGGGGGCCGTGGCGCTGGAGCGAGGGGAACGGACCCTCGCCGTCGAGGCGGTGGAGCGGGCGGTTGCGGCCGACCCGGCGCTGGCCCGCGGGTGGCTCACCCTCGCCCTTCTCCGCCGGGCCGACGGGGACGTGGAGGGAGAGGACGACGCGCTCCGGCGCTTCCTGGAGACGGCGGAGGGCCGTTACCCGGACCAGGAGGCGGCGGTCCGGGCCCAGCTCGGGGCCCGGTCGCCGCGATAGCTCCCCCTCAGGCGCCCCCCGCCTCCTCCTCCACCGCGTCGTCCACCAGCCGGAGACGGTGACGGGCCGCCAGGATCCCCACCTCGGTGCGGTTGCGCACCCCCAGCTTCTCCATGGTCCGGGTGACGTGGTTCTTCACGGTCTGCTCCTGGATCCCCAGGCGCTCGGCGATCTCCCGGTTGCTGAGGCCCTCGGCCAGGAGCGCCATGACCTCCAGCTCGCGGACCGAGATGGGCGCGAGGTCCGTCTCCCGGCCGTTGGGGAGGGCCATGCTCCTGGCCAGGGCGGCGATCCAGGGGGCCGCCACGACCTCGCCGGTGGCCACCGCCCGGACGCTGCGGACCACGCTCTCCGGGCCCATGCCCGTGGCCATGCACCCGTGGGCACGCTGGCGCAGCGAGGTGAGGCAGCAGTCGTCCAGCCGGCTCAGGGCCTCCGGGGCCAGG
Organism: Gemmatimonadota bacterium; assembly: GCA_045863275.1. GTDB lineage: Bacteria > Gemmatimonadota > Gemmatimonadetes > Longimicrobiales > Gaopeijiaceae > SZUA-318. Next base: position 26,595 of record BTVB01000010.1, read on the forward strand.
CGGCTCCGGCCGCCCAGCTCGAGCATGTGCTGGACGGCGCACTCCTCCGGCCCGTGCTCCACGCAGACCATGACGCGGGTCTCGGGGCTGGCCTCGAGGACGCGGCTGATGAGCTGGGGATCGGATCGGCGGAGCGCCACGTCCAGGAGGAGGACGTCGGGTCGGAGGGCTCCCGCGGCGGCGGAAACGTCATCCAGGACGCCGTCGGGGGGCGGCACGCAGGCAATGCCGTCGGCCGCGTCGAGCACGGCCCGGTAACCGATGGCGACGATGGGGTCCTTCACCACCACGAGGACCCGGATGGGGGCAGCGTCCGGCACCTACGACTCCGTCGGGAGGGTCGAAGGGTGGGCTCCGCCAGGCTTGTGAAATTTAGTGCATTCTCGACCCCGGTTACAGATCCCTCGGGGGGATCCGGGGCTCAGAGGATGATGGCCAGGGGCAGGAGGACCACGTACGCCAGCACGAGGAGCAGGGGCGCCGCGGTGATGGAGCCCTGCGCCAGGAGCCAGTAGCCCAGCGTGAGGCTCAGGAGCCCGGCGGCGCCCAGGATCGCGTTCACGCGGGTGAAGCGGAGGGCGGCGGGCTGCCCCGCCTCGGAAGGTGTCTTCTTGGCCATGGGCGAATCTAACCCTACTCCTCCCTCAGGTGTTCCTTCAGCTCCTTGGCGGTGATCCCCAGGAGCCGGGCGGCTTCCTTCTCGTCCCCGGCGGTGCGCTCGAGGACGCGCCTCACGTGGCGCACGGCGGCGGACGCCAGGGTCAGGTCCTCGCCGGTGCCCGCCTCGGCGCCCAGCACCAGGTGGTCGGGGCCGATGACCGTCCCCCGGGCCAGGATGGCGGCCCGCATGAGGGCGTTCTCCAGCTCCCGCACGTTCCCCGGCCAGGTGTGGGCCCGGAGGCGGCGCATGGCCTCGTCGGAGATGCGGCGCACGTCCCTCCCCGTCTCCTCCCGGATCCGGCCCAGGAGCGCGGTGGCCAGCAGCTCCACGTCGCCCGCGCGCTCCCGCAGGGCCGGCACGCGGACCTCCACCACCTTGAGACGGAAGTACAGGTCCTCGCGGAAGCGCCCGGTGGCCACCAGTTCCTCCACCGGCTGGTGGGTCGCGGCGATGACCCGGGCCTCGGTGGTGCGCGGGGTCTCCCCGCCCACGGGATAGAAGCGGCGCTCCTGGAGGACCCGCAGCAGCTTGGTCTGGAACTCGGGGCTGGTGTCGCCGATCTCGTCGAGGAAGATGGTGCCCTTGCCCGCCAGCTCGAAGTACCCCTTCCGCGCCCCCACCGCCCCGGTGAAGGCCCCCTTCACGTGGCCGAAGAGCTCCGACTCGAGGAGGGTGTCCGTGAGGGCGGTGCAGTTCACGGCGATGAAGGGCTCCCCCACCGCCGCCGAGTGGTCGTGGATGGCCCGGGCGATGACCTCCTTGCCCGTGCCGGTCTCGCCGCGGACGAGGACGGTGGCCCGGTTCCGGCTCAGGACCCCGATGGTCTTGTAGATCTCGATCATCCGGGGGTCCTTCCCCACCAGCGAGCCCCGGGGCTTCTCGTCGGCCTCTCCCCCCTCCGGCGCCCCCTCCTCGTCCCCGCCCAGGGCCTGCTCCCGGAAGCACCGCTCGGCCAGGGCCTGGAGGGCCTTGGGGTCCACGGGCTTCACCAGGAAGTCGAAGGCGCCGGCCCGCATGGCGGTCACGGCGGTCTCCATGTCCTCGTGGCCGGTCATGACCACCACCTCCAGCCCCGCCATGGCCTCCCTGAGGCGCTCCAGGAGCTCGAGGCCGCTCATCCCCTCCATGCGGACGTCCGTGACCACCAGGCGCGGCTGGAAGGCCCCTACGCGCGCCAGGGCCTGCTCGGCGCTCCCTGCCGTCTCCACCTCGAAGCCGGCGTGGCTGAGGCGGGTCCGATAGACCTCCAGGGCGTCGGTGTCGTCGTCGACGATGAGGATGCGCTCGCTCATGATGGGCGTTCTACCCCGTTGATGGGAGGATCGGGTCCCGCCGGTGGCACGCCGGGCCCCGGCGCCCCCTCCGGACCCCCGGAAGGGCCCGGATCCCAGTACGCGGGGCGGTCGGGCAGCTCGCCGGCCCTCAGCCGCGCCAGGCGCTCCCGGTTCCGGCCGCGCCGCACGCGGACCATGAGCAGCAAGACCAGTGCCAGGAGCATCCAGAAGACCGCCGAGTGGGACACCACGAAGAGCCAGCCGTAGCGGTCCTTCACGTGGCGGCGCCAGTCCTCTTCGAACTGCCCCGACGTGACGCCGAAGGTCTCCCGGAGGCCGGCCTCGAAGGAGCGGTGGGCGCGCCAGCGCTCCACGAAGACCTCCAGCCCCCGCGCCCCGCTGTCTCCCAGAAGATACGTCACCGCCGACGCCGCCAGGAGGTAGGCCGCCTCGGCGGATGCCCGGTCCCGGGGCCACACGAGGGAGAGGGAGTCCAGGGGCGGAGCCCGCCCGAGGGCCAGCAGGAGGCGCAGCCGCCAGGCCTCGGCGGCGTCGAAGCCCCCGGAGGCCCATTGGGCGTACCCCTCGTCGAACCACCTCGGCACCCGCAGGTCCCCCAGCGCCTGGTGGAGGCCCAGGTGCGCCCACTCGTGACGGAGCACCGCGCGTCCCTCGGGGTCCAGGACCCGCGGGCCCTCCCCCGTTGGCACCACCAGGAGGGCGAGGTCGGGCACCGCGACGCCGGCCCGCCACTCGGGGACGCGCCCCCCCGTGAGCTCGTCGAAGGCCGCGGGGGAGTGGGCGAGCACGGCCGTGACGCCCGAGGGCACGGTGTCGGGAAGCCCGGGGAGGGGCGGCCACCCCTCCAGGAGGGCCAGCACACGGGGCGCCACCAGCGAGTCGCCGGGGGCGAAGACCACGCGGACGCGGGCGCCCCGCAGGTCCCGGTACGCCACGCCGTCCAGGGTCCAGGACTCCTCCTGCGCCGCCAGGCCGGCACCGGACCCGAGCGCGCCCCCCGCCGGGGCGAGGAGCAGGGCCGCCCCCAGGGAGACGGCGATCCGGCCACCCATCCGGCGCGTCACCCGCTCTGGAGGGTCTCCAGATTGGTCCGGACGGCCTCGTTGTGCGGGTTCAGGTCCAGCGCGCGGCGCCACAGGAGGAGGGCCACGTCCCGGTCGTTGTCCTTGTACGCCAGCGTCCCGAGACGCAGGTAGACGTCGTCCCCCAGACGCGGGTTGAGCTTCACCGCCTTCTCGTACTGCACGCGGGCGCCCTCGTGGTCGCCCCGGGCCCAGGCCTGGTCGCCCAGGTTCTTGTGGGCCTGCGGCGGCGTGGGGGAGACGGTGACGGCCCGCTTGTAGAGGGCCTCGGCGGCGTCCAGCTCCCCCCGGCGCTCCAGGACGGCCCCGGTGTTCACCAGCACGGGGCCCGACTCGGGGTAGTGCCCCAGCCCCTCCCGGCCCACCGCCACGGCGTACTCCAGGTCCCCCGCCACCGCCGAGGCCAGCACCGTGTAGGTGTAGTACAGGGGCGACGGCTTCTTCAGCCTCGGCGAGGTCCGGTAGGCCCGCAGCGCCTCCAGCGCCTTCGGCGCGCTCCGCGCCTTAAGGTGGACGATGCCCTTGAGGAGGTGCACCTCCACGTCGTCTGGGCGGGCGCCCTGGGCCGCCTCCAGGGCCTGGAGCGCCTCGTCGTAGCGCCCCATGAGCTCCAGCGTGAGCGCCCGGTTCCGCTGCACGGCGTAGCTGTCCCGCAGCCCCTCCGGCATGGCTCCGAAGCGTTGGAGCGCGTCCTCCAGGCGACCCGCCCGGAAGGCCATGAGCCCCATCATGAAGTTGGCCCGGCCCTGCTTGGCGTCCAGCTCCAGCGCCGCTTCGAACTCGCGGGCCGCGTCCTCCATCATGCCCGAGCGGTAGAAGGCCACGCCCAGGTTGAGGTGCTCCTGGAGCCGTGCGTCGCCCCCCGTCTCCGCGACCGTGGACTTCTCACCGGCACGGGAGACGAAACCGCCCTGGATGAGCCCATAGAGGGCCTTCCCGGTGTCGAACTCCACCAGGCCGGCCTCGTTCATGATCTCGGTGACGGTACGGACGCCGTCGATGAACGGCAGGATCTTCCGCTGGTGGGGAGAGAGCTCCACCTCGTCCTCGCTCTCGTCCGGATGCTTGTCCAGCTGGAAGACGACGTCGAAGGAGGGGATCTTCTTCTCCACCAGGCTCCACTCGTCCACCCGGCGGGCTCCCTCCATGAGGAGGGAGTCGATGTTGACGTTGACCAGGAAGAGCCCGTCCTCGTCGGGCCTCTGGTCCGGGTCGAAGTGGAACGACCCCTGGGTCCAGGCGAAGAGGTGGTACACCGCCTCCTCGATCTGCATCTGGATGTACCGCTGCAGCTTCTCCTGATCGATGCTCCCCTGCTCCACGAGGATCTCGCCCAGCCGCTTGCCCCGCTCCAGGGCCTGGCGCTCCATGGCCTGGGAGAGGTCCTTGCGGGTGATGACGTGGTTGCGCACGAGGAGCTCGCCCAGCCGGTCGGGGCGGTTGAGCACCGACGCGTAGATCACCCGGCCCTTCTCGAAGTAGATGTAGCCGAAATTGGACCGGTCCGTGATGGAGAGGCACCCGGTCTTCCGGCCCATTCCGAGGAGCTGGCAGATGTCCGCCAGGTTGACGTCCTGAAGCGATCCTTCGATGGCCATGGCTATTCAAGCTCCTCTTGGAGGAGCTCCTCGATCTTCGGCCAGTGGATCACCACGTTCTCGGCCGCGGGGAACCACGAGCCCCCCCTGCGGGGCGCCTCGGGGGGGCGCACCGGCGCTGCCGCAGGGGCGGCGGCGGGCGGGGCGGGGCTCCGGGCGGCGGCCGAGGTGGCCCTGGCGACCGCACCCTGGTCCGGCTTGACGAAGAGCCCGGCCCTCTCCCCCACCTCGAATTCGTTGAGGGGTGGAACCTGGGGGCCCTCGCGCTCGGGAATGGGGCGGAGGCTCGGGGGTTTCACCTCGGGCGCCGCGGCCGGCACCAGCTCGAGGTCGAAGGCCCCGGCGGACCCCACGGACACCTCCACCACGAGGCCACCCTCGAAGCGCGAGCGGAGCCGCTCGTCGATCTTGGCGATGCCGTTGGGGGCGCGGTCCGCCACGAGCATGACCCGGGCACCCCGGCGCTTCAGCGCCTCGAAGAGGTGGAAGAACTCGTCCTGGGCCCGCTCCGTCTCGGACAGCGCCTCGACGCCGTGGACCAGGAGGAGGTCCACCGTCCACCACCGCTCTCGCCAGGCCCCGGCCACCCCCTCGCCCAGGGCCCGTATGAAGTCCTCGGCGAACTCGGGGACCGAGGTCACCGCCATCCGGGACTCGGGGTGGGCGGTCTGGTACGTCCGTCCGGCGGCACCCAGGAGGGACGTGGCCCGCCCCCTCTCGGCGGACCAGACGTACAGGGGGTTGTACTCGGGCTTCTCGGCGCCCACCAGCTGCTGGGCCGCCTTGAGGGCCATCTTGGGAAAGCCCTCCAGCGAGGCCAGGTCGGGGCCGTCGCCCAGCTTGGGGAAGGGGCGCTGGCGCTCCCGGACCGACGTGAGGAGGGCCTCGGCCTCGTCCAGGCGGTCGGGGTCCTGGAGGAGTCCCTGGGCCGCCTCCGGCCACGGGTTGCCCAGGCGATCCAGCTCGTCGTCGATCTCCCTGAGCCGCTGGATGTCCGCCAGGAACTTCCCGACGATCTCCTCCCACCCCTTGGGCTCGGCTCCCCCCTGGTACCCCTTCAGCCGCCGGGCCGAATAGCCCTCCCGCTCCGCGGAGTCCACCGCCTCGCGGAAGGCCTTCCGCCAGGGGTCCTCCTGGGCCTCCACCGTCTTCGCCACGATCCCGGAAAGGTCCTCCAGGAAGTGGCCGAACTCGTCGGGGCGGCGCGGTGCGGTGACGGGGCCGTCGCCCATGAGCCGCTGGACCTCGTCGGGGGTCACCTGCCGCTCCTCGAGGTCCTGCGTGGCGAAGACCTTGTTCAGGGCGCCGCCCAGCTCCCGGACGTTCTTGAACGGGTACTTGCCCAGCGCCTCGGCGACTCCCTGGGACAGGGTCTGTCCCCGCTCGTCCGCCTTCTTGCGGATGATGGCAACCCGGGTCTCGTACTCGGGGGTGCCGATGTCCACGATGAGCCCGCCGGAGAACCGGGAGAGGAGGCGGGCATCCAGGCCGTTGATCTCGGCCGGCGGACGGTCGGAGGCCAGCACGATCTGGCTCCCCGCCGAGGAGAGCTGGTCCAGGGTGCGCAGGAGCATCTCCTGGGCCTCGTTCTGTCCCGTGAGGAACTGGACGTCGTCCAGGAGGAGGATGTCCAGGTCCCCGTATCGATCCCGGAAGCCGTCCCGGTCGCCGCTCTCCAGCGCCTCGGTGAGCTCCTCCAGGTACCCCTCCAGCGCCATGTAGTGGACCTTCCGGTCCGGCGCCGCCCGGCGCGACTGATGGGCGATGGCGTTGAGGATGTGGGACTTCCCCAACCCGGAGGCCGAGTACACGAAGAGCGGGTTGTAGCTGGTCCCCGGCGACTCCGACGCCCGACGCGCCGCGGCGCTGGCCAGCCGGTTGGCAGGCCCCACCACGAAGGAGTCGAACGTCAGCTTGGGATCGAGGTCCGTCATGACCGCAGGGGTTCGGGAACGCGGGTCACGCCGGCATGCCGCAGGCGGCGAGCCACTTCAAGTATAGCCGGGAGAACGGGGTTGGCCGATAAGTATCGGCCCCCGCGGCGCGGAAAAAAAGCCCTTCATGGCGAGCCCGGGGGTTCTCCCTGGGGCCCCGGGGCGGCCCAGGCCGCGACGGCGGCCAGCTCTCCGGGGAGGGGGGCCTGGAACCGCATCCGGGCGCCCGTGACGGGGTGGTCGAAGGCCAGCTCGGCGGCGTGGAGGAAGTGTCGGGGGGTGCGGCGGTCCAGCTCCCGTGCCCACGCCTGGTCCCGACCGCTCATGCCACGGGCCCATCCCGCCCCGTACACCCGGTCTCCCACCACCGGGTGCCCCACGTGGGCCATATGCACGCGGATCTGGTGGGTGCGCCCGGTCTGGAGGGCCACGTCCAGGAGCTCGGCGCTCCGCCACCGCTCCCGCACCCGGGCCCGGGTCACCGCCCGGCGCCCGCCCTCCACCACCGCCATGCGCTTCCGGTCCCGGGGGTCGCGGCCGATGGGCGCGTCCACGGTGAAGGGCGACTCGGCCACGTGCCCCCAGCACGCCGCCACGTAGAGGCGCCTGACCCTGCGGCGCCGGAGCGCCTCGGTGAGGCCCAGGTGGGCGGCGTCGCTCTTGGCCACCACGAGGAGCCCCGACGTGTCCCGGTCCAGCCGGTGCACGATGCCCGGGCGGAGGCGTCCCCCCACCCCCGAGAGATCCCGGACGTGGTGGAGAAGTGCGTTGACCAGCGTCCCGGAGCGGTGCCCGGGAGCGGGGTGGACCACCATCCCCGCCGCCTTGTCCACCACGAGGAGGTGGGCGTCCTGGTGGACGATGTGCAGCGGGAGGTCCTCGGGGAGGATCTCCACGGCGTCGGGCGGGGGCACGTCCACCACCACGACGCTCCCCGGCTCCACCGGCTCAGACTTCCGGGGCGTCCGGCCGTCCACCGTGACCCTTCCCTGGGCCACCAGCGCCTGGATCCTCGTGCGGGACAGCTCCAGGCGACGGGCGAGGAAGCGGTCGAGGCGGCCCTCCTCCCCCGCGCTCACGGTCAGCGTCTCCCGCCGCACGCCCGCGGGCGCTCCGCCGCCCTCCACGTCCCGCTCCGGCCTCAGGCCGGCACCGCGCGGAGGGCGATGCGGGCAGGGAGGCCGTCCAGGTCCACCTCCCGTACGTGGGGCCATGCGTCGCCGTCGTCGGGCTGGCCCGCCTCCACCGACAGCGCCAGGACCTCCCCGGCGATGAAGTCCCGGTGCCGGCCCGCCGCCTCCGCCACGGGTCCGTCCCCGCCGATGAGGAGGGCGATGCGGTCGGTGATCTCGAGGCCGGCGTCCTTGCGCAGGCGCTGGATCCGGTTCACCAGCTCCCGTGCCAGCCCCTCGGCGCGCAGCTCGTCGTCCAGCGCCGGGTCCAGGGCCACGGTGGTGCGCCCCTCCGACTTCACCACCAAGTCGCCGGCGGCCTCCTGCGCCACCTCCAGGTCGCCCTCCACGAGGGCGTGGACGGCGCCGTCCACCTCCACCGTGACTTCGCCGCCGTCGCGGTACGTGGCCAGCGCGTCCTGCGGGAGGGCGCGGATGGCGTCGGCGGCCTGCTGGGTGCTCTTCCCGAAGCGGGGGCCCAGGTTCCGGAAGTTGGGGCGCGCCACAAGGCGGACCAGTTCTTCGGCGGAGGAGAGGAACGCCACCTCCTTCACGTTCAACTCGTCGCGCACCAGCTCGAGGACGTCGCCGTCGAGCACCCGGCCGCCCGGGACCACGGCGTGGAGGGTGCGCAGGGGCTGACGGACCCGGATCTTCACTTCCTCCCGGGCCGCGCGCCCCAGGGAGACGAGCATCCGGGCGGCGTCCATGTCGGCCTCCAGGGCGGCGTCGCCGCCCTCGGGGCGCTCGGGATAGCGCTGCAGGTGCACGCTCTCGCCCGTCAGGGCGTGGTGGACCCAGTCAGCGGTGAACGGCACGCACGGCGCCGCGAGCAGCGACACCGTCCGCAGCGCGTCGTAGAGGGTGCGGAACGCGGCCCGCGCGTCGGCGGGGTCCGAGTTCCCCCAGAAGCGGGGACGGCACCGGCGCACGTACCAGTTGGAGAGGTCCTCCACCACGAAGTCGCCCAGCGTGCGGTAGGCGCGGGTGAGCTGATAGCCGTCCAGCTCCGCCATGACCTCCCGGGATAGGGAGTCGAGGCGCGCCACGAGCCATCGGTCGATGAGCGGGCGGTCCGCCGGCGCCGGGTCGGCGGCGGTGGGCTCCCACGCCTCCACGCGCGCGTACAGCGCGAAGAACTTGTACGTGTTGAACAGCGTGTCGAAGAACTTCCGCGACGCCTCCCGGAGCCCCTCGGGGTCGTAGCGCTTCGGCACCCACGGGTTGGACGACGTGATGAAGTACCAGCGCACCGCGTCGGCGCCGTGCTCGGAGATGGCGTCCCAGGGGTTCACCACGTTCCCCTTGGACTTGCTCATCTTCTGGCCCTCGGCGTCCAGGATCAGGTCGTTGACCACGCAGTTCCTGTACGCCGGCCCCTTCCCCAGCATGGTGGAGATGGCCAGCAGCGAGTAGAACCACCCCCGGGTCTGGTCCAGCCCCTCGCAGATGAAGTCGGCGGGGAAGTGGGCGCCGAACTCGTCCTGGTTCTCGAAGGGGTAGTGCCACTGGGCGTAGGGCATGGAGCCCGAGTCGAACCAGACGTCGATGACCTCGGGGGCGCGCCGCATGGTGCCGCCGCACGCCCCGCACGCCCACGTGACCTCGTCGATGTACGGCCGGTGGGGGTCGAAGCCCTCGGGGAGGCCTCCGGCGGCCTCCGACAGCTCGGCCAGGGATCCGATCCAGTGGACGTGCCCGCGGTCCTTCTCGCAGACCCACACGGGGAGGGGCGTCCCCCAGTACCGGTCGCGGGAGAGCGCCCAGTCCACGTTGCCGCGGAGCCACTCGCCGAAGCGCTTCTCCCCCACCTCCGGCGGGTACCAGGACACCTGGGCGTTGTTCGCCAGCATCTCGTCCTTCAACGACGAGGTGGCCGCGAACCACGAGTCCCGCGCCACGTACAGCAGGGGCGACGAGCAACGCCAGCAGTGGGGATAGCTGTGGACGTCGGTGCCGATGTGGAACAGGCGGCCCGCCTTCCGCAGCTCCTCCACGAGCACGGGATCCGCGTCCTTCACGAACAGGCCGCCCACCACCGCGACATCGGGGAGGAAGTGGCCGGCCTCGTCCAGGGGGTTCAGCATGGGGAGGCCGTGGCGCTGGCCCGCGGCGTAGTCGTCGGCGCCGAAGGCCGGCGCCATGTGGACGATGCCCGTGCCGTCCTCGGCGCTGACGAAGTCCTCGGCCACCACCGTCCACGCGTTCATGGGGTCGACCGGGGCGCCGACCACGTCCAGAGGGCGACGGTAGCGCAGCCCGGCCAACGCGTCCCCCCGGTGGCGGGCCACCACCTCCGTGTCCTCGCCGAAGATCCGCTCCACCAGCGCCTCGGCGACGATGAGCCGCCGGCCCTGGTGGGCCACCTCCACGTAGGTGAGGCCCGGGTTCACGGCCAGACCCACGTTGGACGGCACCGTCCACGGCGTGGTGGTCCACACCAGGAACGCGCGGCCATCGGCGTCCGGGGCGCCGTCGGCGTCCACCACCTCGGCCACGAACGTGAGGGACGGGTCCTCCACGTCCTTGTAACCCTGCGCCACCTCGTGGGAGGACAGCGCCGTCCCGCAGCGGGGACAGTACGGCACGCTCTTGTGTCCCCGGTACAGCAGCCCCTTCCCCGCCAGCGTCTTCAGGATCCACCACACCGACTCGATGTACTCGGTGTGGAAGGTCACGTAGGGACGCCAGTACTCCAGCCAGTAGCCGATGCGCTCGGAGAGCTCCTCCCACTCCTCCTTGTACGTGAACACCGAGTCCCGGCACACGCGGTTGAACTCCTCGATGCCCAGGGCCTCGATCTCCGGCTTGCCGCTGATCCCCAGCTTCTTCTCGGCCTCGATCTCCACGGGGAGGCCGTGGGTGTCCCAGCCGGCGATGCGCGTGACGCTGCGTCCCTCCAGGGAGCGGTGGCGACACACCAGGTCCTTGATGGTCCGGCTGATGATATGGTGGAGCCCGGGGCGTCCGTTGGCGGTGGGCGGCCCCTCGAAGAAGACGAAGGGCTCCCCGTCGGCGTTGGCCTCGAGGGTCCGGCGGAAGAGGTCTTCTTCGCGCCAACGGGTCAGCGTCGCCTCCTCCACGTCGAGGAGGGTCCTGGGAAGCTCGGGATAGCGCATAGGGCGATCGAGGGGCTCAGCCCCAGCGGGAGTCGTCTTCCGTTTCGGGTTCGTCCGGGGGCGTGAACAGGTCACGCCCGGGGGCCGGGCCTGCGCCCGGGCCTTCGGCGAAGAGGGCCCCGCCCTCGTCCCGGTACCCGGCGGCCAGCTCGTCCAGGGTGGCCTCCATGGGCGGGACGGCTTCGGCGCCGCCCTCGCCCGCGTTCGTCGGCCCTTCGTCGGCCGCGGGCTCCTCGGCGGGCTTGCCCCCGGCCAGGTCCAGCTCGATGGGGCGCTCCTCCAGGGGGGGGCGCGCCTCCTCCACCTCCACAACGTCCATCTCCCTCTCCAGGAGCTGGCGGAACGAGCGCAGGAACCGGCTCCGGCGGCGCTCCATCTCCACCAGGGCGTCCTGCGCCTGACCGATCCGACGCTCGGCGTCGCGGACGCGCGTCCGGATCTCCGCCTCCGCCTCGGCGAGCTGCCGGCGGGCCTCGGCCTGGGCCTCGGCGATGATGAGATCTGCCTGGCGCTGGGCGTGGCTCTTCATCTCGCTGCGGAGCTCCTGGGCCGTGACCAGGGCCTCCTGGACGGCCCTCTCCCGCCCCGTCTGCGAGCTCACCTGCTGGTGCAGGGACTCGCTCCGCTCCCGGAGCTGGATGTTCTCACGCACGAGCGCCTCCAGCCGCTCGGCCACCATCTCGAGGAAGACGTCCACCTCCTGCGGGTCGTACCCCCGCAGGAGCTTCCTGAAGTCGCCGCGCTTGTTGCGGACGTCGAGCGGTGTGAGATCGATCATGCGCCTCTCTCCCCGAACAGTGCGGTGCCGATCCGGACCATGGTGCTCCCTTCCCGGACGGCGATATCGAGATCGTTGGTCATGCCCATGGAGAGCTCGGCTCCCACCCGCGGGTCGTGGCGCCGCACCCTCTCCGACGTCTCCCTCAGGCGCCGGAACGCGTCCGACAGGACCGCCTCGTCGTCCACGAACGGCGCCATGGTCATCAACCCTTCCACCCGCAGGCAGGGCAGCTCCGCAACGGCGAGGACCGCCTCGTCCACCGCCCCGGGCTCGAAGCCGCTCTTCGACTCCTCTCCCGAGGTGTTCACCTGGACCAGGATCCTGGCCTCCGTCCCCGCCGCGCCCGCCGCCCGGGAGATCCTCTCCGCCAGGTGGACGGAGTCCACCGAGTGGATGAGGTGGGCGGCCGCTACGGCGCGCGCCGCCTTGCGGCCCTGGACGTGCCCGATCATGTGCCAGGTGACGCCCGCCGCCCCCAGCGCCGCCGCCTTCTGCTCCAGCTCCTCCACCCGGTTCTCTCCCAGGTCGGTGAGCCCCGCGTCCAACGCCGCCTCCAACGCCTCGAGGGGGTGACCCTTGGTCACCGCCACCAGGCGCACGGAGGAGGGCTCCCGGCCCGACGCCCGGGCAGCATCCGCCACGCGGCGGCGCACCTCGGGAACCGTCTCGGCCAGCCGCTCTCGGTACATGGCAGCCAATTGTAGCGTTTCAGGCCCGTGTTTCACAGGCAACGCGCACGGGTTCGGACATACGACGCGGGCCCCGCCGGAGCTCCGGCGGGGCCCTCTGGCACAGGGACTCCCAGGCTCCGGGCTACCGAACCTGGAAGGTAATCGGGAACGACACCCACACCGGGACCTTCTTGTCCCGGTTCAGGGCCGGTGAGAAGCGGTAGATTGCGGCCACCTTGAGCGCGGCGTCGTCCAGGGCCTGGTGCCCCGAGCTCTGGTCGATGCGGTGGTCCTGGACCGAACCGTTCTCGTCGATGAAGAAGTACACGCGCACCGTGCCGCCGATGCCGGCGTCCCGCAGCAGGGGCGGATACTCCCGCTCCATGGCGCGGACCACGTCATCGCGGTTGAGGATGGACGGGGCCACCGTGAAGGGCGTGAAGGTGGGCGCCGCCGAGATGTCCGTCGCCTTCTCCTCCGGGGGCGGAGGGAGATCCTCCACCGGGTTTTCCTCGAAGGTGGTGGGGGCGATGGTGATGTCCTCGTCGATGTTCGTGGTGGCCACCACCGGGGTGGCCGGGCGCGCGATGGCCTTGGGTGGCGGCGGGATCTCGATCTCCGGCGGGAGCTCGATGGCCTCCAACTCCTCCGCCGTGTACGAGATGTCCTCGGCGGTGAGCTCGGGCCAGAACGCGAACACACCGAAATGGATCACGGTGGCCGCGATCATCGACGACCAGAACCACGTGCTGAACGACCTCTTGAGCCGGTCGTTGGCCGTGACCTGGGTGTCGAGGCTGGGTACCGCTTCAGCTGCGCTCATCGTCTCTCCCTCTGCATGCGCTGCTCAAGCGCCGTTGCGAACACGACGCGAACCACACCGGCCGCCACGAGTTCCTTCTGGAGCTGGTCCATGAGAACGTAGGGCGTATCACGGTCACCCCGGATGGAGATCACCAGGGCCCGCTCCGACTGCGCGTAGAGCGGAGCCACGACCTGCGACACCTCGTCCATGGTGTAGCGCTGGTCGTTGATGAAGATCGAACCGTCCTTCTCCATCCAGAGGTTCAGGATGTTCTTCGTCTTCTCGTCGATCTTCACGGCCGCGGCCGCCTCGGCCCAGTTGATGGGACGCTCCCGGTCGCGCGGGAAGACCGTCGTCACCATGAAGAAGATGAGAAGCAGGAACGCGATGTCGGCCAGCGACGAGGAGGGGATCTCCTCCGACGCCTTCGACCGCTTCTGGAAACCGCCCTTTTTCGCCATGGGTCAGTTCTCCAGGATCTGGAGCGAGATGCGCTCGGCGTTCGCGCTGTGCAGCGCGTCGAGCACATCCACCATGAACTTGTAGGGCGCGTCCGGGTGCGTCTTCACCGCGGCGATCATGTTGGGATTGGCGGCCACTTCCTGCCGCCAGAGACCCTCGATCTCGCTGGCGCGCATCTGCTGGATCTGCTGGCTCTCGCCGCGCTTCACGTCCACGATGCCGTTGGACTGGATGATGAGGTGAAGGATGTTCTTCTGGCTGACCTGCACGTCCTCGCCCGGCTCGGGGAGAACGAGGGCCAGGCCCTTGTCCTTGGGGAACACCGTCGTCACCAGGAAGAAGATCAGCAGCAGGAACGCGATGTCGGCCGTCGACGACATCGGAACCTCGCCGCTCACCTTCGACTTCTTCTTGTTCAGAACCGCCATGGTCTCTGGACCTCGTTCTGTTCAGAGGTACTTGAGGTGGGTCGGAAAGGTTCCTGCTACGCCCGGGCCGCCTTCTTCCGGATCTGGATCGCGCCTTTCTTGTCCAGGTCCCAGGCCAGGGCGATGATCTTCTGCGAGCCCTGCTCCATGTCCACGATGAGCTGGTCGATGCGGGTCACGAAGAAGTTGTAGGCGATGTTCACCGGGATGGCGATGACCAGCCCAGCCGCCGTGGTGAGGAGCGCCACCTTGATGCCTCCGGCCACCAGGCTCGGGTCCACGTCGCCCGCGATCTCGATGGCGCCGAAGGCGATGATCATTCCGGCCACCGTGCCGAGGAAGCCCATGAGGGGGGCCACGTTGGCGATGGTGGCGAGGATGACCAGCCCGCGCTCGAGGAAGCCGAGCTCGATGGCGCCCGTGGTGGCCACGGCCTTCTCGATCTCACCCTCGGCGAGCCGCTTGTTGCGGATGCGGCGGAGCCCCACGACCAGGATGGCCGCCGCGGGGCCAGGGGTCGCGGCCGCGATCTCGAGGGCCTCGTCGATGCGGCCCGCCCTCGCCGCCTCCTCTACGTCCCTGAGCACCCGGGTGGTCCCGTGGTGGGCCTGCCAGAGCGTCCACCCCTTGGCGATGATCACGCCCAGGGCGATCAAGGAGCAAAGGACGAGGGGGTACATCATCCACCCCCCGTCGGCGAAGAGCGACAGCAACTGATACTGGGTGCCCACGAAAGGCTCGCTCCTGTGTTCGTGGTGGTCGCCGGGATCGATCCCCGAGCAAGACCGGGGGAATCTAGGGGGGGTCGGTGAAAGGTGTCAACGCGCCGCTCCAATCCTGGATACGAGGCGCTTTCGTGACGCTTTCAGGCCCTGCCCGCCGGAGCCGCCAGGGGGGTGTCCTGGTCGGGGAGGACGCCCAGGAGCACCTCCCGGACCCGGTCCGGGGTGACGTTCCGCTCCAGGCGCCCGCCCTGGGCCACGGAGATCTGCGCCGTCTCCTCGCTCACCACGATCACCACCGCGTCCGTCTCCTCGGAGAGCCCCAGGGCCGCCCGGTGCCGGGTGCCCAGGGAGCGGTCGGGCACGGTGGACTGGGTGAGGGGGAGGATGGCCCCCGCGGTGCGGATCTCGTCTCCGCTGATGAGGATGGCCCCGTCGTGCAGGGGGGAGTACGGCGTGAAGATGGTGGCGATCATCTCGGAGGAGACCCGGGCGTGCACCGGGCTCCCCGTCTCGGCGTACTCGTCCAGCCCCACCTCCTGCTCGATGGCGATGATGGCGCCCACCCGGCTCCGGGACAGCCGCTGGACGGCCGCGGCGACCTCGTCGGCCACCTGGCTCCCCTCCAGGCGCTGGAAGACGCGCATCATGCGGCTTTGCCCCAGGCGGGCGAGGGCCGCCCGCAGCTCGGGCTGGAAGACCACCAGGGCCGCGATGGCGCCGTACTGGAAGAAGGCCTCCAGGAGGGTGCGCACCAGGATGAGGTCCAGGAGGCGGGCCGTGCCGTACCCGAAGGCCAGCAGCACCACTCCCAGGAGGATCTGCATGGCCCGGGTGCGCTGGATGACCAGGAGGATCCGGTACAGGAGGAACGCCACGACCAGGATCTCCAGAAGGTCCGTCCAGCCGGGCCTGAGAAACCGGAGCTGCTCCCACAGCCGGGTCACCGTCTCGCGTCCTCCCTGGGGATGGGCCGGGCACCCCTCGCGGCGATGGCGTGGGCCACCGCCAGGGCCTGGGCCACCGGCGCTACGTCGTGGACGCGGAAGATCCGCGCCCCCTCAAGGTATGCCACGACGCAAGCCGCCACCGTTCCCCCCACGCGCTCCGACGCCGGCGCGTGGGACGCGGCGGCGATGAAGCGCTTTCGACTGGGCCCGACCAGCACCGGGAGGCCCAGCTCCCGGATGGGGCCCAGGTCGGCGAGGAGCTCCAGCGTCTGCTCCGCCGTCTTGGCGAAGCCCAGGCCCGGGTCCACCACGAGGGCCGCGTCGGGGAGCCCCGCCTCCCGCGCCCGCCCCACCGCCTCCGCCAGCTCCGCCGCCACTTCGCGGCCCACGTCGCGGTAGCGGGCGAGGCCGTCCATGGTGGCCGGCTCTCCCCTCATGTGCATGAGGACGGCGCCCGCGCCGGCCTCCGCCACCGCGCTCGCCATGGCGGCGTCGTAGGCGAAGCCCGACACGTCGTTCACCACCGCTGCGCCGGCCGCCAGCGCGGCGCGGGCCACCGACGCCTTCCGGGTGTCCACCGAGAGGGGGACGCCGAGGCCGGCGGCCGCCTCCAGGAACGGGAGGATGCGGGTGAGCTCCTCGTCGGCCGGGACCGTCCGCGCGCCGGGGCGCGTGGACTCGCCTCCCACGTCCAGGAGGTCGGCGCCGGCGGCCACCAGCGCCCGGGCGTGGGCCAGCGCCGAAGGGACGTCGGGGAGGTGCCCTCCGTCGGAGAAGGAGTCGGGCGTGAGGTTCACGATCCCCATGACCCTCGGCCGATCCAGGGCCAGCTCGCCGCCCCGGATGCGCCAGGCGCGCGCCTCCCGGGAGCGCGAAGGGGGACCGGGGCCGTCCTCGGCTCCGGTCCCCCCGCGGAGAGCGCCCTCCCCTCCCCTTCGCGTCACGACGGGAGGCCCTCCTCGTCGTCGGTGGCGGCGAAGCCGGGCGCGGGCCCGGGGAGCGGGCCCTCTCCGCCGGGCAGCGCCAGGCCGGGACGCGGCGCCGGAGCCGCCCGGGGCGACGGCGCCGGCGAGCCGCTCCCCGACGGGCCGTCCAGGGGAAGCGGGCGCAGGGGCTCGCCCCGCTCCAGCGTCTCGATCTGGTCCCGGTCCAGCGTCTCCCGCTCCAGGAGGGCCTGGGCGATGCGCTCCAGGAGGTCCTTGTGCTGCTCCAGGACGACGCGAGCCCGGTCGTGGGCCTCGTCCAGGATGCGCTTGACCTCCTGGTCCACCAGGCGCGCGGTGTGCTCGGACACCTGGCGTCGCTGCCCGATCTCCCGGCCCAGGAAGACCTCGTGCTCCGAGTCCCCTATGGCCACGAGCCCGATGACCTCGCTCATGCCGAACTGGGTCACCATGCGCCGGGCCATGGCGGTGGCGCGCTCGATGTCGTTGCCGGCGCCGGTGGTCACGTCCTCGGGGCCGAAGATCATCTCCTCGGCCACCCGGCCTCCGAAGAGCATGGAGAGCTGTCCCTCGATCCAGTCCTTGGTATAGGAGTGACGGTCCTCCTCGGGGAGGGACGCGGTGATGCCCAGCGCCCGCCCCCGGGGGACGATGGTGACTTTGTGCACCGGGTCCAGGCCGGGGATCTTGAGCCCCAGCACCGCGTGGCCGGCCTCGTGGTAGGCGGTGAGCTTCCGCTCCCGCTCGGTGAGCACCAGGCTGCGGCGCTCGGTGCCGAGCATGACCTTGTCCTTCGCCTGCTCGAAGTCGGCCATGTTCACCTTGTCGGCGCCACGGCGCGCGGCGAGGAGGGCCGCCTCGTTGCACACGTTGGCCAGGTCGGCGCCGCTCATGCCGGGCGTGCCGCGGGCGATGACGCTGAGCTCCACGTCGTCGGAGAGGGGGAGCTTCTTGGCGTGGACCCGCAGGATCCCTTCCCGCCCCTTCACGTCGGGGGCGTCCACCACCACCTGGCGGTCGAAGCGGCCCGGGCGCAGCAGCGCCGGATCCAGCACGTCGGGTCGGTTGGTGGCGGCCAGGAGGATGACGCCCTCGTTGGACTCGAAGCCGTCCATCTCCACGAGGAGGGCATTGAGCGTCTGCTCGCGCTCGTCGTGCCCGCCGCCCAACCCCGCCCCACGGTGCCGGCCCACGGCGTCGATCTCGTCCACGAAGATGATGCACGGCGCGTGGGCCTTCCCCTGCTCGAAGAGGTCGCGCACCCGCGAAGCGCCCACGCCCACGAACATCTCCACGAAGTCCGAGCCGGACATCTGGAAGAAGGGGCGGCCGGCCTCGCCGGCCACGGCCCGGGCCAGGAGCGTCTTGCCCGTCCCCGGGGGGCCCACGAGGAGCACGCCCTTGGGGAGCCGTCCCCCGAGACGGGAGAAGCGCGCCGGGTCCTTCAGGAACTCGATGATCTCCTGGAGCTCCTCCTTGGCCTCGTCGGCCCCGGCCACGTCGGAGAACGTCACCTTCGGCGTGTCGGGGCTGATGAGCTTGGCCTTGGAGCGGCCGAACTGGAACGCCCGGTTCCCCCCGCCCTGCATGGTCCGGAAGATCCAGAGCCAGAACGCGATGAAGAGGAGCCAGGGCAGCGCGCCCAGGAGATACGTCCCCCACCCGGGCTGGTCGGCCTCGGCCTCCACGATCACGCCCGCCTGGTTGAGCCGGGCCGAGAGGCCGTCCTCCGCGCCCACGGGGAGGACGGTGGTGAACGTGGTCACGTCCTGCCCTTCGCGCTGCACCGTGGCGCGGAGCTCGCCGTGGAGCGTCCGGCCGCGGAACGTCACCTTGTGGACGTTCCCCGCGGCCAGCTGCGCCTCGAGCTCGGTGTAGCTGAACGTGGCCGCCGTCTCCGCGGGTCCCCTGACCAGCTGGAGGGCGACCACGAACATGAGGACCATGAGGATCCAGAAGGCCGCGGTCTTGGAGAGCCGCGCCCAGCGGGAGCCGTCGTCGGGTCGGAGGGGGTCGTTGTCAGGCATCGGTCTGGATTCTCACACGCCGGCTGGAGGGCACTCCCTATAGGCTGGCGATGTAGGGCAGATGTCGAAAGTCCTCGGCGTAGTCGAGCCCGTACCCCACGAGGAACTCGTTGGGTGCATCGAAGCCCACCCAGCGGGGCTCGGGGTCGAGGGGAACGAGGTGCTTGTGAAGGAGCGTACACACATCCAGGCACGCGGGATCCCGCGCCTGCAGGCGGGGGAGGAGCCGGTTCAGGGTGCCGCCGGTGTCCACGATGTCCTCTACGAGGACCACCGCCCGCCCCTTCATCTCGGCGCTGGGGTCGTAGAGGAGGCGGACCTCCCCGGTGGACACCTGGCCCTTTCCGTAGCTGGAGGCCATGAGGAAGTCCACGTGGAGGGGGAGCTGGATGTGGCGGACCAGGTCGGCCAGGAAGAGGAAGGACCCCTTGAGCGTCCCCAGGAGAAGGAGCCGGTCGGCGGCGGTGTAGGCGCCGGAGATCTCCGCGGCGAGCTCTCGCACCCGGGCCTGGATCTGGTCCGCCGAGTACACGACCCGACGCAGTTCCTGGCCACCCAGCTGGGTGTTCTCAGTCAGTGTCGGCATGGGCGATCCCGATGGTGAAAGCGTCCTCGTCGTCTTCCGGCAGCGTCCCGGCGGCCCGGGCCACGCCCGGGATCCAGAGCACCGCTCCTCCGGCGTCCACCAGGACCGGCGTCCGCCGCCGCGCTCCCGGAGGGATGCGGGCCTCCAGCAGCACCTTCTTCAGCTTCTTGGACCCGTAGTCCAGCCGGATGCGGTCCCCCGGCAGCCACGCGCGCACCGCGAGGGGGAGGGCCAGCCCACTCCGGAACGCGCCGGCGGCGCCCTCGTCCGGACGGGGCGGGCCCGGGTGCCACCACACCGTAAAGGTCGCACCTCCCACCACCGCCCGGGCACCCCCTTCCAGGGCCGGTCCCACCCGGGCCACCTCGTCGGGGCCGTCCTCGGCGTCGCGGACCACGTGCACCCGGTCCAACTCCAGCCGTACCGAGACCCCGCCGCCCAGGGGCACCGACGCGCCGCTGGGGCCCGCGCTGGTAAACTCCACGGCGCGACGGGTTCCGGCCTCCCCGGGATGGACGCCGAGGCGCCGCGCGGCCCCGCGGAGCAGGCGGGCGCACACCGTGGGGTGGAGCGCAGCCAGCGCAGCCCGGTCCACGGAGATCCCCCCCCGCTCCTCCCGCGCTCCCACGCGCTCCAGGACGAGCGCCTCGACGTTCCGCCAGGCCGTCTGGTCGGCCCGGGCTCGGCGCGCCAGGCCGGCCAACGCCGCCCGCGCGCCCGGGGCCACCCTGGCCTCCAGCTCGGGAAGGACCTCGTGGCGGAGGACGTTCCGGGCCAGGGGATCCCGGTTCGTGGGGTCGTCGCGCCAGGCCAGGTGCTGGGCCCGGGCATAGGCCCGGAGCTCCGCCCGGGTGAACGGGAGAAGGGGACGCCAGACCCCCGGCGACCGGTGCTCGCGGATCCCCTGGAGCCCGGCGAGGCCCGCTCCGCGCACGGCGCGGAAGAGCACCGTCTCCGCCTGGTCGTCGGCGTGGTGGGCGGTGACCACCCAGCGGGCCTCCGCTTCCCGGCGTACCTCCTCCAGCGCGTCGTATCGGAGTCGCCGGGCCCGTGCCTCACCCACCGGCGCCGGGTCCAGGCGACGCTCCCGGAGGGGGACGCCCCACGCCTGGCAGAGCCCCCGAACCCAGGCCGCGTCTCCCGCGGACCCCGGACGCATGGCGTGGTCCACGTGGGCCGCGGAGAGCCTCAGCGACGGGAGCCCGGGCGTGAACCGGAAGAGGTGGAGGAGAACCACCGAGTCGGCGCCGCCGGAGAGGGCCACCACCACGCCGTCGCCGTCCTCCACCCCGCCCCGGGCGAGCACGTGGCGCCGGAAGCGCTCCGCCAGGGACCGCGCCCGGGCGCTCACGGCTCGGCGAGCCCCGGGGGCGCGGGGCGTCCCGCCACCTCGACGAGCACCCGGGCCAGCAGGTCGGGTCGGTCGGTCTGGATCCCGTCCACGCCCCAGGAGAGGAGGCGGCGCATGTCGGCGGGATCGTCCACCGTCCACACCTGCACCGGGAGGTTCCTGTGGTGGGCGGCGCGCACGAGCTCCGGCGTGACGATTCGCCGCCCCTTCCACGTCTCGGGCACCTGCAGGATATCCGCTGTCGGCGTGTACGGGCCTCCCCCGGGGAGCCGGTGCAGGACCCAGAACCAGAACACCTGGTGGCGGGACGCGCCCCAGGGACCCGGATAGCCACGGGCCCCGACCCGGCTGCGCTCGTACTCGGCGGCCACGAGAACCCGGTGCTCGGCGCCGTGGCGCCGCACGATCTCCGTCAGCGGCGCCGCGGCGCGGGCCTCCTTGGCCTCCACGTTCAGGCGGGCGTTGGGGAGGGCGAGGAGCACGTCCTCGAAGCGGGGCACCCGCACGCCTCGCCCCCGGAAGGAGGGCTCGCCACGGAGGTCGAGGAACCGGTGGCCGGCGTCCAGCTCCCGGAGCCGGGCCAGCGTGAGGTCGGCCACCCGCCCGGTGCCGTCGGTGGTGCGGTCCACCGTCTCGTCGTGGATCACCACCACCTCGCCGTCCCGGGTGAGGCGGACGTCCATCTCCAGCATGTCCGCCTCCCAGCGCACGACCGCGTCGCGGAAGGCCTCGAGGGTGTTCTCGGGCACCAGGCGCGAGCCTCCCCGGTGGGCCACCAGGAGGGGCGCGCCTGCCAGGTAGGTGCAGCCGGGCCGGGGAGGGGAGAGGGTCACGGCACGGAGGGGCCCCCCGGGGCCGTCAGCGCGGGGCGCGCCGGCTCGTCTCCACCACCTCGATGTCCGACGGGGACAGCTCGTGGTACCGGTAGAGCACCAGGTCGATGAGCCGGCTGGTCATGGTGAGCTCCAGCCGCAGCCGTTCCTCGCCCTCGGCGTCCGGCGCCGCCAGACCGTCCTCCAGCTCCAGGACCCGGTCCGCGAGGAAGCCCAGCGTGTCCTCCACCACCTCGGGGCGAGGCGACGCCGGAGCCTTGGCGTCGGGCATCACCTCGGTGAGGAGCAGCCCCCGGATGAACGCCAGGAATCCGGGGAACGCCAGCTCGGTGAGGGGCCCCCCCTCCAGGTGCTCCTCGTCGGTGATGTTCTCCCACTCGAGCTCGTTCCAATAGAGGTCCTCCGCCTCCTCCTTCAGGAAGGAGCGTACCTTCTCGGAGAGGGGCGGACGGGGGCCGGTATGGGGGGCCTCGAGGGCGCGGCCAAGCAGGCGCTCCAGGCGCTCGCGGCGCCCTCCAAGCAGCGTGCTGACTCGGTCGGTCATGGGATCCTCTGGAACGGGGGTACGCTGAGTGCGCGAGGCAAGATAGGCGGGCGCCTCGCCCGGGGGAACCAGGGGCCCCCGAACGCTGGCGCGCCCCGCCTCCACGCCCGAACTTGCCCCCGTACGCCTTCGACCGGCCTTCCGGAGACCATCATGCGCCGCCTCGTCCCCGCCCTCGTCGCCCTCGTCGCACTCCTCCCCGCGGACCTCGCGGCCCAGGAGGCCGTGGTCCTGCGGCCCGACCGGGTCTACGACGGAGAGGTCATGCGCACCGGCTGGTCCGTGCTGGTGCGCAACGGGCTCATCGCGGAGGCCGGGCCCTCGGTGGCGGCGCCGCGGGGGGCGCAGGAGGTCCGCCTGCCCGGCGCCACGCTCATCCCCGGGATGATCGAGGGCCACAGCCACCTCCTCCTCCACCCCTACGACGAGACCCCCTGGAACGACCAGGTGCTCTTCGAGTCGGTGGGCGAGCGGGTGGCCCGGGGGACGGTGCATGCCCGAAACACGCTCATGGCCGGGATCACCACGGCGCGGGACCTGGGGAGCGAGGGCGCGGGGTACGCCGACGTGGGCCTCAAGGCCGCCATCGAGAAGGGCGTGATCCCCGGCCCGCGGCTCCTGGTGGCCGGCCCGGCCATCGTGGCCACCGGGAGCTACGGTCCCAAGGGAGCCCCCGAGTGGGACCTGCCGCTGGGCGCCCAGGAGGCGGACGGCTACGACGCCCTCATCCGCGTCGCCCGGGAGCAGATGGGCAAGGGCGCCGACTGGGTGAAGGTGTACGCCGACTACCGTTGGGGCCCCGGCGGGGAGACGCGCCCCACCTTCACCGCCGAGGAGTTGGCGCTCCTGGTGGACGCAGTGGAGAGCAGCGGCCGACACGTGGTGGCCCACGCGTCGTCCCCGGAGGCCATGCAGCGGGCGGCGCTGGCCGGCGTGAAGACCATCGAGCACGGCGACGGGGGCGACGCCGAGACCTTCGAGCTCATGGCCGAGCTGGGCGTGGGCTACTGCCCCACCGTGGCGGCGGGGCACGCCGTCTCCACCTACGCCGGGTGGCGCCCGGGAACGGATCCCGAGCCCGTACGGGTGCAGCGGAAGAGGGAGAGCTTCCAGGCGGCGCTGGCCGCCGGGGTGTCCATGTGCTTCGGCGGCGACGTGGGCGTCTACACCCACGGCGAGAACGTATTGGACGCCGAGCTCATGGTGGCGTACGGCATGTCACCCATGGCGGTGCTCCACGCCGCGACCGCGGGCAACGCCGACATCCTCGACCTCCCCGACCGGGGGCGGGTCCGCCCGGGGCTCCTGGCGGACCTGGTGGCCGTGGAAGGGGACCCGTCGCAGGATATCAGCGCCCTGCGGAGGGTCGTCATGGTGATGAAGGGGGGCGAGGTGGTACGGGGTCCCGAGGCGCGCTGACTCCTACTCCTTCTTCTCCCTGCGCACCCGGGAGGCGATCCGGTCGTAGATCGCCGCCGGGAGCGCCTGTGCCGTCCACGCCGCGGCGAAGAGGGGGAGAGGGAAGGCCACCAGCGCCTCCCGCCCCTCGATCCCCCGGGCCATGCGCTCCACCGCGTCCTCCAACTCCAGGAGGAGGGGCATGCGGTGGTCGGCCTTGTCCGTCAGCTCGGTCTTCACGTATCCCGGCGTGATGACGGTGACGGCCACGCCGGCGCCACGCAGGTCGAGGCGCAGGCTCTCGAAGAAGTTGTGGAGCGCCCCCTTGCTGGCCGAGTATGCCGCCGACTTGGGTAGGCCGCCGTACCCCGCCAGCGAGCCCATGGCCACCAGGTGCCCGGACCCGCGCTCCAGCATGGACGGCAGGACCGCCTCCACCGCGTAGACGGCCCCCAGGAAGTTGGTGCGCAGAACGTCCTCCACGGCGGCGGCGGAAAAGGCGTCCACGCGGGTCATGATGCTGATGCCGGCGTTGGCCACCAGGAGGTCGATGGGGCCCAGGTCGTCGACGGCGGCCTCGACGGCGGCCTTCACCTGCGCCGGCTCGCGCACGTCGCACGCCAGGGGGAGGGCGGTGCCACCGGCGTGCCGGATGGTCTCGGCCACCTCGGTGAGGCGGTGGCTCCTCCGGGCCGTGAGGGCGACGGCGTACCCGTCCCCGGCCAGGCGCACGGCCAGGCCCGCGCCCAGCCCGGAGGAGGCTCCCGTGATGAAGGCCACGCGGCTCATGCGGGCAGTCTATCCGATTGACGGCGCCCCCGCAGGGGCGTAGCGTCGCGGCGCCATGGAGACCAACCCATTCCGGGCCGCCCGGACGAGCCGGGGCGAGGGACGTCCCCCTGCGGGCTCGACTCCCCCCACCCCCCTGCCCCGGAGCGGCGTCGCCCGCCGCTGGGTCGAAGAGCGGGTGGCGGGACGGACCTGGTGGGCGCGGGCCCCGGTGCTCCTCCTCCTGGCGTGGGTGCTTCGCTCCCTCCTGGCCGACCCCCAGGGCTTCTCCCTGTTCGGGGCCCTCACGCTGGGCTTCCACGAGATGGGGCACGCGTCCTTCTCGTGGACCGGGCACCGCATCCTCACCGCCGCCGGCGGGACCATCTTCCAGCTCCTGGTGCCCCTGGCGGCCGCGGCCTACCTGGCGTGGAAGCAGCGTGACCCCTTCGGGGCCGCCGTGTGCCTCTTCTGGCTGGGGACGGCGCTGGTGGACGCCGGGGTCTACGCCGCCGACGCCCGGGCCCAGGCGCTGCCCCTCGTCTCCCCCTTCGGGCCCGTGGACGCGGACAGCCACGACTGGACCGTCATGCTCATGAAGTTCGGCATGCTGTCCCGGGACCAGGCCATCGGAGGGGCGCTGGTGGGGGCCGGGAGGGCGCTGATGGCGGCGTCGCTGGCGGCGGGGGCGTGGGTGTTGTGGGTGATGGCGCGGACGCCGCAGGAGTGAGATGGCCTTCGGAAGGCAGGCGCCTCACCCCGTCCCGGTCCGGCGCCCCCAGGAGAGCGCGGTAGAAGTCGCGCTCCTCCTCGAGCTTCGAGACCCGCGGGCTCACCTCGCTCAGGGTCTCGTGGAGTTGGGCGATCTCCTCGGAGGGCGGGGGCGCACGGTGCGGCTGTCGCTCCGGCGCCCGCCTGCGCGACCGGGGCGGGAATGAAGTCGGCCCCACGGGACGCGTCCCGCGGGGCCGCTGGCGACATCCATGGCGGAGGAGGGACTCGAACCCCCGACACGCGGATTATGATTCCGCTGCTCTAACCGACTGAGCTACTCCGCCGTAGCAGGAAAAGCTCATCCGGGGGGTTGGGGATGTCAACCGCCGCACGCCCCCCGCAGGAGCCGCCCCGGGCCATGTCCACCCCGAGCCGACGGGGACGGTCACTCCCCCACCCAAGAGGGTGCCCCGGGGAGCGGTTGCGCGGGGCCCGTCGAGCCGCCAGGCTCAGGGAGCGCGGCGCCTGAAGGGCGGTCGGGCCCGCTCCGTATCTCAGGACAGAAGCAGGCACTCGTCCCGCTGGAGGAATCCATGGATCTCAGCGCCATCCTGGTCGCCGCCGCCGTCTTCGGAGGAACCGCCCTCCTCACCAGCCTCCGCATCCTCTTCGAGTACGAGCGGGGCGTGGTGTTCCGCCTGGGCAAGCTGACCCGGGCCAAGGGGCCGGGGCTCATCTTCCTCATCCCCTACGGCGTGGAGCGCATGCGCAAGATGGACCTGCGCATCGTGGCGCTGGACATCGCCCCCCAGGACACCATCACCAAGGACAACGTGAGCGTGCGGGTCAACGCGGTGGTGTACTTCCGCGTCGTCGATCCCACGAAGGCCGTGGTGGAGATCGAGGACTACTACTTCGCCACCAGCCAGCTCGCCCAGACCACGCTCCGCTCGGTCATCGGCCAGTCGGAGCTGGACGAGCTCCTCGCCGAGCGGGAGCGCATCAACGAGGTGGTGCGGGAGATCATCGACCAGGGGACCGACCCCTGGGGGATCGAGGTGGTGGGCGTGGAGATCAAGGACATCGACCTCCCGCAGGAGATGAAGCGGGCCATGGCCAAGCAGGCCGAGGCCGAGCGGGAGCGGCGGGGCAAGGTCATCGCCGCCGAGGGCGAGTTCCAGGCCGCCACCAAGCTCACCCAGGCCGCGGAGATGCTCCAGCGCTTCCCCCAGGCCATGCAGCTCCGCTTCCTCCAGACCGTGGTGGAGGTGGCGGCGGAGAACAACTCCACCACCCTCTTCCCCATCCCCATCGAGCTCTTCAGGGGCCTCCTTCAGCCGGAGGACAGGAGCGCCGCGGACGCGGAGGCCACGAGCCGCGCCCTCCAGGCGGCGGCGGAGACCATGCTGGACGCCCTCCCCGACGGGGGGGACCGGGCCGCCATCGAGGCCGCCGCCCGCAAGTTGCTCGGGATGGGCCGGGAGGCCGGCGCCAAGGTCCCGGCCAAGGCCGAGTAGAGGGGCATGGAGGAGCCCCCACCGATGGACGACCCGGCGCGGTCGGAGCGCCGCTACCGCGACGACGAGGTGTCGGCCATCCTGGCCCGGGCGGCGGCGAAGGAGACGCGCACCGACCTCCCCGCCCCCCACGACGCCACCCTCCCCGACCTCATGGCCGCTGCGGCCGAGGCGGGGCTGGACCCGGCGGAGGTGCGCAGGGCCGCCGCCGTGGTCGTCCGGACCCGGCTCACCTTCGTGGACCTGGCCCTGGGCGGCCCCGACCGGCGCGAGGTGACCGCGCGGCTCGAGGGCGCGCGCATTCCCGCCGACTCACGGGCGGTGGTGCGTCGGGCCGAAGAGGCGCTCGGAGGAAAGGGCGAAGTGGTGGAGAGCGCACCCGGGCGCTTCGAGTGGCGGAGCGAAGGCGTGGGTGCCCGCGGGCGCCTCACGCTGACGGAACACGAGGGCGCGCTCGAGCTGGCCGCCACGGTGGATCGGGCCGGGCACTACGTGGGCCTCCTCTTCGTGGGCCTCGTGGCCTGGGCCGCGCTCTCCGTGCTGACGCCGTTGGGGGCCCTTCCGGCCCTGGGAAAGCTGGTCAGCCTCATCGTGGTGCCGCCCCTGGTGGCCCGTCCGTTCTGGACGGCCGCGGACCGGCGCGCCCGGGAGCGCCTGGAGGCGCTGGCCCTGGACGTGCTCCGGGCGGGAGAGGAGGGCGGCCCCGCCGCCCTGCCGGAGGGAGAGGGCGGCGGGGCCTGAGTCCCTCGGGCGCCGCAAGGCTAGCGCCCCACCACCGCCACGGTGTCTGCGGGTGTCGTGTCGTCGCTCTCGGCGAACCGGTAGAGGATCTCGCCCTCGCGGATCATGCCGAATCGCTCCCGGGCCAGCCGCTCCAACGTCGCCGAGTCCACCTGGAGGGAGTCGGCCCAGGCCTGGAGGGAGTCGATCTGGCGTCGGCGCTCCAGGAGCGCCGCCGCTTCTTCGTCGGCCTCACGCCGCGCGGCCCTGAGCTCGAAGTAGGAGTACTCGCCCCCGAAGAGGGCGTAGTACACCGCGAGCCCCAGGAGGCCCGGCAGGACGAGCCGCTTCACCTTCACGCGCGCCATGGACCGCCGCGTCGCCTCAGCCCCAGAGCTTCTTGCCGGGGTAGCGGGCCCTGGACCCCAGCTCCGCCTCGATGCGGAGAAGCTGGTTGTACTTGGCGACCCGGTCGGTGCGGCTTGCGCTCCCCGTCTTGATCTGGCCGGCCCCGGTGGCCACCACCAGGTCGGCGATGAACGTGTCCTCGGTCTCCCCGGAGCGGTGGGAGACCACGCTCTTGAAGCCCGCCTGGGAGGCCATGCGCATGGTCTCCAGCGTCTCGGTGAGCGTCCCGATCTGGTTCAGCTTGATGAGGATGGCGTTGGCCGAGCCGTCGCGGATGCCCTGGTCCAGGCGCTGCGTGTTCGTCACGAAGAGGTCGTCGCCCACGATCTGGACCCGGTCGCCCACGGCCTGGGTGAGGGCCTTCCACCCGTGCCAGTCGTTCTCGCTGAAGGGGTCCTCCAGCGAGGCGATGGGATACCGGGCGACCCACTCCTTCCAGAACTCCACCATGCCCGCGGCGTCGCGGCGCTCGCCGCTGGACCAGCGGAAGACGTACTCGCCGTCCTCGAAGAACTCGGTGGACGCCGCGTCCAGGGCCAGCACCACGTCCTCCCCGGGGCGGTAGCCCGCGGCCTCGATGGCCTTCAGCACCACCTCCACCGCCTCCTCGTTGCTGGCGAGGTCCGGCGCGAAGCCTCCCTCGTCTCCCACGGCGGTGTTCTTGCCCTGGCTGGAGAGGACCTTCTTCAGGTGGTGGAAGATCTCCACCCCCATGCGCAGGCCCTCGGAGAACGTCTCCGCCCCCACGGGCATCACCATGAACTCCTGGATGTCCACGTTGTTGGGGGCGTGGGCGCCCCCGTTCAGGATGTTCATCATGGGGACGGGGAGGACCGAGGCGCTGCCGGCGTCGGCGAGGTAGCGCCACAGCGGCATGTGCTTCTCCGCCGCGGCCGCCCGCGCCGCCGCCATGGACACGGCCAGGATGGCGTTGGCGCCCAGGTTGCGCTTGTTGGGCGTCCCGTCGAGCTCGATCATGGTGCGGTCGATGTCGAGCTGCTCCCGGGCCTCGAAGCCCCGCAGCGCCTGGGCGATGGTGGTGCCGACGTGCTCCACCGCCTTCCGGACGCCTTTGCCCAGGTACCGGTCCTTGTCGCCGTCACGGAGCTCCACCGCCTCGTGGGCGCCCGTCGATGCCCCGGACGGCACCGCCGCCCGGCCCCGGATGCCGGACTCGAGGATGACTTCGGCCTCCACGGTGGGGTTGCCGCGGGAATCCAGGATCTCACGTCCACGAATGTCTACGATGGCCGACACGGGGCCTCCTCAGGTCTGGGTCTCGTCGCTCGTCTCTTTCCCACCGCTTCCATGGAGAGGCGCGGCCAGGAGCCCCGCCACCGCGTCCCGGGCGCGGCGGGTCAGCGCGTCCCGGTCGTCCATGGTCAGGCCGTCCACCGGGATGGGCTCGCCGAAGCGGAGCCGGATGGTGCGGCCCGTGTGGATCCACCACGAGCCCTTGGCCATGACCTCCCGGCTTCCGAGCACCGCCGCCGGGATCACCTCCACGCCCGTCTGGATCGCCAGGACGAACGCGCCTTTCTTGAACGCGCGCAACTCCCCGGTGGGGGATCGGGTCCCCTCGGGGAAGAGGACCACCGTGGGGCGGTCCTCCTCCAGCTTCTTCCGCGCCACGGCCAGCGAACCGATGGCGCTGTTGATGTCCCTCCGGTCGATGGAGATGTGCCCGCACGCCCGCCACGCGGGGCCGAAGAAGGGCACGTTGGCCAGCTCCTTCTTCGCCACGAACCGGTACTTGCCCGGGAGGTACCCCGCAACGGCCAAGACGTCGAACCAGGAGACGTGGTTGGCCACGAGGATCTGGGGCCGGTCGGGGTCGATGCGGTGCGCGTCCTCCAGCACCACACGGGCGCCGGCCACGCGCAGGAGGAGGCGGGACCACCGCCGCGGGATCTCCTCGCACCGGCATTCCAACTTCGCGCTCCGGCGGAACGCCGCCCACAGGATGAGCGAGGCGTACCACACGGTGGCGGGGATGGCCACGAGGGCGACGCGGAGGAGGCCGATCACGGGCGGCCCCCCGCCAGGTGATCGTACCCCCCCCGGGCCAGGGGGACCACGGAGCCGTCGGGGCCCTCGAGCCACACTCCCGCCCCCTCCTCCACCCGCCCCACCCGGGTCAGGGGCACGCCGGCTGTGGCGGAAAGGGCCTCCCGGTCCACCGAGCCGGGGGGCGCGACGAAGCAGAGCTCGTAGTCCTCGCCGCCGTGGAGCGCGGCCTCCAGCGCCCGGGCCGCGCCCACCCCCTCCGCGACGCCCACGGCCACCGGCACCGACGCGGCCACGAGGACCACCTTCACGCCCCCGGCGGCGGCCAGGTGGCCCGCGTCGCCGGCGAGGCCGTCGGAGACGTCCACCATGGCGCGCACCACACCGGCGGCCGCCAGCCCCCGGGCCGCCGCGATCCGGGGGGTGGGGCGGACGAAGGCGTCCCGCAGGTCGGGCGGCGGCTCCGCTCCCTCCTGCCAGCGGAGGAGCGCAGCGGCGGCGCCCCCCAGGGCCCCCGTCACCCAGACCTCGTCGCCGGGGCGGGCGCCGGAGCGCAGGGCCGCGTGCCGTGCACGCCCCACGACGGTCACGTCGATGAAGACCGGGCCCGGCGAACGGGAGACGTCGCCGCCCAGCACCGTGGCGCCCACCAGCGCCGCCGCCTCCTGGACGCCCCGGTTCAGCCCCACGGCGTCCACCGAGCCCCCGGCGGGGAGCGCCAGGGAGACGAGGACGCCCACCGGCTCCGCCGCCATGGCCGCCAGGTCGGAGAGCGCGGCGGCCGTGGCGCGGAAGCCCACCTCGTGGTCGCTCATCCAGCGTCTGCGGAAGTGGACGTCTTCCACCGAGAGGTCGGTGGAGAGCACCCAGCCGTCCCCCACCACCGCCGCGTCGTCGCCGGGTCCCAGGAGCACGTCGGGGCCCGGCTCCGGCGCTCCGGAAAGGACGGCGCGGATGAGGTCGAACTCGGCGCCCGGCCCCAGCGCCACGGTGCGGTCCCTTCTTCGGGAGGCCATGGGTCAGCGGGGCGCGTCCAGGTCCAGGAGGACGAAGGGCAGCGCGAGCCGGTCCTCGCCCGGGCCCCGTTCCGCCAACGCCTCCGGGAGCCAGCGCACCACGTCCGGGGGGGTGAGGGCGCGCCCCCTGCCGGCCAGCGTCCCGGCGCGGCCGGTGAGGTAGAGCGCCACCGCGCCGGCGTCGCCGGGCGGGCAGCCCTGGGCGAGCAGGCCGGCGCACACGCCGGTGAGGACGTCGCCCATGCCCGCCACCGCCAGGTCCGAGGAGCCCTGCGCGTCCAGGACGACGGACCCGCCCGGCTCCGCCACCAGCGAGGGCGAACCCTTGAGGAGCACGGCGCAATCGAAGGCCTCCGCCGCAGCCCGCGCGGCGCCCACCCGGTCTCGGGCCGGGGCGCCGCTGTCCTCCGGGCGGAGGCGCGCCATCTCGCCGGGGTGGGGAGTGAGGAGGGCCCGACGCCCCGCCACCGCCTCCGCCACCCCCTTCGGGCGCCCCGCCGCCAGGAGGTTCAGCGCGTCGGCGTCCACCACGAGGGGCGGGGGCGGTCCCGCGAGCACGCGGGCCAGGAGGGCCTCCGCGTCGGCCCCGGTGCCCAGGCCGGGGCCCACCGCCACCGCCGAGGCCTGGGCCAGCGCGGCCTCGAGGGCGCCTTCGACGCCGGGATCCACGTAGATGGCCTCGGGGACGGCCGCCTGCAGCACGCCCCGGTTCTCCGCGGGGGAGCACACCTGCACCAGCCCCGCGCCGGCGCGGAGCGCGGCGCGCACGGCCAGCACCGCCGCCCCGGCCATCCCTTCCTTGCCCGCCACCACGAGCACGCGGCCCACCGCGTTCTTGTGGGTGTCCAGGGCCCGCGCCGGCATTCGCTCCTGCGCCCACGCGGGCGTGGCCACCCGCGCGGAGGCGGTCTCGGGGCCCAGGGGCGGGAAGCCGATCTCCACGGCCACGACCCTGCCGGCCCGGGCACGCCCGGGGTGGAGGAGGGCCCCCAGCTTGGGCGCGCCGAAGCAGACGGTGATGTCGGCGCGCACCGCCTCGCCGTGGACCTCGCCCGTGTTCGCGTCCACTCCGGAGGGCACGTCCAGCGCCAGCACGGGTCGACCCGACCCGTTGACCCGGCGTATGGCTTCGGCCTGCCGCTCCCTGGGTGCCCCCTGCACGCCCGTGCCCAGGATCCCGTCCACGATCACGGCGGAGCCGGCGAGGAGCGCGGTCCACGCCTCCTGGCCGAGCTCCCCGTCGGAGCGGCCTGCGACGGGCCAGGAGTGGAGGACCGGGTCTCCTCCGGGCCTCTCGGCGACGAAGACGGCGTGGACCTCCCGCCCCCAGGCCTGGAGCGTGCGGAGCACCACGAGGGCATCGCCGCCGTTGTTGCCCGCCCCCACCAGGGCCACCACCGGCCCCTCGGGGAAGAGCCGCTGGAGGACCTGGGCGGCCGACCGGCCCGCGTTCTCCATGAGCACGGGCTGGGGAACGCCCAGCCGGGCGATGGCGTGGCGGTCGAACGCGGCGGACTCGGCCCCGGTGAGGACCGGGACGGCTCCCCGGCCGAAAGGACGGAGCGGTGGGTGGCGCAGCGTCATGGGCTCCCCCTCCTCCGAGCGCGCGGATCTCCCCCGGGGAGGCGCGTCCGTCCGCTCCTCCCGGCGTGGATCCAGGCTTTGGGGGTCACGGGGGGAGCGCCCCGCGGGGCGGGGGCGCCCCCGGGGTGGGCTACTTGTAGCTCTGACCGATGGTCCGGCCGAAGGTCACTTCGCCGTTGTCGATCCGGATGTTGAAGCCGCAGTCCGGGTTCGAGCAGACCCACGCCTTGTACCGGATGGGCGCTCCGTCCCTCCCGTAGTCCGACAGCGGCAGCAGGATTCCGGTTTGGCACTTCAGGCAGCGCGGGAACCCGCTTGCGTCCTCCATTTGCATCCCCTCCCATGGGCATGGCGACAAGAAAGGCCGCCGATGTACCCGGCAACACCGGGCAGGTTCTTCGTATGGACCCGGGCACCGCCCGGACCACCAGGGTCAGGCTCGAGCGTCCCAGGGGTAGTTCCGCTCGAACGCCTCCTCGAAATCGAATACGTCGGCGAAGTCCTCCAGGCGATCCTCGTCCTGCTTCACGAGGATGCCCTGCTCCACCAACGCGAAGACTACGCATCCCACGTCCTCTGTGGCGTGGATTCCCCAGTGCTCCAGAACGGAGCGGGCCATGGGGCCGTACCGCTCCAGCGCGAGATCCCGGACGCCGGCGACCAGCTCGCGGCCCGAGATGTGCCGCGGCCCGCCCAGCCCCTGGATGACGGAATGCAGCGCCGCCAACACGAAGAAGTATGCCTTCGGGTGGAAGCGCGGGTTCCGCTCCTGGAGCTGGTCCAGGATCTCTTCCGCGAACTGGAGATCGGTCATGGGGCCAAATGTGTACGGCAGCCCCCCGGTCCGCCAGGGCTGGCGGACCCGGGCACGACCCATCTCCCGCCCGTCGCGAGGCCCGCGACCCGGGCGGGTCCACCGCCGGTCCGTCACTCCGCCCCGGCCAGCTCCCGGTACAGAGGGAACGCCCGGCACAGCTCCTGGACCTCCCCCCGGACCTCCCCGATGACCTCCTCGGACGCCGGGGCCGAAAGCACCCGGCCGATCCAGCCGGCGATACGCTCCATCTCCGGCTCTTTCATCCCCCGGCTGGTCAGGGCCGGGGTGCCGATGCGGAGCCCGGAGGTCACGAAAGGAGACCGGGTCTCGCCGGGCACCGTGTTCTTGTTCACCGTGATCCCCGCGGCCTCCAGCGCCCCTTCGGCGTCCTTCCCCGAGAGGTCCGGGTGGCTGCGGCGCAGGTCCACCAG
Source organism: Gemmatimonadota bacterium (assembly GCA_045863275.1). Classification (GTDB taxonomy): domain Bacteria; phylum Gemmatimonadota; class Gemmatimonadetes; order Longimicrobiales; family Gaopeijiaceae; genus SZUA-318. Next base: position 59,940 of record BTVB01000010.1, read on the forward strand.
CATGAGGTGGTTGTCCGTGCCGCCGCTCACCAGATGGAAGCCGCGCTCGGACAGCCCCTCGCCCAGGGCCTTGGCGTTGGCGATGATCTGCGCCGAGTACTCCTTGAACTCGGGCCGCAGCGCCTCGAGGAACGACACGGCCTTGGCCGCGATGACGTGCATGAGCGGCCCGCCCTGCATGAACGGGAAGACCGCCTTGTCGATTCCCTTGGCGTGCTCCTCGGGACAAAGGATCAGCCCGCCCCGCGGCCCGCGCAGCGTCTTGTGCGTCGTGGTTGTCACCACGTCGGCCCAGGGGACCGGCGAGGGATGGTGCCCGGTGGCCACGAGCCCCGCGACGTGGGCCATGTCCACCAGCAGCCGGGCGCCCACCTCCCTCGCGATCTCGCCGAACGCCTGGAAGTCGATGACGCGCGGGTACGCGCTGGCGCCCGCAACGATCATCTTCGGCTTCTCCGAGCGCGCCTGCTCGCGCAACGCGTCGTAGTCGATGCGTCCGTCGGCCTCCCGCACGCCGTAGCTGACCACGTTGAAGAGGCGACCGCTGAAGTTCACCGGCGAGCCGTGGGTGAGGTGCCCCCCGTGGCTCAGGTTCATCCCCAGGATCTTGTCACCGGGCTCCAGGAAGGTGAAGTACGCGGCCATGTTGGCCTGCGCGCCCGAATGGGGCTGGGCGTTGGCGTGCTCGGCCGCGAAGAGCTTCTTCGCGCGCTCCCGTGCCAGATCCTCGGCCACGTCCACGTACTCGCACCCGCCGTAGTACCGCTTGGACGGCAGACCCTCGGCGTACTTGTTGGTCATCACCGACCCCATGGCCTCGAGCACCGCCCTGGAGACGAAGTTCTCCGACGCGATGAGCTCGAGGCCCTCCGACTGCCTGCGGGCTTCGGCGACGATGGCGCCGAAGATCTGTGGGTCGGCTCCCTTCAGGTGGTCCATCATGGTCTCGCCTCGGTTCTACAGATACGTCCGCTGCAGCTGACGGGCCTCCATGATGCGGCTTTCCGCCACGCGGTCCGCCGCGACGCTGGTCGGCACTCCCTCCGCCTTGGCACGGTCGAAGATGCGGAGCAGCGTGTTGTAGATGTCGCCGGCCTTGCGCTTGCTCCGATCCGCCGTCCACTCGTTGAGCTCGCCGTACACGTTGATGAGGCCGCCCGCGTTGATCACGTAGTCGGGGGCGTAGAGGATCCCCTTCTTCTCCAGGCCCTCGCCGTGGTGGGAGCGGGCCAGGACGTTGTTCGCCGCACCGGCGACGATGTCGAACTTGAAGCGAGCCAGGGTGTCGTCGTTCACCACCGCACCCAGCGCGCACGGCGCGAAGACGTCGGCGTCCACGTCGTAGATGTCGTCGGCGGCCACCGCGGTGGCTCCGAACTCCTCCACCACGCGGGCCACCCGGTCCTTGTCGATGTCGGTGACCGTGAGCTTGGCGCCCTCCTCGGCCAGGTCCTGGCAGAGGTAGTACCCCACGTGGCCCACGCCCTGCACCGCCACGTGCTTCCCGGCCAGGGAGTCGCTCCCGTACTTGAAGGCGGCGCACGCCTTGATGCCGCGGTAGCACCCGTAGGCGGTTACCGGCGACGGGTCGCCGGAGAGACCCAGCATCCCCACCACGTGCTCCGTCTCCATGGCCACGAACTCCATGTCCTCGGGAGAGGTGCCCACGTCCTCGGCGGTGATGTAGCGGCCCTTCAGCGAGTCCACGGCGCGACCGTGGGCCCGGAAGATCATCTCCCGGTCCTTGGTCTTGTTGTCGCCGATGATCACCGACTTCCCGCCACCCAGGTTGAGGCCGGTGATGGCGGCCTTGTAGGTCATCCCCCTCGCCAGGCGGAGGGCGTCGACCACGGCGTCGGCCTCGGTGGCGTAGCTCCAGAAGCGTGTGCCGCCCAACGCCGGTCCCATGGTCGTGTCATGGATGGCGATGATCCCCTTGTAGCCGAACTGGGGCTCGTTCCAGAAGACGAGCTGCTCGTGCTTCCTCTCGGCCATCAGCTCAAAGATTTCCATGTCGCTCAGCTCCGCGCCTTTCTTTGGGGGTCGTCCGTGAAGAGCCTCGTGGCTCACCCGTCATGGGCCGCCCGGAGCACCTCCCGGGCGATCACGTGACGCATGATCTCGTTGGTTCCCTCGTAAATCTCGGTGCCTTTCGCATCCCGGAGGAGCTTCTCCACCGGGTAGTCCCGCATGTACCCGTAACCGCCGAAGATCTGCACGGCCTCGTCGGCCACCCACGTGGCGGCTTCGCTCGAGGCGAGCTTGGCCGCGGCGGCCAGCGCCGTGACGCCGTCGGGTCCCGTCCGGAGGATCTCCCCCCGTTCCATCCCCTGCAGGGCATCCCCTGCATGGTGGGTCAGGGCGCGGGCGCCGGCAATGCGCCGGTGCATCTCCGCGACCTTGGCCCTCGTGGCGCCGAAGTCGGCCAGCGCCTTGCCGAACTGCTTCCGCTCCAGGGCGTACGCCACGGCGTGCTCCATGGCGGCGCGGGCGATGCCCACCGCCTGGGCGGCGATGCCGATGCGTCCCACGTCCAGGGCCTCCATGGCGTAGCGCAGCCCCTGGCCTTCCTCTCCGAGGAGGGCGTCGCGTCCCACCGTGACGTCCTCCAGCTCCACCGTCAGGGTCTCGGAGGCCCTCAGCCCCAACGTGCGCTCCGCGCCTCCCACGCCGTACCCCTCGGTGCCCGGCTCCACCAGGAAGGCGCTCACGCCGGCCCCGGTGCGGGCGAAGACCACCGCCACCCCGGCCCGCCGCCCGTTGGTGACCCACCGCTTCACGCCCGAGAGGTGCCACCCCGCCCCGTTGGCCCGGGCCGCGGTGGCCAGCGCGCCGGCGTCGCTCCCCGCCTCGGGCTCGGACAGGGCGAAGGCGCCCAGCGCCTCCCCAGACGCCATGCGGGGGAGCCACCGCGCCTTCTGCGCCGCGGTGCCGTGGCGGAGGATCATCCCCGACACCGGCCCGCTGTGGATGGCCACCGAGAGGGCCACCGAGGCGTCGCCCCAGGACAGCTCCTCCAGGGCCAGCAGGTACGTGGCCACGTCGAAGCCGAGCCCGCCGTACGACTCGGGGATCCGCATCCCCAGGAAGCCCAGCTCCGCCAGCTTCCCGAAGACGGCCTCGTCCAGGGCCCGGGCCTCGTCCCACGCCGCGGCGTGGGGACGGAGCTCGCCCTCGGCGAAGTCGCGGGCGAGGGCCTGGACCTCGAGCTGCTCGGCGGTGCGTGGGGTCATCGAGTCATCCGTAGACGTGGAAGCCGCGGCCGCTCTTCCGGCCGAGCCACCCGGCGGCGACGTACTTCCGCAGGAGGGGGGAGGGGCGGTACCGGTCGTCGCCCAGCTCGCGGTGGAGCACCTCGAGGATGTTCAGACAGGTGTCCAGCCCGATGAGGTCGGCCAGCGCCAGCGGGCCCATGGGGTGGTTCATGCCCAGCTTCATGACCGTGTCGATGGCCTCGGGCTCGGCCACGCCCTCCATGAGGGCCGTGACGGCCTCGTTGATCATGGGCATGAGCACCCGGTTGGAGACGAATCCGGGGAAGTCGTTCACCTCCACCGGCGTCTTCCCCAGCTCCTTCGACAGCTCCACCACCGCCGTGGTGGTCTCGTCGCTGGTGGCCAGCCCCCGGATCACCTCCACGAGCTGCATCACCGGCACCGGGTTCATGAAGTGCATCCCGATGACCTTCTCGGCGCGCCGGGTGAACGCGGCGATGGTGGTGATGGAGATGGACGACGTGTTCGTGGCCAGGATGGCGTCGGCGGGCGCCGAGGCGTCCAGCGTGGTGAAGATCGTGCGCTTGAGCTCCAGCTTCTCCGGGACGGCCTCCACCACCAGCTGCGCGTCGGCGACGCCGGCGGCCAGGTCGGTGCCCGTGTCGATGCGGCCCAGGATCTCGGCCTTCGCCGCCTCGTCCAGCGTCCCCTTCTTGATCTGCCGATCGAGGTTCTTGCCGACGGTGGCCAGCGCGGCGTCCAGCACGTCGCGGGACACGTCCAACAGGCGCACGGACCGGCCGTTCTGGGCGGCGACGTGGGCGATGCCGTTGCCCATGGTCCCGCCCCCCACCACCGCGATGCGATCGATGCTCTTGGCGCTGCTCATGGCTCGTGCTCCTTATCGTTCTCCGGCGCCCGGGGCGCCGAGGTTCTCTCGTCCCTTCCCGACCCGGCCCACAGGGGCCGGCGCTCGTCCGCCGCCCCCTCCCGCCGCAGCCAGGGACCCCACCAGCACAGCCCCGCCGCGGCAAGGAACGCCGCGGTGGCCACCACGCTACCCTCGGGCCCGAAGGCCCCCCCGCCCAGCCAGGCGGGCCCTTCGGCCCCTCCCCTCACCCAGGGGGCGTCGGCCACCTCCAGCCCGCTCACCGGGAGGTCGGCCAGGTAGCCCAGCCCCCAGTTCCATCCCAGGTGGGCACCCGTGCCCCACCAGAGGCTCCCGGTGCGCAGCACCACCGCGCCCAGGAAGAGGCCCGCCGCCGCCGTGTTCGTCACGGCCATCGCGGACGCCCCCGGGTTGGTGGCGTGGAGGGCGCCGAAGAGCGCCGACGTCGCCACCAGGGCCCACCCGCCTCCCCACCGCTCCGCCAGCGCCTGGAGGGGATACCCCCTGAGGAGCGCCTCCTCCGCCGCCGCCGGCAGCGCGAGGAAGGCGGCAGCCGCGACCGCCCCGGCGACCCACCCTCCCAGGGTGCCTTCCTCCCCGGACCACCGGGCCCCGCCCAGGAGCGCGAGGCCCGCCGCCACCACGACGGCGACGGCCAACCCCAGGCCGAAGCCCACCAGCGCCTCCCTGGGCACCGAGGGGGCCAGGTGGAAGCCCAGGGCCCCCGGCCCCCGCCCCTCCATGCCCAGGAGGATCCAACCCGCCACCAGCGCCCCCAGGAGCGTGGCGGCCGAGGCCCCCGTGATCCCCTCCAGGGGGAGGACGAGGCCGGCGACGGTCATGACCGCCAGCGTCGTCCCCAGGAAGAGGAGGATGCGCCACAAGAGGCGGATCCTGCCCTCCCCGTCGTGGGTCAGGGACACGCCCCGCACCCACCAACGAAAGAGCCTCGGGCGCTAGCGCCCGAGGCTCGTGGTCCGGACCGACCGGGTCAGGAGCGTCGCCGCGAGGATCTTGGCGACGTCCCCGACCAGGAACGGAAGCACGCCTACAGCGAGGAGGGCGCCCGGCTCCCTCCCCGTGAGGAGGAGGAGCTGTGCCACCCCCCCCAGGTAGAGGGTGACGGTGCCCAGCGCGAGCCCCGCCACCAGGCGGAGCCACCCGGCGTCGCGCCCCACCGCGGCGCCCACCAGGTAGGCCGCCGCTGGCATGGCCAGCAGGTATCCCCCGGTGGGCCCGAGGAGCCAGGGGAGCCCCGCACCGCCGAAGGAGAAGACCGGCGCCCCGGACGCCCCCAGGGCCAGGTACATCGCCATGGCGGCGGCGCCGGCGCGGGCGCCCAGTACCGACCCGGCGAGGAGCACGAACAGCGTCTGGAGCGTCACCGGAACCGGCGTGAGCGGGAGCGGCACCGCAACGTACGCGCCGAAGGAGGTGGCCAGCACGAACGCCAGCACGCCGATGCCCGTCCGGGCCCGGCGGTCGGCCACGACCTCATGGTGCGCCCACGTCCTCAGGGTGTCGGCTACCGTGCTCATGCGCAGTTCCTCGTCCGGGTTCTCGTTCTCGACTCTCGCTTCAGACCCGCTCCACCGACATCGCCACCGCGTTCCCACCCCCCAGGCACAGCGTGGCGAGGCCCGTGGCCACGCCCCTCTGCTCCATGGCATACAGCAGGGTGACCAGGACGCGGGCGCCGGAGGCACCGATGGGGTGGCCGAGGGCCACCGCGCCGCCGTTCACGTTCACGCGCTCCTCGTCCATCCCCAGCGCCCTCATGTCGGCGATGGCCTGGACGGCGAAGGCCTCGTTCACCTCGATGAGCCCGTAGTCCCCCATGGCCTTGCCCTCCTTGGCCATGAGCTTCTGCACGGCGTCGATGGGGGCGAAGAAGAGGTCCTTGGGCTCGGTGGCGCCCACGGCGTACGCGGAGATGACCGCGTCGTACGCCAGGCCGTGGGCCTCGGCGTACTCCTGCGACGCCACCACCACGGCCGCGGCGCCGTCGTTGAGCCCCGGCGCGTTCCCGGCGGTGACCACGTGCTGGGCGAGCCCCGCCGGCGCGTCCTTCACGAAGGCGGGCTTGAGCTTGCCCAGCGCCTCCATGGACGTGTCCGCCCGCGGGCCCTCGTCGGTGTCCACCACGGTGACGCCCTTCCGGCCCGGGATCTCCACGGGCAGGATCTCGTCCTTGAAGCGCCCCGCCTCCATGGCCGCCACCGCCTTGAGGTGGGAGCGCAGAGAGAAGGCGTCGGCGTCCTCCCGGCTCACGCCGGCCTTGTCCGCGGTGTACTCGGCGTGGCCGCCCATGTGGCAGTTGCCGAACGAGCACCAGAGCCCGTCGTAGATGAGCCCGTCCTGCAGCGTCTGGTCGCCGAACTTCACGCCGCCCCGGAGGCCGCGCATGTAGAAGGGCACGTTGGACATGGACTCCATGCCCCCGGCTACCACGAGGCGGTTGTCGCCGGCCTTGATGGACTGGGCGGCGAGCATGACGGCCTTGAGCCCCGAGCCGCAGACCTTGTTGATGGTCAGGGCCGGGATGGTCGCCGGGATGCCACCGTGGACGGCGGCCTGTCTCGCCGGGGCCTGGCCGGCGCCCGCCCCCACGACGTTCCCCATGATGACCTCGTCCACCTCCGCGACGGCAATGCCCGAGCGCTGCACCGCGGCCCGCACCACCATGGCCCCGAGTTGGGGCGCCGAGAGCGGGCCCAGCCCTCCCAGAAAGCGTCCGATGGGGGTCCGGACGCCCCCCTTGAGGATCACCGCGGTCCTGGCTTTATCGGTCATGGGACGTAGCTCGTCGCAGATGTGGCGAACGGGAGGGCGCCGGACCGGCTTGGATGCTACTGATCCGGCCCTTCCAAGATAGGGAAAAAACGGGTGCGGGTCACCCACGCGCGCCCCCGGGAGGTCAGCCCTGGGGCCCGCCTTCCAGGGGGCGGAGGACGGGCCGCTCGCCGGCGGGGTCCAGGGTACCCCAGGGGACCGTCGGGTCGTGCTCGAAGACCAGGAGCCATCCCTCGTCGCGGGCCCGTGCCCAGAGCTTCCGCTTGGACTCCAGCGTCACCAGGGGCTCCAGGTCGTAGCCCATGATCCAGGGGAGCGGGAGGTGGGCCGACGTGGGGCACACGTCGGCGAGGAAGCACGCCACCGCGCCGCCGCTCTCCACGAGCACCGATTGGTGGTGGGGCGTGTGTCCCGGGGTGGGCACGACGCGCACGCCCTCGGTGAGGAGGGTCTCCCCCTCCACGGGCGCCCACAGGCCCGCGCGGGCCAGGGGCTCGATGTTGTGCTCCAGGTAGCTGGCGCGGATCCGCTCGTTGGGGAGGCGGGCGAAGTCCAGCTCCCCGGCCTGCACCACGTACCGCGCCCGGGGAAAGGCGGGCCGGACGTCCCCGGCCTCGTCGACAAGCGTGTTCCCGCCCGAGTGGTCGAAGTGGAGGTGCGTGCTCACCACCAGGTCCACGTCCTCCGGCGCGAAGCCGGCGGCGCGGAGCGCGTCCTCCAGGCGGGTCGGGTCGCCGGCGTTGGACACGCCGTAGATCTCCCGGAAGCGCCCGTCCTCCTTGTTGCCGATGCCCGTGTCGACCAGCACCAGCGCCCCGGGTGCCTCCACCAGGAGGCACCGCAGCGCCATGGGGATCCGGTTCCGCTCGTCGGGGGCGATGCGGCGCTCCCAAAGGGGCTTGGGCACCACGCCGAACATGGCTCCCCCATCCAGCCACTGGAGGCCCGCCTCCAGGGCGTGGATGCGCACCGACCCCACGGTGGTGGTGCGCAGCAGGGGGAGGTCGTCCACCGAGCGGGTCAAGGCGGGCTCCCGGGCGCCGGTCCGCCGCCCGTCAGGGGAAGCGAGGTCTGCCGGGGGTCTCTCCGCGTGCGCCGGCTCCGGCGACGCAGGTACCACTCCAGCGCCGACACGTCCTCCAGCCCCCGGCCCCGGGCCTCGTCCAGGAGGCGGAGGAGGACCCGCGCCGTGGCCAGCGCGTCGCCGTGGGCCCGGTGGCGGGCGTGGACGTGGACGCCGAAGTGGCGGGCCACCACGTCCAGGCTCCGGTGGCGCAGGCCGGGGACGAGGCGGCGGACCATGCGCACGGTGCACATGCGGACCAGGTCGGGGGCGTCGCCCAGCGTCCGCACCAGCTCCCCGTGGACGAAGTTCCAGTCGAAGGCCACGTTGTGCGCCACGAAGACCCGCCCCTCCAGGCGGGACCGGACGGTCTCGGCCACGTGCTCGAACCAGGGGGCCTCGGCCACCATGGCGTCGGTGATCCCCGTGAGGGCCGTGACCCCCGCGGGGATGCGGCGGCCCGGGTTCACCAGCGTCTGGTACTCGTCCACGATGCGGCCGCCGCGCACCTCCACCACCGCGATCTCCGTGATGCGGTGCCCGTACTCCACGCCGCCCCCCGTGGTCTCCACGTCCACCACGGCGAAGCCCACCTCGTGCAGGGACATCCCAAGGGGCGCCAGCGAGGGGTCCAGACACCAGACGCCGTGCGCGTCCACGAGGAAGCGGGGGTCGGCGCCCAGGAGCTGGAAGACGGCGGCGGAGGCGGCGCCGGCGTGCCCGGCCAGCCCCAGGACGTCTCGGGCCAGCTCGAGGGTGTGGGCGGGGCCACCCCGCAGGCGCTCCTCTGCCCGGCGCACCAGCGATGGGGTGGAGCGTCCCGTCACTCCCGCCGTCCGAGCTGCGTCACCGCGTAGGAGAGGGCCTCCAACTCCATGACCAGGTTCACGTTGGTCACGGGCACGCAGGCGGGCACCTTGAGCGTGACCGCCGCGAAGTTCAGGATGCCCCGGGCCCCGGCGGCCACCGCCCTGTCGGCCACCTCCTGGGCGGCCTCCGCCGGCACGGCCACGATGACGAGCTCGGCGGCGGTGTCGCGGAGGGCGGCCTCCAGCTCCTCCGCGGGGCGGATCCGGACGGCGCCCCAGCGCTGCCCGATCTTCGCCGGGTCGGCGTCCACCACCGCCACGCAGTTGAAGCCGCGGGGCGCGAAGTTGGGGTACTCGAAGAGCGCCGAGCCGATGCGGCCCGCGCCCACGAGGACGACGCCCCACTCCCGGGAGAGGCCGAGGATGTCCCGGAGGTGCTGGCCCAGCTCCCGAACGCCGTACCCCAGCCCGCGCTTCCCGAAGGAGCCGAACTGGGAGAGGTCCTTGCGCACCTGGGCGGCGGTGGTCCCTCCCCCGCCCGCCAGCTGCTCGGAGGACACCGTCGTGGCGCCGGCGCGCTCCAGCGCGTCGAGCGCCCTGAGGTAGTGGGAGAGCCTGCGGACGGTGGAGTCGGAGATATGGCGGGACACGTTGGCCATTTCCACCTGGGGCAGGATGGGTTCAAGTGCTTGTGAAATTCGTCACAATTTAGGTGGCGCATGCGCTGCGGGCAAATGCCGGGAGAGGCGCAGAAAGACCGCCGGCGAGAGGCGCTCGGGCCGATCCGACGGATCCACGCCCGCCTCGGCGGCGACGGCCCCGGCGCGCTCGGGCCCCAGCGCCAGGTCCGGGTGGTCCCGGAGGATCTTCCCCATCTGCTTCCGGCGCCACTGGAAGCAGGCCCGCACCACCTGGCGGAGGCGGGCCTCCTCTCCCGGGGTGAGGGGCTCGGGGCGGACGGGGCGGATGCGCACCACCGCCGACTCCACCCGGGGGACGGGCCGGAAGGCTCCGCGCCCGACGCGGAAGAGGCGGGTGGCCTCGGCCACGCTCTGGACCCCCACCGCAAGGGCCCCGTATGCCGGGGTCCCCGGCGCCGCCACGATGCGGTCGGCCACCTCCTCCTGGACCATGAGGACGATCTCGAGGGGACGGGGCCGCTCCAGGAGGCGGAAGAGGATGGGGGTGGTGATGTTGTAGGGGATGTTCCCCACCACGCGCAGCGCGTCGGGGCGACGCACAACGTCCTCGAGGGCGACCCGGAGCACGTCGGCGTGGACGACCTCCACGTCGTCGCGCCCGCCGTAGGTGTCCGCCAGCTCGGCGGCCAGGGCGTCGTCCAGCTCCACGAGGACGAGGCGGCCCACCCGGCCCGCCAGGTGTCGCGTGAGGGCCCCCTTCCCCGGACCCACCTCCAGAACCTCGTCTTCGGGCCCGGCGCCCACCGCTTCGACGATCTTGCGCTGGAAGTTGGCGTCCACCAGGAAGTTCTGTCCCAGCGAGCGCTTGGCCCGGTGCCCTCCCCGTCCGGTCACGGCCGGCGCCTCAGGGCGTGCGGACCACCAGGGCGGTACGGTCGTCCCCCTGGATGGGCGGCGTGCTCTCGGTGGTGAGGGAGAAGAGCTCGTCGACGATGAGGTGGACGGGGCTGTGGCGGAGCGCCACCACGGTGTCCACCACCCGCTCCTCCCCGTCGCTCCGGTTCGCCGACGCCAGCGTGTCGGAGAGCCCGTCGGTGAAGAGGAGGAGCAGGTCCTGGCCCGACTCCCAGGCGACCTCTTCCTCGCCGTACGAGTCCGGGCCCGCGAAGCCCACTGGCGGGTCCGTGGCCACCAGGCGGTCCAGGCCCCCGTTCTCGTGGACGACGAAGGCGTGGGGATGCCCGGCGTTGGAGTAGACCAGACGCCCCGCCGCGGGGTCCAGCACGCCGTAGAAGACCGTGAGGAACATCTCCGTGGTCTCCAGCTCGTCCCGCAGAGCATCGTCCAGGTCCCGGAGCACCCTGGCCGGGGAGTCGTGCTCCCGGGCGTAGATGCCGGCGGCGCTCATGGTGAGCGTCATGATGAGGGCCGACGGGAAGCCGTGCAGCGAGACGTCGCCCAGCATGACGCCCACCTTCCCCTCGGGGAGGCGGAAGAGCTGGTAGAAGTCCCCGCCCACCTGCTCGGCGGGAGACACGCGGGCCGCGGCCTCGGCGCCGTCGAAGCGCTCGGCGGCGGGGAGGAGCTTCTGCTGGAGGTCGTGGGCCAACTCCATCTCCCGTCCCATGCGCTCGCGGGACAGGCTCTCCTCGTGCAGGCGCTTGTTCTCCAGCGCCGAGCCCACCTGCGAGGCGATGGCCGAGAGGAGCTTCTGGTCGGCGGCGCTGTACCGCTCGTCGCCCCGGCGCCCGATGAGGTTCATCACCCCCAGCGTGCGCGACTCGCCGGAGGGCGGCGTATAGCGGATGGGCACCGAGAGGAAGGAGTCGCCCCGGATCCCCTCCAGGCGCTCCTCCCGGGTGGGCGCTCGGGACGCGATGATGGGTCGCTGCTCCCGGAACACCATGGACGTCACCGCGTCGGGGTCGTCGGCGCTCAGGGGGCCGTCGCGGCCGTCGTCGCCCACGGCGGCGGTGAGGTGCAGCTCCTGGTCCTCGGCGTGGTAGATCCACAGGGAGCCGCGCTTGGCCCCCATGACGTCGCACACCTCCCGGAGGATGACGCGGGCGGCGTCGTCCATGTGGAGGACGGAGCCCAGCGTCTCGCTGATGGAGTAAAGCAGGTGGATCTCCTCGTAGCGCTCGGAGAGCTCCACCGTGAAGAAGCGCATCTCCCGCGACGCCTCGTAGAGGCGCTCCAGCGTCCCCGCCAGCGTCGCGGCCATGGGCTCGGCGGGCAGGGATGGGCACGCGACGATCTCCAGCTCCAGCCGGGCGCCGTCGCGGGGAGCCACGAGGTGGCGGGCCAGGACGCCCGAGTCCGGGGCGCCGTCGGTGTCGTCGGTGGCGTACAGGATCTCCGCCGCGGCGCCGGGCTCGGGCGGGGGCACCATGAGCCGGACCCGGAGATCGAACGCCTCCTCGAAGTCCGCCAGCGTTCGGAGGACCGGATCCGGCAGCGTCCCGGGGACGAGCCGATCCGGAGGGATCATGCCTGCGCGCCGCCCTCGAGAGCCCGGACGTCTTCCTCCAGGCGGAGCACCAGCGTGACCTGGTTCCCCAGGTCGTTGAAGCGGACCTCGTCGAGGAGCTGGCGCATGAGGAACAGGCCCCTGCCGCCGGACTTCATGAGGTTCTCGGGGCAGGTGGGGTCGGGAACGTTGCACGGGTCGAAGCCCCGTCCCTCGTCGGTGATGCGGGCGAGGATCGAGTCGCCGGACACCCGGACCTCCACCCGTACCCGTTTGGACGGGTCGTGGGCGTTGCCGTACAGCATGGCGTTGGAGAGGGCCTCGGTGAGCCCCACGCGGAAGTTGAGGCGCAGGCGGTGGGCATGGCGCTCGCACGCCTGGCAACGCCGCACCACGTACTCCACGGCATGCTCGATGGAACGGACGTCGGAGGGGAGCTCGAGGACGAGATCGTTCTCCATGGGACCGTCGGCGCGTTCAGGTTGCACGGATCAGTCTGCCGCGGCGGGAGGCTAGAAGCCCTCCAACGCCTGCTCCTTCGTGTCCGTGATCCTGAACAGCGTGTCGAGCTTCGTCAGCTCGAAGAGGGTGCGGAGATCCTCGTTGAGGCTGGAGAGGCGCAGCTCGCCTCCCTGCTCCCGGATCTTCTTGGAGAGGCTGACCAGCACGCCGAGCCCCGAGGAGTCGATGTACCCGGTGTTGGAGAAGTCGATGACGAACTTCCGGTCACCGCCCTCCAGATGTTCCAGCACCTTCTGCTTGAGCTCCTGCCGGTTGCCTACGATGAGCTGGCCCTCAACCTCCACGAGGGTGACGTCACCGCTGCGAGACACCTGAAAGCCCATTCTGTGCTCCCTCGATCCGGGTTTGGGGGCGTTGGTGTACGCGGTCGGAGAGCCGCGCCCTGCCGGTTCAGCCGAACAATCATAAAAAGGGTTCGAACGGGGGGGCAAGCGGCGGCACCCCCCGGCGACGACTTCCGTCAGTCCTCGAGCTTGGCCTTCAGGGCCGCCAGGACGGGCGGCGAGACGAAGCGGGAGACGTCTCCCCCCAGGCGCCCGATCTCCCGCACCAGGGACGAGGAGAGGAACGAATACTCCACCTCGGGAGCGAGGAACACGGTCTCCACGTCGTCCCACAGCTCGCGGTTCATCTGGGCCATCTGGAGCTCGTACTCGAAGTCGGACACGGCCCGCAGGCCCCGGATGATGAAGTGGGCGCCCCGGGACCGCGCGAAGTCCACAAGGAGACCGTGGAAGGACACCACCTCCACCCGGTCCTCGCCCTTGAAGACCTCCTTGATGAGCTCGACCCGCTCCTCGACGGTGAAGAGGCTCCGCTTGCTCTGCGTGGCGGTGTGGGCCACGGCGACGATGAGCTCGTCGGCCAGGCGGATGGTGCGGCGCGCCAGGTCTTCGTGCCCGAGCGTTATGGGGTCGAAGGACCCCGGGTAGATGGCGATGTGCGGCACGTGGGCCTTCATTCGTTGGCGGTGATGACGGTGAGGGCGGTGTCCCCGTAGCGGCGGGTGCGGTCCGCGGGGCCCAGGGGGATCTGCTCCCGCCAAGGATGCTCCAGCCAGAGCTCCCGCGCAAACGGGACGCCCCGGAAGGCCTCCAGCAGGATCTGGGCGTCCCCGGTGCCGTAGGGAGGGTCGGCCAGCGCCAGGTCGAAGGAGCCGGCCTCCACGCGGCGCACCCACCGGTGGACGTCGTCGGCCACCACCGTGACGTCCTCCCCTGCGCCCAGGTGGGCCACGTTGGCCTCCAGGACCTTCAGGGAGCTCCGGGCGCGCTCCACGAAGACGACGTGCTCCGCGCCCCGGGAGAGGGTCTCCAGCCCCAGGGCCCCCGAGCCCGCGAAGAGGTCCACGACGCGGAGCCCGTCCATGCGCCCGCCCATGGCCGACATCCACGCCTCCCGCACCCGGTCGGTGGTGGGCCGGATGCCCCGTCCCTTCAACGGCTTGAGGGCATGCCCCTTCCAGCGGCCCGCGATGATCCTCACGCCGGCCCCTCCCCGCCGGGGCGCACGTCGACGATCTGGGCCTGGGGGCGGGCCACGCCGCGCCACTCGTTGCGTTCCAGCTTCACCAGCACGTCGTAGGGCCCCGGCCCCAGGGACTCGGGGGGGAAGCGCTCCGCCAGGCCGAAGCCGATGGCGTCCAGGCGCGCCGGGCCGTCGGCCAGGGACACCTTGAGGTGGGTGTCGCCCACCCGGCGAGGTCCCTCCAGCGCCACGCCCCGGGCCAGGAAGAGGGGACGGGGGTTCCCGATGCCGTGGGGACCCAGGTACGCCAGCCAGTGGACGAGGTCCAGGTCGGCCTCGGCCAGGGAGAGCTCCAGGTCCGGGCGGAGGAGGGGTTGGAGGTCGTCCTCGGCGAGGCGGGCGTGGGCCTCGGCGTTGAAGGCCTCCCGGAAGGCCGGTAGCGCGTCACGGGCGACGTCCATGCCCGCCGCCTGGCGGTGCCCCCCGAAGCGCCCCAGGTGGGAACGGCACGCCAGCAGCGCCTCGTAGAGGTGGAAGCCGGGGATGGAGCGGGCGCTCCCCCTCCCCATTCCCCCGTCCAGGGCCACCAGGACCGTGGGCCTGTGGATGCGCTCCACCACCCTAGAGGCGACGATCCCGATGACGCCCGGGTGCCATCCCTCGGAAGCGAGCACCACGCCGTAGTCGCGGGAGGCATCGAAGCCGCTCTCCAGCAGGGCCAGGGCCTCGTCCAGGGTGCGGCGGTCCTCGTCCTTGCGCACCCGGTTCACCTCCTCCAGCGCCCGGGCCAGCGCGGCGGCCTCCGTGGGGTCGTCGGTGAGGAGGAGGCGGAGGGCGTCCGCCGACTCTCCCACCCGCCCGGCGGCGTTGATCCTGGGGGCAACCACGAAGCCGAGCTGTCCGGCGTTGACAGTCGGGGCGTCCACCCCGGCGGCCTGGAGGAGGGCGGTGATCCCGGCGACCCGGGTCTGGGCGAAACGCCGCAGGCCGAAGCGCACCAGGATGCGGTTCTCACCCTGGAGGGGGACCAGGTCGGCCACGGTGGCCAGCGCCACCAGGTCCAGGAGGGCGTGGAGGGGCGCCGGGTCCGCCCCCATCTCCCTGGCCACGAGGACGCACGTCTTGAAGGCCACGCCGGCGCCGCAGAGCCCCTTCTCCGGGTAGGGGCAGTCGGGGCGCTGGGGGTTCACCAGGGCCGTGGCCTCGGCGGCCTCGGGGCCCACCGTGTGGTGGTCGGTGACGACGACGTCCATGCCCCCGGCCCGGGCGCTTGCCACCGTGTCCCGGGCCACCGTCCCGCAGTCGGCGGTGACGACCAGGGTGGCGCCGGCGCGGCGGGCGGCGTGCAACCCCGCCTGGGCGAAGTCGTAGCCGTCGCGGAGGCGATGGGGCACGAAGGGGACCACGGTGCCGCCCAGCCCCCGGAGGAACCTGGTGTAGACCGCCGTGGCACAGATCCCGTCGACGTCGTAGTCGCCGTGGACGAAGATCGTCTCTCCCTCGGCCACCGCGCGGGCGATGCGGCGGGCCGCGGCCGGGCCGTCGGCGAGCCCCGCGGGGTCGTGGAGCTGCTCGAGGGAGGGGCGGAGGAAGCGCTTGGCCCCTTCGGGGTCCTCGTGCCCCCGTGTGGCGAGGACCGCGCACACGGCCGGAGGGAGTCGAAGCGCCCCCGTGAGGGCGTCCACCACCGAGGGCTCGGGAACGGGGGGCTCCGCCCAGCGGCGCCGCAGGGGCGGCACCGCCGAAGGGGGGGAGGATCCTCCCGGTGTCACTCCTCGGCGGCCGCCCCGGACGCGTCGGAGTCGGCGGCCTCGTCGGCGACTTCCGCGTGAGCCTCGGGCTCCGGCGCGCTCCCCTCGGGGGAAGGAGCCGCCAGGATGACGCCGCACGCCTCGCACCGGATGAGGGAGGTGCCGTGGCGGACCTCGTTCTGGAGTTGGAGGGGCACCACGCCGAAGCAGTTCCCGCACGCGCCGTCCTCGGTGAGTTCGGCCACCGCCTGGCGTCGTCCGCCGGAGCGGATGCCCTCGTAGAGGCGCAGCTCCTTCTCGGGGATCTCCCCGGCGAAGGCCTCGCGCTTGGCCTCCAGCCCAGCCAGGTCCGCCTTGGCCGCGTCTCGCTGCGCCAGCAGCTCGTGCTTGCGGGGCTCCACCAGGGCCTTGGCTTCCGCCAGCGCAGCTTCCAGCTCGGCCAGGCGGGTCTCCAGCTTCCTGATCTGGTCGATGAGCGTGTAGGTCTCCTGCTCGTCGCTCTGCAGGGCCCTCCTGATCATGTCCAGCTCGGCGCTCACCGCGGCCTCCTCGCGCAGGTTGCGCACGGACCCCAGCCGCTCCTCGAGCCGCTTGAGCCGCGTACGCTTCTCCTCGGTGGAGATATCGAGCCGGCGAGACTCGGTGCGCATCTCCTGGAGGCGGTTGCGGGTGGTGTTCACCTCGCCCTCGAGCACCAGGGCCGGCTCCTCCACCTCGGCGAACAGCGGGTCGAAATCGCCGATGCGCTGGCGCGCCTCGAGGACGCGGAGGTCGAGGTTCTGAAGCTGCTTCAAGGCGGTGCGGCTCTGCTCCGTCATCGGACCTACGGGTTCGGGTTCGGGTCGGCACGGAGTCGCCGTGCCGTGGTCGTCCAGTCGTCGGGTGCCAGCTCCCGCCGCTCGCGGGAGAGGCGGGCCTTCTCCTCCATGATCGCCATCTTCGTGCCCTCGTCGGAGGCCTGCTCGATTCGCCGGTCCAGCTCCTGGAGCCTCCGGCTGACCGTGGCGACGCGAACCCGCGCCACCGCATCGTCGAAGACCCGCCCCGCGTGACCGATCTCCTCGGGGTCGTCCAGGATCTCCTGGAGGCGCTGCGCGGCCACCGGGTCCATGGAGGAAGGAGGTGCCCGCAGCTCGGGTTCGTCCAAGAGCGCCACAAAGATGGCGCGGTAGGCGGGATCCACAAAGTCCTCGGCGCCCACGTGCTCGCTCACCCGCTCCACGTAGTCGGCGTTCTTGGTCATGAGGAGCAGGAGCGTGCGCTCCGCACCCAGGCGCGGCAGCCGGGGCGAGGGCGGTGGCGGCGGCGCGGGCAGGGGCTCGCCCCGGGGCGCGCGGAAGGAGGCGGACGCCGCCTTCCGCAGCTCGGCCTCCAGCGTCTCCCTGCGCACACCCGTGCGGTCGGCCACCTTGGCCACGTAGATGTCCCGCAGCGCAGGGTCCGCCGCCGCGCGCAGCGTGGGGAGGAGCCGGTCCACCGCCGAGCGGATGCGCTCGATGGAGGAGAAGAAGTCCTTCTCCTGGAGGATCTGGAGCTTCCGGTCGAGGACGTCCACGGCGTCGTCCAGGTGGGCGCGCAGCGCGGTGTCTCCGAGGTTGCGCACCATGGTGTCCGGGTCCTCCCCCGGCGGGAGGGTCACCACCGCCGGGTGCAGGCCCTCCTCCAGGAGGATGTCGCCGGCCCGGAACGTGGCCTTCAGGCCGGCGGCGTCCGAGTCGAACAGGAGGAAGATGCGCTGGGCGTACCGACCCAGGAGCTTGGCCTGCTCCGGCGTCATGGCGGTGCCCAGCGGAGCCACCACGTTCTCGAAGCCGTGGGCGGCCAGGGACACCACGTCCATGTACCCCTCCACCACCACCGCCGACTCCTCCCGGCGTATGGCGTGGCGCGCCCAGGACAGGCCGTAGAGGTTCCTCCCCTTGTGGTAGATGGGCGTCTCGGGGGAGTTGAGGTACTTGGGCGCGTCCTTGCGGTCGGCCTCGATGATGCGGCCCCCGAAGGCGATGACCTTCCCCGACACCCCCTCGATGGGGAAGATGATCCGGCCGCGGAAGCGGTCATAGGCCTCGTTGTCCCGCTCGCGCCGGGCGAGGAGGCCCACCTCCACCATGAGGTCCTCGTCCAGCCCGTGCTTGGCCGCGGCGTCGCGAAGCGCCCGCCACTCGTCGGGGGCATAGCCGAGCCCGAAGCGCTCGGCGGTGTCGGCGTGGATGCCACGGCCCTTGAGGTAGGCCTGGGCCGCGGAGCCTGTGGCCGGGTCCAGGAGTCGCTCGCGAAACCAGTCCCTGGCGAAGGCGTTCAGCTCGTACAGCCCACGGTGGGGGTCCTCCTCCTCCCGCTGGCGGGTCACCTCCCGCACCTCCACGCCTGAGCGGCCGGCCACGTACTTCACCGCCTCCACGAAGTCCAGCCCCATGCGCTCCATGACGAAGCCGAAGACGTCGCCCGACTTCCCGCAGCCGAAGCACTTGTAGAAGCCCTTCTCGGGCACCACGTAGAAAGAGGGGGTGCGCTCCTCGTGGAAGGGGCAGTTGGCCTTGTACTCCCGCCCCGCCTTCTTCAGCGGGACCAGCTCGCCGATGATGTCCACGATGTCGGCCCGGGCGCGGACCTCCTCCACCGCGTCGTCGGGGATCATCGGAGCCCCACCACCGTGACGCCGGCGCCGCCCTCCTGGGGGCTCCCCATGCGGTACGACGTGACGCGGCCGTCGCCGGCGAGGATCTCGCCCACCCGCTGGCGCAGCGCGCCGGTGCCCTTGCCGTGGATGACGCGCAGCTCCGACAGGTCCTCGAGTATCGCCTCGTCCAGAGCCCGGTGCAGCTCCACCGCCACCTCGTCCACGCGCAGTCCGCGGAGGTCGACCTCGGTCCGCACCTGCGCCACGGTGGGCCCCGTCCAGCCACCCCGGCGTCGCTCGCTCTCCGCCGGGTCACCTCCGCCCTCCACCGGCTCCAGGTCCTCCAGGGGCAGCTCCAGCTTCAGCGCGCCCACCTCCACCAGCGCACGGCGGTCGCGGAGCTCCACCACCTTCCCCTTCGCGCCGGTGGCGTGCACGCGCACCCGGTCGCCGGGCGCCACGCTGGGCGCCTCCCCCCGGGCGGGGCCGGCGGGCCCACGGGCGGCTGCCCTGCCCCTGCGGGCCGCCCGGGAGGCCGCGGTCTCCACGCGGCGGCGGGCCTGGCGGGCCGCCTCCTCCAGGTCGGCCTCCTCGGCGGCCTGGGCGCGCAGCGCCTCGATGGCCTTCTCCACCTCCTCCCGGGCGTCGAGGAGCACCTTGCGCGCCTCCTCCTGGGCCCGGGACGAGGCCGAGCGCTCGGCCTCGCGGAGCGCCCGCTGGCGGCCGTCCAGCTCGGCGCCCAGGCGGGCGGTGCGCTCACGCTCCGCCTCCAGCTCCCGGACGAGCGCCTCCGACTCCCGCTCCCGGCGCTCGAGCCGCGCCAGCACCTCTTCCATCCGGGCCTCGTCGCCCTCCTGATAGGACTCGGCCCGGTCCAGGACCTCCGCGGGGAATCCGCGTCGCCGCGCGATGGCCAGGCCGTAGCTCCGGCCCGGCCTGCCCTTCACCAGGTGGTACGTGGGCTCCATGCGGTCGGGGTCGAACTGGAGGGAGGCGTTCACGATGCCGCTTCCCTCGCCGTCCAGGCGTTTGAGCTGGCCAAGGTGGGACGACACCACGGTGAACGCACCCCGCTCCACCAGGACCTCGAGCATGGCGCGGGCCAGGGCGGCGCCCTCCGCGGGGTCGGTGCCCGTGCCCATCTCGTCGATGAGGACCAACGCGTGGGCGTCGGCGCCCCGCACGATCTCCGAGAGGTTGGCCAGGTGGGCAGAGAACGTCGACAGGCTCTGGGCGATGGACTGCTCGTCGCCGATGTCGGCGAAGAACGACGTGAAGACCGGGATCACCGTCCCCGGCCCCACGGGGGGCACCACGCCGCTCTGGGCCAGCGCCGCCACCAGCCCCGTGGCCTTGAGGAAGACGCTCTTGCCTCCCGTGTTGGGGCCCGAGACCACCAGCGCCCGCTCGCCCTGGAGCACCTCGAGGTCGAAGGGGACGACCGGAGCCTCGGACGCCTCGAGGAGAAGCGGGTGGCGCGCCTCCAGCATGCGGAACGACGGGGCCCCCGGCGCCACCAGCTCCGGCACCGACGCCTTCCACGCCACCGCCGCGCGGGCCCGGGCCACCAGGGAGTCCAGCTCCACCAGCGCCTCCAGCGCCCCCGCCAGGTCGTGGCGCGCCGGGGCGACGCGGGCCGTGAGCTCGCCCAGGACCCGGCGGATCTCCCGGGCCTCCTCCCGCTCCAGGTCCCGGAGCTGGTTCATGAGCTCCATGGCCACGGGCGGCTCCACGAAGAGCGTGGCGCCGGTGTGGGACTCGTCGTGGACGATGCCCCCCACCTCGCCCTTCCCCTCCCGACGCACGGGGATCACGTAGCGCCCCTCGCGGATGGTCACGGAGGCGTCGGGGACGACGAAGCGCTCGGGCAGCGTCCGCAGGAACGATTCGAGCTGCTTGACGATGCGGGCGTGGGCGCCCTTCAGCCGGTCGCGGACGCGGCGCAGCTCCTTCGACGCCGTGTCCAGCACCTGGCCCTCGGCGTCCACCGAGCGCTCGAGGAGCTCCTCGGCGGGCCGGTCCTGCACCAGGCGCTCGCGCAGGAGGCGGAGCTCCTCGTATGTCCCCTCCCTCCCGTCCATCTCCTGGGCCACGAGACGGGACCCCTGGAGGAGGACGTGGATCCCGTGGAGCTGCAGCGGCTCGAGCACCGCGCCCTCCGCGGAAAGCTGGCCCAGCGCGCCCCGCGCGTCGGGGATGGCCGGGAGGCCCCACCCCGGCTTCTCGTCCACGAAGCGCATCACGGCGCCCACGCGAGCCAGCTCGCGGCGGAGGGCGTCCAGGTCCGTGCCCGGCTCGAGGGCGGCGACGCGCGCGCGGGCCAGGGCGCTGGAGGCCCGCTCCGCCACCCGGTCCAGGACGCGGCGGAACTCCAGCACGTCCAGCGCGTGGCGGCTCGCCTCCCCCAAGCCCGCGCCCGGGGTCACCCTTCCAGCTCCTCCTTCACGATCCGGTTCGCCTCCTTGCCGTCGAAGCGGCCCCGGATCCTGGGCATGAGCTGCCCCATGACCGCGCCCATGGCGCCGGCGCCGGCGGCGACGATCTCACGGACCATGGCGCGCACTTCCTCCTCCGAGAGCCCCTCGGGGAGGTACGCCCGGAGGACCGCCGCCTGGGCCTCCTCCACGGCCGCCATCTCGCCGCGGCCCGCGGCGCTCATCTGCTCGGCGGCGTCCTTGCGCTGCTTGATGGCCTTGGAGACCACCTGGACCGCGGCGCCGTCGTCCAGCTCGCCTCCGGTCTCGATCTCCTTGTTCTTGAGCTCGGACAGGAGCGTGGAGAGCACCAGCGTGCGGTCCTTGTCACGCTGCTTGCGCGCCTCGTTCAGGTCCGACTGGACCCGGTTCTTCAACTCGCTGGACACGCGAAGGTCCTCGAATCTGTGCCCCCGTCGGACGAGCCCGGCGGGCGGGGGCGATGGGTACGGGGTCCCGTCGTGGAACGGGTGCGCCGCCGGGGAGCACCGACGCGCCCCCGGCGGCGCGGAAAGGGTCAACGCGGCGTGGGCGCCCCGGCGCCTACCCGGGAGGCCAGCCCAGGGACCGTCCCCCCAGGACGTGCACGTGGAGGTGGTGCACGGTCTGGCCCCCGTCGGCGCCCACGTTGAGCACGGTGCGGTACCCGTCCTCGGCGATCCCTTCGGCGCGGGCCACGTCGCGGGCCGCCAGGAAGAGCCGGCCCAGCAGCGCGCCGTGCCCGTCGGTGGCTGCGTCCAGCGAGGCCACGTGCTCCCGCGGGATCACGAGGACGTGCACCGGCGCCTGGGGGTGGAGGTCCCGGAAGGCCACCACGTGCTCGTCGCGGTGGACGACGGTGGCCGGGATGTCGCCGGAGGCGATGCGGCAGAAGATGCAGTCGGAGGCGGTCACGAAGGCGTCCTGGCGTGGGGGTCGGGCGGGGGCGCGGGGGCGCGATTGATTCCCTCCCACCCGATCATGTCGGAGGGTGGGTGCACGCGCAATGCGCCGACGGGACCGCCCCCCGCGAAGCCGTCCCTCCGAGCCATGGAGGCGCCCGCCTCCCCCCCGCACCTTTCCCGACCCGTACCCTCACCGACCGGAGGTCCCATGGAAAGCGTGCTCTCCGCCGCCGAGCAGATCCTGCGCCGTTCGGGGGCCCCGGCCCTCCGCCTCTCCCGCCTCCTGGAGGCGCTTCGCGGCCACCCGGGCCTGCCCCCCCTGGACGGACCGGGGCTCCGCGCGCTCCTCCTCCGGCATCCGCACCGCTTCCGCGTCCTCGAGCCGTGGCGCGGCCCATGGCGCTTCGTGGCGGAGCGGTCAGGCTCGGGAGGGGGGGACGACGAGCCCTGGGTGGTGGCGGTGAGGGACGACGGCGACGGCGCCGGAGCGGAGCTCTCCCCCGTCGCGCGCCGCGTGCGGGCCAGCGTGCGGTGGCTGGCCTTGAGCGTCGATCCCCACTCGGGGCGCAGCCTGGTGCGCTGGCGGGGACTCCTCCTGGAAGGGCTGGCCGTCGGCGACGGCCTGGACCGGGCCGCCTGAGTCCTCAGCCCCGCCGGAAGAGCCCCGAGCGCCACTCCCCGTCTTCGTCCACAGCCTCCAGGTGGAAGCCGGCCGTCTCCGCGTCCCGGCGCATGTCCGGCCACTCCCCCTCGAGGATCCCCGAGAGGATGAGCCACCCCCCCGGCCGGAGGGCCGCGGCGAAGCCCGACAGCAGGGGGCGCAACACGCCCGACTCGATGTTGGCCACCGCGCCGTCGCGGTGGGCGAGGGCCGCGAGCCCCGCGGCGTCGGCCCACCGCGTCTCCCACCGCACCCGCTCCGTCACCTGGTTGAGAGCCACGTTCTCCGCCAGGGCCTCCACGGCCAGAGGGTCCCCCTCCAGGGCCAGGACGTCGCCGGCCCCCATGCGCGCGGCGGCGATGGACAGGATCCCCGAGCCGGCGCCCACGTCCAGGATCCGCTCCCCGGCGGCCACCGTGGCGTCCAGCAGGCGGAGGCACCCCCGGGTGGTGCCGTGCTCCGCCGTGCCGAAGGCCATCCCCGGATCGATACGCAGCACCAGGTCGCCGGGGCGGGGATCCACGGGGTCCCAGGTGGGGGCGACCACGAGCCGGGGGGTGAGCCGTCGGGGCCCGAGACCCCGCTTCCATGACTCGGCCCAGTCCTGGTGGTCGATCCATCGCCAGGTCACGTCCACCGGTGCCCCCCCCACCAGGGCCTCCAGCGCCGCGCGGCCCCGCTCCAGGAAGGCGGCGGGGTCGTCGGGCTGCTCCACGTGGGTGACGTAGCGCCCCCCCACCTCCTCCACGGCGCGCCCCCCCAGCGCCACCAGCCCTTCTGCCAGGAGGGCCTCCAGCTCTCCGGCGGACGCCGAGCGGGCGGAGAGCTCCAGCCACTTCCGGGAGGTCGGGCTCATCCGCCCGAGAAGGCCTCCTTCACCTTCGACCAGAAGCCCTTCGACGACTTCCGGTCCCCGGGAGCGGGTGGAGCCGACTCCACGGCTCGGAGCCGGACCAGCGCCTCCTCCTGCTCCGGCGTCAGCTCCTGGGGGGTCCACACCAGGATCCTCACCAGCTCGTCGCCCCGGCCGTGGGCGTTCAAGTGGGGGAGGCCCAGGCCCCGGAGCCGGAGCATCTCTCCGCCCTGGATGCCGGCGGGAATGGTCACCTTCGCCGTCCCGTCCACGGTGGGTACCTCGGCGTCCGTCCCCAGGGCGGCCTGGGCGAACGTGATGGGCAGCTCGTGGACGAGGTCCGAGCCGTCCCGCACGAAGCGCGGATCCTCCTGCACCTCCAGGAGCACCACCAGGTCCCCTCGCGGGCCTCCCCGGGGGCCGACGCTTCCCTGGCCCCTCAGCGTGATGAAGTTCTCCGAGGTCACGCCGGGCGGCACCTCCACCTCCACCTCGCGCTCCGACCTCACGCGCCCCTCCCCCCGGCACGTCCCGCAGGGGTGGGCGATGACCCGACCCTCTCCTCCGCAGGCGCGGCACGGCTGCACGCTCACGAACTGGCCGAAGACCGAGCGCTGCACGTGGCGCTCCTCGCCCGTGCCTCCGCACGTGGAGCAGGGCGCCGGCGCGCTGCCGCCCTCGGCCCCCGAGCCACCGCACCCGTCGCACGTTTCCAGCAGGGCCACCCGCAGCTTGCGCTTGGCGCCGTGGGCGACGTCGTGGAGCGTGAGGGGAAGGCGCAGACGGATGCTCTGTCCCTTGCGGCTGGCCATGCGCTGGGAGCGTGCGCCGCGCATGCCGAACAGGTCCTCGAAGCCGGAGAAGCCCCCGAAGTCCCTCATGAAGACCTCGATGGCGTCGGCGAAGTCGAAGTGGCCGAAGCCCCCCGGACCGGCACGGCCCTTGAGACCCTGCTCCCCGTAGCGGTCGTAGACCGCCCGCTTCTCCGGGTCCCGCAGGACCTCGTAGGCCTCCGTGACCTCCTTGAAGCGCTCCTCCGCCTCCTTGGAGCCCTCGTTCCGGTCGGGGTGGTACTTGAGGGCGAGCTGCCGGTACGCCTTCTTGATCTCCTCCGTATCCGAGGTGCGCGGCACACCGAGGAGCTCGTAGTAGTCAGCCATGGGGTCGGGTTCGGGGCTCAGGTCCCGAGAATGCGGGTGACCAGAGAGGACGTGTAGTCCACGATCGCCACCACCTTCTCGTAGGGCATGCGGGTCGGGCCGATGACGCCGATGACGCCCTTCAGCCCGCCCACGCGGTACTCGGCCGTCACCAGCGTGAAATCGGACAGGGCCACCGAGTCGTTCTCCCCACCGATGGTGATCTGGAGCTGCCCGCCGTGGTCCCGATTCCCCACGGCCGCGGCGAGGAGCTCCCTACGCTCGGTGAGCTCGATGAGCCCCTTGAGGCGAGGGCCGCTGTCGAACTCGGGCTGGGCCGCGAGGACGCTGGCGCTCCCCAGGTGGATCCGTGAGCTGTCGAGGTTCTGGAGGCTGAAGAGCTCCGCCCCCGACTGGAGGAAGATGTTGAGCAGCTCCGACGCGCCCTGCTCGTCGGCGTGGGCGTCCCGGAGGCGCTGCGGCAGCGTGCCCCGGATCTCCTGCAGCGAGAGGCCGGCGAGGCGCTCGTTGAGGACGACGGTGAGCGTCACCAGCGTCTCGGGCGGGACCTCCACCGGCAGGTCCACGTAGACCGTGCGCACCACGCCGCCGCGGATGGTCGCCACCAGCAGGACCTTGTCGGAAGAGACCTGGATGAGCTCCACCCGCTCCAAAACGGCTTCGTCCAGGCGGGGCGCCAGCGCGACGCCGAGCTCGTTGGACAGGAGCCCGAGGGCGCGCACCGCCTGCCGCACCAGTCGCTCCACAGCCGACGAGCCCGCTGCGTCGAGCTGCTCCACCAGCTTCTGCTGCTCCTGGGCGGAGAGGCGGGGAGGGTCCATGAGCCGGTCCACGAAGAAGCGATAGGCCCGGTCCGTGGGGACGCGTCCCGCGGAGGTGTGGGGGTGCACCAGGTACCCCTTCTCCTCCAGGTCGCTCATGGTGTTGCGCACGGTGGCGGGGGACACACCGAGGTCGAACCGCCGGGAGACGGTGCGGCTTCCCGCGGGCTCGGCCGTGTCCACGTAGGTGCGGACCACGGCCTCCAGGACCTGTCGCTCCCGGTCGGTGAGGTCACCCCCGGCGAGCAGGCGTTTGTCCAATCCGGCCATAGAAATGAAAAATCGAAGGAGGGTCGGGAGACCGTCAACCGCAGGCCTCGTCCAGCTCCACCGCCAGGCGGTCCAGGAGGAGCCAGCCCTCCGCCGTGAGAACCGCGTCGTCGCCCGGCGCCTCGGCCCAGCCCCGGGCGGCCCACGAGGCCACCGTGCTCCTCGCCTGGGCGGGCAGTCCGTCGAGAGGGAGTCCGTCGGACGTCCGGAGCCCCAGCCAGATCCGCTCCAACCGCTGCGCCGCGGCGTCCAGCTCCTCCCGTCCCTCGTCCGGCACGGCACCGGAGGAGGCCATCCTGCTGTAGTCTTCCCAGTCCCGGAGGTTCCATCGGCGCACGGGGGGAGAGTAGCTGTGCGCGCCGTTCCCCAGCCCGAGGTACGGCGCTCCTTCCCAGTACACCCGGTTGTGCCGTGACTCGTATCCCGGCCGGGCGAAGTTGGAGACCTCGTAGTGGTGGTACCCGGCGCCGGTGAGGGCCCGGGCCGCCTCCAGGAACTCCTCGCCGTAGCGGTCCTCGTCCACGGGCGCCTCCCGTCCTTCCCGCACGGCGCGCCCCAGCGGCGTCGCCGACTCCACCGACAGTCCGTAGAGGCTCACGTGCGGCACGTCGAGGGCGAGGACCTTCTCCAGGTCCTCGGTCCACGAGCGCCCCAGGTGGGCGGGGAGGCCGAAGATGAGGTCCACGGAGACGTTCGCGATGCCCGCGTCCCGCGCCGCGGCGACCGCCTCGACGGCGCCCGCCGGTCCGTGGAGGCGCCCCATCCACCGGAGCGCCGGCTCGTGGAAGGTCTGCGCGCCCAGGCTCAGTCGGTTCACGCCGGCGGCCCGCCACGCCCGGGCCACCTCCCCCGTCAGGCTCTCGGGGTTGGCCTCGGCGGTCCACTCCAGCCCCGGGGCCAGCAGCCGCTCCCGGCCGAGGACGTCGGCCAGTCCGGCCATGGCCTCCGCGCCCAGGAGGGACGGCGTGCCCCCGCCGACATAGAGGGTCCGCAGCTCGTCGCCCAGCGTGAAGAGGCCCTCGGCCTCCACCCCCCGGAGCTCGCCGGCCAGCGCGGCGAGCCACGAGGCGGCGTCCCCCCGCCGGCGGACCTGCACGGCGAAGTCGCAGTAGAGGCAGCGCCGGGCACAGAAGGGCGCGTGGACATACACCGACGAGACGGCGGGCACGGCCCTACCCCGCCTTCCGGAACCGCATGCCGGGCAGGCGCACCACCCGACCCTGGAGCTCCAGGGAGGCCAGCAGCGCCATCGTCTGCCCCGCGGGGAGCCCCGCGGCACGCGCCACCTCGTCGGCGGTGAGCCCGCCGCCGACCAACGCCTCCAGCACGGGCCCTTCGGGGCCCCGGGAAACGGGGGACGGACGGGGCGGCGCGTCGCCGAGGACGTCGGCCACGAAGCCGTCCACGGAGACCAGGGGCCGGGCCCCTTCGGCGAGGAGGGCGTTGCTCCCGGCGCACGCCGGCTCTTCGATGGGGCCGGGCACCGCCCAGACGTCCACGCCCAGGTCCAGCGCGTGGTCCACCGAGATGAGGGCGCCGCTCCGGGCGCCCGCCTCCACCACCACGAGGCTATGGGCCAGCGCCGCCAGGATCCGGTTCCGGCGCGGGAAGTGGTGGGGCAGCACCGGCGTGCCCGGGGCGAACTCGCTCACCACGAGGCCCCTCTCCAGGATCTCACGGAAGAGCGCACGGTGGCTGGGCGGGTAGGCGCGGTCCGCCCCGCACCCCAGCACCGCCACCGTCGGGCCCCCGGCCTCCAGGGCGCCCCGGTGGGCGGCGCCGTCCACGCCCAGGGCCAGCCCGCTCACCACCGGCGTGCCCCTCCCCGCCACCGCCGCCCCGAGGCGGTGGGCCACGCCCCGGGCTCGGGCCGTGGCCTTGCGCGCCCCCACCACCGCCACCCCCCGGTGGGCCAGGAGCTCCCCATCGCCCCGGAGGACCAGGAGGGGAGGGGGGTCCGCGAGGTGCCGGAGGGCCGGAGGGTACGCGTCGTCGCAGTGGAGGACGACGCGCATCGCCATCCGGAGCGCCGTGTCCACGGCCTCGGCGACCTGCCGCCGGAAGGCCGGGTCCCGGGCTTGGGCGACGGCCTCGGCGCCCCCCAGGGCGCGGAGGAGCGCGGGGCGGTCCAGCGCCGAGCCGGCCGAGCCGGCGGCGTGGAGCAGCGCCCAGACACTGCGCAGGCCCACCCGGGGGAGCGCTTCCAGGACGAGCAGCGCCTCCACCTCCCGGCGGCGCTCGGCCCCGGCGAGGCTCAGGGGGTCCACCACTCCTCGTCCTCTTCGCCCTTCTCCTCGCGCTCCACGGCCCTGCTCCTCTCCCACAACGCCTCGAGGAGGCGAGGGAGCCCCAGGCGCGCCACCGACGACACGGCGAAGACCCCGAAGGCGTCGGGGGCACGCACGTCCGGCGGCGGCGCGTCGCCCAGCAGGTCGGCCTTGGTGAGGACGACGCAGTGGGGCGTCTCGGCGAGCTCCGTGGAGTAGGCCGTGAGCTCGCCGCGCAGCGCGTCGTACTCGGCCTGCGGGTCCCCGGCGTCCACGGGGACGAGGAGGGCCAGCGTGCGGGTGCGCTCGATGTGGCGGAGGAACTGGTGCCCCAGCCCCTTCCCCGCGTGCGCGCCCTCGATGATCCCGGGGATGTCGGCGACGACGAAGGACCGGAACCCGGAGAGTTGCACCACCCCCAGGTTGGGGGTGAGCGTGGTGAAGGGGTAGTCGGCCACCTTGGGGCGCGCCGACGAGACCGCCGACAGGAACGTGGACTTGCCTGCGTTGGGCTCGCCCACGAGCCCGACGTCGGCGATGAGCTTCAGCTCGAGCTGGATCCTGCGCTCCTCCCCCTCCTCGCCGACCTGCCACTTCCGGGGCGCCTGGTTCGTGGACGTGGGGAAGTGGGCGTTCCCCTTCCCCCCCCGCCCTCCCCTGGCCACCACGAGGCGCTCCCCTTCGGCCAGAAGCTCCCCCAGCATCTCCCCGCTGTCGGCGTCGGTGATCACGGTCCCCGGGGGCACCTTGAGCACCATGTCCTCGCCGCCCCGCCCCGTGCGGTCCTTCCCCTGCCCATGCTGCCCCCGGGGGGCGTGGTAGTGCTTCTGGTAGCTGTAGTCGAGGAGCGTGTTGAGGTTGTCGTCCACCTCCAGCACCACGTCGCCGCCCTTGCCGCCGTCGCCCCCGGACGGGCCGCCCCGGGGCACGAAGGTCTCCCGGCGGAACGCCTCGGCCCCGGACCCACCCACGCCTCCGCGCACCTCGATGACCACCTTGTCCACGAACATGTGCTCAGCTCTCCGCCCCGCGGGTCCTCAAGGTGGTCCATGTCTCGGCCGCCCGTGCCCGGGCACCGTCCGCGCTCACCGCGGCGGCCACCGCCAGCGCCTCGTCCACCTGGGCCTCCGTGGCGCCGGCGTTCAGCGATCCGCGCAGGTGGGAATAGAGCTGTCGGGGCGCGTCCAGCGCCGCCAACAGCGCCGCGATGCACAGCTCCCGGGTCGCCAGGGGGAGCCCCGGGCGGCCCAGCACCTTACCGTATCCCTCTTCCACCATCCATCGCTCCATGTCGGGATGCAGCCGCCGGACGTTGTCCCGGAGCCGCTCGTACTGCCCTCCATACACCGTCCGGCACACCGCGTCCCCCCGCTCGGACCAGGGCCCTGCCTCTTCGGCGGGCGGCGCCGGCGCACGGCCGGAAAGGGCCCGCCACGCCGCGAAGGCGTTCAGCGCCGCGGGGTAGCCCAGGAAGAGGTAGCTCTGCAGGATCGCCTCTTCCACCGCCCCCGGGTCGGGGTGCCCGACGGCGGCGCGAAGGGCGCCCTCCACGGCCCGGCCGTCCCGGGATCCCAGCGCGGCGCTGAGGGCCACGAGGACGGCGTCGCCGGGAGCCAGGGCGCTCACGCCCACTCCAGGGCCAGGGCCGCGCGCATCTCCCCCACCACCTCCCGCCGGGTGTTCTTCAACACGGGGCGCTTCCAGCGCGCCAGCGCCTCCACGTCCTCCGCGTCCAGCGCTTCCAGGGCTTCGAGGACCTCCACCAGCGCCACCTCAACCGCCTTGCGGGAGCCGTCGGCCACCTTGATGGCGAAGCCCAGCCCCCGCTCGGGGAGGCCGCCCCCGTAGACGCCCTCGGCCCCCAGCTTCACGAAGGCCCGGGCGCCCGTCCGCTCCATCACCTGCGTGCACGCCCTGCCCGTGCCCCCCACCATGAACGGGTGGGTGACCATGGCGTCCACGACGCGGCCGGCGCCCTCGCCCCGGTGCGCCGCCCAGGCGAAGCGCGCGAAGGATGCGGCCATGGCGGCCAGGGGCAGGGAGAAGCACGCCACGCCGCACCCGTCGACGGCGGTGCCCACCCGGTCCCGGGCCACGCCGGACCAACGGGCCACCTCGTCGAGCATGCGCTGCTGGACCGGGTGCTCCAGCCGGTGATATCCCTCCGGCTCCCACCCCCGGGCCACCGCCAGCGCCAGCATCCCCGCGTGCTTCCCCGAGCAGTTGTTGTGGATGGGCAGCGGCGCCTCCCCCGTGCGGACCAGGCGCTCGGCCTCCCTCTCGGAGAAGGGTGCGTGGGGGCCGCACCGCAGCGCTCCCTCGTCCAGACCCGACTTGGCCAGGATGGACCGGGCCCCGGCGACGTGGGCCTCCTCCCCCTCGTGGGAGGCGCAGCAGAGCGCCAGCTCTGCGGTGGTGAGGCCGAAGCGTTCCACCACGCCGTCCTCCACCAGCGGCAGGGCCTGGAAGGGCTTGGCCGCCGAGCGGTAGAAGACGTCCATGCCCGGGTCTCCCGTGGAGGCCACGAGGGCACCCCGGTGGTCGGCGACGGCCACGTGGGCGCGGTGGCGGGACTCGACGATCCCGCCCCGCACGACTTCGATCACGCCCATGGACTCGGCTGGGGATGGAGGGGAGGGCACGCCGAATGCCGCCGTGCCCACCAAAGCAGGGGGAGGACCCGGGTCACGACCATAGCCCCAGGGGACGCCCCAAGGCGCGGAGGGATCAGAGACCCGGACCGGTGGCCGGAGCGGCGGCCCCCACCGTGGGAGCCGGTGCCTCCGCCGCCCCCGCCGCCAGGAGGGCCTGGGTGGTGGACGCACCGCGGAGGAGGGTCATGGCCTCCTGGAGCTGGGTGTCGTACGCCGCGCCCTGGAGGAAGGCGCCGCGGTCACCCCACGCCTGGAGGGCGATCTCCCGTTCGAGCTGGTACTGCACGAAACGACGGGCCCTCCGGAAGGCGCCCGCTTCCACCTCCACGCCCCACTCGGGGAGCGCGCGGTAGAACGCCGCCAGGTCCTCGTCGGACAGGCGGAAGCCCGGCTGTGGGGCGCGGCGCTCCTGTACGAAGCGGACGGCGAAGTTGAAGAGGGCCACGTTGAACGCGCCGGCCTGGCGGTAGAGCTCCCGCACCGCCTGCTCCTCGCCATCGTCCAGCGTCAGGGGCGTGACGAACACGTCGGGGGCGATGCCGCCGCCCCCGAAGAGGGTGCGCCCACCCACCGACGTGAAGGTGGGGCGCCCTTCCACGTCGGCGCCCACGGAGAACTGGCCGTTGAGCGCCAGGACCTCCTCGCCCTCGCGGTGGAAGCGGGCCTCGGCCTCCTTGTTGATGGAGCGCCCCACCGGCGTGAACCAGCGCGCGGTGGTGAGGCGGAGCACGTTCCCGCCGGAGAGGCGGTACAGGCTCTGCACGAGTCCCTTGCCGAAGGTGCTCTCCCCGACGATGAGGGCGCGGTCGTTGTCCTGGAGCGCGCCGGCGACGATCTCCGAGGCGGAGGCCGAGCCGCCGTCCACGAGGACCACGATGGGCACGCCCCGGTACTGGTCGCCCCGGGAGGCCTTGTACACGGCGTTCTGGTCCCGGGCACGGCCCCGGGTCTCGACGATGGCGCTCCCCTGGTCGAGGAAGAGGTCCGACACCTCGATGCCCTGGTCCAGCACGCCCCCCGGGTTGCCCCGCAGGTCGAGGACGAGGCGGTCCATGCCCTCGCCGCGCAGGGAGTCCAGGGCCGTCTTCATCTCTTCGGCGGACGTCTCCAGGACGCTCTGCAGCGGCACGTAGCCGATCCCGTCCTCGAGCATCACTGCGAAGGGCACGGCACGGAGCTGGATGACCTCGCGCGTGAGGGTGAAGGGGATGGGCTCCTCGACGCCGGGCCGGAGCATCTTCACCGACACTTGCGTGCCCGGCTCGCCCCGGAGGATGGCCACGGCCTGGTCGGTGTCGAGGGTGTCGGCGGCGACGCCCTCGATCTCGTAGAACTGGTCGCCGGCCCGGATCCCCGCCCGGGCGCCGGGCGTGCCGGGCATGGGGCTCACCACGGTGACCCACCCGTTGCGGTGGACGACCTCGAGGCCCACGCCGCCGTAGTCGCCCTCGATGCCCTGGATGCGCAGGTTCTCGTAGTCCGACGCCGCCAGGAACGACGAGTACGGGTCGTCCAGGTCGTCCAGGATCCCCTCGATGGCCGAGTTGTAGAGGCGGGTAGGCTCCACCTCCTCCACGTAGCTCGACTCCACCCGGTCCACCACCTCCTGGAAGAGGCGGACCTTGACGTAGATGTTCTCGGCGCGGTCCACGCCCCGCTGCAGGAACCATCCGCCCGTGACCACAGCCACGGCGAGGACGGCCACCGGCGCCGAAAAGCCTCTACGCATTCCCATTCCCTCGGGCCTCAGCCCTTCCCTCGTTCTTTTCCCGGGACCCGAACGTCCCCGGGAACTCGGACATCAACAGCCCACGGATCGCCGCGTGGACCTCCTCGGGCGCTCCTACCCCCGAGACCACGCGTACGTTGCCCTCCGTGTCGGCAAGGTCAAGATACCCGTCCCGTACCCTCCGCAGAAAGGCATCTCCTTCCTGCTCGATGCGGTCGGGCTGCTTTCCGCCCCGCTTCTGACGGGCCGCGCCCTCGGCCACGGGCACGTCCAGGACCACGTAGAGGTCGGGGACGAGCCCGCCGGTGGCCAGCGCCACCGCGTGGCGGACGTCGTCCAGATCCAGCCCCCGTCCGTACCCCTGGTAGGCCAGCGTGGAGAGGGCGAACCGGTCCGCCACCACCAGCTCTCCGGCGTCCAGGGCCGGGCGGACCACGTCCCGGACGAAGGCCGCCCGCGCGGCCAGGATCAGGAAGAGCTCCGACTCGGGAGGCATCTCCAGGTCCCGCCGGCCCAGCACCACCGACCGGATGGCCTCGCCCACGGGCGTGCCCCCGGGCTCCCGGGCCACGCGGTGCCGCACGCCGGCGGCGGTGAGCCAAGCGGACAGGAGGGCGGCTTGGGTGCTCTTGCCCGCACCCTCGCCGCCCTCCAGCACGATGAACCGCGCCCGGGGCATCCTACTCGTAGTATTCGGTGCCCAGATGGGTGATGGACTCCTCGCCCATCATCCAGCGGAGCGTGTTCTTCAGCTTCATGTGCTGGATGAAGATGTCGTGCTCGGGGTAGAGGCCCGGCGCCGTCTGGGGGCTCTTGAAGTAGAACGAGAGCCATTCCTGGATCCCCTTCAGGCCCGCGCGGGACGCCAGGTCCATGAAGAGGGCCAGGTCGAGGACGATGGGGGCCGCGAGGATGGAGTCACGGCAGAGGAAGTCCACCTTGATCTGCATCTCGTACCCCATCCATCCGAAGATGTCGATGGCGTCCCAGCCCTCCTTGTTGTCCCCACGAGGCGGGTAGTAGTTGATCCGCACCTTGTGGTACAGATTCTTGTAGAGCTGGGGGTACATCTTGGGCTGCAGGATGTTCTCCAGGACGCCGAGCTTGGAGACCTCCTTGCTCTTGAACGACTCGGGATCGTCCAGCACCTCGCCGTCCCGGTTCCCCAGGATGTTGGTGGAGAACCACCCGTTCAGGCCGAGCATGCGGGTCTTGAAGCCCGGGGCCAGGATGGTCTTCATGAGGGTCTGGCCCGTCTTGAAGTCCTTTCCGCCGATGGGCACGCCGTTCTTCACCGCCAGGTCCTCCAGCGCCGGGAAGTCGGCGGAGAGGTTGGGGGCGCCGTTGGCGTAGGGCACGCCCTCCATGATGGCGGCGTAGGCGTAGAGCTGGCTGGGGGAGATGTCCTTGTGGTTCTCCGCCAGGCCCTTCTCGAAGGACTCCAGCGTCCGGTGCACGTCGGAGGCGGGGATGTACACCTCCGTGGAGCCGCACCACACCATGACCAGGCGATCGCACCCGTTGTCCGCCTTGAACTTCCGGATGTCGGCGCGGATGGCCTCGGCCAGCTCCCTCTTGGTGGCGGCCTTCTTCTTGTTGGGACCGTCCAGCTTCTTCACGTAGGCCGTGTCGAAGGCGGCCGGCATGGGCTTGATCCCCGCCAGGAAGTCCTTGAT
The DNA here is from genome assembly GCA_045863275.1 of Gemmatimonadota bacterium. Lineage (GTDB taxonomy): Bacteria > Gemmatimonadota > Gemmatimonadetes > Longimicrobiales > Gaopeijiaceae > SZUA-318. The sequence goes on from BTVB01000010.1 coordinate 93,629, forward strand.
GGGATCCAGGTGCTGCTCCTTGTGGAGCACGCCCGCCTTCAGGGCGCTCTGGTAGCCGTCGTCGGGGATGGGGTCCCAGGCGCCGAACACCAGGTCGTCGAGGCCGGCGAGGGAGACGAAGTCCTTGATGAGCGGCGTGCGCCCCTCCGTCCTCTTCCCCAGCCGGATGGTCGCCATCTGCGTGAGGCTGCCCACCGGGAGGGCGAGGCCGCGGCGGGCCGCCTCCACGCCGGCGACGAAGGTGGTGGCCACGGCGCCGAAGCCGGGGAGGAGGACACCGAGCTTGCCGGTGGCCGGACGGATCTCAGTAGGCTGCTTCACGAAGTTCCCTCGCTCAGGATGGTTGTTCGAATGCTATGAAAGCAGGGCCGAAGCGGCCCGGCGTCAAGACGAGAGGATGATCCGGCTCTGGGCCCCTTCCTGCAGGCCCCGGGCCATGGTCTCGTTCACCTTGTACATCACCTTGTCGAAGTTGGCCTGCGCCGCCACGAAGCGCTGGAACGCGGGCATGGCCTGGAGCTCCTCGGCGGCCTTCTGGTACGCGTCGGCCACCTCCTGGTCCGGCTCCTGGCCGGCGCGCAGCGACGCCTCGATGCGGTCCTCGAGGGCCCGCAGCCGGTTGCGCAGCTCCACCAGCTCCCGGTCCTCGTCCGCGGCGTCGGAGGCACGCTTCAGCGCCTGGTACTCGTCCGTCCGGGCCAGGGCACCGCCCAGCTCCTTGGCCATGTCGTAGATCCCCGCCATGTCTTCCCCCTCGGGTGTGATTCAGCTCAGTTCTGCGGGCTGGAGCCCGCGCGCGTAGCCAGCACCACCCGCTCCCGCCCGGCCAGATCCCGCCGCACGCGAACGTCGTCGTACTCGCCTGTCCCCTCCACCTCCGCCACCACCAGACCTGCCTGGCCGGCGCCCACCTCGACCGCCAGGAGCCCTCCCCGCCGCACGTGCGCGCCGGCGCCCGCCACCAGCGCCCGGATCACCGCCATGCCGTCGGGCCCCCCGAAGAGGGCCGCCGCCGGCTCCCAGTCGGCCACCTCGGGCTCGAGGGTCGGCGCCTCCGCCTCCGCCACGTACGGCGGGTTGGAGACCACCACGTCGAACGTCTCCCCGGCACCCAGCGCCGCGAAGAGCGATCCCTCCCGGAGCTCGACGCGGTCCGTCAGCGCCGTGGCCCGGGCGTTCTCCCCCGCCACCGCCAGGGCGTCGCGGGACGCGTCCGTGGCCACCACCCGCGCGAACGGACCCTCGTGGAGCAGCGCGAGGGCGATGGCGCCCGAGCCCGTGCCCAGGTCCACGGCCGTGAGCCCTTCGGCACCCTGCGCTCGGGCCCAGGCCAGCACCTCGTCCACGAGGATCTCCGTCTCCGGCCTGGGGATGAGGACCCTCCGGTCCACGGCCAGCTCCAGCTCCCGGAAGGCGGCGTGGCCCAGAATGTACTGGAGCGGCTCCCGCTCCGCGCGCCGGCGCAGCAGGGGCCGGAACCGGTCCAGCTCCTCGCGGTCCAGGGGGCGGTCGAACTGGAGGTAGAGCTGGAGGCGCTTCACCCCCAGGACGTGGGCCAGGAGGTGCTCCGCGTCCAGGCGTCCCCGGTCCACGCCCTTCTCCTGCAGATACTCCCCGCTCCACTGCATGAGGCGGAGCACCGTCCACACCTGGCCGTCCCGCCCCCGTGCCTCGGCGTGGGCGTTGGCCGTGGAGGTCACGAGGCGGCCTCCAGCCGCTCCTCCTCCTTGGCCAGGCGCAGCGCCGTGACCAGCTCGTCCAGGTTCCCCTCGAGGACGTCGCCCAGGCTGTGCAGCGTGAGCCCGATGCGGTGGTCCGTGACGCGGTTCTGGGGGAAGTTGTACGTCCGGATCTTGGCCGAGCGGTCGCCCGTCCCCACCTGCGTGCGCCGCTCCCGGGCGCGCTCGGCCTCCTGCTCGGCGATCATCTGGTCGAGGAGCCGGCTCCGGAGGACCTTGAGCGCCTTCGCCTTGTTCTTGTGCTGGGACTTCTCGTCCTGGCACGACACCACCAGGCCCGTGGGGAGGTGGGTGATGCGCACCGCCGAGTCGGTGGTGTTCACCGACTGGCCGCCGGGCCCGGAGGACCGGAAGACGTCGATGCGCAGGTCGGCGGGGTCGATCTGGAGGTCCACCTCCTCCGCCTCGGGAAGGACCGCCACCGTGGCCGCGGACGTGTGGATGCGCCCCTGGCTCTCCGTGGCGGGGACGCGCTGCACGCGGTGCACCCCCGACTCGTAGCGCAGGCGTCCGAAGGCGCCCCGGCCCCGAACCAGGAAGATGGCCTCCTTGATGGACCCGGGGATCCCCTCGGAGAGGGAGAGGAGCTCCACGCTCCAGCCCAGCCGCTCCGCCAGCCGTTCGTACATGCGCATGAGGTCGGCGGCGAAGAGGCCTGCCTCGTCCCCTCCGGTGCCTGCGCGGACCTCCACCACCGCCGCCCGGTCCTCCAGTGGGTCCCTGGGGATGAGCAGCTCGCGCACCTGGAGCGTCAGCGCCTCGATGCGCTCCTCCAGGGCGGGGATCTCCTCCTCGGCCATGGCGCGCATCTCGGCGTCGTCGGCGCCCTCGGCCAACTCCAACGCCCCGGCGTGCTCCGCGAGCGCCCCGCGCAAGGCCTCCCCCGCGGCCACCAGCTCCTCGAGGGTGGCCCGCTCCTGGCCCAGCGCACGGAGCTTGTCGGGCCTGGCCAGGACGGCCGGGTCCGCCAGCGCCGCGTCCAGCTCGGCGAAGCGGCGCTCCGCCTCGCGCAGGCGTTGGTCCAGACGGGGGTCGAGTTCGGGGGTTTTCATCGGGAGACCGCGGGCCGGAGGACCCGCGGACGGCGAGAAGACGCCGGCGAGCCGGCGGCCGGGCGCGAGGCCCGGCCGCCCGGCTTCCTAGCCGACGGTCTCGTACTTCTTCTTGAAGCGGTCGACGCGTCCGGCGGTGTCCACGAGACGCTGCTTGCCGGTGTAGAAGGGATGGCACACCGAGCAAATCTCGACGTGGACCTCCTCCACCGTGGCCATGGTCTCGAAGCGGTTGCCGCAGGCGCAGATGACCGTCGCCGTCTTGTAGTCGGGATGGATGCCCTGCTTCATATCCAGCTCCACATGCCGAAGTGGAACGGGCCTGGGCGCCCTGACGGCCCCCGGCCCGACGGTTCGTTCGGGACCGGAACGCCGGGATGGCGGAAGGCCCCTCTATAGCCGGGGAAAGCTAACGGGAGCCACGGGGGAGGTCCAGAGCGGGCTCCGCCCCCCCGGCGGACGCCCCGGGGCGCCGGAAGGAGCCCCTCCGGCCCACCCACCAGGATCCGAGGAGCACCAGGAGGGCCGCCGCCGCCGAGCCGTTCCCCACCACGTCTCCGTACCGGGTGTACGCGGTGAGCACCGGGGTGGTGGTCACCTCCCCCACCCGCACGTCGGCCTGGAAGAGGGGCGTGGCGTCGTGGACCCGCCCCACCGGGTCCACGAAGAGGGAGATCCCGGTGTTCGCCGCCCGCGCCACGCCCATGCGGTTCTCGATGGCGCGCATGACCAGGTGCGCGGGGTGCTGCCAGAGGGCCGTGGTGCGTGTCCACCATGGCTCCCGGCCGTACCAGGCGTCGTTGGTGATGTTGATGAGGACGTCGGCCCCTTCCTTCCGGAAGGCCCGGGCGGCCTGGGGATACGTGGACTCGTAGCAGACGAGGGTTCCGTAGAGGACCCCGTCCACCTCCGCCAGGGGCCACCCCTCCCCCCTCCCGAACTTCCCGAAATACGGGAGGCGCCGCAGCCACGCGTCGGGGAGGAGGGGCACGCGCTCCACCACCGGCACGAGGTACCGCTTGTCGTACTGGTAGTCGGCGAGGCCCTTCGGCTCCATCAGGAAGGCCGAGTTGTAGGGGACCGTCCCCCCGTGTCCGTCCTCGGTGAAGCCCAGGCTCCCGAACAGGAGGGGCGCACCGACCTCGCGCGCGTACCCCTGCACGCGCTCCGTCACCCAGGCGGCCCCCGCCCAGCGCGGATACGTGGTGAAGGCCACCTCGGGGAGGACCACCAGGTCCACCGAGCCCGGCGCGATCCGGGGGAGCAGACGGTCCAGGGACGCGAACGTGGAGTCCAGGGCCGCAGGGGGATCGAGCTTCACGTGCTCGGGCACGGAGGGCTGGACCACCGCCACGCGGGCCACGGGCACGAGCTGCAGCGTCTCCGCCCGCCAGACGCCCCAGGCGGGGGGGAGCACCACCACCGCCGCCGCCGCCAGGGCGCGCCGCCGCCGGGGCGGCGGCGCCACCACCAGGGAGGCCACCAGCCCGTTCACCAGGACGACCCAGAAGGTCACCCCACGGGCCCCCACCACCTCCGCCATCCCCACCAGCTCGGGGAAGCCGGTGAGGGAGGTCCCGAGCCCCAGCCACGGAAAGGCCAGCGGCCCCGGCCAGTGGGCCCGGAACCACTCGCCGGCGGTCCACACCACCGGGAGGGCGAGCCAGAGGGGCGCACGCAGGTCGTGGACGGCCCGGTGGAGCGTCCACCCCACCAGCGCCGCCAACGCCATCAGCAGGACCATGGCCCCCGCCCAGGCCAGGACGGCCAGGGAGGTGAACCAGACCAGCGCCACGAGGATCCAGTAGAAGAGGATCCCGAAGTAGAGCGCGCCGAAGACCAGGCTCCCCCGCACCGCCGCCCACCGGCCACCGGCGCCGGGGTCCAGTCCGGCGACCCAGAGGACAAACGGGACCATCCCCACCAGAGGGAGGAGAAGGGGGTGGAGCGGGGGGAAGGACGCGGCCAGGAGCACCCCGGAGACGGCGGGCAGGAGGCGCTCGCCCCGGCGGGGAAGGAGGAGCGCGGCTACCCCTCGGATAGCACCACCTCCCGGCCCTCCTCCGCCGACCGGTACGCCGCCTCCACCAGCGCCATGAGCGCCACCTGCTCGGCCGGCAGGGCCCCTTCCGACACGCCCGTCACCACCCGCACGAAGTGGTCGAGCTGGCGCCGGTAGGCGTTGGTGTAGGGGTTCTCGTCACCCCGGGGGCGGGGCTGGCGGGGCGTGACCTCGAGGGGGCGCCCGCCGAGCTGCTTGTAGATCTCCAGGGGGGGGAGCGACCCGGAGCCTTCCGAGCCCATGACCCGGGCGTAGTAGTGGTCGTGGGACGCGAAGTAGCGCAAGCTCACCTCCAGCGTGATCACCAGCCCGCCCACGCTCCGCGCCATGATCACCGCCGCCTCCTCCACGCCGTGGTCGCCGGGCACCGTGAGGCAGCTCACCCGGCTCATCTCCGGGTACCCCACCAGCCAGAGGCAGAGGTCGAGGGTGGGCACGCCCAGCTCCATGAGGGCGCCCCCTCCGGCCTGGTCCTTCTTCTGGCGCCACGTGGGCCGGTTCAGCCGCACGCTGCGGGTCAGCCAGATGCCCCGCACGGTGTGGAGCGTGCCCATCTCCCCTCCCGCCACGTAGCTCCGAAGCGCCGACGCCTCGGGACGGAAGCGGTGGGGCAACCCCATGACCAGGTGCCTCCCGGTCTCCCGCGCCGCGGCGAGGACCCTGGCAGCGCCCTGGGAGGAGAGGGAGAGGGGGCGCTCCACGAAGACGTGCTTTCCGGCCTGCAGGGCCGTGATGGCCTGCGCCTCGTGGAGGTGGTTGGGCGTACACAGGATCACCGCGTCCAGGTCCTCGCGCACCAGGACGTCGTCGGTCCCCACCGCCTCGGGGACCCCGAAGCGCTCCGCCACGGTGCGCGCCTTGTGGGCGTCGACGTCGGACACCACCGCCACCTCGACGTCGGGGTGCTCCACCAGGATGGGCACGTGCATGATCTGGCTGATGGCCCCCGTGCCCACCACCGCGACCCTGAGGGGCCCCTTCCCTTCCGTCATCGAGTGCGCTCCTCCCCTGGCGCGGGGTTTGCGAACATGAACTGGCCGCCGAAGCGGACCTGGGCGTACTGGAGGTCCCCCATGACCTCGTAGCGGCCCTGCCCGTAGAGGCGGAACCTGCGGCCCACCGGGTACTCCAGGCCCGCGTGGAGGTTGAAGCCGGCGGTGACGGAGTCGAGGAGGTCCTCGACGAAGGTCCCGTCGATGGCGGGGCCGCTCCCGTTGAGCATGTGGACGCCGGCGCCCATCCCCAAGAACGTCAGGACCCCGTAGGGCACCCGCCACACCACCTGTCCGTCCACGGACACGTTGACGTCGCTCCAGTCGATGACCCCCAGGTCCACCCGGGGCGGGAAGCCCCCGGTCTGGTCCTCGATGAGCGACGCCACCCGGTCCTCCAGCTCCGACACCTCGGCGGCCTTGAACGTGGACTTCCAGTACCCCACCGTGGGCACGATGCGCAGGCCCGGCCCCAGGTATCCCAGGTCCAGGCGCACGCCCCAGCTCTGCGTCGCCTCCACGCGCGTGGGCCAGAGATAGCCCCACTCAGGGGCGACGCCCCGCAGCGTCAGGTTCTCGTAGTCGAAGTCGGCCAGGTCCTGGGCCGACAGCGACGGAGCCGCCGCCGTCGCCTGCAGCGAGGCCATGGCCGCGACCGCGCCCCACGCCGCCCATCCCGCCCTCGAGAGCTTCCTCATCGTCTCACCTCCCCCACCAGGTCGTAGTCCAGGGCATCCACGATCTCCACGTCCACCATCGCTCCCGGAGCAAGTTCCGGGCCCTTCCGGATCTGCGTGACCCCGTCCACGTCCAGCGCCTGCCCCACGGTGCGGGCCACGGCGCCGAAGTCGGGGTCGTCGTCCACCAGCCGGTCCACCAGCGCCCGGGCGGTGGTGCCCACCAGCGCCAGGTTGCGGTCGAAGGAGATGCCGCGCTGCACCTCCATGAGCTCCTCCAGGCGCTCGTCCTTCACCGCGTCCTCCAGGTGCCCGTCCATGTCCGCCGCGCGGGTCCCTTCCTCCACCGAGTACGTGAACGCGCCCACGCGGTCGAACTGGACCTCGTCCAGGAGGTCGAGCATCTCGCGGAAGTCCTTGTCGGTCTCGCCGGGGAAGCCCACGATGACGGTGGTGCGCAGCGTGATGCCGGGCACGGCGTCGCGGAGCCACGCCACCCGCTCCAGGATGGTCTTCCGGCGCTCCGGGCGGCGCATGAGCTGGAGCACCCGGTCGCTCCCGTGCTGGATGGGCACGTCGAGGTACGGGAGAATGCGCGGCTGATCCGCCATGAGCGCCACCATCTCCCGGGTGATGCCCGAGGGGTACATGTAGAACAGCCGGTACCAGGGCACGTCCGTGCCGTCCAGGAGGGCCCGCAGGAGATCGGGGAGGAGGGGCGCGTCCTGGCCCGCGGGGCCGCGCCTCATGTCCCGCCCGTACCAGGTGGTGTCCTGGGAGACGACGTTGATCTCCTTGACCCCCTGGGCCCCCAGCCCCGCCGCCTCCCGCACCAGCTCCGCCACGGGCTGGGAGCGGTGCAGCCCCCGCATGAGGGGGATGGCACAGAACGCGCACGTGTGGTCGCACCCCTCGCTGATCTTCAGGTAGGAGGTGTGGGGCGTCTCCGAGGACAGGATCCGCAACGGACGCTCCATGGTGGGCACGACCGCGGAGGGATCGGGGAGGAGCCCCCGGCTCCGCAGCTCGGGAACGAGCCCCTGCAGCTCGGTGAGCCCCATGTACAGGTCGACCTCGGGGATCTCGGCGCGAAGCTCGGTGCCGTAGCGCTGCACCATGCACCCCACCGCCACCACCGCCTTGAGGTCGCCCCGCTCCTTGAGCTGGCAGGCCTCCAGGATGGTCTCGATGGACTGCTCCTTGGCCGACTGGATGAAGCCGCACGTGTTGACGATGACCACGTCGGCGCCGTCCACCTCGGAGGAGACCTGGGCGCCGTGGCCCACCAGCGCGGCCATCATGCGCTCCGAGTCCACCGTGTTCTTGTCGCACCCCAGCGTGACCAGCGCGATGCGGGGGCCGTGGTAGGGCCCCGTGGGCTCGATGTGGAGCCGCACCTCCCCCACGTCGGGGCTCACGCCGGGGCGCACCGGCTCCGGGGTGAGGGGAAACACGGGCAGGTCGCGGAGGCGGGCCACGGCGCCGTCAGCCTCCGATGACCTGGGCCCCGGGCGGGACCGCGAAGGTGAACCACCCGGCCGGGGGCGCGGCCCCCAACCGTACCGAGGTGAGGGTGACGGTGCGCACCGAGCCGTTCTCCTCCTCCACGCGGACGCGGCGGAGCGTTCGGTCGGCGGCGTCGATCCAGACCACGGCGGCCTGGTACGACGCGGCCTGCCGCGGCACCAGGCGGATGCGGTGGGCGCGGCGTCCTTCCAGGGTCTCCTCCCCCTCGAGGGTGGCCCGGTACTTCTCGGCGGGGCGCTCCAGGAACTCGCGGTGGAGGTCGAAGCCCCCCGGGGACCGGGCCACGGGAAAGCGGAGGACCTGCTTGTCGTCGATGCTGGGGTAGTAGACCCAGACCCACGTGCCGTCCATGACCACAGCGTCGCCGGGGGGGTCGGTGAAGCGCATGGCGAAGTGGTCGGGGCGCTCCTGGCAGAGCCGCCCCCTTCCGGTGCGCTCGTCTCCCAGGAGGGGCACCGAGAGGTGCTGGGTGAAGTCGGCGCAAAGGGAGGACGCCTGGGCGTAGCGCTCCGCGGCCCCCTCGAGCACGGAGATCGCCGCCGCCTCCTGCGCGGCGGCCTCCGCGCCGCCTCCGAGGGCCACGGCCACGAGACCGGCCCTCAGGGTCCGGCCCCACCCCCTCGCGCGCGGCCCCCTCACAGGTCCCCGCCGGCCAGGAAGCGGTCCAGCTCGTCCAGGGACATGAGGACCTCCCGCCCCTTCGCGCCCTCGGAGGGCCCCAGCACGCCCGCGTCCTGGAGCTGGTCCACGATGCGCGCCGCGCGCCCGTACCCGATGGAGAGGCGCCGCTGGAGGAGGGACGTGGAGCCGCCCCCGTTCTGGATGCACACCTCGGCGGCGGCCCGGAAGAGCTCGTCCCAGTCTCCGGAGATGGCCTCGGCGGCCTCCTCGGCGGTGACCAGCTCGGCGGTGCGCACCTCCTCCAGGATGTCGGGCTCCAGAACCGACGGGGTGGGGCGCGGGCCCGCCGCCTCCTCGTGGCGCTCCTGCAGCTCCCGGTACCAGGCCATGAGCTGCTCCGTGTCCTCCGTGGGGAGGTACGCCCCCTGGATGCGCACCGGCTCGCTGGCCCCGGGGGGGAGGAAGAGCAAGTCGCCGTTGCCCAGGAGGGCGTCGGCGCCGTTCTGGTCCAGGATGGTCCGGGAGTCGGTCTTGGAGGCGACGCGGAAGGCCATGCGCGTGGGGAAGTTGGCCTTGATGAGGCCGGTGATGACGTTCACCGACGGCCGCTGGGTGGCCACGATGAGGTGGATACCGATGGCCCTGGCCTTCTGGGCCAGTTGGGTCAGCGGCTTCTCCACCTCGCTCTGCACGGTCATCATCAGGTCCGCCAGCTCGTCCACCACCACCACGATGTAGGGCATGAGCCCGTCGCTGTAGATCCAGCGGTCCTCGTCGCCCTCGGGCCCTACCGGCTCGGTGCGCCGCACGATGGCTCCATCCTTGACCTTCCGGTTGAACTCCTGGATGGAGCGCACGTGGTTGGCCTTGAGGAGGACGTAGCGCCGCTCCATCTCCAGGACCGCCCACTTCAGGACCCCGGCGGCGTCGCGGGGGTCCGTCACCACGTTGTGCCTCAGGTGGGGGAGCCGGGCGTACACCGAGAGCTCCACCATCTTCGGGTCGATCATGAGCAGCCGGAGGGTCTCCGGGGTGTGCTTGTATACCAGGCTGGTGACGATGGTGTTCAGGCACACCGACTTCCCCGACCCCGTGGCGCCGGCGATGAGGACGTGGGGCATCTTGGCCAGGTTGGCCACGTAGGGACGCCCGTTCAGGTCCTTGCCCAGCGCCAGCGGAAGCTCCCCCTTGGCGTTGGCGAACGCGGTGGTCTCCAGGATCTCCCGGAGGTTGACGATCTCCGAGGTGGGGTTGGGGATCTCCACGCCCACGGCGCCCTTCCCCGGGATGGGGGCGACGATGCGCACGCTGGAGGCCTTCATGGCCAGCGCCAGGTCGGCGTCCAGGTTGGCGATGCGGTTCACCTTCACCCCCGCCGCCGGGATCACCTCGAACTGGGTGACCATGGGCCCGGTGGTGCGCCCGCCCAGCTCGCACTGGACGTTGAAGGTCTTGAGCTTCTCCACCAGCACGCGCCCCAGCTCGTCGAGCTGGCGCTCCATGCCGGCACGGTCCCGCTCCTCGGGGGCGGTGAGGAGCTCCATGGGGGGAATCCGCTCCTCGGCCTCGGCGCCGTCCCGCGGATCGGGGAGGTCGCCCACGTCCGGGGACGCCGCGGCGGCGTCCCCCTTCCGCTTCCTTCCCGGCTTCGTCTCCCGGGGCGGGGGCGGAAGCTCCTCCGGCTCGGGCTCGGGGAACGGGACCTCGTCCTCCACCTCCTCGACGAAGGGGGTCTCCTCCAGGGGCTCGGCCAGCGCCGCCGCCGCCGCGGCCTCCCGGGACGCCTGGGCCCTGGCCTCGGCCATGGCCTTCCCCTTCTCCGCCAGGACCCGGGCGGTGCGCCCCGCGGCTTCGCCACTCACCACCACGCCCCGGCCCAGCGTGCGGAGGGGGTTCCACCCCAGGGTCCCCACCGAGAGCGCCACCACGCCGGCGCCGGTGAGGAGGAGCGCCCCCAGCCACCCCACCAGCTCCACCAGCGGCCCTCCCAGGTTGGCGCCCAGCCACCCCGCCCCGGCGTGTTCGGCGGAGAGCACCCAGGTGGCCACCGGCGCGAGGACCAGGAGCCCCCCGGCCAGGATCGCCAGGCGGAAGCACCGGTCGGCGTCCATCCACTCTCCCGCCCGGAGCCCGGCGAGGACGAGGAGAGCGGGCACGAGGAAGGAGGAGCCCCCCACGAAGGAGGACAGGAGCGCCTGGAGGGCCCCGCCCACCACGCCCATGGCGTTCCCCGAGGGGAACCACTCCATGCCCCGCTCCCCCAGGAGCGTCACGGGAAGGAGGGAGAGGAGGACGAACACCGCCAGGGCCATGAGGGCGACGGCCAGGATCTCGCGCTGCTGCTCCCGGGTCATTGGACTCACCCTCCGGCCAGGACCAGAGCCTGGTCGCGCATCTCGGGGACCACTGCGTGGCGGTCCACGTCGCCGCACACCTCGAGGTCGGGCCCGAAGCCGATGTCGATGACCGCCCGCCCCGCGTCGGTGGCCGTCAGAGCCTCGGTTCCCGCGGGGAAGGCGCCCGCCAGGGCATGGACCGCCCGGGCCGCGTCGTTCAGCTCCACCTCGGTCCCGAGACGCCGGATCAGGTGCCCGGCGAACAGGGCGTCGTCCAGGGCGAAGCGGCCCAGGCGCCCGGCGCAGAGCACCGCCAGCGCCCCGTCGTGCGCCACGGCCCCGGCCACGGCCTCCAGGTTCGTGAAGGCTCCCACGACCACCCGGGGCACGTCCTGCACCTGGGCCAGCGCCACGGTCCCGTTGGACGTGCTCATCACCAGGCGCTTCCCTTCCACGACCTCGCGGGTGAACTCGGCCGGGGAGTTGCCCAGGTCGAAGCCCTCCACGCGGAGCCCCTTGCGCTCGCCGGCGAGGAGCGTGTCCTCCCGTCCCAACGAGGTGGCGAGGCGCACCGCCTCCTCGGCGGACGCCACCGGGTAGATGGCACGGGCCCCGTTGGCCAGGGCCTCCACCATGCTGGTGGTGGCGCGGATGACGTCCACCACCACGACCGTAGCCTCCTGGACCACGGCGGGATCCACCTCACCGGGGGTCAGAAAGACGTGGACCCTCACCCCCCCTCCTTGGCCTCCGCCATCATCCGGGCGACGAACCCGGTGTCCACGTCCCCCTCCACGAAATACCGATCGTCCACGATCTGCCGGAGGAAGGGGATGGTGGTGGGGACGCCCTCGATGATGAACTGCTCGAGGACGTGCCGCGCCCGCACGATGGCCTCCCGCCGGGTGGACCCGCTCACGATGAGCTTGGCGAGGAGCGAGTCGTAGTTGGGGGGCACCCGGTACCCGGTGTAGACGTGGGTGTCCAGGCGCACGCCGGGCCCGCCGGGGGGGTGGAACGTGCTGATGGTGCCCGGGCCGGGCGCGAAGTTCCGCGCCGGGTCCTCGGCGTTGATGCGGAACTCGATGGCGTGGCCCCGGTGCTTCACGCCCTGGCCGTTGAGGGGGAAGCTGAGCTTCTCGCCGGCGGCCACGCGGATCTGCTCCTTCACCAGGTCGAAGCCCGTGGTCACCTCGGTGACGGGGTGCTCCACCTGGATGCGGGTGTTCATCTCCATGAAGTAGAACGACCCGTCCTGGTCCAACAGGAACTCGATGGTCCCGGCCCCCACGTAGTCGATGGCCTTGGCGGCCTTCACCGCCGCGGCGCCCATCTCCGCCCGCAGCTCGGGGGTGAGGGCCGGCGACGGGGCCTCCTCCACCAGCTTCTGGTGGCGGCGCTGGATGGAGCAGTCCCGCTCGCCCAGGTGCACCACCGTGCCGTGGTGGTCGCCGAAGACCTGGAACTCCACGTGCCTCGGCTTGAGGATGCACCGCTCCAGGTAGACCCCCGGGTTCCCGAAGGCCGCCTTGGCCTCGTTCTGGGCGGCGGCGAGGAGCTTGGCGAAGGAGTCGGCGTCGGGGGCGATGCGCATGCCCTTCCCGCCGCCGCCGGCCGAGGCCTTGATCATGATGGGGAAGCCGATCTCGGCGGCCACCTTCTTGGCCTCCTCCATGTCCTCCACGATCCCCTCGGAGCCAGGCACCGTGGGGACGCCCGACGCCATCATGGTGCGCCGCGCCGTGGCCTTGTCGCCCATGGCCCGGATCTGGTCGGGGGTCGGGCCGATGAACACGATGTCGGAGCGGGTGCAGATCTCGCTGAAGTCGGCGTTCTCCGCCAGGAAGCCGTACCCCGGGTGGATGGCCTCGGCACCGGTGACCTCGGCCGCGGCGATGATGCGGGGGATGTTCAGGTAGCTGTCGGAGGCCGGCGCCTTCCCTATGCACACGTCTTCGTCGGCGAAACGGACGTGCAGCGACTCCCGGTCGGCCTCGGAGTACACGGCCACCGTCTTGATGCCCAGCTCGTGGCAGGCCCGGATGATCCGGAGGGCGATCTCGCCCCTGTTGGCGATCAGAACCTTCTTGAACAAGGACCTCTCCTCATCGTCGGAGCGCGCCCGGCTCGAAGCTGGAGCCGGGCGCGCCCTGAGCCTCCCGGGCTCGGGAGGCGTGTCCGCGTTCCGAGGCGGGCGCGCTCGGGGTGACTCTCCTGGAAAGACCCTAGGCCGGGTCCACGCGGAAGAGCACCTGCCCGTACTCCACGGGCTGGGCGTTCTCCACGAGGATCTCGACGATGGTACCCTCCACCTCGGCCTCGAGCTCGTTCATGAGCTTCATGGCCTCGATGATGCAGAGCGTGTCTCCCCGGGAGATCCGCTTGCCTTTCTCCACGTAGTTCGGGGCGTCGGGGGCCGGCGCACGGTAGAACGTCCCCACCATGGGCGACGTGACCTCGACGAGGTGGGACGCAGCGGGAGCGGGAGCCGCCGACGCGGGCGCCGGAGGGGGAGCCGAGGGGGCTGACGCAGGGGCGTGGGCGGCCACGGGCGCCGCGACGACCGAAGCCACCGGCGGGCTCTTGGCCAGCCTCACCCGCGTGCCACCGCGCTCGATCTCGATGGAGTCGAGGCTGCTCTTGTCGATGGCCTGGATGAGGCGTTCGAGGAACTCGAGATCGATCATGCGATCATACCCTCGTGATGTATTTGTCCTCGCGGCGATCCACCCGGACCCTCTCCCCCTGCTCGATGAAGAGGGGGACCTGGATCACCGCGCCCGTCTCCAGCTTGGCGGGCTTGGTGCCCCCCTGGGCCGTGTCGCCCTTCACCCCCGGCTCGGTGTCGGTGATCTCCAGCTCCACGAAGTACGGCAGCTCGACGCTGATGACCTTCTCGTTATGCACCAGCCCCTCGCACTCCATGTTCTCCTTGAGGTACTTGAGCTGGTCGTCCCCGATGACGTCGTGGGCCAGGGGGATCATGTCGAACGTGTTCACATCCATGAAGTAGAACAGGTCACCATCGCTGTAGGAGTAGTTCACCGGGCGCCGCTCCAGGCGGACGTCGGTGACCTTCTCCCCGGAGCGGTAGGTCTTCTCCACCACCGAGCCGGTGAGGACGTTCTTGAGCTTGGTGCGCACGAAGGCGCCGCCCTTGCCCGGCTTCACGTGCTGGAAATAGACGATGGTCCACAGATCGTTGTCGATCTGCAGCACCATGCCGTTGCGGAATTCCGCGGTGCTTGCCATGGCCTCGGCGACTAGGTTCGGTTCTGCTTCGAGATCCGGGACACCAGGCCCCGAAGGCCTAGAACATAGCTCTCGACGCCGAATCCAAAAACCACGCCCGCCGCCACGTCGGAAAGGTACGAATGGCGCCGGAAGGGCTCGCGGGCCGCGGTGTTGCTGAGATGGACCTCCACGAACGGGCGGGAAACGCCAACCAGCGCGTCGCGCAGCGCCACCGACGTGTGGGTGAAGGCGCCGGGGTTCACCAGGAAGCCCTCGACGCGCGGGGCCGCGTCCTCCAGGTAGTCCAGCAGCTCCCCCTCGTGGTTGGACTGGAAGAACTCCAGCTGGACGCCCAGCGCGGAGGCCTCGGCGGCCAGGCGGGCGTTCACGTCCGCCAGGGTGTCGGTCCCGTAGACCTCGGGCTCGCGGCGACCCAGGAGCCGGAGGTTGGGGCCATGGACGACGGCGACGTTCACGCGGGGTCTTCGCTTTCCGCTGGGGGCCCGCCCTCCGCCTCCCACGCCAGCATCCGACCGAAGTACTCGGAGATGACCGGCCCCGGGGCCCTGGGCTCACGGTCTTCCGGCTCGGTCCACGCGAAGGGTGTGTCCACCTCGTGGCCCTCCTGCGCGCCCGCGGTCCAGTGGTGCTCGGCCTCCATCTCCTCGGGGGCCTCCACCTCGCCGGCGAGCGCCGGGAACGCCACGGGCTCGGGGGGCTCCCCCTGCCCGGATTCCGGGGCCCCGGCCAGCTCGGCCACCCGCGCGCGGAGCTGAGCGTCGTCGGGCGACGCGTCCAGGAGCTGGCGGAAGACGTGGAGCGCCCGCTCGGTGAGTCCCTGCCGGGCGTACAGCTCCGCCATGGTGCGCGTCACCATGGGCTCCTCGTCGGGGAGCTCGTCGGAGGCGAAGCCGTCCTCGTCGGAGGGCGCGTCGGGCTCAGGGGCGACCACCGGGGTCGGGGCGGGCTCGTCGGGGGCCAGCGCCTCCAGCTCCATCACCGGCTCCGCCTCGTCGGGGGCC
>BTVB01000010.1:108990-155009 GCA_045863275.1 Gemmatimonadota bacterium
TCACCGGCTCCGCCTCGTCGGGGGCCAGCGCCTCCAGCTCCATCACCGGCTCCGCCTCGTCGGGGGCCAGCGCCTCCAGCTCCATCACCGGCTCCGCTTCGTCGGGGGCCAGCGCCTCCAGCTCCATCACCGGCTCCGCTTCGTCGGGGGCCAGCGCCTCCTCCTCGTGCGGGGCGGCGGACGGGGGCTCCTCCTCGTCGACCCCCGCCAGCACCTGACGGATGGCCAGGCTCTCGTCGGTCTCCCCCTTCGCCTCCAGCACATCGGCCAGGAGGGCCAACGCCATCTCGTTGTCCTGGTCCAGCTCGACCGCCCGGCGCGACGCCAGCTCCGCCTCCTCGATGAGCCCCTTCTCGAGGTAGAGCTGAGCCGCGACGACGTGCCCAGGAAGGAAGGTGGGGTGGCGCTCCATCCCCTCCCGGAGCAACGCGACGGCGCCCCGGAAGTCGCCGGCGCGCCGATAGGCATCGGCCAGTGGCGCGAACGCCCGCCCTTCCGGGTCCCTGGGGGATCCGAAGAGCGACCGAAGGGTCGCGATCTCCTGCTGGAGGGAGTCGGTCAACGCGGAGGACTCTGAGAGACGGACGAGGAGCGGCCTGCGGGGGCGCCGGAGGAGACGGGGCAAGATACCCAGCCTTGCGAAATAGTGTCAACGAGGCGGCGGGTGGCGCCACGTCCCCGCGGTGTCGTTGAGGGAGGCCGGGAGAGCCGTTAGCTTGTCAGGTCTGTCTAGTAATGACGTTCCAACCTGGTCAAGGTCGCGGGGGACGCCGTCCTATGATGCGTCAGATGCGAGAAGCCACGAAGCCGATCATGATCCTGGCGGCGGCTGCGTTCGTGGGTCTCATGGTGTTCCAGTGGGGCATGGACATCTCGGGCCGGAGCTCGGGCAGCTTCGGGGAGATCGGCACCGTCAACGGCGAGCCCGTGACGTACGACGCCTACATGGCGGCGTACCGCAACCTCTACGACCAGGCCCAGCGCACGCAGGAAGAGCCCATCACGTCCCAGCAGAACAAGGAGCTCGAGGACGCGGCCTTCGACGAGGTGGTGAACCAGATCCTCGTCCGGCAGGAGCTGGAACGGCGGGGGATCACCGTCACCACCGACGAGATCCGCGACGCGGCGCAATACAGCCCGCCGGCGGACCTGCGGCCCCAGTTCTCCGACTCCCTGGGCAACTTCGACCTGGTGGGGTACCAGAGCTTCCTGGCCCAGCTCCCCCAGGACCAGCTCCTGCTGCTGGAGGCCTACTACCGGGACGTGATCCCGCGGGGGAAGCTCCTCCGGCAGGTGTCGTCGGGCATCTACCTCACCGACGGGGAGCTGTGGCAGCAGTACCGGGACGTGAACGAGGCGGCGGAGATCCAGTACGTCCCCCTCGACCCGGCCAGCCGGTACGACGACGACGACGCGGTCACCGTGGACCGGGCGGAGGTGGAGGCGTACTACCGGTCCCACCAGGACGAGTTCGAGATGCCGGCCCGCGCCACGGTGAAGGCCGTCGTCCTGTCCAAGACGCCCACGGCGGGAGACACCGCGGCGGTGCTGGCGCGGGCGGTTGAGCTGCGCCAGGAGCTGCGCGACGGCGCCGACTTCGCCGAGGTCGCCCGCCGCGAGTCCGCGGACCAGGGCACGGCACCCAACGGCGGTGACCTGGGGACGTTCGCCAAGGGCCGGATGGTGGCGGCCTTCGACTCCGCGGTCTTCGCCGCGCGCGTCGGCGAGATCACCGGACCGGTTCAGACGGGCTTCGGCGCCCACCTCATCGAAGTCACGCAGCGGTGGGGAGCCGACAGCGCCCAGGCGCGCCACATCCTCCTGGCCTTCGAGCGCACCGACTCCAGCGAGATCGAGCTGCTCACGCTGGCCGACTCCCTCGAGGACATGGGCACGTTCATGTCCCTGGATCAGGCCGCCGCGGCCCTGGGCCTCACCGCCGAGACCGTCGACATCACCACGTCCTTCCCCATCCTGGCCGGCGCCGGCCAGATCGGCGAGGGCTCGGACTGGGCCTTCGAGGAGGCCAGCCCGGGAGACGTGAGCCCGGTGTTCGAGAACGCCCAGGCCTTCTACGCCCTGGAGCTCGTGAGCGTCGAGCCCGCGGGGGTGATTCCCCTGGAGAGCGCCGCGGTGTCCATCGAATCCCAGCTCCGCTTCGAGAAGAAGCTCGAGCGGGGAGCCGAGGAGGCGCGGCAGGTGGCGACGCGGGCCCAGGGCGGAGAGCCGCTGGCCAACGTCGCAGCCGAGCTGGGGCTGGAGGTCCGCACGGCGGGCCCCTTCACCCGCAACGACTTCGTGCCGGGCATAGGGCGTCAGAACGCCGCGGTTGGCGCGGCCTTCGGTCTCCGGCCCGGCGAGGTCAGCGACCCGGTCTCCACCCCGGCCAACGTCTTCGTCATCCAGCTCACCGGCCGGTCGCCCGCCGACTCCCTGACGTGGCTGGACCAGAAGGACGATCAGCGCCGCTCCCTCATGGGATTCCTCCAGCAGCAGCGCCTGCAGGAGTGGATCGAGGCCTTGCGGGCGTCGGCCAAGATCGTCGATCGCCGGGCCGAGGTCCTCCAGCCCGCCGACTCGGTGGTGGGGCTCCCTCCGGTCTTCTAGCCCGCCGATGCGGGCCTGAACGACGAGGGGCCGGGACGCCGCACGGCGTCCCGGCCCCTTCGCTTCTCGTGCCGGCACGGGTCAGCCGGCGCCGCCCCCTCCGCTCCCGCCGCCGTCGCTCAGCCGCCGGGGCTCCCGGTCTTCCTCCCCCGGGGGCGGCGTGGTCCGGTGCTTGGGATCATCGGGCGCCTTGAGCTCGTGCTCGATCTCCCGCACCGAGCTCTTGAACTCCCGGATCCCCTTGCCCAGGGCAGACCCGATCTCCGGGAGGCGCTTCGCCCCGAAGAGCAGAAGCACCACGAGGAAGATGAGGATCATCTCCCCCATGCCGAAGCCGCCGATTCCCATTCTCCAGAGCCTCCATGCGAGGCTTCGTGCCCCGCGCGTTCGAGTATGTCCCCGGCCTCAGATCCAGGAGCGGGCGATGAGCGCCACGATCCCGATCCCCACCAGGGACAGGACGTTCAACGTGACGGTGAGGGGCCCCAGGCTCAGGGCCACCGCAACCAGGTCGATGGCGAAGGGACCGATGTCCGCCGCCACCGACGTGGTGAGGAAGTCCCGGGCGGCGCTGTCCGGCAGGAACGTCTCGGACAGCATCGTCAGGAGCCCGCCCAGGAAGAGACCCCACACCAGGGTCCAGATCAGCCGGACCACGCCCCGTCTGCGGGTGTCAACGAGCATACCGATCCAGGACGACAGGGGTTCCCGTGGCACGGGCGAGGGGACGGCGGGCGCGCACGTCAGCGACTCCGGTCCACGGCATACGCCACCGAGTCGCGCAGCGCGTCCACGGCGTCCCCGGCCGGGAGGCCGTCGAGGGCCCGCTCGGCCAGGTCCGCGTAATGGCGCGCCCGCTCACGGGCGTAGTCCAGGCCTCCCCGATGGGCGACGATCTCCATGATCCGCCCGATCTCCTCGTCGGTGGGCTCCACGCGGGTGAAGAAGGTCCGGATCTCGGCCTCCTCCGTGGGGCTGGCCTTCGCCATGGCGCCCACCAGCGGGAGCGTCACCTTCCGCTCCCGGAGATCGTGGCCCGTGGGCTTCCCCGTCTCCGCCTCGGTCCCCGTGTAGTCCAGGAGGTCGTCGGCGATCTGGAACCCCATCCCCAGGCTGTGGCCGAAGGACGCCAGGCCCCTGCGGTGCTCCGGCGCGCCGGAGAGGCTTCCCATCTCGCACGCGGCGGACATGAGGGACGCGGTCTTCGCGGCGATGAGCCGGTAGTAGTCGTCCTCGGTGAAGTCCAGGGCGTCGTACGAGGTGAGCTGGCGCATCTCGCCCACGCTCATCTCGTTGGCGGCGCGGGCCAGGACGGCGAGGGCGTCCAGGTTGCCCAGGCGCGCCAGCTCCATCACGCCCTTGGAGTACAGGTAATCCCCCATGATGATGGCCACCTGGTGCGTCCAGAGGGCGTTCACCGTGGGGAGTCCCCGGCGGAGCACCGAGTGGTCCACGGCGTCGTCGTGCACCAGCGTGGCCAGGTGCACCAGCTCCACCACCGCCGCCAGCGTCAGGGCCTCGTCGGACGGCGTGGCGCCCACCCGGCTGGAGAGGAGGAGGAGCGTGGGGCGGAAGAGCTTCCCCTGGACGAAGAGGAGGTGGTCGTTCACCTCCTCGATCATGGGGAAGTCGGAGAGCACGATCCGACGGATCTCCTCGCCCACGGCGTCCACCTGCGCCTGGACGGGCGCCTGGATCGACGACAGGGTGGGCGGCGCGCCCCGTACGGCCTGGTTCACGCTGGGATCCACCGGGAGGGACACGATACGGGTGCCGGAGCAGGTCTCATGGAGCGGCGCTACCGGAGAGCCCGCAGGCGCTCGGTCACGTCGGCGAAGTTGATGTCGAGGGAGAAGACGCGGTCGTAGAACTCCAGCGCCCCCTCCTTGTTCCCCTGGGTCTCGTAGGCGCGGGCCAGGTGGTAGTAGATGGCGATGAGCTCGTCCTCGATGTCGAACTCCACCTCCAGGGCCCGCTCCAGCGTCTTGATGGCCGCGTCGTGCTTGCCCATCTCCATGAACGTCTGGCCCAGGAGCTCGTACGTCGGGAGGTGGGAGGAAGACGCGCGCAGGGCCTGCTGGAACTCGGCCACGGCCTCGTCCAGGAGACCCATCTCCTTGTACGCGGTGCCCAGGTCGTGATGAGCCCTGACGTCGTCGGCGTCCAGGTTCTGGGAGACCTTCTCCTTGAACTGGGAGAGCATCTTGGCGAAGTCGGCCGCCTCGTCCCCCGAGGGCTCCTCGTACGCCACCACGAAGCGGGTGGTCCTCTCCTCCTCGTCGCCCAGGATCAGCGCACCCAGGTCCACGTAGTCCTGGTGGGCGGCCACCTCCTTGACCGGCTTGCTGGTCGGGGCTGCCTTGCCCAGGGCGGCCTTGGCGTGCTCGTTGCCAGGATCGACCTGGAGGGCCTGCTGGAAGGCGGCCTTCGCCCGGGCCCCCTGCCCCAACCGTTGGAGCGCCTCCCCCAGGCCCAGGAAGGCTTCCACCAGGTCTTTGTCGTCGCTGGACTGGTACGCCAGCTCCACCATGCGCTGGCGGAGCTCCACGTCGTCGGGGCGGGCGGCGATGGCCTCCCGCACGCCGCCCAGCGTGGTGGCTTCGGCGGGGGCCTCGGCGGGCACCTCGGCCGCGGCCTCCTCCACCGCCTCGTGCATCGCCTCCACCGCGGCGGGGGCCTCCTCGGGGTGCTCCTCGACGTCCTCGTCCAGGTCGAGGGTGGGGAGCGGCGCGACTTCGCCTTCCTCCTCCTCGTCCAGGCCGAAGGTGGGAAGCGGCGCGGCCTCCTCTTCCTCCTCTTCCTCGTCCAGGTCGAAGGTGGGGAGCGGCGCGACTTCGCCTTCCTCCTCCTCGTCCAGGTCGAAGGTGGGGAGCGGCGCGGCCTCCTCTTCCTCCTCCTCTTCGTCCAGGTCGAAGGTGGGGAGCGGCGCAGCCTCCTCTTCCACCTCCTCCTCGCCCAGGTCGAAGGTGGGCAGCTCGAAGGCGCCCTCCTCCTCGTCCTCGGCGGCCGCCTCCTCCCCGGCGGGCGGGGCGACGTCGAACGAGGGCAGCGCGACGGCCGGCTCCTCCTCCTCCGAGCCCTCCTCCTCGCCGCCACCCCCGATCTCGATCTCGCCGAACGTCGCCACGATCTCGCCGTCGTCCGACACCGCCGACCCCGACACGAACGCGCCCGGCGGCTCTATGCCACCCCGGTCGGCGGGCGCCGCGACGCCCAGGTCGGCGTCCGGGTTCAGGGCCAGGATCCGGGACTCCAGCTCGCCGGCCCGGCCATCGCCGCGGGCCATGAGCCCGCGGTACGCCACGGAGAGCTGCTCCACGGCGTCGTCGGTGCGGCCGTGGGAGGCCATCTGGTCGGCCACCGCCATGCGGACGTCCACGTCGTCGGGGGCCAGGTCGCAGAACTCCACGAGGGCCCGGAAGGACTCGTCCAGGTCACCGGCCTGCTGCATACGCTCGGCGTAGGTCAGGAAGTTGGTCCGGGCGTCGGGAAGGAAGCCCTGCTGGGCCCGGATCTGGCCCATGCGGAGGTAGGCCACGTTCCGGCTGGGCACGTTCCGGATGATCTTCTTGCAGACCGCGATCGCGTTGTTGGGGAGCTCTGCCTCCAGGTAGAGGTCCACGGAGCGGTTGTACGCTGCCACCGCCTCGTCGAGGTTGCCCACCCGGACGTAGAGGTCGCCGACGCGGTTGTAGAGCTGGATGTCGGGCTGGTCGTCCGACTCGAGCCTGGCGATGGCCTTCTTGTACTGGTCCAGGGCCTTCGACCACTCTTCCTTCTGCTCGTGGCGACGGGCCTGTTCCTTGAGCGCTTCGATGCTCATGACGATTCGTCCGGAGTTTTTCCTGCTTTCGCCCGCCCGACGGTTCGGAGAGGCCCACCCGGCCCCGGTACCTCCCAGGGCCTGCCGGGGGGGCGCCAACGCACCGCCACCCGCCGAGTTCCCGTGAGGCAGTTGCCCCCCGGGAGCGCGAGGAGGGAGGTGGTAGGGTCGAGAAGGTCTAATCTGCCCCGCGCGGCGCGAAGCACAAGGGCGGGAGCGTGTCCAGGAAACATACGGCTCCCCACGCCCCTCCCGACAGCCCGAAGACAAGCAGGGGCCGTCGAAACGGCGAGCCCCCGGGCCCGCGGAGGGGCTCCCCCCCCCCGCGGTTGCGCCGGGTAGGCCCGCGCTACCTACCTGCCCACCACCAACTCCGGGTTGTTCGCCTGGAGCTGATACGCCCAGTCGAAGATCATGAGGGCGTTCCCGTCCTGGTCGAAGCCCAGGAGCTGCACGCGGATGGCGCCGTAGTGGATCAGGCCGTCGTCACCGCGGACCCGGAGCAGGTACGTCGTCTGGGCCTCGATGCCCAGGTCCTGGGCCACGTACCCCGACGTGGGAGCCCGGGTGACGTCCACGCAGGCCGCGTCGGCAGCCACGCCGCACTTGAGCGCCGTGGTTGCGAAGCCCGCCGGGTAGACCTCGGCCTGGGGCCCGGGGACCAGCCACCACCCGGCGTCGTCCACCTCCAGGCGGAAGTGCCGGTCCGAGGAGGCCCCGTTCACGATGGGGTTGGTATCCTCGTCGCCCTGGAAGCGGAAGCCCGAGTACGCGGGCTGGCTGAAGTGGTCGTAGACGTACTCGCCGTGGTAGTCGGGCCTGGGCGTGCCCGACGCGACGGCGCTCCCCTGGCTCTCGTGGCCGGCGTCGTCCACGGCGGCGACGAAGTACCGGTACGTCGTCCCGTTGGCCGCCAGCAGGTCCAGGAAGCCTTCCGAGTCGGTCTCGCCCAGGAGGAACTCCTCCCCGTTCCCCTCGTCGAGGTACACGCGGTAGAAGGAGAAGTCGGAGGCGGATCTGGCGTTGGACGACCACCGGACGTAGTTGGCGTCGTCCAGGGCCACCACCTGGATGCCCTGGGGCACCGGGGGAGGCTCGGGCAGGGGCACGTGCACCTGCACCGAGTAGTCCGAGGAGGTCTCGACACCCGAGCCCGGGTCCACGGCGGCGACGTAGTACTCGTAGGTCTGGCCCGCGACGATGTTGCGGTCCTCGTACACGCAGGCCCCGCCCACGCAGCTCGTCACCTCGGCGATGAAGAAGAAGTCGGCGTCGGTGACGCGGCGGGAGTAGACGCGGAACGACTCGCCGTTCCACCCCGGGCCCAACCCCCACGACACCCGGACGGCCCGGGCGTAGTAGTAGGCGTCCAGGTCCACGGGCGCCGCCGGGGCGTTCACGGGCACCAGGATCTCGTCGGTATCGCATCCCGCCAGCGCCAGGACCGCCACCGCGGTCCCCAGAAGCGCGCGTCTCATGTCTCCTCCCGATCCGAAGTCACCGGTAGGTCCCCTACCGGGGATCACCCTTCCCGGGCCCTAGGGCAGGCACGAGGCGTGCCGACGACCCAAATCATTGCCGGACAACGTCTTGGAAGAAAGAAGAGGAACCCGTTCTGTCCCCTGGGGGGGACACTCCCCCGGGTGAGGGGGACACGGGAAGGGCTAGAAGAACTCGCCCCTGCGGCCGGCGTCCAGGTTCCGCTGCTGGTAGTCGAACTTCAGGTCCCGGTTGTCGGTGAGGGAGACCTCGAAGCGGAACTGCCAGTTCCCCGTGGCGGTCTGGTTGAAGTCGAAGTGGGCCTCCCAGCGGTGGAGGTCGCGGGTGAGGCGGATGGCGTGGTCGTTGAACGCCCCCGCCTCCAGGTCGTAGGACGTCCGCCAGCTCAGGTCCCAGTTCGCCGTGGGCGACAGCGTGAGGGTGCCGTTGAGCGACTGGCTCACCGCCCCCGCCCCGGCGTTCCGCGGCCGCTGGAGCGAGTACGACAGGTTGGCCTGCCACCCCCGGTCCCGCTGGGACCGGTCCCGGACGGGGGCCCGGGCCCGGCTCGACTCCACGCCGGGGATGATGGAAGCCTCGGTCCCGGCCGTGAACGGGTCCACGGGCTCGTCCTCCTCCTCGTCCCCGGGCTGCGTCACCGGCTCCGCTCCGTCCCGCCCGGCCAGCCCCAGGAGCCGGAAGATCCCCGAGTTGGAGCCCAGCGAGAAGCCCATGTTGACCTGGGCCAGGTGCATGTCGAAGCGGCGGTCGGCGAGCACCCCCTTCTCGTCCAGGACGTCCTCGAAGAGGTCGTGGTCCACCGAGAGGGACAGCCCCGACAGGAAGTCGGAGGAGATGGTGTTGGAGAGGCGGATGGTCTCGAAGCCCGCGAGGAAGAACCCCCGCTCGTCGGCCTCCACGAAGTCGTATTGGACCACGCTGGTGCGGAGGCCCAGGAGCTGCACGATCTGGCCCTGCTCGACGCGGCGGGGCTCGGAGCCGCTGGTGGGCGCCGCGGCGGCGGAGTCCGCCGCCGCCCGCGCGCTGTCCGAAAGAGCCCGCTTGGCCTCGAAGGTCTGGTTCAGCGTCACCGACATGGCGTTCCTGGACTGCAGCGCCTTGGCCTTGAAGACCAGCTCCTGCAACGCGGTAGGCTGCGTCTCGGGACTCCAGTCGTAGGAGAAGGAGGGCGAGAACTTGTGCCGGATGCGCTCGTAGCCGCCGAAGCCGGGGAAGAACCCGTAGATGTCCGTCTTCAGGCTGGCGCCGAGGGTGATGCGCGAGGGCGCGCCCACGAAGCTGGACGCCAGGGAGTCGGTGTCGGACTGGTAGCTGTTCCCCGAAAAGGAGAGGCTGGGCGTGAGCGTGGTGGATCCGATGAGCTGCTGCTGGTAGTTCAGCGAGAGCTGCCAGCGGAGGTTCTGTTCCGTGATGGACCGGGCGTCCGCCCCGGTGATGACCGTGTGGCCGGCCGCCGAGTCCCCCAGTGCCAGGTACGCCTCAGGGATCCCCAGCTTGGTGTCCTGCGTCAGATCCACGGACTGGGAGAGGGAGAAGTTCCCCATGCTGAAGGTGGTGCGCACCGAGGCGTTCTGGTTCTCCGTGTCCAGCTTGGACGCGTTGAACGTGTCGGCCTGGAGCTTGTCCACCGTGCTCCGCCGGAAGGACGCGCTCCCCCCCACCGTCATGTTGTTCCAGAACCGGGCCCGGTTGTCCGGGGCACGGAAGAGCGTGATGGAGGACAGAGACAGGTTGGCCGACGGGAGCGTCCACTCGATGCGGTCGTCGGACATGTACTGCCGCCGGTTGGCCGTGAGGGACAGCGTGCCCCAGTCGAAGCGCCGGTTGCCGCCCCCCTCCGAGTCGATGGACTGGGTGACCTCCTGGGGGTTGAACGAGTTGTCCCGCACGAACGCGGTGGACGTGGTCCACCGGCCCGAGACGCGGAACTGGGTGCGCTCGTCGTACTCCCAGCTGTGGCGGGTGTCCACGGCGGTCTCGGTGCCCCCGTCCCGCCGCCAGTACTGGCGGAAGTTGATGTTCCCGTCCAGGAAGTGGCGGTTGAACCGGTAGCTCACCGAGCTGGTGAGAGCGAGGAAGTTGTCGCTGAACCAGTCCAGGGCCAGGATGGCGTCCGAGTAGTCGCTCATGGCCCAGTAGAAGCCGATGTTGCTCAGGCGCCGCTTGTATCCGGTGGAGTTCCGGACGATGTCGTTGACGCTGAAGCGGGGCGTGAGCAGGCCGCTCTGGCGCCCGGAGGACAGGCTCTGGGCGATGAAGGGGAGCCACATCACGGGGACGTCGGCGAAGTACATCCGCACGGGCCGGGCCACCAGGACGCGGCTACCGATGATCTTGATCTGGTCCGTCTCGAAGTGGTAGTGGGGCTCCTCCAGCTCGCACGACGTGAAGATGGCGTGGGACATGTAGGAGGAGTCGGCCGCCGCCAGCGGCATGTCGCCGCGGACGAGCCACTTGGCCGAGCCCTGGTTGTA
The DNA here is from genome assembly GCA_045863275.1 of Gemmatimonadota bacterium. Lineage (GTDB taxonomy): Bacteria > Gemmatimonadota > Gemmatimonadetes > Longimicrobiales > Gaopeijiaceae > SZUA-318. Next base: position 119,395 of record BTVB01000010.1, read on the forward strand.
CGACGTCCTCGCGCCCACGGCCGAGCCCCGCCCCCGCTCCAGGTCGTAGACCAGCCCCCCCGACTCCACCGGGTCTCCGGTGGCGGGAGTGACGGTGGACGGGCCCACGGTGCGCACCAGGCCGCTGGCCTCGTCGTAGGTGATGGACGAGTCGGCCTCGATGCTCATGCCTTCCCGGTTCACCCGCGCGCGGCTCCCCTCCTCGGAGCGGAGGACGAGGACGCGCCGCGCCGCGCCGAAGTCGGCCTTCCCGCCCTCGTACTCGGTCACGGCGTAACCGCGCATCGAAAGGAGGGCCGAGACGGTGGCGTCGGGTCCGGAGGCGCGCCCCCGCCCCTCCAGCCCCTCCTCCCGGGCGAGGGAGTCCTGGACGAAGAGGAGGCTGTCGGCGCCGGGGGCGCGGCCCAGCCGTTGGAGGCGCTGGAGGATGCGTGCCCGCACCGAGTCGGCCACCGCGCGCCGCGCCGAGTCCGCCTGTTGAGCCGTCAGGGTCTGGGCCTCCGCCCCGGAGGGCGCCCAGAGGACCACCGCGCCCACCAGCGCCACCCACCCCACCCCGCGGAGCCGCCTCATCCGGCTTCCACCGTCCCTTCCGGAGGGTGGATGCTGTGCTCCATCTCCTGCTCCTTCTCCCGGTTCCGCCGGCGCCGCACGATGCCCGCGGAGAGGAAGATGGACATCTCGTAGAGGAGGATGAGGGGGATCATCATCATCACCGTGAGCGTGATGACGTCTCCGGGCGTGATGAAGCTGGCCAGCACGGTCATGGCCACCGCCGCGTGCCGCCGCTTGGAGCGGAGGAACTCGGGGGTGACCAGCCCGAGGGCGGTGAGCACCATGACGACGACGGGAAGCTCGAAGACCACGCCGAAGGCAAGGAGCATCTTGGTCACGAAGGCCAGCGTCTTCGTGATCTCGAGCTGCTCCGCCATGGACTCGCCTTCGAAGGCCTGGAAGAACTCCAGCGTCACCGGGAGGGCCGCGTAGTACCCCATGGCCACGCCCCCCACGAAGAGGACGAGCCCCAGGTAGAGCGCGGGGACGATGGCCCGCTTCTCGTGCTTCTCCAGGGCCGGGGAGAGGAACGACCAGACCTGGTACACCACGACAGGGAACGCCAGGATGACCCCCAGCACGATCCCCAGCTTGAGCTTGATGAAGAAGGGGTCGGCGGGCGACAGGTAGATGAGGCGGAAGTCCGGGTCGTTCCGGGCCGCGCGGATGGGCGCGATGAGGAGCTCCAGGACCTCGAAGTAGTACACCACGGCGAACCCGATGACGGCGCCGATGGTGATGGCGAGCAGCGACCAGAAGATGCGCCACCGCAGCTCCTCGAGATGGTCGAGGAACGGCATCTCCCCTCGTGCGTTGCGGTGGCGGGTCATGGGGTTCGATTCATGGGCGGTGGCGCGGGTGGGGCCCGGTGGGCTCCGTCAGAAGGGGAGCTCCTCCTGGATCTTCCGGAGGGCCTCCCGCTCCTGCCTCTGGGTCATCTCGTCCACGAATTCCTGGAACTCACCCGCGTCCTGGAAGTTCCGGTACACGGAGGCGAAGCGGACGTAGGCCACCCGGTCCAGGCCGCGGAGACGCTCCATGACCAGCTCGCCGAGCTTCACCGAGGGCACCTCCACGCCGGCGTAGCGCGACAGCGCGTCCTCGATGTCGTCCACCAGGGCGTCCATGGCCGACGCCGACACCGGGCGCTTCGCGCACGCCGTGCGCACGGCGGCGAGGAGCTTGCCCCGGTCGAAGTCCTCCACGTTCCCCGAGCGCTTCAGCACCTGGATGGGCCGCTCCTCCACGTACTCGTACGTGGTGAAGCGGGCGCCGCACACCGTGCACTCGCGGCGCCGGCGGACGGCTCGGCCACCCCGGCTGGCCCGGGTGTCCACCACCCGGTTGTCGGTGGCGTCGCAGTCGGGGCAGCGCATGGCGTCGGCCTACCGGATCTCGCGGAGCTTCTCCTCCGCCAGCATGGCCACGCCGGTGCCCGGATACGTGTTGACGATCCTCTGGAGCGTCGACCGGGCATCGTTCGAGCGGCCCAGCTCGATCTGGAGGAGCGCGACGCGGTACATGGCGTCGGGCACCTTGGCCGCGGTGGGGAAGAGGGCGGGGATCTGCTGGAACGCCTCGAGGGCGTCCTCGATGCGGTCGTCCTGGACGAGGATGTCGGCCAGGTAGTAGTGGGCGTCGGGCGCCAGGCGGTGGGAGGGGTACGCCTGGAGGAACTGCTGGAAGGCCGTTCGGGCCGTGGCGTAGGTGCCGCGATTGAACGCGCTCACCGCCGCGTTGAAGATGCCCTCGGCGTCGCCGCCGGTCACCTGGCCGGGGCTCTCGGTCACGGCCCCGGAGGGATCGGCCCCCTCGGCGGAAGGCTGGCCCGCGGGAAGGCGCCGCAGGTTGGCGAGCTGGTCGCGCACGCCGGCGATGCCCCGCTGGTTCTCACCCGAGAGGGCCTCCAGGCGCGCGATGCCGTCGGTGATCTCGCGAAGCTGGCGGAAGATCTCGCCGCGGAAGTCGAAGAGCTGGAGGGACTGGCCCCGCACCGAGTCCTGCGTGGAGAGGGTCTCGCGGCGCAGCTCGCGCATGAGCGAGTCCTGCCGCGCCGCCAGCGCGCGGATCTCGAGCTGGACGTTGCGGAGGTCGCCCTTGGTGGCGCACCCACCGACCATGAGGACAGCGGCCGCCGTCAGGAGGACGCGGGCCGCCGCGGAATCCTTGCGCATCGTCGTCATCCCGGGCCCCCCTCCCCCGCGCCGGCGGGGGAGGGGAGGCCGAACCGGTCAGCGTGGATCACATGGGCGGGTTGATGGCGTTGGCACCCGCCGTGATCTGGAACTCGGCCCGGCGGTTGCGCGCCCAGGCCGACTCGTTGGACGCCCGCTCCAACGGCTGCTCCTCCCCGTAGGAGATGATGGCGAAGCGGCTCTCGGGGAGGCCGAAGCCCGCCAGGAACTGACGCACGGCCTCGGCGCGGCGGTTGCCCAGCGCCAGGTTGTACTCGGTGGAGCCCCGTTCGTCGGCGTGGCCGGCGATGCGGATCTGCACCTGGGGGCTGGCCCGGAGCACGTCCGCCTTGCGGCGCAGCACGGCCGCCGCGTCCTCGCGGATGTCCGACTTGTCGTAGTCGAAGAAGACCATCTCCTCGAGGGTGGCGCGGGCGGCGGCGGCGGCGCGCTCGCGGGCGGCCCTCTCCTCGGCGGCCGCGCGCTCGCGGGCGGCTGCCTCGGCGGCTGCGCGGGCGGCGGCGATGGAGTCGGCGCGGCGGCGGGCCAGCTCCTCTTCGGAGGGCCCGGTGGGTGCCGGAGGCGGAGGGGGCTCCTTCTTGCAGGCGGCGACCAGCAGCGTGGCGGCCATGACGGGGGCGACGAAGCGGCGGAGGATCATCCCTACTCCCGGTGTTGAACGGTCAAGCGAGCGCCCGCCAAGGGGGCGACGCGGCGCGTCGCAACGAAGGTAACGTGCTTTCGGCCAGTGGAAAGACCCCTGGCATATACGCCACAATCCCTTGCGGCGCAACGGTCGGAGGCCGCGACCCCTGGGGTCGGAGCCCTCCCGGAATCAGCGTGCCGGACGGAGCGCCGGCGACCAGGAAGGCACCGTGACCCGCCTGCCTCCCAGGATGGTGCGGAGCTTCCCCGTGGCCACGTCCACCACGAAGAGCCCGTACCCCCAGCGCCGCTCCCCCACGAAGACCAGGTGGCGCCCGTCGGGGGCCCAGCTCGGGTCCTCGTTGTTCCCCTCCCACGTGAGCTGCCTCAGGCGGCGGCCCCCGTCCTTCAGGTCCGCCACCAGGATGTGGTACGTCCCCCGGCGGATGGCGCCGTGAAACGCGATGAGGTCGTTCACCGGGGACCACTCGGGAGCCGAGTAGTAGCCGCCCCTTCCGTACTCGTAGGGCGACACCATGTCCGGCTCGCCCCCCTGGGCGGGCATGACCATGATCTGGGGGACCTGGGTCCCGAAGCGGTTGGTGTTGAAGACCAGCCGGCGTCCGTCGGGGGAGTAGGACGGCGACAGGTCGTCCCACCGGGGTCCCCCGGAGAGGTGGGCCAGGCAGCAGTCCCGCTCCAGGTTGTAGGTGAAGAGGCCCGAGCGCGTCCCCCCGGAGACGGTGAAGGCCAGCGTCTGCCCGTCGGGAGCGTACTCGGGGGTGATGTAGCCGCCGTCGCGCACGGCCGGGAGCACCTTCTCCCGGCCCGTGGCGAGGTCCAGCTCGTAGATGCGCTGCTCGCCGTCCTTGTACGACGTGAAGGCGAGCCTCTCCCCCGACGGGTGCCACGTCGGCGACAGCGTGATGGACCCGTAGCTGGTCACGCGCCGGAGGTTCTCGCCGTCGGAGTCGATGAGGTACAGCTCCTTGTGGCCCTGGTCGTTGGCCAGGGAGAAGGCGATGCGGCTGGCGGCCATCCCCGGCTCGCCCGTGGCCCACTGGACCAGCTGGTCGGAGGCGCGGTGCACCGCCATGCGGAACTCGGGGTCGGCGGGGTCGGGAAGGCGGAAGCGCCCCCGCTCCTCCACCTCGCCGTACACCACGTCGTGGAGCTCGAGGACGAGGACGAAGCCGTCGCCGGCGCCCTCGACCTGGCCGGTGAGGAGCCAGACGGCGCCCAGCCGATCCCACAGCGTGTAGTCGATCCCCTCGCCCAGGAGGGCGGCGGGAAGGGAGTCCATGACCTGAAAGCGGTCGGAGTAGCGCAGGTCCCGGCCGATGATGGCCTCCACCTGGGCCGCCACGCCCCCGCCGCCGAAGCGGCCCGAGAAGGGCTTGAGGGCCAGCGCCGGGGAGTACGCCGTCTCGTAGACCAACCCCAGCGTCACGCCGGGGATGGAGTCGCGCTGCTGGGCGTCCGCGTGTCCCGCCAGCGCCGCCAGGCCGGCCACGGCCAGGAGGAATCCCCGCCGCGCCCCCGCCGCCCCGTTCCTCGTTTCGCTCATCACCGTGCTGCCGCCTTTCCTGCGCTGAGAGTGGGACCCGCGCCGAGGACGGCGTCCTCGCGGCCGGGGGGCTTGAACTCGAACTGGACGGGGAGGATCTCCCAGGGGAGGTCCTCCGGGAGGGGCCCGAAGCGCCCCTTTCCGGCGCACTCCACCGCCCCCATGGCCTCGAAGTCGAAGGTGGCGTTCCCCGAGCGCCTCACCACGTCCAGGTCCGTCACCGTGCCGTCCCGGCGGATGACGAAATAGACCGTGGTGGCCCAGTTCCCGGCGCCGCGCCAGCGGAGGCACCGGTTGATCTGGGTGATGATGTTCTGGTAATACACCGGGAAATCCCGGCGCAGCCCCTCCATGCGCACGTTGATCCCCTCGCCGCTCTCCCGGGGCTTCTCCTCCGCGGGCTTCTCGGTGGAGGTGGCGGGCTTGGCCTCCTCCGCGGCCTCCTTGGGCTGTTCCACCCGGGCCTTGGGCTGGGGCTCGGCGGGCTTGGGCTTGGGCTTCTCCTCCACCACCGGGGCCTTCTGCTCCTCCGGCTGGGGCGGTTCGGGGTCGGGGCGCTCCACCACCAGCTCCTGCTGGGCGGGGGCCACCACGTCGGCCTGCGCCGCCGGCGGAGGAGACACGATCTCCACCTGGTACGACACGAACTCCAGGGGTGGGCGCGCCGACGCGGAGCCCAGGACCGCCAGCAACAGGACCCCCGCGTGGACGCCCACCGAGGCGGCCAGGGACTTCCGGTCGAAGGGGTCGTGGGGTCGCATGTTTCGCTACCGCCCGTGGTAGGGCTCGCCCACCAGGGACCATTTCTTCTCGCTCCGGGCCAGCGTCGCGATGACCTTGAGCACGGGCCCGTAGTCGGCCAGGCTGTCGGCGCGGAGGTAGACGTGCTCCACGTTGCCGGCGAGCTGGTTGAAGCCGCTCTCGAACTCCTCCACCGTGGTCTCCGTCTCCTCGATGTACACCCGCCCGTCCCGCGCCACCGTGACGAAGAACGGCTTGTCCCGGGCCGTGAGGGGCTGGACGTCCGCCTTCGGGACGTCCACCTCGATCCCTCCCTGCAGGATCGGTGCCGTGATGATGAAGATCACCAGCAGGGTGAAGGCCACGTCCACGAGGCTGGTGACGTTGATCTCGGCGTTGAGGGGCAGGTCCCCCCTGTTTCCGCGGCGCCGTCCCAGGCTCATACCCGTCCCTCACGGGCCAGCGTTCCGATGAACTCGCTGGAGAAGCCCTCCAGCTCGCCGGTGACCAGGTTGAGCTGGCCCACGAAGTGGTTGTACGCGATGACGGCGGGAATGGCCACGAAGAGGCCCGCCACGGTGGTGATGAGGGCCTCGGCCACCCCCGGCGCCACGGCGCCGATGTTGGTGGAGCCGGCGGCCGTGATGCCCAGGAAGGCGTTCATCACGCCGATGACGGTGCCCAGGAGACCCATGAGGGGCGACACGGAGCCGATGACCGCGAGCCACGTGAGCCCCCGGGCCAGCTCGTCCCGCTCCTCCGCCTCCTCCTTCTCCAGCACCAGGCGGAGCGCCTCGAGCTGGGTGAGGGAGAGGCCCTGCGACGGCGGCGCGCCCTGGCGCAGCGCCCCGGGGCGAAGCTCGCTGAAGAAGTTCACCCCCTGGCGGAACACGCGGCCGTAGGGCGACTCGGGGAGGGAGAGGATGGCCTTGTAGGCGTCCTCCAGCCGCTGGGCCCGCTCCATGTGGGCCAGGAACTCGTCCCCCTGGACGCGGACCTCGCGGAACTGCTTCCACTTGTGGAAGATGAGCCACCACGACGCCAGGGAGAACGCGGCCAGCACGAGGAGGACGACCACGGTGGGGAGCGTGGCCCCGAGGATCATGTCCGCGACGGTCTGGGGAGACCGGGCCTGGAGAAGGAACGTCATGGACGCCGGGGTCATGCCTGCGGGTCTCCCCTCTGGGACGCGATGTGCTCGTAGGTCTGGCGAAGGCCCTCCTCCAGCGAGAAGGCGGGGCTCCAGCCGGCGGCGCGGATGCGGGCCGTGTTCAAGGTGCTGTGCAGCAGCTCTCCGGGGCGCGCCGGGCGGAAGTCCCGGCCGGGGCTCCGGCCCGCCACCCGCTCCAGGGCGTCGGCGAGGCCCACGACGCTGGTCCCCACGCCCGTCGCCACGTTGAAGGCGAAGGCGTCGAGACCCCCGCCCCCACCCACCTCCACGTCGGAGGCGAGCATATTGGCGGACACCACGTCGCGCACGAAGACGTAGTCCCGGGTCTGTTCGCCGTCGCCGAAGATGGTCAGGGGCTCGCCACCCAGAAGCCGGTTGCAGAAGATGGCTACTACACCCGCCTCCCCATGGGGGTCCTGGCGGGGGCCGAACACGTTGGAGTACCGCAGGGCGACGTATTCCAGGCCCTGGACGCGGCTGTAGTAGTGGAGGTAGAACTCCCCCGCCAGCTTGGTCACGCCGTACGGCGAGAGGGGGAGCTTGGGCGCCGTCTCCGGGGTGGGAACCTCCTCGGGCTCGCCGTACACCACGCCCCCGCTGCTGACGAAGACCACGCGCCGGGTCCCCACCTCCAGCGCGCCCTCGGCCACGTTGAGCAGGCCCATGACGTTGATCCCGGCGTCCCGGGCCGGGTCGGCCACCGAGACGCGGACGTCGATCTGGGCCGCGTGGTGGTTCACCAGGTCGAAGCGCACCTCGCGGAAGAGGTCCCGCAGCTCCGGGTCGCGGACGTCCAGCTCCACGAACCGTGCCCCGGCGGGCACGTTGGCGCGCTTCCCCGAGGAGAGGTCGTCCACCACCCAGACGTCGGCCCCGCGGGCCAGATACGCCTCGGCCACGTGGCTGCCGATGAACCCGGCTCCCCCCGTGACCAGCACTCGTCGCTTGTCGGTCATGTCGTGTCGTTGCCGCCCATGCGTGAGCATCCCCCGCCGCTTCGCCTCTCGGCGCCTCGGCGGGGGATGCGGGTCCTCGGGTTCAAGGCCGCTGGTGGTCCTAGCGCATCTTCCGCGCCAGGCGCACCACCACCCCCTGGCGGAAGACCTCGTCGTCCATGGCGACGATGCGCGCCGCGGAGGTGCCGGCCGTCACCCCCACCACCTGGAGCCGGCCCTCCACCTGGTCGTGGCCGGCGAGCTGGTTCACGTAGACGAACTCGTCGCCCACGGCCACGCCGTCGTCGGAGCCCTGGTCGAGGAAGGCCACCGAGCCGATGGGGTGCAGCTCGCTGGGCCCCGCGAAGCCCATGACCATGGCCTCCCCTCCGCCGGCGACCACCTGCGCCGACTCACCCGGCCGGAGCCGATAGCTGGGCAGGGGGGCGAGGAGGTCGCCCAGCCTCACCAGGTCGAACTCCTTCGTGACGATGGCCACCGCCTCCGGGCCCTCCACCTCGCTGACCGTCAGCACGCCCGTGGGCGTGGCCACCTGGCCCACGCGCTCGATGGTCTTGGTCACGCGGAAGCTGAGGAGCTGGGTGCCCACCGCCGGGGCCTCCCCGGAGAAGACCAGGTGGACCCGGTCCCACCCGCGGGGCGTCTCCGAGCGGTCGGTGCCTCCGGCGAAGCCCTCCATCACGCCCAGCGACGCCGGCTCCTGGCCCAGGGGCACCATCCAGGGCGCCGAGTACACCAGGTCCCGTGGCACCGTGAGGTACAGCGCGTCCTCGGTGCGGACCACGCCCGCGCGCATCACCGAGGTGTCCTGGAAGAAGACCGTCCGCTCGTCGCGGATGGCCCCACCCATGGACGGGGGCTGTGCCGGCGGCGTGACGGTGACCTCCGACACTTCGGCGTCCCGGCCGGGGATCGTGAGGACCCAGCCCGGCTCGATGAGGTTGGGGTCCGTCACCTGGGCGCGGTTGGCCTCCCAGATGCGGCGCCAGTCGAAGGGGTTCTGGTAATAGCGCTGCGCCAGGTCCCACAGCGTGTCCCCGGCGGCCACCGTGTGGGTGGCCACCTGTTGGACCGCGACGAAACCGGACAGAATCAGAGCGGCGAGCACGGCCGCGGCCGACCGAACCATGCGGGCTCCTTCGGCAAGTGGTACGGGGCTTTTCGCCCGATGGACACTGCCCGAAGATACCGGACCCCGCCTCGTCCGGTCAACGCGTTTTTTTGAATTGCACACAGATGTTTCCCCCGAGGAGGGTCGGTCAGGGCCCCAGGAGACGCGCCAGGGACAGGCGGAGCCGCCCGGTGGACCACCCCGCGGCGCCCCGCTCGGTGCGCGCCTCAAGCCGCGCTTCGGTGCCACCGCGGCCCCGCCAGCGGAGGCGCGCCCCCACCCAGGTGGCCCACCCCGGCCGCTCCTCCTCCAGGAGGTTCCACCGGTCCCGGCGGAGGCGTCCCCCGGTGACCTCCGCCTGGAAGCGGAGCCCTGGATCGAAGGCCGTGACCCCGACCAGGTGCTGGAGGCCGTACCCGCCCAGGGCATGACCCAGGAGGTCCCCCTCCACCTGCCAGCCGCCCTGGAAGCGGGTATGGCGGTACCAGTACGCCGGCAGGGTGTCGCACCACCCGCACCACCGGGCAGGATCTCCGAAGGCCGCGTATTCGTAGCGCACGCCCAGGGGGAGGCGGGGCGACGGCGCCACCAGGACGCCGGCGAGGACGGCGCCGTCGCCCCAGGAGCGGTCCTTGTCCTCCAGCCCCAGCTCCCCGTAGGCCAGCGCCGGGACGCCCAACGCGCTCAGCGAGGCCCGCACGTCGAAGGCCCCCACCTGGTTGTCGAAGCCCGTGACGCGCCCCACCAGCATGCCCAACAGGTCCCCGGGGGAGAGGGAGGAGCGGTCCGGTGGATACTCCACGGGGTCGTAGGGCACCGAGCCGCCGGGGAAGGTGCCCCCCACCAGCGCCGCACGGCTCATCCCCACCTCGAGCCAGGGCGCCGGGTGGGCGGCGACCCGGAGCAGGGCGAACCACGGGTCGGCCACCGCCTGGTAGCGCCCCATGGGGAAGACACCGGCGGTGAGGGACAGGGGGCCCAGGAAGCCGGCGGCGAAGGGCTCGGGGGTGGTGAGGAGCACGCCGTCCAGGGGGACGCCCGCCGAGAGGACCAGCCCTCCGCCGGCCCCGCCGCCGAGCTGGAGGCGCTCCCGCCCCGCCTGCACGGCGAAGGGCCCGAGCCGGACGCCCACGCCGCCCCGCACCAGGCCACGGAGGTCGTCGCCCTTCCCCGTCTCGGCGGCCACGTGGGCGAAGAGGCGTCCGCCGCCCTCCCCCAGGCGCAGGCTCCCTCCCACGAAGGCGCCGAAGGTCTCCTCCCCCGCCCCCTCCACGCCCGTGCCGCCCGCCTCGGCCACGCCCGCCACGCCCCACGGGCCCGGACCAGCCACCTCATGGCGGAAGGCCCGCAGGGCGTCGCCCGCCCAGGGCGCGCCGGCTCCGGACAGGAGCCGGTCCACCCCCGTCCCCGAAGACGGCCCGGCGGTGGCGCTCCCCACGGGGACGCCGCCCCGGGCCTCCAGGATCTCCAGGACCGCACGGGACCAGTGGTCCGACGGGAGGAGCGCCCCGCCCGCCACCTGGGCATGGCCGGGCCCGGGCACGGCGAGGAGCAGGACCGCGACGGCCGCCGGCGCGCCACGCCGCAGCCGGGCGAGGGCCAGCCGGGCCGCCGGCACCCCCATGGCCGCCGACAGCCCCCCCACCAGCACCACCCACCCGACGCCCGCCGCCGCCAATACGCCCAGGCGGGCCCCCGTGGTGACGGACAGGGGATCGGGGAGGCGCGGGGCCGCCAGGGCGTGGAGGGCGGCGGCCACGCCGGTGGCCACGAGCACCCCCCGCCCCGCCGGCCCGGCCAGGCTCCGGAGGGCCGCCCGGGGGCGGAGGCCCCACTGGGGTGGCGAGAACGAGAGGAGGAGGGCCAGCACGAGGAGGTTCATGGCCACCTGGGCCCCCACCAACCCCACGTAGGAGAACGCCAGCACCGCGGGCACGAGGACCGCGGCCCGCACCAGGTGGCCGGCGATCTGGACACGGTTCACGAGCTCGCTCCGGGAGGAGGCGAAGGCCGCCGAGAAGAGGAGTTGGTTCAGCCCCTGGACGAGGAACGCCAGCGCGAAGATCCGGAGCGCCACCGCGGCGGGGTCCAGCATGCCGTCCTGGAGGAAGCGTCCCCGCCCGAAGAGGAGCGCCACCGTCCACGGCGCGGTGAGGGCCACGAAGGCCGCCGCCGGCACCGTGGCCGCCGCCAGCATGCCCAGCCCGTCGCGGAGCTGGCCGCCCACCCGGGCCACCGCGTCCGCCTCGGCGCTTCCCGGCCCGGCCTCGGCGGCGGCGGCGGCGAAGCGGGGGAGGCTCACCGTCTGGGCCGAGTCGTTCACCGCCGCGTGGAGGAGGTCGTGGACCATGCGCCCGTAGAGCACCGCGGAAAACAGGCCCACGGGCAGGAGGGAGGCGGACACGCGGAAGGCCCACTCCCCCACGAAGGTGGCGGCGTTGCTCCCGCTGAAGCTGAGCCACTGCCCGCCGATGCGGCGGAGCTCGAGGTCGGCCTGCGCCGCGCCGTCGCGGCTGGGCGGGGGAGCGCCGCGCCGGAGGAGCGGCGCCATGGCCGCCAGCGCCACCACGCCCCCCGCCACGCCTCCCGCCAGCCCCGCCCACCCCACGCCCACCATGCCGAAGCGGTCGGCCACCACGGCCAGGAGAGCGAGGCTCACCGCGGCGGGCACCACTTTCTGCGCAGAGACCGTCACACCGAAACGGTGGGCCGCCTCCAGAGCGACGAGCCCGCCGGTGCTCACCGCCAGGAAGGCCAGCGCCGGCGTGCGGATACGCACCAGCGTCACGGTGAGGTCGCGCTGCGCCCCCGCATAGCCCGGCGCCAGCGCGTCCACCACCAGGGGCGCGCCCCACACCAGGAGCGCCGAGAGCGCGCCCGTCCCCACCCCCAGCCAGAGGAGGAGCCGGCGCTCAAGGCGCACCGCCGCCGCCGGCTCGGCGGCCTGGAGGCGTCGGTACACGGGGAGCGCCAGCGCCTTCACGTTGGTGAGCATCAGGAACTTCCCGAGGAAGGCGTAGATGCTCAGGCTCATGAACCAGGCGTCGGTCTCGGCGCCGGCGCCGAACCAGTACGACAGGAGCGCCTGGAAGAGGAGACCGAAGACCGCGGCCAGGAGGGTGCCGCCGCCCAGCAGGGCGACGGAGCGGAGTCGCCCGGGGACCGGCCTCACCCGCTCGCCAGGGGCGGGGCCACCTCCACAAGCGTCACGGCCTCGGGGTGGCGGGTCAGCCAGGCCTGGGCCGGCACCACGTCCACGCGCGCCACCTCGGCGGTGAGCCCGGCCTCGAGGACGCTCGCCACGAGGCCCCGGAGCTCCTGGTCCGCCATGTAGGGGAAGCAGAAGATGACGTGCTCGGCGTCGTAGAGGCGGGCCAGCGCGGGGATCCGCGACGCGGGCCCCAGCACGCGGACGCCGCCCACCAGGCTCCGATGAGCCGTCGGGTCGTCGTCGGCGAAGCCGATGACCTGGTACCCGGGGCCCACCCGGTTACGGAGGTGGCGGAACACGGTCAGCGCCCCGTCGGCGGAGCCGGCGATGATGGTGCGCCGGCCCTGCCGGCTGCCCCACTCCCGGGACGTCACCTCGCCCAGGGCGCGCACGCCCACGCGGGTGAGCCCGAAGAAGACCAGCGACAGCAGCCCCTCCAGGACCACCACGGTCCGCGGGAAGGAAGGCGGGCGGAGGATGAAGAGGAGGGCGGTGAACAGGAGCGACCCCAGCACCACGGTCCCCACCAGGCGCACGCCGTCGGAGGCCAGCCCCAGGCGCCACTGCGTCTCGTAGACGCCGAAGAAGAGGGCGAGGCCCACGCGGAACACGAGGATGTACGGGAGGACCAGCGTCAGGTTGGAGAGCTGGTCGTCGGGGACGGCCCCGTCGAAGCGCAGGTAGAAGGCCAGGTACATGGCGGCGAAGACCAGCACCACGTCGCCGGCCATGGCCAGCACCCGGATCACCCACCGGTAGTACGGCGACTCCTCCCAGCCCGGCTTCTCCTTGGCCACGTGGAACTGGCGCTCGAAGTCCTGCGTGCGCCCTTCGTACAGGAACACGCCCAGGTACATGAGGAGGATGAGGAAGAGGGAGGCGCCGACGGCGTAGGCCCGGGGTGTCGACGTGATGACCAGCACACCCACCGTGCCCGAGACCGCGGAAAGGACGTAGACCGCCGCCAGGGTGCGGCCGCGGCTCATCCCGTGGGCGAGAAGGCGGTAGTTGATGTGGTCCGCCTTCCCCCTGGAGAGGGGAACGCCCGACAGCTTCCGCGTGACCGTGACGAACGTGGTGTTGAAGATGGGCACCGCCAGCAGCAGCGTAGGCGCCAGGATGGTGAACGCGAGCTGGGTCAGCCCCGCCCAACTCTCGCCGATGGCCAGTCCCGCCAGGAGGAAGCCCAGGAACATGGAGCCCGCGTCGCCCATGAAGATGCGCGCCGGGGGCAGGTTGGACGGCAGGAAGCCCAGGACGGCCCCCGCCACCACCCACGAGATGAGCGCCGTCTCGGGGCGCCCGGTGACGTAGGCGAAGATCCCCACGAACGCGGCCGCCACCGCGGACACCCCCGGGAGCATGCCGTCCATGTTGTCGATGAGGTTGAAGGCGTTGCAGACGCCCACGAACCAGAGCATGGTCAGCGGCACCGCCACCCACTCCAGGCCGTCCCCGAGGGGGAACGTCACCCCGCCGATGACCATGGCGGCGGCGGCGCCGAACTGGATGAGGAGCTTGGTGCGGGGGTCCAGGAGGCGCACGTCGTCCCAGACGCCGGCCACGAAGAGGAGGGAGGCGCCCACCAGGGGGAAGCCCACCCCGCTCACGTCGTGGCCCGTGGCCACCAGGGCCACCAGGACCCCCCCGAGGGTGAGCCAGATGGCGATGCCGCCGCCCACGGGGACCGGGCGGGGGTGGTTGGGATCGGGGGCCGACACCAGGCCCACCCGGGGGAGGACGCCGATGGCCACCCGGGAGAGGACCCAGGAGACCAGGGCGGCGACGCCCCCGAAGAGGAGGATGTCCCCGATCACCGGCTCATCCCGCCACGCGGGCCCCGGCTCCCGTCGGAGCGGCCTCCGGGTCGACGTGCTCCAGGTGCTTCCGGTACCAGTCGGCGGTGCGGACGATGGCCTCGTCCAGCTCCACCTTGGGCCGGTACCCCAGCAGCTCCTCCGCCTTCCTCAGGCGGGGAACGCGGACGTCGATGTCGGAGAAGTCGATGGCCTCGAAGCGCACCTTCGACGGCGACTCCAGGAGCCGGATGACGCGCTGGGCCAGCTCGTAGATGGTCACCGTGTTCCGGGAGTTCCCGATGTTGAACGTCTCTCCCACGGCCCGCGGCGACGTGAGGGTGCGCAGGAGGGCGTCCAGGAAGTCGTCGACGTAGCACCAGGAGCGGATCTGGGTGCCGTCGCCGTGCACCTCCAGGTCCGCGCCCCTGAGCGCGGCCAGGATGAAGCGGAGCATGGCGTGGTCCCCCAGGCGCAGGGGGCCGAAGACGTTGAACGGGCGCACGATGACCGTGGGCATGTCCATCTCCCGGTGGTATGCGTGCACCAGGTGCTCGCCGGCGAGCTTGGCGATGGAGTACGTCCAGCGCGCCTCGCTCACCGGGCCCACCGAGGCGGGCGTTTCCTCCCCGGCCCGGAAGGAGTTCATCCCGAACACCTCGGAGGTGGAGAAGTAGACCACCCGGTGGAGGTCGTCCCGGCCTTCCAGGGCCTTCAGGACGTGGGACGTCCCCAGGAAGTTGGTCTCCACCGTCTCCTTGCCGCGGGTGAGCACGTTCTTCACGCCCACGATGGCCGCCAGGTGCACCACCACGTCGGCGTCCGAGGCGGCAGCCTTCACCGCCCCGGCGTCCAGGATGTCGCCCTCGACGGTGCGGACGTTGGGCCGACCCCACGCCGTGCTCAAGGCCGCGCTGCACCCCTCGAAGGTCCGGTCGAAGAGGATCAGCTCGTTGTGGTCCACCAGGCGCTCGGCCAGGGCCGCGCCGATGAAGCCGCCCCCCCCGGTGATGAGGACCTTGTGCCCCTCCAGGAGGGGCGCCGCCCCACCCACCTTCAAATCGCTCATGCGCTCGTTCCCGTGCCGTCCAGGACGGCGATCAGGCTCTCGATGACGTAGGTCTGCTCGTCCCCGCTCAGGGTGGGGAAGATGGGCAAAGATAGCGCCGTGCGCTCGTACGCCACGGCGTTGGGGTAGTCGGAGGGGTCGAAGGGGCCGTGGGCGGCGAAGACGCCCTGGTGGTGGAGGGCCGGGTAGTAGACCCGGCTGGAGACGCCTCGTGCCGCCAAGCCCGCGCGGACCTGGTCGCGGGTCGGGCTCCCGTCCTCGCCGGTGAAACGCAGCGTGTAGAGCTGGTAGTTCGCGTCCAGGGGGTGCCGCTCCGAGGGAGTGATGAGGCCGGGGCGTCCCGTCAGCGCCTCATTGTAGCGCGCGGCGATGGCCCGGCGACGGCGTACCGCTTCCTCGAGCCGCTCCAGCTGCGCGAGCCCAACGGCGCCCAGCGCCTCCGGGAGCCTGAAGTTGAAGCCCAGGACGGCCCAGTCGAATTTGCCATTGTCACCGAAATTGCGAAACAGCCTGCACTTGTCGGCCAGGTCGTCGTCGTCGGTGACGATCATCCCCCCCTCGCCGGTGGTCATGGGCTTGGAGGGCGTGAAGGAGAAGATGCCGATGCGGCCCAACGTGCCCGTGCAGCCCTCCTCCCGATAGCGGGCCAGGTGGGACTCGGCGGCGTCCTCCAGAACCGGGATGCCGTGGCGCTCGGCGACCTCCAGGATGGGGCCCATCTCGGCGCTGTGTCCGGCGTAGTGGACCGGGACGATGGCCTTGGTGCGGGGGGTGATCCACCGCTCGAGCGTCTCCGGGTCCATGCCGTAGAACCGCATCTCCAGGTCGCAGAAGCGGGGCACCGCGCCCAGGAAGAGGGCCGCCGAGGCCGTGGACACGAAGGTCATGTCGGGCGCGACGATCTCGTCGCCGGCACCGATCCCCAGGGCCCCCATGGCCACGAGTAGGGCGCTGGACCCCGAGTTCACGGCGATGGCGTGGCGCGCCCCCACCATCTCGGCGAAGCGCTCCTCGAAGGCCGCCACCTGCGGGCCCTGGATGAGCCAGCCGGAGCGGATGACCTCGGCGGCGGGAAGGGCCTCCTCGTCCCCCACCCAGGGCTTGGAAAGGGGCACCTTCATCCCGGCGGCGCCCTCCACGTCGGGGTTGCGACGGTTCACGGTCATCTCACTCGCTCGTTTCTCCCCGTCGGGGGCATGGGTCGGAATCGGGGGGCCCTCAGCGGGCCCAGGGCACGTCCACGGGCTTGAGGCTCCGGGCGGGGACGCCCGCGGCCACCCGGTCGGGGGGCACGTCCTTGGTGACCACGGCGCCGGCGCCGACGAAGGCGCCGGCCCCCACGGTGCGTGAGGGGATGACCGAGGCGCCCACGCCCAGGAAGGCGCCGTCCCCCACCACCACCCGCCCGGCCAGGTTCACGCCGGGCGAGAGGTAGGCGTACGCGCCGACGCGGACATCGTGGGCCACCGTGCACCCCGGGTTCAGGACCACGTGCCGTCCCACCTGAATCTCCACGGTGAACGTGCACCCCGCCATCACGAGGGTCCCCTCCCCCACCTCGACCCACGGGGTGAGGACGACGGAGGGGTGGATGAGCGTGGCCCAGCGGTACCCCTCGGGCGTCAGCCGCTCCGCGATGCGGCGCCGGACGCGGGGGTCTCCCACGGTGAGGAGAACCTCCACGTCCCCCGCCCTCCCCTCGAGCCATGCGCCCGTCCCCAACACCGGCACGTCGAGGAAGGAGCGGCCCTGCTTGTCGGCGCCGTCGTCCACGAAGCCCAGGACCCGGCGGGGAGACCCGGCCCGCTCCAGGGCGTGGAAGACGGAGACCGCGTCCCGCCCCAGCTCCGAGGCCCCGTACAGGACGATGGGCGCGCTCACGCGTCCGCCGCCACGGCCGGCGCCGGCGGGAGCGGGGCGTCTCCCGCCGGGACCAGGTCCGGCGACCCACCGTCGGAGACACCCTCCTCCTCGGGGGCCTCGCGCCCCGCCAGGCCGCGCCCTGCGAGGAGCTGGACCACAACGGCCACCCCCCCGAACCAGATGAGACTGTTCCCGAGGAACCGGTGGGTGCGGAAGGAGAGGACCACCGCCAGGAAGAAGTCGATGTAGACGATGAGCCAGAACACGTTGGCGCGCCCCCTGAACCTCCGGTACACGAACGCCACCAGGGCGCCGTACACCAGGGGCATGACCAGCAATCCGCCGACACCGAAGTCGAAGTAGAGGATGGAGAGGAAGGTGGGCGTGTTGTGGGTGCCGTACATGTAGCTGAGCTGGTCGTCCACCGCGCGCGCGGAGGGCGCCAGCGTCTTCGGCAGGTCGTAGCTGTTGAGGCCCATGTTCAGGGGACTCGCCCCGCGCTCCAGCGTGTACTGGAGGTTCTTGAACCCGGCGGCGGTGTGGGCCCAGACGGTGGCGGCGGGACCCAGGTCCAGCCGGGGGTTCACCAGCGCGGGGTTCACCACGTACATGGTGCGCCGATACCCCTCGATGACCCCGAAGACGGTGGCGGCGGCCACCACCGCCAGGACGAGCTGCCTCAGGCGCACCCGCGCGCCCATGTAGAAGAGGTAGACGAAGGCCCACGCCATGGCGGTCATGGGGCTGACCCGCACGCCGGCGAACATGAGCTGGAAGACGCTGGCGGCGGCCACGCCGAACCAGAACGCCTTTCGCCACCATCCCTCCACCCGCACGGCGATCATGGTGGCGAAGAGAGCCACGGCGTAGTGGAGGTCGTAGACGTACCCGAGGAGGGGAAGCTTGAAGACGAGCCGGAGGTCGTCGATACGGGGAGAGAAGAGGGGGATCTCCCCGGCCCGCTGGACGAAGTACGCCGTCATGGCGCTGGCGGCCACGAACAGCACCACCGTGATGGCCCGCAGGCGCGGCCAGGAGATTCCCTCCTCCATGCGGAACCGGATGCGCCCCCGGTCCAGGCGCTCGGCGCCGGGGTCCACGAGCCAGAAGCCCAGGGCGAAGGTGAGGAGCGAGCCCACCACCACCAGGTAGGTGAGGGTGTTGAAGGGCTCGGCGTAGTAGGGCTCGTCGTAGGTGCGGGGCACGCCGAAGTGGGCGAACCCGAAGATCCCGAGCCATAGGACGACGAAGACGCCCAGGGGGTGCAGGGCGTCGTCGGTTCGCCGGACCAGGTACCGGTAGGCCAGCGCGCCGAGGGCGATGAAAACGGTTCCGAAGAGTGCGTCCAAGGGTTCGCGGGCCGCTCGGGAATAAGGCGTGGGAAAGCTACCCACCGGCGTCGAGCACCGTCAACCGAAAGTCCAAGAAAGACGGGGACTTCGGCTTGCCCCCCCCCTGGGCCGGGGCTAGACTTCCAGTCTTGGACGTTTTCCCGATTCTTCGCCTCCCACGCGCCCATCCCTCGGGGCGCGGAGCCCCATGAAGAGGACCTTCCTGCTCATCCTGGCCCTCCTGGCCCTCGTGCCGGCAGGCGCCTCCGCCCAGGACGCCCCTCCGGTCACGTCCGAGTCCAACTCCCTCCTCCCGGGCGACGTCATCCGGGTGGCGATCTGGAGGGAGGACGACCTCTCCGGGGAGTTCCAGGTGGACGAGGACGGCTCGGTGATCCTCCCCCTCCTGGGGCGCCGCCAGGTGGTGGGGATCTCCCCGGACCGTCTCCGGGAGCAGCTCACCGAGGAGTACGCCGAGTACCTGGTGAACACGGCGGTGAACGTGACGCTGCTGCGCCGGGTGGTGGTGCTGGGCGAGGTCCGGGTGCCCGGTCAGTACACGGTCGACGCCACCCAGAGCATCGCCGACCTCATCGCCCGGGCCCAGGGACTGACCCCCGACGGCAACGCCGAGGACATCCGGCTCCTCCGCGAAGGGGCCTCGTTCCGCACCAACCTGAGCGGCACGCAGAGCATCGCGGAGGCGGGCATCCGGTCCGGCGACCAGATCCTGGTGGGCAAGCGCTCCTGGTTCTCCCGGAACTTCTCGTCGCTGGTGGGCATCGCCTCCATCATCGCCAACATCTACGTCATCACCAGCCGGTAGGCCATGAAGGCGAACGGCCCCCAGACCCGCCCGTCCCCGCGCACGTCGTCCGACGGGGACCTCCACCTGCGCGACGTGGTGAACCTGGTTCGTCGCAACCTCCTCCTCATCGGCTTCCTCACGGTGGCGGTGGTGGGGGGCACGGGGTGGTACGTCTGGAACGCGCCCCCGGTGTTCGAGGCCCAGACCACCATCCACGTGGACCAGGAGCGCAGTGCCGTCGCCGAGCTCGAGTTCCTCTCGTCGGTGATCCGCGGGAGCGACGTGGAGACGGAGATGGCCCTGCTCCGGGCCCGGAGCCTGGCCGAGGCCACGGTGGACGCCCTCTCCCTCCAGGCCCAAGTGGTGGAGCCGAAGGGAGTGTCCCGGGCTGGGCTGTTCTCCCTCCTCGAGGTGGGGCGGGGCGCCCAGTCGGAGGTGTACGCCTTCAACCGGCAGGAGGACGGCCGCTTCCGCGTCACCGACGCCGCCGGCGGAGAGGTCGCCGTGGTCCGGCGTGGCGAGGTGGTGCTCTTCAACGGGGTGCGACTGGCCCTCACCGAGGTGGACCCGACGCCGCCGGGGCGGAGCGTCTTCCCCGAGGACATCGTCCTCCAGGTCCAGTCGTTCTACGAGGCGGTGAAGAACCTCCAGGACCACCTGAACGTCGGGCGCCCCTTCCGCGAGGCTTCGGTGGTCTCGGTGAGCTACGTGGGGCAGGATCCCCGCCTGGTGCGCGACGTGCCCAACACGGTGGCGTCCCTCTACATCCAGCAGCGCCGGGACGACAAGAAGACGGAGGCCACCAGCACGGTGGACTTCCTCCAGTCCCAGATCAACACCTACACCGATCAGCTCCGACTCGCCGAGGACAACCTGCTGGCGTTCCAGCAGGGGGAGCAGGTGGTGAACCTCCAGGCCGAGGGCTCGGAGCAGGTGCGGCGCATGGTCCAGGGACAGGCCGAGCGCCAGGATCTGGCCGCCGACCTGTCGACGCTGGAGGAGCTTCTCAGCCAGATCGACGCCGCCCGGAGCTCCGACGACCTGGAGGCGTCCCGGGACGCGTTCCGGCGCCTGGCGGGCTTCCCCACCTTCCTCCAGAACCAGGCGGTCACCGAGCTCATGACCGACCTGAACCGCCTGGAGGCGGACCGGGCGGACATGGCGACGCGGCGCACGCCCAACCACCCGGACATGGTGGGCCTGCAGCGCTCCATCCAGCAGCTCGAGGACCGGCTCTACCAGCTCGCGCGGAACTACCGCACCAGCCTGGAGAACCGCCTCTCCACCATGGACGACAACCTGGAGCGCTTCGGCAGCGAGCTGGAGCTGATCCCGGAGAAGGCGGTGCAGGAGGCGCGCCTCACGCGGCAGAAGGAGGTCCTGGAGGAGGTCTTCACGCTGCTCCAGAACCGCCTCAAGGAGGCGGAGATCGCCCAGGCCGTGGAGCCCGGCGACGTGCGCGTGGTGGACCAGGCCATCCTCCCGGTGCGACCCATCCGTCCCCGGCGGGCGCGGAGCATGGTGCTGGCGCTGGTCTTCGGCCTGGTGGTGGGCGTGTCGGTGGCGGCGGCGCGGGACTACATGGACGAGACCATCCACTCCCGCGACGAGGTGGTGCGGATCACCGACCTCCCGGTGCTGGCCATGATCCCGCGCATCAAGGGCGTGGCCCGGTCCAACGGGAAGGGCTTCCTGAAGCGCGAGCGCGCCGTGAGCGACCGCCTGGTGACGCGCCACGACGTGGGGAACCCCGTGTCCGAGGCGTACCGGGCCTTCCGCACCAACATCACCTTCCTGGACCTGGACAACCCGCCCCGCCTCCTGGTTCTCACCAGCCCCGGGCCCGGCGAGGGCAAGTCCACCTCCGCGGCGAACCTGGCCATCACGCTGGCGCAGCAGAGCACCAAGGCGCTCCTCATCGACTGCGACCTCCGCCGCGGCATCGTGCACAGGGTCTTCGAGACCCCCAAGGAGCCGGGCCTCACCGACCTCCTCATGGGGTCGGCCACGCTGGAGGGCTCCCTCCACGAGGTGGACGTGGGCGAGGGCCGTGCGCTGCACTTCCTGGCCACGGGGACGCTGCCCCCGAATCCCTCCGAGCTGCTGGGGTCCCGGCGCATGAAGGAGCTGCTGGCGTCGCTGCGGAAGCAGTACGAGATCGTCATCCTGGACTCGCCGCCCCTGAACCTGGTCACCGACGCCGCGGTGCTGGGCGCCTCCGCCGACGGCGTGGTGCTGGTGGCTCGGGCGGGCGCCACGGAGAAGGGCGCGCTGCGCTACGCCCAGGAGCAGCTCGAGGCGGTGCGGGCGCCCATCGCCGGCGTCGTCCTCAACGACGTGGACTACGCCGGGCGCGGGAAGTACTACGGCTCGGGGTACGGGTACGGGTACTACTACCGCTACTACCGGGCGGACAGCAGCGCCACCTGAGCCCCGTCAGTCCCCGAAGAGGATCTCCTTCAGGCGCGGGTACTGGACGTCGGCCCAGATCCTCCCGTCGATGAGCGCGCGCGCCCGAGTCCCCACGCGGTCCCGCTCGGCGGCGTCGTCCAGGAGGCGGCCCAGGGCGTTGCGCCAGGCGTCGGGGTCGTCGGCGAAGAGGACGCCTCCGTCCTCCCCCGCCAGCTCCCTCACCCCACCCCCCGGCGCCGCCACCACGGGCACCCCGCACGCCATGGACAGGAGCACCGACACGCGCCCGCCCCGGGCCCGGCTCCACTCCTCCGAGCCCAGCGGGGAGACGGCCACGTCGAAGGAGGCGGCGGCCGTCAGCTCCGCCTCCTCGGACCACGGAATGAAGTCGAGGCGCTCCTGGAGCCCGGGGGCCAGGGCCGGAACCACCGAGCTGCACACCGCCAGACGCACGAAGGGCCGTGCCCGGAGGACCTCGAGGAGCACGGGCTCGAGGGCGCGCAGGTACACCTGGCTCTGGTCGTTCCCCACCCACCCCACCACCAAGCGGCCCGGCTCCTTCGGGGGCCGGGGAACGTCCTGGAAGCGGGCCCGGTTCAGGCTGGGGTACATGACCTCCACACGGCGGGCGTGCTTCCGGGCGTACTCCGCCAGGGGGGGTGAGCCGGCCACCACCACGTCGGCGACGGAGAGGGCGTGCTCGAAGCGGGCCCTGCGCCGGAGCCAGGTGGACGCGGGCTCCCCCGTCACCGCCCGGGCCCACAGGGCGTCGTCGAAGTCGTAGACCACCCGGGCGCCCACCGCCTTCCAGCGGCTGAAGACCGCCGCCGGCGGGATGGTCTTCTGCACCAGCACCACGTCGTGGCCCCCGGCGGTGCGCAGGAGGTCGGTGACGTAGGTCACGCGGTGGCCCAGGGCGCGGAGGAAGGAGCGCTCCCGGCCACCCCCGTACTCCACCCAGGTGAGGCGCACGCCGTCGGCCTCCAGGTGGGGGCGGTAGTTCCAGAGGCGGTGGCGCGTGCTGGCCGTGGTGCGGGGGCCTCCCGCCACCACGAGGAGGCGGGGCGCCGTCACCCGCCGCCGCCCACGGCCCGACCCGCCATGGCCAGGACGGCCTCGCCGACGCGGCGCCCCGCGCGGCCGTCGAGGACGTGGCACTGCTCGCGGACCAGGCGCGCTCTTCCCTCGGCGTCCAGCGCACGGTCGGCGAGGTAGCGCCGCACCGCCGCCACCACCTCCTCCGGCGAGCGCGCCCGCACCACCCCGCCCGACGCCACGATGGGCTTCTGGTGGGTGAAGTCGTAGAAGCGGGTCACCGACCGGTGGTACGGCGTCCCCGCCTCGGCGTCGAAGTCCACGCACACCACCGGCGTGCCCACCGCCGCGGCGTCGATGGAGATGGACGAGGCGGCGTTCACCACCACGTCGGCGTGGCGCAGGGTATCCGCCAGGTGCTCGAACGCCGCCCGGTCGAAGTCCCGGTCGTGGTAGCTCCCCACCGACGGGCGGCCGGCGTGGTCGAAGACCACGCCGGGGCGGCCCCGCAGCGCGTCGTAGCGCTCGACCTTGTCGAGCTGATGGACCCGCACCAGGAGCTGGAACGCGTCGCCCAGCTCGGCCCGCAGGGCCGCCTCCAGGCGGGCCACGACCTCCGGCTCCCGGTTGATGGTGCCCTCGGTGCCCGTGGTGTAGACCACCACCGGCCGCGCCGGGTCCAGGCCCAGGTCGCGGAGGAAGGGCTCCCGCTCCCGGAAGCCCCGGTCCCGGGCGAAGAGGTCGTGCTGCGGCGCCCCCGTGACCACCACCCGCTCCGGGGCCAGGCCGTGGATGGTCACCGCCTGGTCCTTCATGATCTCGTTCCAGACGGTGATGCGGTCCACGTCCACGGCAAAGAAGCCCGAGGTGGTCAGGTTGTCCCACGACGACACCAGGACCATGGTGGGCACCCGCCGCCGGGCGGCGGACAGCAGGAGATGGCGGTCCAGGTAGCGGGGGCTCGAGTGGGCCCGGGGCCCCGACATGGTGAGCGCCCGCGTCCCCACCACCACGTCGGGGCGGTGGCGTTGGAACGCGTCGGCGTACAGCTCGGGCGCCGTCCATCGGGTCAGGGCACGCAGCGCCGCCAGCACCAGGTCCTGCCCGGGACGCCCCGCAGCGGAAAGGAGCCCCCGGACCAGGCGCGCCGGGAGGCTCCTCCGCACCGTCTCGAGCACCATGATGCGCGCCGTGTCGCAGCGCAGGCTCAGGATGGCCACGTAGAGGCGCTGGACCAGCGCGTCCACGGCGTCGAAGAGGCGGGAATCCGGGGCCGCCAGGGGGTGGATGTGCACGGAGGGGCCGCCGAACTCGGCGACGAACTCGGCCACGTCGGAGGCGGGGGTGAAGAGGTGGATCTCGGCTCCCGAGTCCCGGAGGGTGGAGAACACCTCCGTGCGGAGGATGTCGCGCACGTTGATGGCCATGGGCACGCCCATGAAGACCACCGGGGCGGCGGTCACGACGCCCCGTCCTCCCGCCGGCCCGCGGCGCGGCCCAGGAGGCCCGACGCGGCCATCTCGTCCAGCGCCGCGTCGAGGGCCGAGGGCGGCCGGGAAGACCCGCGCACCCAATCCGCCAGGGCGTCGAGGCCATCGTCGAAGGGCACGGTGTCCGAAAGGCCGAGGAGGTGGCGGGCCGCGCTCGGGTCGGCCACGGCGTGGCGGACGTCCCCCAGGCGGTACTCCCCGGTGACCACCACGGCGTCCCGGGGCGCGCCGTAGCGCTCCGCCAGGGCCAACGCGGCGTCGAGGACCGTGGCAGCGCGCCCCGAGCCCACGTCCACCACCGCGCCCTCCGCCGGGACCCGGGCGTCGCCGGCGCGTAGGAACGCCTCCACGGCGTCGTCCACGAACACGAAGTCCCGGGATTCGCGTCCGTCCTCGAAGACCCGGACCCCCTGCCCTGCCAGGAGGCGCACGGAGAAGATGGAGAGGATCCCCGTGTAGGGGTTCCGTAGCGACTGCCCGGGGCCGTACACGTTCTGGAGGCGAAGGCTCACCACGTCCACGCCCCGGGGCGGGAGGAGGAGGTGGAGGAGCTCTTCCTGGTCGCGCTTGGTGACCCCGTACACCGACGTGGGCGACGGCGCCACGGCGCCGGACGCCGGCTCCACCACCACCTCGGCGCCGCACCGCGGGCACACCGGCTCCCAGAGGCCGGCGGCGAGGCGCCGGGCGGCGCGGGGCTCCGGCACCACCACGCCATGCTCCGCGCACCGGTAGGGCCCTTCGCCGTACACCGCACGGGACGAGGCAAGGACCACCCTGCCGACGCCGGGGGCCGCACCCGCCAGGAGGAGATCGCACAGGAGGGCGGTGCCCCCAACGTTCACGTCCACGTAGTGGCGGGAGCGGTACATGGACTCCCCCGTCCCCGTCTCGGCGGCCAGGTGGTAGACCCGCGACGCACCCTCCAGCGCCTCGCGCCACGCCGCGGCGTCGCGGACGTCCCCGCGCACGAAGCGGGCCCCCTCCACCTCCGGGGGCGGCGAGGCGTCCTCTCCGTGGACGGAGGGGACCAGGGCATCCAGCACCGTCACCTCGTGGCCGGCGTCCAGGAGCCGTCGCACCAGCCGGCTCCCGATGAACCCGGCGCCCCCCGAGACGAGGACGGGGTCAGCCACGCGCCCCCGCTCCCGCCGGCACCCTCCCACCCCATGCCTCCAGCGCGTCGGCCACCCGCTCCGCGGCCCGCCCGTCCCATCCCTCGGGGCGCATGCCCGGCGGGGCCTTCCCCCAGGACGTGCGGAACGCCTCCAGGATGGACGCCGTGGAACGGTCGCGTACGAGGCGGTTCGTCCCCTCGGTCACGGTCACCGGACGCTCGGTGGAGTCGCGGAGGGTGAGGCACGGCACGCCCAGGACGGTGGTCTCCTCCTGCATCCCCCCCGAGTCGGTGAGGACCAGCCCGGCCCGGGCCTGGAGGGCCAGCATGTCCAGGTACCCCAGGGGCTCCACCACGCGCACGCCTTCCAGGCGGAGGTGGAAGGCGTCGGCCTGCTTCCGGGTGCGAGGGTGCATGGGGAAGAGGACGGGGACGTCCACGGCGATCTCCTCCAGCGCGTGGAAGATCCCCGTCAGCGTGGCCGCGTCGTCCACGTTGGAGGGGCGGTGCAGCGTCACCACCACGTAGCCCCCCTCCGGGAGCCCCTCCCCCGCCTCGGGCGTCCGGGCCCGGGCTGCGGGGAGCATGCGCTCCAGCGTGTCGATCATGACGTTGCCCACGAAGCGGATCCGCTCGGGGGCGATCCCCTCGGCCAGGAGGTTGGCGTCGCCGTCGCGGCTGGGGGTGAGGCACAGGTCGGCGAGCTGGTCGGTGAGGAGGCGGTTGATCTCCTCGGGCATGCGCCGGTCCCGGGAGCGGAGCCCCGCCTCCAGGTGGGCCACCGGGATGTGGAGCTTGGCCGCGGCCAGCGCCCCGGCCAGCGTGGAGTTCACGTCGCCCACCACCATGACCAGGTCGGGGCGCCGGTCCACGAGGACCCGCTCCATCCCCGCCAGGACGCCGGCGGTCTGCCGGGCGTGGCTCCCCGACCCCACCTCCAGGTGCTCGTCGGGCTCGGGGATCCCCAGGTCGTCGAAGAACGCCTGGGACATGGCGGCGTCGTAGTGCTGCCCCGTGTGCACCAGGACGTTCCGGAAGCCACCCCGACCCTCGAGGGCCCGGAGCACGGGGGCCACCTTCATGAAGTTGGGTCGCGCGCCCACGACGTGGAGCACGGTGAGGTCCTGGAACATGTCCTGGCGTGGCTCGAGGGGACGGCGCCGGGCGGGCTTGCCGGAGCCGTGGGAAGGTAGGGGGCCCGGGCCCCGGGTTCAATCGGCGGCGGCCGCCGCCTCCTCCACGGCGCGGGCGAACGCCTCGTGGACGGCGTCGTGACGGAAGCGCTCCTCCGCCACCGAGCGGGCGCGCCCTCCCATGGCCTCCCGGGCGGCGGGGTCGTCGGCCAGGCGCGCCAGCGCCCGGGCCAGCCCCGCGCCGTCCAGGGGCTCCACCGCCACCCCCGCCCCCGCCTTCTCGAGGAGCGCCGGCACCGTCCCCCGGGCCGCCGCCACCACCGGACGCCCCATGGCCAGGTACTCGCTGAGCTTGGACGGCATCACCCGGCCGAACACGGCGTGGGGGTGGAGGGTGAGGAGGAGGACGTCGCCCCGGGCGAGGACGCGGGGCATGTCGCCGTGGGAGACGGCGGGGCCGAAGCGGACGTTGGCGAGCCCCCGCTCCACCACGGCCCGCTCCAGGAGGGGATAGCGGGCGCCGCCCCCCCAGACCTCGAGGCCGATGTCGGCCCGGTCCCGCAGGGCCTCGGCGGCGTCCAGGATCACCTCCGACCCCTGGGCCAGCCCCACCGTCCCGGCGAACACCGCCGTGAAGGGCGGCCGCTCCCAGGGGGCGGGAAGGGGCTCCACGCCCGGGTGGAAGACGGCGGGGTCGCACGAGTTGGGGATGACCCGGATGCGCGCCGCCCCCGCCCCCAACTCCACGGCGTGCTCCCGGTACCCCTCGGTGGTCACCACCAGGCGCGCGGCGCCCCGGTAGAGGAGGCGCTCCACCCGGGCCGCCGCCGCCGAGACCACCCCCGGGCGCACCACCCCCAGCGCCAGGGCCTGGGCGGGGTAGAGGTCCTGCACCTCCAGCACCAGCGGGCGGCGGCCCACCCGTGCGGCGAGCCAGGCCGCGAGGCCGGTGAAGGGGGGCGGCGTGTAGGCCAGGACCACGTCGTGGGAGGAGGCCAGCCTGAGCGCCCGCGCCGCGGCGCGGGCGGCGAACGACACCTGGGCGAGGATCCGCCACCAGGGGCCCGCGTCCCGGCGCTCCGGCACCTTCACGCGGTGGACGGTGACGCCCCCCGGGAGGGCCGCGTCGGCCTTGGCCAGCTCCTCGGCGGCGAAGGGGCGGCCCCCCAGCGTGCTGGGCCAGCGGGTGACGACGGTGACCGCGTGGCCCCGGCGCGCCAGCGTGGCCGCCACGCCCGCCGCCCGCTTGGCGATGACTTCGGGCGGGAAGAAGCCCGTGAGGTAGAGGACCCGAAGGGGGGTCCGGGGCACTACCCCATCACCTTGTAGTAGGCCTTCATCCACTCCAGCGTGCGGGGGATCCCCTCGCTGAGCAGCACCTCGGGGTCGTGGCCCAGGTCACGGATGGCCTTGGAGCAGTCCACCCGCTTCTCCTTGGTGGTGAAGGGCTCGCCCTCCTTGAACGTCACCAGCGACTCGTCCTTGCCCAGGTGCTCCAGGATCATGCGCGCCGGCGTCTCCATGTCGTGCAGGTCCAGCCCGCCGACGTTGTAGACCTCACCGGGCACGAAGCGGTCCACGATGTTGGCGAGCGTCCGGGTGGTGTCGGAGACGAAGGTGCTGGTGCGCAGGTGCCCCGTGTACACGGTGAAGGGCATGTCGTGGAGGGCGTGGTACGCGAAGATGCAGATGGCGCTCCGGTACCGGGAGTACGGCTCGCCGGGGCCGTACGTGTTGAAGAGCCGGACCCGCACCGTCTCGGTGCCGTGCATGGCGGCGGAGTTCATGACCTGCTGCTCGCCCACCCACTTGGTCATGGCGTAGTCGTTCATCTGCCGGATCTCGATCCGGTCCATGACGTCCTCCACCATCACCCCGTCGTAGTCGCCGTAGACCTCCGACGACGAGAAGAAGATGGAGCGGAAGCCCAGCCGCTCCTGGAGGCGGAGGAGGTTCTTGGTGCCGATGGCGTTGGAGCGCCACAGCGTTTCGTAGAAGTCCTCGCCGTTCCAGCGGCCGAACTCGGCGGCCAGGTGGTAGACGTAGTCGAAGTCCCGCCCCTCCACGACGCGCTCGAACTGACGGAACTCCCCCACGTCGCCCCGGACGTACCGGGCGTCGTGGTGATGCGGCCGGTCCATGATCCAGACGTCGTGGCCCCTGCCCCGGAGCTCGCGGACGAGCCACGAGCCCACGGCGCCGAGTCCGCCCGTCACCAGGATCTTCATCTCTCTGCGTCCACCTGTCGTGGGGAAGCGGATATGCGAAAGCGCCCGCAAAGCTAGGCGAAGGCCCGAGCCTCCTCCAGGGCGGCAAGGTAAAGCTCCAGGCGGCGGTCCCACGAGGGAAGCGCCTCCAGCCGGGCCCGTCCGGCGTCCACGAGGGCGCCGCGGAGGGCGTCGTCGTCCAGGACGCGGTGGAGCTGGGCGGCCAGGGCGTCGGGGCTGTCGGGGGGGGCGGAGGCCGCCCCCCCGCCCCCGAGGGCCCCCGCGCCCGCCAGGTCCGACCGCCCCCCCCGGAGCCGGAAGTGCCACGCCTCGGGGTAGACGGCGGTGAAGGACTCCACCCACGACGGGACGAGCACCGCCGCCCCGCTCCGGTAGAGCCCGGCCAGCGCCGGGTGGGGGACCACGCCCACGCACCGCACCGGCACCGTGCCTCCCTGCACCACGTCCGCCGCCGGGTCCCCCCCGGAGCCCCGCCCCGGCGCCGGGAGCCCCATGGCCCGCGCCCCCTCGGCGGGGGGGAGGGTGACGACGATCTCCACGTCCCGGGCGCCCGCCTTCGCCAAGGCCCGCGCCACGCGGGGAACCGCCGGCAGGTTCTTGGCGGGCTGGGAGGTGGTGACCACCAGGACGCGCCGCGGCGCGGAGGGTGCCCGGGGCGCCGCCGCCTCGCCGGCGAGGAACGCCGAGACGCCGTTGGGCACCACCCGGATCCGCTCGGGCGCCACGCCGAGGACGGCGCTCACGCGCCGGCCCATGGTGGCCGTCTGGACGCACACCCGCGCGGCGCCCCGCAGCGCGGCGGCGGCGTACGCCACCCGGGCGCGCTGCGCCACCAGCTCCCGGGCGGGCCACCCCGCCCACATGGGCGAGTCGCCGTACACCGCGGTGCTGTCGTGCCACCCCGCCACCCGGGGGAGGCGGGAGACCAGGGGCCCGGTGCCCATGGGGGTGAAGATCACGTCGGCGGCGAAGCGGCGGGCCAGGCGGGGGAGGGCCACGTTCTCCGCGCGGAAGCGGCCGCCTCCCACACCGGCGCCCTCCACCTCCAGCGTGGCGACGTCCATGCCGGGGGAGCCGCCCTCCTCCTCCAGCCCCAGGTTGGGGCGGGCCAAGGCCAGCCACTGGTGGCCCGCGCCGCCCGCGCGGGCCAACGCGGCCCAGAGGTTCAGCGCGTTCTGCCGTCCGCCCCCCCGCCCCAGGAGGGGCAGGAAGTTGAGGAGGACCCTCACGGCGCCAGCTCCGGCGGCACGCCCTCGTCCCCGTCCACGAAGCGGCGGTGCCACAGCTCCGTCCCCACCCACTGCCACACGAAGAACGCGTTGCTCCCCTCCCCGGCGCGGAAGCGGCGGAACGCCTCCTGGCACGCCCGGGCGTCGAAGAGCCCCCGTGCGGCGAAGCGGGGCGACGCCAGCAGCCCGGCGACGCCGTCGGCCAGGGGGCCCCGGAGCCACTCCCGCTGGGGCGTGACCACGGCGCGCTTCCCCGGGAGGCGCACGTCGTCGGGGAGGCGCCGGGCCATGCTCCTGCGGAGCAGCTCCTTGGCCCGCCCGCTCCTTATGCGCTGATGGGCGGGGAGGCGGAAGAGGAGCTCCACCACCCGGTGGTCCAGGTACGGCTCCCGCAGCTCCCGGCCGAAGGCCATGGAGAGGCGGTCGTTCATGCGGAGCACGCGGGGGAGCTTGGTGTGGCGCAGGTCCCGGTACAGCGCGTTGCGGAGGCGGTCGGGGTACGGCGCGGGGAACGCAGGGTACGCGCCGGCGCGCTCCACCACCTCGGGCGCCAGCGCGTCGGGGGCGAGGAACGCGGTGCCGTCCTGGTAGACGGCGCCGCCCGTCCCCGCGAGGAGCGCCCGCATGCGCGCCGCGCCGTCGCGCCACGCGCCCCCCTCCACCTCCGCCTCGGCACGCAGCTCGGCGCGGAGCGCGTCCCTCCGCCCCGCCTCCAGGAGATCCAGGTGGTGGTGGGGCCGGAAGTAGCGGTACCCGGCCAGCATCTCGTCCACCCCCTGCCCCTCCAGGAGCACGGTGACCCCCCGCTCCCGCGCCAGGCCGTGGAGGGCGTGGTACCCCAGCGTGGCGATGCCGCCGTAGGGCGCCTCCTGATGCCAGGTGGCCTCCACGGCCAGCGGCCACACGGCGTCGCGGCCCAGGCGCCGGACGTGGCGGTTCCACGCCCGCCTCCGGGGGACGCGGTCGGCGAAGTCGGTCTCGTCGTAGGCCGGGTCGTCGAAGGCGGCGGTGAACGTCTGGAGGGCCTCGGCGTCGGCGCTCACCGCGTCCACCGTGGCCACCAGCGACGCAGAGTCCAGCCCGCCGGAGAGGTTCACGCCCAGGGGCACGTCGGAGCGGAGGCGGAGGCGCACCGCGTCCTCGAAGCGCTCCACGAAGCACGCCTCCGCCTCGGCGTCGGTGAGGTCGTGCGCCTCGCGGGTGAGGGCGCCCAGGTCCCAGAAGACCCGCGGGTCGGGAGGCGCGTCGGCGCCGGGCCGCACCGTCAGCGTCGTCCCGCCGGGGAGCGCCATCACGCCCTCGAAGAACGTGGCTTCGCCGTGATCGTACACGCCGTGGGCGAGATACGTGGCCCAGGTGTCGGCGTCGGGACGGGGCTCCACGCCGGCGGCGAGGAGCGCCTTCACCTCCGAGGCGAAGAGGAAGTCGCCGTCCTTCCACGCCCAGTGGAAGGGCTTGATCCCGAGCCGGTCCCGGGCGCAGAAGAGCACGCCCCGCTCCGCGTCCCAGAGGGCGAAGGCGAACATCCCCACGAAGCGGTCCACGCACGCCTCGCCCCACCGCGCGTACGCGGCCAGGATCACCTCGGTGTCGGTGCGGCTCCGGTACGGGTAGTCGGCCAGCTCACGGCGCAGCTCCAGGTAGTTGTACACCTCGCCGTTGAACGTGAGGACGTGGCGCCCGTCGGCGGACGCCATGGGCTCGTGGCCGTGGCTGGAGAGGTCGATGATGGAGAGGCGCCGGTGGGCCAGGGCCACGCCGGGCCCGGTCCACGCGCCCTCGTCGTCGGGCCCCCGGTGGGCGAGGGCCCGGGCCATGGCGCGGGCGCGGGGCTCGGAGGCCCCGGGTCCCACGATCCCGGCGATGCCGCACACGTCAGGCGGGCTCCCCGCCGCCCCGGGCCCGACGCTCCCGGAGCAGGAGGTCCACCAGCTTCAGCTGCAGCTCGTTGTCGATGCCCACCGAGCGCTCCTCGGGCATGACGTACGGGCGGATGACGTCCCCCCAGAGGGAGCCCCGCTCCATGATCACGTCGCGGCGCGTGAGGTAGAGGCACCCGTTCCGCATGTAGGCCGGCGGGTCGTAGTCCTGGCGGCGCGTGCCCTCCCGCTCCTCCACGCAGAAGGGAACGAGGCGGTCGTCCTCGATGCGCTTCATGAGCACCGGGTGGACGTCGTAGACGCGGACCACGCTGATCACCGAATCGCAGCCGCCTCGCCCGGCCAGCGCCACCGCGGCGCGCACGTCGTCGGCGGTGCGGAACGGGGCGGTGGGCTGGAGGAGGCAGACCCACTCCACCCGCTCCCCCTCCTCCGCCTCCACCGCCTCCACCGCGTGGCGGATCACCGGGAGCATGGGGACCTTGTCCCCGCCCAGGTCGGCGGGGCGGAGCCAGGGGACGTCCCCCCCCAGCCCCCGGGCCACGGCGGCGATCTCCTCGTCGTCGGTGCTGACCACGGTGCGGTACAGGACGTCGTCGGCCTCCCGGGCCGCGTCCAGCGTCCACGCCAGGAGGGGGCGTCCCCCCACCTCCCGCAGGTTCTTCCTGGGGACGCCCTTGGAGCCGCCCCGGGCGGGGATGACGCCGAGGACGCGCATCAGTACGCGATCCGCTTGGCCACCGTGAGGGGGTGGGCGGCCAGGATCTCCGCCACCCGCTCCCCCGCCCTGCCGTCGCCGTAGAGGGGGTCGGAGGGGTAGCGGCCGTTGTCCAGGTGGGCGCGGACGGCGGCCACGATGCCGGGCCGCTCGTACGCCACGTCGGTGACGTTGGGGCCCCGGTCGCGTCCCGCCTGCCGGTTGCCGACGTTGACCACCGGGAGGCCCAGGAACGCCGACTCCCGGATCCCCACGCTGGAATTCCCCACCAGGCACCGGGCGCCCAGGAGGAGGCGGAGGAAGTCCTCGGGGGCGAGGTTCTTGAAGAAGTAGACGTGGGGGATGGCGTGGGTCTCGCGGAAGTGGCGGATCCCCTTGGAGATCCGGTCCGAGCCCGCGTCCACGTTGGGCCAGAACCAGAAGGTGGGGAGGTCGAGCTCGGCCACCGCCTCCAGCGTCTCGTTGACCTGGTGGAGCGCGTCCTGGTACTCGGTGGTCACGGGGTGCTGCATGACCACCAGGTACCCCTGGGCCGGGTCGAAGGCCTGGCCCACCCCTCCGTAGCGGGCGAAGGGGTCGAAGGGCCCCGGACCGGCGTCCGCCACCACCCGCGCCGCCAGGTCCACGGAGGGGCACCCGGTGACGAACACCGTGGCCGGGTCCTCGCCCATGCGCCGCACCCGCTCCGCCGCCATCTCGTTGGACACCAGGTGGATGTTGGAGAGCTTGGTGACGGCGTGGCGCACCTTCTCGTCGATGGAGCCGGTGACCTCGCCGCCCTGGAGGTGGGCCACGGGGATGTTCAGGTACGAAGCCGCGATGGCCGTGGCGATGGTCTCGTAGCGGTCGGCGACGGAGAGGACCACGTCGGGCTTCAGGTTGTCGAAGATGGTGGCCAGCTCCACCAGCCCCATCCCCGTGGACTTGGCGGTGGTCACCAGGTTCTCCCCCTCCACCACCATGTAGACCACCGCGTCGGGCTCGAAGCCGTCGGCGCGGATGACGTCCACCACCGGGCCGTACCGCTCCAGGAGCGCCGACGCCCCCACCACGAGCTGGAGCTCCAGCTCCGGGTGGGCGCGGATGGCCTCCATCACCGACTTCACCCGGGCGTAGCTGGGGCGCGCGGTGATGACCACGCAGACCCGGCGCGGGCCGTCGGTCCGGGGCTGGGAGAGGGCGCTCATGGGGGGGTCGGTTCGGGGGGTGGGGCGGCACGGGCCGCCGAGGGCCCGGCGTCCACCCGCACGGGCTCGCCCCGGAGCCAGCGGCCGAGCTTCTCGGCCATGAAGATCTCCGTGTTCTCCATGGATTCAAGGGTGGCGCCCCCGACGTGGGGGGTCACCAGGATCCGGTCGTCGCCCGCGGCGAAGCGCACGGCGGGGCTGGCGGCGGGGCCGCCGGGCGTCCCTTCGCCCGTCACCACGTCCAGCGCGGCGCCGGCCAGGCGCCCCGAGCGCACCGCCTCCACCAGCGCCTCCTCGTCGACGATGCCCCCCCGGGACGTGTTCACCAGGACGGCGCCGGGCTTCACGGCCGCCAGCGCGGCGGCGTCCAGGAGGCCCCGCGTGCCGTCGTTCAGCGGCACGTGGAGGCTCACCACGTCGGCGCGGGCCAGGAGCTCCTCCAGCGTGGGCGCGCGGTCCACGCCGTTCGGCCATCCCTCGCGATACGGGTCGTAGGCGAACACACGCATGCCGAAGGCCTCCCCGTAGCGCGCCACCATGGAGCCCAGGCGCCCCAGCCCCACCACCCCCAGCACCTTGCCCGCCAGCTCCCGGCCCCGGAAGCGGTCCCGGTCCCACTCCCCCCGGCGGGCCGCCTCCGACGCGGCGGGAAGGCGGCGCAGCAGGGCCAGGAGGAGGGCCCAGGTGTGCTCGGCGGTGGCGGTGACGGTGCGGAGGAAGTCGGCCTCCCCACGGAGGGAGAGGACGGCCACGCCCCGGGCGTCCAGCGCCCCCAGGTCCAGGTGGTCCAGCCCCGTGGTGGGGCTCACCACCGCCCGGAGCCCGGGCGCAGCCTCGAGGACGGCGGCGTCCACCCGGTTGCGGAGGCGGACGAAGAGGACGTCGGTGCCCGCCACGGCGGCGCGGAGCCCCGCGGCGTCCAGGTCCGCCAGCGTCACCGCCCCCAGCGCCTCCAGGCGGGCCACCGCCCGGGGGCTGAAGCCCCGGCACTCGGCGACGAGGATCCTCACGCCTCCAGGTCCTCGTCGGCGAGGAGCTGGTCCGCCTCCACGGCGCGGGCCAGGCGCCGCCCCAGCAGCTCGGGGATGCGCGCCGCCGGGATGCCCGACCCCGGCTTCTTGGCCGCCACGTCCCCCTCGGCCAGGACGTGCCCCGCCGGGAGGGCCCGCGCCGCCACGGCGCTCTTCATGAAGAGCCCCCGCATGGGCGCCAGCTCCTCGGCCAGGGCGTCCTTGTCCACCGGGTGGGCCCGGGCCCACGCCAGGTACCGGGCGCCCTCCACCAGGCGCTTCAGCTCCTCGGGGGTCACGGAGGCGGGGACGTCGGGGCCGAAGGCGTGGCGCGACAGCGTCAGGTGCACCTCCAGGACGTCGGCGCCCAGGGCCACCGCCGCCAGTGAGGGCCAGATCTTGCCCGAGTGGTCGGAGAGCCCCACCGGGCACCCCCACCGCTCCCGGAACGCGGGGATGAGGTTGAGCCCCAGCTTCTCCGGCGGCGTGGGGTACAGGGACGTGCACTGGAGCACCGTCAGGGGGAGGTCGAAGCGCTTCAGGAGCGTCACCGCCTCGTCGATCTCCGCCAGGGGGCTCATCCCCGTGGACAGGTACACGGGGAGGTGGGTGGAGGCCATGCGCTCCAGCAGCTCGGCGTTGCGCACCTCGCCGGAGGCCACCTTCCACCCGCCCACGCCCACGCGGCGGAGCATCTCGAAGGCCTCCACGGAGAAGGCCGAGCTCATGAAGTCCAGCCCCGCCTTGAGGGCGTGGGAGCGGAGCCCCACCCACTGCTCCTCGGTGAACTCCATGCGCTTCCAGTACTCGTAGCGGGTGGCGTCCTGCCTGCTGAACCGCACCCGCCACGGCTCGTGGGGCGTGGACTCGGCGGAGGCGATGTGGGTCTGGAACTTCACCACGTCGGCGCCGGCCTCGGCGGCGGCGTCGATGAACGCGTGGGCGGCGCCCAGGGACCCGTCGTGGGCCTGGGCCACCTCGGCGATGATCAGCACTTCGGCGTGGGGTGCGCTCATGGCCGGGTAATGTAGCGACCCGGCGCGGCGCCGGCCCCCCTGCTCACGCGACCCCCAGGGCCCGCACGTGCCCGCGGTCCGCGTAGTCGAGGAGCCTGCGGTCCGCCGTGACCAGGGTGAGGGAGCGGAGGCGCGCCGTGGCCACGAGGAGCCGGTCCGCCG
>BTVB01000011.1:0-8761 GCA_045863275.1 Gemmatimonadota bacterium
GTTTCGCGTCGGGGCTGGGCCGGCGTCGGCCCCCGGCGTCCCTAGCTCCCCGCCTCCCCCGTCACCACACGCCCCGACGCGCGATACGCCTCCACCAGCGCGGCCGCCGCCTCGGCGCGGCCGGCCGCCAGCCGGTCCTCCGCCTCGAGCAGGCGCCGCTCCGCGTCCAGCACCTCCAGGAAGTCCCCGGCTCCCTCCTCGTAGCGGAGGCGGGCCAGAGCCGCCGCTCGCTCGCTGGCTTCGGCGGCCTCCTCCAGGTAGCCGAGACGCGTCCGGGCCTGAGCGTACGCGACCCGGGACGTCTCGATCTCCTCCCGGGCCGTGAGCACGGCGCCGTCGTGGCGCGCGCGGGCCTCGGCTCGGACCGACTGGGCCTCGTCCACCCCCGACCGGACCCTCGCCAGATCCAGCAGGGGCCATGAGACCACGGGCCCCACCGCGTACCGCGGCGTTCCGGTGTTGCCGAGGGCGTCGAACGTGGCGGCGGTGTAGCCCGCCGCCCCCTGGAGGGAGATCCGGGGCAGGAGCGCCGTGCGCGCCGCGCCCACGAACGCGTCGGACGCCTCGACCCTGTGGGCCGCGGCCCGGACGTCGGGCCGCCGTGCCACGATGTCCTCCGCGTCCTCGCCCGCGAGGTGCTCCGGGAGGGCGGGGAAGGGCGCGCCTTCCTCGACCTCGGCCAGGGGATCGCTCGGGTCCCTGCCGAGGAGCACCGCCAGGCGGTGCCGGGTGGCGGCCATCGCCGCCTCCAGCGCGGGCACCCCCGCGAGGGTGGAGCTGAGCTGCGCCCGGGCCCGCTCGGTGTCCAGCGCGGTGCCGCGACCGCCCTCCAGCCGCTCCTCCGTCACCGCCAGCGACCGGCGCTGGTTCTCGGCGTTGCTCCGGGCCACGGCCAGCCGCTCCTCGGCGCTCCGGAGTTCGAAGTACGTGCCGGCCACTTCGGCGGCGAGAAGGAGCGCCGCGTCGTGGGCCTCCTCCTCCGCGGCGTCCAGCAGCGCCTCGCGTCCGTCCAGCGTCCGCCGCACCCGGCCGAAGGCGTCCACCTCCCAGGAGACGCGGATCCCCGCCTCCCACACGTCCTGGTCCGGGAGGACGCTGTCGAGCCCGGGGAACGTGGCGCCGGAGAGGCGCTGGCGCGTGTACCCGCCGCTGGCGGTGATGGTGGGCGCCAGGTCCAGGGCGGCCTGGAACCGCTGCGCACGGGCGCCGCGCACCCGCGCGCGGACGGCGGCCATGTCGGGGTTGGAGCGCACGGCTTCCCCAAGCAGGCGCTCCAGGCTGGCGTCCTGGACCTGGGCCGCCGCCGGGATGGGCGCCAGAACCGCCAGGACGGCCACGAGCCCCCGCGCCCGCCTACGCATGGGCCAGCTCGAGCGCACCGGCGCCCGCCTCCCCGGAGACTTCGGCGTGGGAGGGCGCCGCGGCGCGGTGGTCCGCGGCGATGAGGGCGTAGAAGACCGGCACGACGACCAGGGTGAAGAGCGTCCCGACGATCATCCCCGAGACGAGAACGATGCCGATGCTGTTCCGCGCCTCCGATCCGGGGCCACTGACGAAGACCAGGGGCAGGTGCCCGAACACCGTCGCCGCCGTGGTCATGAGCACGGGGCGGAGCCGGGTGCGCGCGGCCTCACGCAGCGCGTCCAGCTTCTCCTTCCCCTGCTCCTGGAGGGTGTTGGCGAATTCCACGATGAGGATCCCGTTCTTCGCGATGAGGCCGACCAGCGTGATGAGGCCGACCTGCGAGTAGATGTTGATGGTCGTGAGGTCCAGGAAGCTGAAGACCAGCGAGCCGGAGATGGCCAGCGGCACCGACCCCAGGAGTACGATGAGGGGGTCGCGGAAGCTCCTGAACTGGGCGGCGAGCACCAGATAGATGAGGATGAGGGCGAAGCCCAGGGTGCCCACGAGGGCCGACCCCTCCAGGCGGATCTGCCGGGACTCACCGGCGTAGTCGATCCCCGTGCCCGGAGGCGCCACCGCCCGGGCGGCCTCCTCCAGGACCACGAGGCCCTCGTCCTTGGTCACGCCCGGCTGGACCGCGCCGAACACGCGCACCGCGTTCCGCTGCTGGAAGCGGTTGAGCGTCCGGGGCGCGGTGCTGGCCTCGATGCGCGTGAACGTCGAGACGGGCACCAGCTCGCCGCCGGGCGTCTTGATCTTGAGGTCGAGGAGGGGCCCCACCGTCCGGCGATCGGCGTCGCCGATCTGGGGGATCACCTTGTAGCTCCGCTCGAAGTAGTTGAAGCGGTTCACGTACCCGCCTCCCAGGAGCGTGCCCAGCTCCCGTCCCACGGTGGCCAGGTCCAGGCCGAGGTCGGCGATGCGCTCCCGGTCCAGGACCACCCGCGCCTCGGGCAGGTCGATCTTCAGGTCGGTGTCCACGTAGAGGAACTTCCCGCTCTGCCAGCCGGCGCCCACCACGGCCCCCACCGTCTCGAGCATCTGCTGCGGGGGAGCGTCGCTCTGCAGCACCAGCTCCACGTCGAACTGCCCGGGCGTGGGCAGCGGCGGATCCAGGCGGGGGAAGACGCGCAGCGCCGGCACCTGGGACACGGCCCAATACACCTCGCCGAACATCTCCGAGGTGGAGCGCTCCCGCTCCTTCCAGTCCTTGGCCACGAGCCCGCCGAAGCCGCCCCAGGGTGCGCTCAGCGACCACATGAAACGCGCCTCCGGGAAGGCGGTGATGCGCTCCACCACGTCCAGCGACGCCTTGTTGACCGCCTCCAGCGACGCGTCCGGCGAGGCCTCGAAGAACATGGAGACGTGGCTCTGGTCCTCCACCGGCGCCAGCTCCTTGCGGGACTGCTGATAGAGGGGCCACGCCGCCGCCGCCACCAGGAGGGCCGAGACCACGATTCCCCCGCGCATCCCCAGGGCGATGTCCAGCACCCGGGTGTAGTGGCTCTGGAGCCGCTCGAAGCCACGGTTCACCAGGGCCGTGAGCCAGCCCTCCTGGCCGTGGGGATGCACGAGGCGCGAGCTCATGACGGGCGACAGGGTGAGGGCCACCAGCCCCGACACCACCACGGCGGCGGCCAGCGTGATGGCGAACTCCAGGAAGAGGGACCCGGTGAGCCCGCCCTGGAACCCGATGGGCGTGTAGACCGCGGCCAGCGTGATGGTCATGGCGATGACCGGCCCGAGCAGCTCCCGGGCGCCGTGCAGCGCCGCCTCCGCCCGCGTCTTCCCCAGGCGGACGTGACGCTCGACGTTCTCCACCACCACGATGGCGTCGTCCACCACCAGCCCCACCGAGAGGACGATGGCGAGGATGGTGAGGAGGTTGAGGCTGAAGCCGAGGACGAGCATGAGGGCGGCGGCGCCCGCCAGCGACACGGGCATGGCCACCAGGGGCACCAGCGCCGTCCGCGCCGACCCCAGGAAGAGGAAGACCACCAGCGAGACGATGAGCATGGTCTCGACGAGGGTCTTGGTGATCTCGTGGAGCGCGTCCTGCATGAACACGGTGCCGTCGAAGGCCATCTGCATGTCGATGTCCGGCGGCAGCGTGGGGCGCAGGCGCTCCATCTCGTCGTAGAGCCGCCGCGCCACCTGGATCTCGTTCACGCCGATCTGCGGCCACACGCCCAGGTAGACGCCCTCGCGATCGTTGTACTTGGCCACGAGCTGGGCCTCCTCCGCGCCCAGCTCCACCCGCGCCACGTCCCGCAGCCGCACGAGGGCGCCGCCGCGGTCGGCCACGATGAGGTTGGCGAACTCCTCCTGGGAGCGGAGGTCGGTGTTGGCCAGGAGGTTGACCTGGATGAGGTCCCCCTTCGTCTGCCCCACCGCCGCCAGGTAGTTGTTGCGCTGGAGCGCGGCGCTCACGTCGCCGGGGGAGAGGTTGAGCGCGGCGAGGCGGTCGGGGTCGATCCAGACGCGCATGGCGATCTGGCGCCCGCCCTCCACGGTGACGCGCTGGACGCCCTGCACCGTGGCGAGCTGGGGCTGCATGGTGCGCACCAGCCAGTCGGTGATGGCCGGGCCGCTCCGCGCCGGGGAGGTGAAGCTGAGGTAGAACGACGCGTAGGGGCGGTCGTTCCTCTGGATCTCCACCGCCGGCGGCTCGGCGTCGGGCGGCAGCTCGGACCGCACCTGCTGGAGGCGGGCCGTCACTTCCGCCAGCGCCGCCGTGCTGCTGTGGTTCAGCGCGAGGCGGACGGTGACGGTGCTCATGCCGGCGCGGCTCGTGGACTCCACGTGGTCCACGCCCCCCACGGCGGACACGGCGCGTTCGATGGGCGTGGTGAGGAAGCCCCGCACCGTCTCGGCGCTGGCACCGTAGTACACCGTCGTGATGACGATGGACGAGCTCTCGATCTGCGGGTACTGCTGGACGGGGAGGCGTTGGATGGCCCGCACCCCCACCAGCACGAGCGTGAGGTTCACCACCGCCGCCAGCACGGGGTGGCGGATGAAGACGTCGGTGAAGGCGCGCATGCTCAGCCCTCCCCGCCCGCCGCTGCCTGGGCCGCGGCGGCGGACCCGGCCACCGCCACCAGGGCACCCTCGCGGAGCTTGAAGGACCCGGACGCCGCCACGCGCTCGCCTTCCCCGACGCCCTGGAGCACCACCACCTCGTCGCCCAGCACGGGGCCCGCCTGCACGGGCCGGATGCGGGCCCGGATCCGCCCGTCCTCCGCCGTCTCCAGGACGAAGACGTGGTCGCCGGCGGGGCCGCGCCGCAGGGCGCTCACCGGGACGACGACCACCCGCTCCGGGGTGCCGATGGGCACCTCGACCTGCACCGACGCGCCCGGCGTAAGGGACGTGCCGGCGTGGTCGATGCGGGCGCGGACCATGGCATTGCGGGTGGAGGGATCCACCTTGGCGTCCACCGCCACCACGGTGGCCTTCACGGCGCGGGACTCGTCCTGCCCGGGGATC
The DNA here is from genome assembly GCA_045863275.1 of Gemmatimonadota bacterium. Classification (GTDB taxonomy): domain Bacteria; phylum Gemmatimonadota; class Gemmatimonadetes; order Longimicrobiales; family Gaopeijiaceae; genus SZUA-318. Next base: position 4,894 of record BTVB01000011.1, read on the forward strand.
ACCCGCACCGTGGTCCCCGCCGCCAGGCCCGCGGCCGCGCTCTGGGAGACCATGAAGTCCACGTGCACCGCCTCGTCCACGCCCTGCAGCGTGGTGAGCACGGTCCCGGCGTCGAGGAACTGACCCGGGTGGACGTCGGCGATGCCCACCCGGGCCCGGAAGGGGGCGCGGATGGTCTTGCGCTCGATGACGGCCTCCACCCGCGCCATCTCGGCCAGGGCGATGCGCCGCTCGGCGCGGGCGTTGTCCAGCTCGATGGCCGAAGCAGCCTGGCGCTGGGCCATGCGCTCGTAGCGGGCCAGCGTCGTGGCCGCCAAGTCGGCCCGGGCCTGGAGCGCCGCCCGCTCCGCCTCCTCCACGGAGACGTCCAGGGCCACGAGGAGGGCGCCGGCCTCCACCACCCGGCCGGGGGTGAGGCTCACCTCCCGGACCGTGCCCGACACCTCGTTGCGCAGCGTCACCGAGCGTGTGGCCAGAACCGTCCCGATGGACGTGGTGGTCCCCACGTGCTCCCGGGTGGCCGCCACAGCCTCCGTCACCGCCTCCATGGGCTCGGGCTGGCCGGCGGCGGCGGCCTCCGCCTCCCGGGTCGCCCCCACCTTCCACGCCGTGAGCGCCATCCCCATCCCCACCACCACCGCTACCAGGACGGCGGAGCGCACTCCCGTCCCGACCCCACCCCTCGACTCGCGTCCCATTTCCGACCCTTCCGTGGTTGTTCTTCGGGGCCCGCTTCCCGAACCCCCCATTGGATACAGACATGGACGGGCGGGCGGGCTCATTCGTGACGCCGCCGTTTCCGAGCCGTTGGTCGGATGCGGACGGCCAAGTAAACTTTGAAAAACGAAGCTAACTATGGACATCGCATCTTGACAAGCCCATCTTTACCGTCATGACCAACCGGAGCTACGGACAGTACTGCGGGCTCGCCCGGGCCCTCGAGCTCGTGGGCGACCGATGGGCCCTCCTCATCGTTCGCGATCTCCTCGTGGGCCCGCGGCGCTTCTCCGAACTGGAGCAGGACCTCTCGGGGCTCTCGAGCAGCGTCCTGGCCGCCCGGCTCAAGGAGCTGGAGGCCGTGGGCGTGGTCCAGCGGGAGGTCCTGCCCCGGCCGGAGAGCGGCTTCCACTATGTGCTCACCGAATTCGGGCGAGACCTGGCTCCCGCGGTGAAGCAGCTCGCCCGCTGGGGCGCCCGGGCGTTGGGCCCGCCCCAGCCGGGAGAGGTGGTGACGCAGGATTCCCTGGTCATGGCGCTCCGCACCATCTTCCGCCCGGAGAAGGCCGGTGGGCGACGGTGTGGCTACGAGGTCCGGGTGGGTGAGGCCGTGGCCCACGTCCGGGTGGCCGACGCCAGGGCCGAGGCGGCGCCGGGGCCGCTCCCCGAGGCGGACATGGTCATCGACGCCCGGCCGGGGCTCCGGGCGCTTCTGGCCGGGGAGATCACCGCGCAGGAAGCGCTGGACCAGGGGCTGGCCGAGCTCCGGGGGGACCCGGCGCTCTTCCACGACTTCGCCGAGATGTTCCGCATCGACCCGCCACCGGGGGCGTGCGGGCACGCCGGGGACTGAGCCGCGGCAAGACAGGCCGGTGGGCACCGCGGCGTCCCGAAGTCGTCGACCTCGGGGCCCGGCGTCCTTGCCCCGCCGCCCGCCTCGCGGGCATCATGCCCCGTCCGCCGGAGGGGCCTGGACCCCCCGGCCACCCCACGCCACCCGACCCGGGGTCGTCCCATGATCCGCGCGCGCACGTCCGGCCTCTTCACGCTCACCCCGCTCCTCCTTCTCGCCGCCGGGGCAGCGTCCTCCCTCTGCGCCCAGGCCACGCCCCTGAGCCGCGGCCAGACGGTGCGCGGCACCCTCGCCGAGGGAGACACGGCCGCCTACACCCTGGAGGTGCGGGACAGCACGTTCGTCCTGGGTGTCGCGGACCAGGTCTCGGCGTCGGTGGCGGTGCGCTTCGTGGGGGCCGATGGCAGACAGCGCGGGCGCTTCGCCGGGCCGGGCGCGGGAGCGAACCGCTTCTCCATCTCCCTGGACGAGGGAGGCACGTACACGGTGCAGGTCATCGCGCTGGAGGACGGGGCGGGAGACTACGCCCTCACGCTCCAGCGCGTGGAGCCCATCGCCCGGGACCCTCGCAGGTTGGCCGACCAGCTCATGGCCCGCTTCGACGGTCCCGACACGCCCGGCGGCGTGGTGCGCGTATGGCGCGACGGCAAGGTGCTCTTCTCCAAGGCCTACGGCATGGCCAACCTGGCCTACGGGATTCCCTTCCGGGTCGACACGCGCACGAACATCGGCTCCACCACCAAGCAGTTCACCGCGTTCGCCGTGATGCTCCAGGCCCAGCGTGGGCTCCTCTCCCTGGACGACGACATCCGAAAGCACGTCCCCGAGCTGCCCGCCTTCGAGCACACGGTCACGGTGCGCCACATCATCACCCATACGTCCGGCCTGAGGGAGTTCCTGAACCTCCTCGTCATGTCGGGACGGCGCCTCGACCACGGCGACTGGATCGACCGCTCCGAGCTCGTCGAGATCGTCAAGCGCCAGCCCAAGCTCCAGAACGTGCCGGGCGCCGAGTGGAACTACAACAACACGGCCTTCGGGCTGGCGGCGCTCATCGTGGAGCGCACCTCCGGGCAGACCTTCCCCGACTTCATGCGGGACAACGTCTTCCTCCCCCTGGGGATGACGCGCACCATGGTGCGCCCCTCGCCGGAGCACATCGTGCCCGACATGTCCGAGGGCTACACCCCCGGTCCCGACGGCTGGATGCAGATCGGCGACCTGGGGGGTGCGGTGGGCGCCGGCGGCATCTACACCACCGTCGAGGACCTTCAGAGGTGGGTGGACAACTTCTCCAACCCGAAGGTGGGCACCCGGGAGATCTTCGACGAGATGATGACCTCCTTCGTCCTCACCGACGGAAAGGAGACGGGGTACGGCTACGGCCTGAGCGTGGACGAGCAGAAGGGGCTCAAGCGCGTGCAGCACGGCGGAGCGGACGTGGCCCACCGCTCCATGCTGGCCTACTACCCGGAGATCAACGCCGGCGTCACGGCGCAGAGCAACCACGCGGCCTTCGGTGCCGGCGGCATCGCCTTCACCCTGGCCGAGGCGTTCTTCCGCGACGCGATGAAGGAGGAGGAGAAGGTCGAGGGGGCCGCCTTCGACCCAGCCGACTACGACGCCGAGGAATTCGACGCCTTCGTGGGCCGCTACGCCCTGGACGCGGCGCCCAACTTCATCCTCACGTTCACGCGCGAGGGCGGCAAGCTCTACACGCAGGCCACGGGACAAGCCCGCCTGGAGATCGTGCCCACCTCCGACACGAGCTTCTCCATCACCGGCGTCGAGGCCTCGGTGGCGTTCCACCGCGACGCCGACGGCAAGGTGACCGGGCTCACGCTCCGCCAGAACGGCGAGAACCACGCCACGCGGCTGGAAGACGAGTCCGCCGGGCCGTGGGAGCCCACCCTGGAGGAGCTGGCCGACTTCGAGGGGCGCTTCTTCAGCGAGGAGATCGAGACCTTCTACACCCTCGCGGTCGAGGACGGCACCCTCGTCGCGCGCCAGCGCCGCATGGACGACGGGAAGCTCACGCCGGGGGAGAAGCCCGACACCTTCTCCACCGGGATCCTGACCTTCTCCTTCGAGCGGGACCGGAACGGCCGGGTCATCGGCTTCTACGTGGCCAACGGGCGCACCCGGGACGTGCGCTTCGCGCGGGTGCGGTAGGGCCGACACGCCATCCTTGACCCTCCCGGCGGCCGGCCCTAATCATGGGTCGGCCGCCCGCCGCGCCCTGCCCTGGCCCCCCCGCCCCCAGCGGGCCGGGGGGGCCCCGCCCCCCCGAGGGGCGGA
>BTVB01000011.1:8771-127292 GCA_045863275.1 Gemmatimonadota bacterium
GTGGGGCCCCCCCCCACATCCTTCCCCCCCCGGGGGCCGGCCCCTATGCTGGGGGGGCCCCCCCGCCGCGCCCTGCCCATCCCGCCCGCCCCCCTGCGGACCGAGGGCGCCCGGCCCCCCATAGCGACTCTGTCACGCCCCGGCGCCGCGCCGCCGTGCCATACCGTCCGGCCCCCCCTCCGTCTCCTGGACGCCCCCGTTCCCATCGGGTGCGCCCGGTCGTCCCTCCCGGAGGAGGTACCCATGAAAGACCTGAGAGCCAAAGTCTCGTCGCTGGAGCTCCACGCGTCCCGAACGCCCATCGACGTGGGCAAGGCGTGCCGGAAGATGGGCCTTGCCGGAAAGGACCTGGGACGCGCCGTGGGCTACGCCCTCGAGTCCTCGGAGGACGAGGCCCTCGTCCTGACCCGGGGACTCCTCGCCACCGCCCGCACGGTGGACGGCGCCGCCGGCGATGCCGACGAGCTGGTGGACTGGGGGAGGCGTCGGGGGGCCCAGGAGCGCCGCGTCGTGGCCAGGGCCCTGGTCGCCGAAGGCGGCGTGGGCGGAGGTCTGTTCCTGGTCCACGCGGCGGCAGGGATGACCCGCGCCGACGCGCGAGCGTACATGAAGGACTACGTCGCCACCGGGGGGCCCACGGAGGCGGTGGCCCTGTGGCTCAAGTTGGCCGGAGGGGTGCTCAGGGAGCACACGCAGAAGGACCCGGAGACCGCGGGGGTCGTCGTGGACGCGCTGGGAGACGCCGCCAACTGGGTGGTGGACAGGCTCGAGGAGGGCGTGGACGCGGTGCTCGAGTCCATCGAGGCCATCGTGGACGCCATCGCCGAGGCGGGCCTGACCATCGCCCGGGTCCTGGCAGAGCTGGCGGCCTGGACGGTGGAGGCCATCGCGGACGTATTTCGGGCCCTCCTGGAGGCCGGCGTCGCGCTGGCCGAGTTCGTGGGGGCCGTCGTCCGGGCCGCCTACGACCTGGCCTCCACGTTCGTGCAGGCGCTCCTGGAGGCGGGCGTCCGCGCCGTGGAGATCCTGGCCGAGGTCGTGGGTGACACGTACTGGGCCCTCCGGCGCGTCGTCTTCGGGCTCCTGGAGGGGCTCGGGCGCGTCGGCGACATCCTGCAGGCGGTCATCGAGCTGGCCGAGGACGCGGCGAGCGAGCTGTGGCGCCTCACGCTGCTGGCCATCCGCTACGCGCAGAACCGCATCGGCGACGTGGTCGAGTGGCTGGGCGACGGGCTGGAGTGGGCGCTGGAGCAGGGCGCCGCGGCGGTGGAGGCCCTGGTGCGGGCGTGGGAGGAGATCGGTGAGGCCCTGGAGGACCTCTACGACATGGCCGCCGGGCTGGCCACGGAGGTCTGGGACTTCATCGGTGAGGCCACGGTGCGCATCGGCAACTCGGTGAGCTACGTGTGGCACTACATCAAGGAGGACGTGGTCCCGGCCGTGTTCGACTTCGTGCGCGGCGTCCTGCGCGCCGGCTTCGCGGTGGCCTCCATGGTGGCGTGGGCCCTGGAGGAGGCGGTGGAGATCCTGGGCGAGGTGATCCGGGCGGCGTTGGACGTGGGCGCGACGCTGGGCGAGATGCTGGTGGAGACCATGCTCAACCCGCGGAGCGCCCTCGAGAACTTCCTCAACGCGCTGGCCGAGATCGGCACGACGCTCTCCGACCTCTACCAAGCCGTCATCGTCGAGACGGCCGAGGAGTTCATGGAGGAGGTCACGACCATGCTCGTGGAGCTGGGCCGCGCCGTGGGCGAGATCCTGGACGCCGTGTTCGAGGTGGCCGCCGGCGCGGTGGGCACGGCCATCGGCATCCTGTTCCAGCTCCTGGGAACGTGGCGGGAGATGACCGACGACGAGATCGCCGACGCGCGGACGGTCTTCGCCGACACCATCGACTACTCCACGGTGCGCCTCTCCACCGAGGGGGCGGCCAACTCCATCGTCTTCGGCGTGCAGGACTGGGTGACGGGCGAACCCGATTCACGGGCGTTCGTGACGAACACGCTCATCAACTTCGACCCCGACGACGGAGGCATCACCCGCCACACGCTCATCCACGAGCTGACGCACGTGTGGCAGTTCACCCACACGGGGCCCGAGTACCTCCTCCAGGCCGTGGGCGCCCAGGTGGTCGGTGACGGCTACAACTACGGTTACACCGAGGACACGGCCGCCGTCACGGTGGACATCGACCACGACGGCAACACCGCCGCGCTGGACGCCGGGCGGGGGGCGGGCCTCGACGGCGGGGCGGCCCTGGACGCCGCCGGAGGGAACTTCGACGCGTTCAACCGCGAGCAGCAGGGCCAGATCATGATGCACTTCTTCGTGCGGAACACGCTCCTGGGGGTGGGCACGAACATCACCGACGCCACCGGGGCGGTGCTGGAGACGGTGGACGTGACGTCTTGGCAGCCCTACGTGGACGCCGTGCAGGCAGCCTAGGCGCGCGTGCACGGCCGCGTTCTCATGGTCGGGCCGGCGGCGCTGCGCCGGCGTGTGGCGCGGCGCCGCTCCCGGCTCCCCTTCGAGGTGGATCTGGTGCCCCCGCCCAGGCGGGGGCGGCGCCCCGGGGACGTCTTCGGGGTCGCCGACCTCGTCCTGCGCGGGGGTCTCGACAGAGCGGGCGTTGTGGTCCTCCTCCCCGACGGGCCGGGCGCGTTGGCCCGGGTCCCGGGGCCGGTGGTCCACGGCGTGCCCGTGGGCGCGGTCCCGGTCTCGCGGCTCGGCGACCTGGATGCGTGGCTGGATGCGCTGGCGGCCCCGAGGGGTCCGGGCGCCGGCCGCTTCGCGGTGCTGTCCATGTGGAAGCCGTCCTACCTGGAGTGGGCCCAACGCTTCGCGGCGGCACTCCGGACGGGCCACGGGCCCCGGGGCGCCGACGTGGACGCGTGGCCCGCCGACGAGGTGGTCCGGGACGACGTGTGCAGGCGCCTCGCCTCGGGCCCCGACCTCGCGCTCTACGTCGGGCACGGTCGGGAGCGGGGGTGGTCGGCGTACCGCGGGCTCCGCTGGCGGCACGTGGAGGCCCACGCGGCCCGCCGTCCCATCGGCACGCTGATGACGCTCACGTGCAGCAACCTCCGGTGGCCTACCGACGACGAGCCTTCCTTCGGCCTCCGGTGGGTCCGGTCGGGGAGGGCGTGCGCGTTCGTCGGCTCCGTGGACGCCGTGCGCCTGCGCCCCCTGGTGTTGCTGTCGCGGGCCGCCACGGCGCTCTTCGCCGGCGGCGGCCTCGACGACCTCGGCGGGCTGCTCCGAGGGCTCGATGGCGCGGTGAGGCGCGCGGGCGATGAGGACCTCACGCGAAGCTGGGCGAGCTTTCGCGTGCTGGGGAACCCGGTGCAGCCGTTCTGAGAGGCCGCTTGGCCGCGAAGGGGGGACTTGCTTCCCGGCACGAATCGCGCACGTTTCCGGACTCCCCAGTCCCACTCAACCCGTTCCGAACAGGTACCCATGAACAAGTCCGAGTTCATCGAGGCCGTGGCCGACAAGACCAAGTCCTCCAAGGCGGAGGCCGCGCGGTTCGTCGACGCCATCTTCGCCACCGACGGCGGCGTCATCGCCAAGGCCCTCAAGAAGGGGGACAAGATCGCCCTGAGCGGCTTCGGGACGTTCAGCGTGAAGAAGCGCGCGGCCCGCACGGGCCGGAACCCCCAGACGGGCGCCACCATCAAGATCAAGGCCTCGAAGAACCCCTCGTTCAAGGCCGGCAAGAGCTTCAAGGACGCGGTCTGAGCCGACTCCACGGCAGCGTCTGAAGAGCGGCGGCCCCGTCCGGGTGGTGAACCGGGCGGGGCCGTTTCGTTCGTACGGTGCCGTCGTCGGTCGCCGAGGCCGCCATGGGGGCGCCGACGAGGAGGGTGGCTTCAGCCCAGGAGCGAGGCCGGCTCGTGGCGGAAGGGGGTCACCACGGTGAGCCCTTCCACGGTCTGTCCGTCCTGCAGGTCTTCCGTGAGGAGGTGCCCGCAGCCCGACAGGAGGGCCGCCGCCACGATCTGGGCGTCCCACCACGAGAAGCCGAAGCGATCCTCGAGGGCCCACGCCCGCTCCGTGAGGGCGAGTCCCGTGGGGAAGGGGCTCCACGCGTGGAGCGCCGCCACGTCCTCCTGGACCAGGCCCCGGTCCCGGGCGTAGACGAGGACGTCGGTGTCCACGAAGACGGCCCCGCTCAACCGCGCCCCTCCCGGGCGTGGAGCTCCTCCCGCATCGGGTATCGCTGGCCCGCTTGCCTGTGTACGCCGGGGACCTGCCCCAGGTATCGCAGGCGTGCCGCCTCGTGCGCTGGGCCACGCCTGTCCACAACCGCCTTGCCATCCCCATCCTCCCCCGGCATCGTGTCCCCTCCCGCCCCGACAGGAGACCCTCCATGCCGTCGTTTCCCCTCCGGGCCCTCCGCGCCCGCCTTCTTCCCGCCCTCGCGGCCCTCGTCCTCCTTCCCGCCTCGGCGTCGGCCACCTGGTCGGTCATCGCCCTGGACATGGAGACGGGGCGCCTGGTCGTCGCCTCCGCCACGTGCGTCGCCCAGGGGCGCTTCGCCGGCTTCCCGGCCAAGGGGCTCATGGACGTACAGGCCATCGTGGCGCCGGGCTTCGGCGTCGCCGCGGCCCAGGCGGGGGTGGACCGCACCCGCGAGAACCAGCGCCTCGTCCACAGGGAGCTGAAGAAGGGCACCGACCCGGCGCGCATCATCGAGATGCTCTCCGAGGACCCGGCCTTCGCGTCCCGCCAGTTCGCCGTCGTGGACATGCAGGGGCGCCGCGCCGACCACTCGGGCTCGGGGAACGGCGCCGAGTCGCTGGCCGAGGGCGGGCGCGTGGGCGACGTCGTCTTCTCCGTGCAGGGCAACATCCTGGCGTCCCGGGCGGTGGTCCACGACGCGGCGGCGGCCTTCCGCGCCGAGGAGGGCACGCTGGCGGACCGGGTCATGGCGGCCATGGAGGCCGCCGACGCCGCCGGCGGCGACCGGCGCTGCACGTGCGAGAGCGAGCCCGTGCCCCAGACCGACATGGGGTGCTCGCACCGCACCGCGTACGTGGCCTACCTCCTCCAGGCGGAGAAGGACGACGCGGAGGGTGAGTCCTTCAACGACGGGAAGTACTCCCTCTATCTGGACGTCACCGACGAGAACATCCGGCGCCACGAGAGCCCCAACCCGGTGGCCACGCTGCGCCTGCGCTACGACGCGTGGAAGGCCGGCGGAGGGCAGGAGGCCGACACCACGGCGAAGAAGGCCACGAAGGGGCTCCCGCTGGAGCCGGGACGCTCGCTGGAGTACGCGGCCACGGAGGGGAGCTGGATGTCGCTGGACGTCTCCCCCGACGGGCAGACCCTCGTCTTCGACCTGTTGGGCGACCTGTACACTCTGCCCATTGCCGGGGGGCAGGCCACGCGCCTCACCCGCGGCATGGCCTACGACGCCCAGCCCCGCTACTCCCCCGACGGCACGAAGGTGGCGTTCGTCTCCGACCGCTCGGGGCGGAACCAGATCTGGATCCTGGACCTGGCCACCGGGGACACCACCGAGGTGACCACGGGGCGCGGGCCCGACGTCCTCTCCCCCGAGTGGACCCCCGACGGGGATTACCTGGTCTTCTCCAAGCCGGGGCAGGAGGGCGCGCTCTGGCTCTCCCACAGGGCAGGGGGCTCGGGCACGGCGCTCCACCAGGCGCAGGGGCAGTTCATGACGGGGCCGGCCTTCGGGTCCGACCCGCGCTTCGTGTGGTTCGCCCAGCGGCAGAGCCGGCACCAGTACAACAACCAGCTCCCCACGTACCAGGTCATGCGCTACGACCGGGAGACGGGCGTGGCCCAGGCCATGTCGAGCCGGGTGGGCTCGGGGATGCGGCCCGCCCTGTCCCCCGACGGGAAGTGGATGACGTACGCCACCCGCACCGACGGTGAGACGGGGCTCCGCATCCGCGACCTGGCGTCCGGCGACGAGCGGTGGCTGGCCTTCCCCATCCAGCGCGACGAGCAGGAGTCGGTGGCGGCCATGGACGCGCTGCCGGGCTACTCGTTCACCCCCGACTCCCGCGCCGTGGTCCTGTCCTTCGGTGGGAAGATCTGGCGGGTGCCGGTGGACGGAGGCGCCCAGGTCGAGATCCCCTTCGAGGCTCCCGTGGCCCTGGACCTGGGGCCCCGGGTGGCCTTCGAGAACGAGGTGGAGGATTCTCCGACTTTCCACGCCCGGCAGATCCGCGACGCCGTGCCCTCCCCCGACGGGGCGCGCCTGGCGTTCACGGCGCTGGGCGACCTGTGGGTCATGGACTACCCGGCCGGCACGCCGCGGCGCCTGGTGGACCTGGAGGCAACCGGCGCACACAACCCTTCGTGGTCGCCCGACGGCCGCTGGCTGGCCTTCGTGAGCTGGAACGACGAGACGGGCGGCGGCGTGCACCGCGTCCGCGCCGACGGCACCGGCGGCGTCCAGGCGGTGAGCACGGCGCCGGGCTACTACCGCGAGACGCTCTGGTCCCGCGACGGCCAGCGCATCCTCACCCTCCGGGGCTCGGCCCGGGACGTGCAGGAGAACATGGGCGGCTTCGGCGGCGGGCTCGGCACCGAGATCGTGTGGCTCCCCGCCGCCGGGGGCGCCGCCACCCTCGTCGCGCCCCAGGACGGCCGCTTCGCCCTCCACCTGGTGGAGGCCCACCCGGACCGGATCTTCGCGTCCCACGGGCAGCGGGGCCTGGTCTCCTTCCGCTGGGACGGCACCGACGAGAAGCAGCACCTCGTCGTCCGCGGCGAGCGGAACTCCAACCAGCAGGGGGGCCAGGGGCAGGTGGCCCGGCCCATCCTCATGGCGCCCCGGGGCGACAAGGCCCTGGCCAAGGCGGGCATGGACCTCTACGTGGTCACGGTGCCGCAGGTGGGGGGCGAGGTCCCCACGGTGAACGTGCAGAGCCCCGCGTTCCCGGCCACGCGCCTCACCGACGACACCGGCGGCGAGTTCCCGACCTGGGAGACGAACGGGCGACGGATCCGCTGGTCGCTGGGCAACGCCCACTTCACGTACGACCTGGACCGCAAGGAGGCGGTGGACGACTCCCTGGAGGCGGCCCGCGAGGCGTCGGCCGACTCCGCGGCGGCGGACACGACCCGGGCCGACACCACCCGTGCCGGCGGGCAGGGGGAAAAGAAGGACGAGGGCTACAAGCCCGAGGAGCACCGCGTCGTGGTGGAGTACGCCCGGGACGTCCCCAGGGGCGTCATCGTGCTCCGCGGCGGCCGGGCGGTGACCATGCGGGGCAGGGAGGTCATCGAGAACGCCGACATCGTGGTGCGCGACGACCGCATCGAGGCCGTGGGCCCGCGGGGCTCGGTCACCATTCCCGAGGGCGCCGAGATCCGGGACGTCTCGGGCAAGACGGTCCTGCCGGGGTACGTGGACACCCACTACCACACCCAGTGGCTCATCACCGACACCCACTCGAGCCAGGTCTGGCAGTACCTCACCAACCTGGCCTTCGGCGTCACCACCACGCAGGACGTCCAGACCGCCACCACCGACATCCTCACCTACCACGACATGGTGGAGGCGGGGATGATGCTGGGCCCGCGCATCTACCACACGGGCCCCGGCGTGTTCAGCGGGGAGAACGTGGCGTCGCTGGACGAGGCGCGCAGGGTGCTGAAGCGCTACAAGGACTACTACGGCCTCACCACGTTCAAGATGTACATGGCCGGCGACCGCCAGCAGCGGCAGTGGATCATCATGGCGGCCCGGGAGCTGGGGCTCATGCCCACCACCGAGGGGGGCATCGACTTCAAGCTCGAGCTCACCCACACCATGGACGGGTACCCGGGGCTGGAGCACTCCCTGCCGGTGGCGCCCCTCTTCGGCGACGTGGTGAAGCTCTATACCACCACGCAGACCACGTACACGCCCACGCTCATCGTGTCGTACGGCGGCCCCTGGGGGGAGAACTACTTCTACACGCGCACCGACATCTTCTCCGACGCGCGTCTGGGCCGCTTCACGCCCTACCAGGAGCTGGAAGCCAAGGGGAGCCGACGCACCCGCGCCGCCGGGTGGTTCCGCGACGAGGAGCACGTCTTCTACAAGCACGCGGCGTTCCTGAAGGACCTGGTGGAGGCGGGGGGGCGCATCGGCGTGGGCGGCCACGGCCAGATCCACGGCGTGGGCTGGCATTGGGAGCTGTGGATGATGGCGTCGGCGGGCATGGACCGTCACGACGCCCTCCGGGCGGCCACGCTCCTGGGCGCCGAGGCCATCGGGTTCGGCGACGACCTGGGGAGCCTGGAGCCGGGCAAGCTGGCGGATCTCGTGGTGCTGGACGCCAACCCCCTGGACGACCTGGCCCACACCCGGGACGTGCGCTTCGTGATGAAGGGAGGGCGCATGTGGGCGGCCGAGAGCCTGGACGAGGTGTGGCCGGAGCGGAGGGCGCTCCCCACGTACCTCTGGCAGAACGCCCGCCCCGCGGTGGGCGCCGGGATCCCCGGCGGCGCCGACTGGGTGCGCCTCCCCCTGCCCGGGGTCCGGCGCTAGCTCCTCCGGACGCCGGAGGCGCGGGGGCCCCGGCCACCCGTGGGTGGCCGGGGCCCCATGCTCTCCGGAGCGTGGTGCGCGCGGACTAGGCGCCCTCTCCGCTGTCCCTCGGCGGGACGTAGTCGTCGTCGCGGAGGCGGGCCCGCTCGGCCCGGGACAGCGTCCGCGTGGGGGTGTAGGCCTCCAGCGGGTGGTCCCGCCGTGCTTCCTCGAGCTGCCTCTTCCGGCGCTCGAGAGAGGCCTTGCGCTCCTTTTCCAGCTCTTCAGGTGTCAACGCTCGCATCCTCGCCTATGGGGTCGACGGGGGGCCGTCCGGGGGCTCCGACCCCCGTCACAACCGGGCAATTTCGCACTTTAGGGGCCGAGACTCCAGATCCGGGTGGTCTTTCATCGCTCGATGGGCGCCCGCACCAGGTTCCCCCACTCGGTCCAGGACCCGTCGTAGTTGCGCACTCGGGGGAAGCCCAGGAGGTGGTGGAGGACGAACCAGGTGTGGCTGGAACGCTCGCCGATGCGGCAGTACGCCACCACGTCGTGGTCGGGGCGGAGCCCCTGCTCGCCTTCGTAGATGGCCCTGAGCTGCTCCACCCCCTTGAACGAGCCGTCGTCGTTGGCCGCCCTCTTCCAGGGGACGTTCCTCGCCCCGGGGATGTGCCCGCCGCGGAGGGCCCCCTCCTGGGGGTAGTCGGGCATGTGGAGGAGCTCGCCCGAGTACTCCTGGGGGGAGCGTACGTCCACCAGGCGTCCCCCGGCCTCCACGTGGGCCATGACGTCGTCGCGGAAGGCGCGGACGGGGGCGTCCAGGCGCTCCACGGCGGGGTACTCGGAGCGGGGGCGGTCGGGGACGTCGGTGGTCATGGGGCGCCCCTCGTCCATCCACTTCTTGCGCCCCCCGTCCAGGAGACGGACGTCGGGGTGCCCGAAGAGGGTGAAGACCCACAGGGCGTAGGCCGCCCACCAGTTGAAGTTGTCGCCGTAGAACACCACCGTGCTGTCGCGGGTGATCCCCTTGGCGGCCATGAGCCCGGCGAAGGCCGCCCCGTCCAGGTAGTCCCGGGTGAGGGCGTCGTTCAGGTCCATGTGCCAGTCCACCTTGACGGCGCCGGGGATGTGCCCGGTCTCGTACAGCAGGACGTCCTCGTCCGACTCGACCACCACGAGGTCGGGGTGCTCGAGGTTCTCGGCGAGCCACCCGGTGGAGACCAGCATGTGGGGGTTGGCGTAGCTCCGGAAGTCCGGGTTCGGGTCGTGTGGGGCAGGCATGGGAGGGTCCTCCTGGGTTCTCGGCTCCGCGGGGGCGGCCATGTCGTCCGGCGCCGGGCCCGCGGGGTGCGTCACAGGCGTCTCCCGTACCCGCCACGCCCGCGACGGTTCACCGGAAACCCCCGGGCGTGGCGGGGTAGCCCCACCCATGAGCATTCCCGACCGACTCTCGAAGATCGTGGACCGCTTCCAGCGCTCCCCCAAGGAGCTGCGCGTCCAGGCCCTCCTCCACTACGCCAAGAAGGTCCCACCCCTCCCCGACGAGCTGGCGGCGGACCCATCGGCGCTGGAGCAGGTCCACGAGTGCCAGACGCCCTTCTTCCTGGCCACCCGCGTGGACGGCGACGGTGGCGTGCACCTCTACTTCGACGCCCCCGCCGAGAGCCCCACCGTCCGGGGCTTCGCCGGCATCCTGCGCGAGGGGCTGGAGGGGGAGCCGTGGCGGGCGGTGCTGGACGTGCCTCCCGACTTCTACACGGGCATGGGGCTGGAGACCGTCGTGTCGCCCCTGCGCCTCCGGGGCATGGGGGCCATCCTGGCCCGCCTCAAGCGGCAGGTGCGGGAGCAGGTGGAGGCCTGAGCGGATGGGGTCGGGCGGACCTCCCAGCCACGTGAGCCACGTCGCCCCCGGCGAGATCAGGGCGCACGCCCGGTCTCGGGAGCACCGCGCGCTGCTGAAGAGCATGGGGGCCCGCCGCGTCGGATGGGGACGGGAGCACGTGCTGAGGTTCCGCGACGAGGCGGAGCTGGCCCGCTTCCTCACCGCCCTCCGGGACGCGGGCTTCGCCTTCCTCGTGGTGGGCCACGGCTGGTATCCGGGGGACGTCTTCGCCGACCTCCGGGACCGGGGGCTGGTGGCGGGACCGTTCCAGGGCTTCTCTTGGACCACCGGGGGGTGGAGCGTGCGGGACGACCCTCCCCCACCCGGCACGCCCTCCGACCCCACGGCCGACCCATGACCAGCTCCCGCCTCCTGCCCGCCCTGCTGCTTCCGCTCGTGCACCTCTACGGCTGCGGGGAAGCCGCGCCCTCGAACGCCGCGCCCGCGTCGTCCGCCGCCGTTCCCCTCGCCGACCCCCGCTGGGAGGTGCAGTACCAGGACTCGGCGGCGCTCTTCATCGGCCTGTCCATCGTGGACGAGAGCACGGTGTGGGTCGCCGGGCAGCCGGGGCTGTGGGGCCGCACCACCGACGGCGGGGCCACGTGGACGGTGGCCCGGGTCCCGGGAGCCGAGTCGATGGCGTTCCGGGACGTCCACGCCTTCTCCGCCGACGAGGCCTTCGTGCTGTCCATCGGCAACGGCGACGCGTCGCGCATCTACCGCACCAGCGACGGCGGCGCCACCTGGACGCTCTCGTTCCAGAACGAAGACCCCGCCGCGTTCTTCGACTGCCTCTCGTTCTGGGACCGGGAGCGGGGCTTCGCGTTCAGCGACAGCCACGACGGCGAGTTCACGCTCATCCGCACCGAGGACGGCGGCGCCACCTGGACGCGGGTGGACCCGGCCGCGGTGCCCGACGCGCGCCCCGGCGAGGGCGCGTTCGCGGCCTCGGGCACGTGCACCGCGGCCCGCCCCGGCGGGCTGGGCTGGTTCGTGACGGGCGCCTCCGGGGTGGACACCCGGGTGATGCGCACCGCCGACCACGGCCGCACCTGGACGGAGGCCGCCACCCCCGTGGCGTCGGCCTCGGGCACCGAGGGCCTGGCGTCGGTGGCGTTCCTCGACGACCTCCGGGGCGCGGCCTTCGGCTCCGCCGAGGGGGAGGGGGCCACCAACGTGGCGGTCACCGCCGACGGCGGCGTGACCTGGACGCGCGCCACGCCCGCCCTGGACGGCGTGGTCTACGGGGGCGCGGCCGTGCCCGGCGCGCCCACGCCCACGTGGGTGGTGGTCTCGCCCAGGGGCTCGGCGTACTCCACGGACGGCGCCGCCACCTGGACCCGCTTCGACGACGCCAACCTGTGGACGGTGGCGTTCCTCTCCCCCGACGTGGGGTGGGCGGGAGGGCGGGGGAGGATCGTGCGGGTGGTGAACGGGGGGCGCTGAGCCGCCGCCCTACCAGGCCCGGCTCACCCCCACCTGCACCGTGAAGTCGGTGGAGGGACCCCGGGCGGGCGCGTCCTCCTGCAGGGCCACCTCCCAGCGCCACGGCCCCTGCCGCCACGCCACGCCGAACACCACGTTGGTGAGGGCGCCGTCCACGTCGTGCTCCCCGAGGTCCTGGAGAAGCTGCGTGGAGCCGGTGGCCTGGATCAGGAGGGACAGCGTCGGGCTGAGGGGCCGCTCGGCGCCGGCCATGAAGAGCCACTGGCGGTCGCGGAGCACGTCCCGGAGCTCGGGGGAACGCCGCACGGTGGTGCCGCCCACGAGCCCGTGGAGGTACCACCCGCGCCATCCGGCGTGCCCCGCCACGGTGAGGGCGGCGTCGGCGCGCTCCTCGCCCAGCAGGTTGTCCGCGGTGGGCACGCGCACGGCGCCGGTGACGCTGACGGCTCGCCGGTCGTCGGCGGACGCGTACGCCCTCCACTTGGCGAAGAGGCGCACGTCCTCGAGGGCGGGCCGGCTCCGGCCGGGGATCTCGACCAGGAGCTTCCCCCGGGCGTCGCGGAGCCACTGCCCGTACCGGTTGGCGGGGTAGTCGGGGCGATTCCGGTCGCCGGCCCCCACCACGTCGTGCAGCCCCGTGACCAAGCCGTCCAGGAAGCCGCCTCCGGTTCGCTCCAGCGTCGCCCGCACCCCCAGCTCCAGGCCCTCCAGCACGCCCACGCGCACGGTGGGGGCCACGATGAGGCGCTCCAGGTCGAGGAACACGTTGGCCACCGCCGACGAGTCCTGCTCCCACACGTTGCCGTAGGCCAGCCACAGGTCCACGCGGACGGCGCCCCGGGGCGTCACGGCCGCCCCCTCCACCGTGGGGGTGAAGCCCAGGCGCTGGAGGGGCGCGCCCTCCTCGGCGGTGAGGGGGCCCTGCGTGGGGTGCTGGGCGACGGCTCCGGCGGGGAGCCCCAGGGCGCAGGCGAAGAGGAGGAGCGGGGGGGTACGGCGCATGGCGTGGAGGGCAGGCGCGGGCGGCGGCGCGCCGCGGTGCGCGCAGCCACGTGGAGAGGGCTCCCCCAAGATGACGCGGCCCCGCCCGGGGGGGAACCGGACGGGGCCGCGGGGGAGCGGGCGCGGAGGGTCAGGGCCGGTGGGCCAGGAGTCCGCGGGGCAGACGGAGGCCGGCCACCAGGCCGGCGTGGTCCGCGGGCCAGAGGCCGGACGCGGTGCGGTCGGCCTGCTCCTCGCCCACCACGTCCACGCGCATGGAGCCGGGAATGCGGCCGGAGGAGGCGGGGTTGTCGCTCATGCGGACCAGCACGAAGTCGATGCGCTCGTCCAGCACCGAGGGCCCGTTCCGCAGGTCGGCGTCCTGGCAGCACGTATACCCGGGGTCACGGGGGCGTTGGGCCGACTGGGTCCACGCGTCCACGAAGCCCGCGTCCACCAGCGCGCCGTACGTGGGCGTCCAGGAAGGCGAGCCCGGGGCCGCCGCCGCGTCGGAGTTGAGGTCGCCCGCCAGGATGGTGACGCCGTCGAGCCCGGCGGTGACGCCGCCCAGCAACTCGGCGAGCTGCCCGGCCTGCACGGGCGCGGCGCCCTGGGTCTCCAGGTGCGTCGTCACGAAGTGGAACGGGAGACCGTCGTGCTCGCCGGAGAGGCGGATCCAGCCCCGGGTGACGTCCAGCGGTCCCAGGGGGATACGGGCGGCGTACATGCCCTGGTCGGTGTCGGTGAGCGCGACGTCCGTGCGGCGCAGCGCCACCACCCGGTCGGTGAAGGACAGGGCCCGGGAGACCTGCCCCGCGGAGAAGTCGATGGCCAGGGGCAGCGCGCCCGACGTGTTGCTCTGGACGGCCGCAAGCTCGTAGGGGAGACCCCGGGCGGCGAGCTCGGCCTGGATGGAGGCCAGGAGGTCCACGTAGTCGTGCACCTGGCCGTTCCTGGGGTCGACCACCACGAAGCGGAAGACCTCCTGCAGCCCCACGACGTGGGGGCGGGCCGTCTCGATCTGAGCGGCGATCTGGGCGGCGCGGGCGGGGACGTCGCTGGCCTTCACCTGGGCCCAGAAGACGTTGGTGGCCTGGAGCACCGCCGGGAGGTTGGACAGGTCGAGGGTGAAGATGGGCCCGGTGTCGCCGCCCAGGTACACGTTCTGGGAGTACACCGTGAAGGCCTGGGCGTCGTGGTCGGGGTGCCGGGACGCCTGGAGGAAGGGGTCGTCGAGGGCGGAGGGCACGCGCGGCTCGGTGACGTCGGCGCAGGCGCCGAGGGCGACGGCGAGGGCGGCGCCCCGGAGGGCACGGGCGGTGGCGAGGAGGGTGTGCTTCATGGGAGGCGCTCCGTTGGAGTCGGTGGATCGTTCCTGCGACTCCAACCTGCCCTCGTCGCGCTCCCCGTTCCGTACGCCGCGCGGCGTACCGCGTGGGGCGCCGTGACGTAGCCGGGGTCGTATGCGGCTACCAGGCCCTACGTATGCCCACCCCCAGCGTGAAGTCCACCGCCGGCGTATTGGCGGGGATGTCCTCCTGGAAGCTCACGTCGACGCGCCATCCGTCGCCCACCTCGCCGGTGGCGCCGAAGACCAGGTTCACCGGCCACCCGTCCAGCTCCGGGTCGCGGAACCCCTGGAGGCGGGGCGACGCCACGGAGAGCTGCACGACGCCGCTCACCCACGAGGCCAGGTTGCGCTCCACCGCCAGGTCCATGAAGAAGGCGCCCCCGCGCAGCAGGCCGTCGAAGTCCTCGGCGGCCCGGACGGTGGCGCCCCCCACCGTGCCGTGGAAGTACCAGGGCGCGTCGGCGGTGCGCACCAGCGCCATGAGCGCGAAGTCGGTGCGCTGCGGGCCCACCCGGTTCTCCTGCGTGGGGAAGCGGGTCACGCCGCGGAGGCTGAGCACCTTGTCTCCGCCGCGTGACTGCCAGGCCCGCCACTTCGCGGAGAGGCGTACGTCCTCGAGGGCCATCGTCCGCTGCGGCACGTCGAGGCGCACGTCCCCCCGGGCGTCGCGGAGGCGCTGGGTGTAGGCGCCGCTGGGCACCTTGTCCCGGTCTCCGTTCTTCAGCCCCAGGCTGCTGTGCCACCCGGAGATGAAGTCGTCCAGGATGCCGCCCCCGGTGGTCTCGAAGGAGAGCCTGCCGCCCAGCTCCAGCCGCTCGTGCACGCCGACGCGCACGCCGGCGGTGGTGCTCAGCCGCTCCAGGTCCAGCAGGAGGTCGTGGGTGGCCGCCGAGTCCCGCTCGAAGATGTTGGCGTACCCCACCCACAGCTCGGTCTGGACGCGGCCCGCGGGCACCAGGTCGGCCCCTTCCACCGTGTGGGTGTAGGAGACCCGCTGGAGCGGCGCCGCCTCCTCCGTGGTCAGGGGCCCGAAGAAGCGCAGGGGCCCCCCGGGAGACCGCCCCGCCGTCGTCGGGTTCGCCGCCCCCGGATCGTTCGCGCTCTGGGCCGCCGCGCGCACGGGGGTGCCGACGGCTGCCAGGAGGGCCGCCAGGGCGGCGCCGGCGAGGGTCCGGGAGAGGATGCGCATGGCCGGGATTCTGTCGGATCGGGGTGCCCGGGTCCACCCCCGACGCCGTCTCGCGCCCCGCGAGGCGGACCCCTATGTTGCCGCATTCCGTACGCTTTCCAGGAGGAGCCGCCGCATGAGCGAGGTCGAGCAAGCCCGGGCCCTGGAGCGGGGCCTCAGCCGGCGAACCTTCATCAAGGGCGTCATCGCCGCCGGCGCCACCGCGTCGTCGTCGTCGTACCTGTTCCGGGGGTCGGGCCTCCTGGCCGCCACCGCGGCGCAGGGGACGGCCGAGCGCCTCCTCACGCTGAACGTCAACGGCCAACAGCGCCGGGTGGACGTCCTGCCCAACGAGACGCTGGCCATGACGCTGCGCTACAAGCTGGGGCTCACCGGCACCAAGCTGGGGTGCGACCGGGCCGAGTGCGGCGCGTGCACGGTGCTCGTCGACGGGGTGAACCAGTACGCGTGCTCCATGCTCACCCACCAGGTGCGCGGCCGCGCCGTCACCACCGTGGAAGGGCTGGAGAACCCGGACACCGGCGCGCTCCACCCGGTTCAGCAGGCGGTGCTGGACGAGGGCGGCTTCCAGTGCGCGTTCTGCGCCCCGGGCTTCATCATGAGCATGGTGAACCTGGTGGAGACCACGCCGTCGTACACCCGCGAGGAGGCGGCGCACGCGCTCTCGGGCAACCTGTGCCGGTGCGCCGACTACCAGAAGATCCTCAACTGCGCCATGCGAGCCCAGGAGCTGGCCCGCGGCGTCACCGCGTAGGGGGCGACCATGGCCAAGCTCATCGGAACCGACATCGCGCCCCAGGACCTCCGCGCCAAGATCACCGGACGGGCCAAGTACGCCGAGGACTTCCGCGTGGACGGGATGGTGTTCGCCAAGCTCCTCCTGAGCCCCATGCCCCACTGCCGGGTGCGGAGCGTCGACGCCCGCCGGGCGCTGGCGCTGCCGGGCGTCCTGGGGATCCTCACCGCCGACGACGTGCCCCAGCGGGACGCGCCCGGGGAGCCGTGCCTCACCAACGAGCCCAAGTACGAGGGCGAGCCCATCCTGGCCGTGGCCGCCGTCGACGAGGCCACCGCCGCCGAGGCCGTGGAGCTCATCGACGTGGACCTGGAGCCGCTGCCGTTCGTCCTGGACCCCCTCCAGAGCCTCAGGCCCGGAGGACCCGACGCCTGGACGCAGGGCAACGTGCTCGTGGAAGGGGAGATGAAGTCCCTGAAGTGGCCCGGCGCCGACTTCTCCGGCATCCCCCAGGGGAAGCTCCCCGAGGGGGAGGTCACCGCCGAGTGGGCGGTGGGCGACGTGGACGCGGGCTTCGCCCAGGCCGACTACGTCCTGGACGAGGTGGTGGTGCACCAGACCCAGACCCACCACCCCCTGGAGCCTCGCACCACGTTGGCGTACTGGCAGAACGGGAGGCTCTTCTGCCACTGCTCCGTGCAGAGCACCGCCCGCATGCGGGCGGCGCTGGCCAACGCCATGGAGCTGGAGCTGGAGGACGTGGTGGTCATCGCCGAGTTCTGCGGCGGCGGCTTCGGGAGCAAGATCACCGGGAGCACCGTCATGGAGGTGGCGCCCTGGTTCTCCAAGAAGCTGGGCCGCCCGGTGATGCTGCGCATCACGCGCTACGAGGAGACCTACGTGGGCCGCTCCCGGCCGGGGTTCCAGGCCCGGGCGCGGTTCGGCTTCCGCTCCGACGGGAAGATGACGGCGCTGGACCTCTTCATGGTGGAGGACCACGGCTCGTACGGCGGCGGCGGCGACTTCGGCACCGCGGGCATGCTGGCCCACCTCATGTACCAGCCTGAGAACATGCGCATGCGGGCGGTGCCGGTGTTCACGAACACGCCCCCCCGGGCGGCGCAGCGGGGCCCCGGCGGCGTGCAGATCGTCGCCATGCTCGAGCCCCTCATGGACAAGGCGGCCCGGGAGCTGGGCATCGACCGCCTGGCGCTCCGTCGCATGAACGCGCCCCGCGACGGCGCCACCTTCGGGCCCCGCGCCTCCAGCCTCACCAGCATCCACGTGGTGGAGGCCATGGACATGGGCGAGAGGATGTTCGACTGGGAGGAGAAGAAGACCTGGTCCGGGCGCCGGGTGGGCACCAAGCTCACCGGCGTGGGGATCGGCGTGTCGCCCTACACCGCCGGGTCGGTGGGCTACGACGGCCTCCTCCTCGTCCGCCCCGACGGCAAGCTGTACGTCCACCAGGGGGTGGGGAACCTGGGCACCCACTCGGTGATGGACACGGCCCGCGCCGCCGCCGACGTCCTGGGCATGGCCTGGGACCAGGTGGAGGTGGTGTGGGGCGACACCGGCCGCGGGCTCCCCTGGAGCTCGTCCCAGGGCGGGAGCCAGACCACCCACGCCCACACCCGGGCCAACCACGCCGCCGGCCTGGACGCCAAGCGGAAGATCCAGGAGATCGCGGCGCGCACGCTGGGCGGCTCCGCCGACGGCTACGACGTGGACGGCGGCCGGGTCTTCGCACGGGGGAACCGGGGCCGGGGGATGACGCTGGGCCAGGTGGCCGAGCGCGCCGTCGCCCTGGGCGGGAAGTACGACGGCCACGAGCTTCCCGAGGACATCCACGTCATGACCCAGGAGGCGGCCCGTTCCCTCGCCGGGCAGGGGCTCATGGGCGTGGCCAAGGACAACTTCGGCCGCGAGGGCGGCACCTACTCGTGGGTCGTGGGCTTCGCCGTCGTGGAGGTGGACGCCGAGACGGGCGTCGTGGACGTGAAGGAGTACCTGGGCGTGGCCGACTGCGGCGCCATCCTCCACCCCCGGAGCCTGGGGGCCCAGATCCTGGGAGGGAGCATCCAGGGGATGGGCGTGGCCATGAGCCAGCGTTGGGTCTACGACCCCAAGTGGGGCGCGCCCTTCGCCAAGCGCCTCTACACGGCCCGGCCGCCAGGCATCCTGGACGTGCCCATGGACATGAAGTGGGCAGCGGTGGAGATCCCCGACCCCCAGACGCCCGTCGGCGCGAAGGGCATCGGAGAGCCGCCCATGGGGGCCGGCGCCGCGGCCATCGCCTCGGCGGTGGCCGACGCGCTGGGCGGGAAGTGCCTGTGCCGGACACCGCTGACGCCGGACATCATCCTGGCGGAGCTGGAAGGGCTCCGTCAGCCGTGGGGCCCCCTCGACGTCCACGTGGGCTAGGAGAGCGAGACATGGCGACGATTCGCGACATGATGCCCGCCTTCGGGCTCTACCAGCCCACCACCCTGGACGACGCGCTGGAGCTGGTGAACGAGCACGGGCGCCGCGCCTGGGTCCTGGCCGGCGGCCTGGACTCCATGGACTGGTTCAAGGACCGCATCAAGCGCCCCGAGGCCGTCATCGACCTGGGGGGTGTGGAGGAGCTGCGCGGAATCCGGGACGTGGACGGGGGCTTCGAGATCGGGGCCCTCACCAGCCTCACCGACGTGGAGCGCCACGCCGGCGTGCGCGAGCGCTTCGCGCTCCTGGCCGACGCGGCCCGCAACGTGGCCACGCCCCAGATCCGACACCAGGGCACGCTGGGCGGAAACGTCTCCCAGGACACCCGGTGCTGGTACTACCGGAGCGGGTGGCCCTGCTACCGGGCCGGCGGCAACACCTGCTACGCCTCGGCGCCCCAGGCCATGAACCGGGAGCACTGCATCCTTGGGGCGAGCCGGTGCGTGGCGGTGAACCCGTCGGACACGGCGCCGGCGCTCGTGGCGCTGGACGCCAAGCTCCTCGTCCGGAGCCGCCGCAAGGAGCGCACGGTGGACGCCGAGGACTACTTCGTCGGCCCCGCCATCGACATCACCCGCATGACGGTCCTCAAGCCCAACGACATCCTCACCGCCGTCCAGGTGCCCGCGGCATGGGCCGGCGCCCACTTCTACTTCGAGAAGGTGCGGGACCGGGGCTCCTGGGACTTCTCGCTGGTGACGGTGGCCGGCGCGTTCCGCGCCTCCGGCGGGCGCATCGAGGCGGCCCGCATCGCCGTGAACGGCGTGGCTCCCTACCCGGTGCGCCTCCACGAGGTGGAGCGGGTCATCGTGGGCGCGGCCACCGGCGAGGACACGGCGCAGGCGGCGGGCGAGCTCGCCGTGCGCGGCGCCAAGCCGCTCCGGCACAACGAGTTCAAGGTCGCCCTCATGCGGAACCTGGTCCGCCGGGCGGTGAGGAGCGTGGCGTGATGGAGATCCTGCGCACGGGACAGAACCCCTGGGGTCAGGACGTCCTCATCGGCATCGGGTGGGACCTGGTCTGGGTGGCCGTGGTCGCGTCGGCGCTCTTCGTGGCGGGGCACATGGCCTTCATGATGACGCGGCCCAAGGAGGGCGCGGCGGCGGAGGGCGACGTGGCGGAGGGGGAGCGGGTGCCCCGGCACAGCGCCGCGGCGCGGGCGTTCCACTGGACCATGGCGGCGTCCATGCTCGTCCTCCTCGTCACGGCCTTCGTGCCGGTGCTGGGGCTCCGCTTCCCCTGGGTGACGCTCCACTGGATCGCCGGCGTGGTGCTCACGGCGGCCATCGTCTACCACGTGGTGCACGTCTTCGGGTGGCAGGACTTCTGGGCCATGTGGGTGAAGCCCTCCGACCTGGGACCCGGCATGGAGGAGCTGAAGCACGCCCTGGGCGCGGGCTCGGGCGAGGCGCCGCGGGCGCCGGGCAAGTACGCCTTCGACCACAAGCTCTACCACCACCTGGCGGCGGCGGCGGGGCTCGCCGCCATCGCCACCGGGCTCCTCATGATGGTGCGCATCGACACCCCCGTCTGGACCCGGAATCCGTACCTGCTCTCCGACGGCCTGTGGGGCGTGATCTACGTCGTGCACGGCCTCTCGGGCGTGGCCCTCATCGGGCTCGTGACGGCGCACATCTACTTCGCCGTGCGCCCGGAGAAGCGGTGGATGACGTGGGCCATGATCAACGGGTGGATCAGCCGGGAGCGGTACCTGGCGAACTACGACCCCGAGAAGTGGCCCGTGGCCCGGGGAGAGGACGCGTGACCGCGGCGCCCACCGACGAGGTCCGCGGGCGCATCGACGCCATCGAGGAGGCGTACGAGTTCTTCCTGGCCTACGCCGCCCAGGGGGCGTCGGGCGACGGCGCCTCCAAGGCCGGCGGGCAGCTCCGACACTTCCTGGGATCCATGGCCGGGGCGCTGGACGGCCTGGGGGACTCGGTGCGGCGCGCGGCCCGGGGCATGAAGCCCGCCGACGCGTGGGAGGACGTCTGCCGCGTGGTGGACCTCGACGCCGGCGCCGCCCTGGCGGCGGTACGCCTCGTGGCGGCCCAGCCGTCCGTGAGCTCCCAGCTCGTGGACAACCTCAACGCCGGCATCCACCTGCGGGCGGTGCTCACCGACCTCTTCCTGGTGGACGAGCTGCTGGGGTAGCATGGTCGTCCTCGTCGCCATCACGGCGCTCCTCCTCCTCGTCTCCGGCGGCGTGAAGATGAGAGCCGCCGCCCGGGTGGGGCTGGGGCTCCCGGCCCTCGCGGTGCTGGAGATCCTGGCCGGCGTCGGCGTCCTGAGCCAGGCGTTCGTCATCGACCTCCCCCCGGGGCGGGGACTGGGCCTCGTCGTGGGCTCGGTCCTCCTGCTCGTCGTGTCCTCGGTGCAGGTGGGAAGGGCCGTGCGGCGGCGCCAGCGCCTGCGCACGGCCTCCGAAGGGGCTCGACTCGCCAACTACGTGAAGTATCTTTCCCGCGAGGATTCTCCTCCGAATGAACCCGGCCGGTGACTCCGGCCGCGCGGTACCTGGCGTGAAAGGCCGGCATGAGTCAGCTCCTGAACTTCAACACCATCCAGGCCCTGGGCAGCCTCGGCGAGTTCGTGGGCGCCCTGGCGGTGGTGATCTCGCTCATCTACCTGGCCCAGCAGATGCAGCAGAACACCACGACGGTGCGGGCCGCCTCGTTCAACTCCATGGTGCAGAACAGCATCCGCCTGCTGGAGCACGCCTTCCGCGACTCGGAGTTCGCCGACTTCCTGCACCGGGCGGAGAAGGATCCCGCTTCCCTCACCCCGTCGGAGCAGGTGCGCTGGGACGCCTATATGACCGCCGTGTACCGGCACTTCGGGAACCTGGTGTACCAGTACCGGGTGGGCGCGCTGGACGCCCAGATGTGGGAGAGCTACGAGCGCACGCTCCGGGAGCACCTGCGCACGCCGTCGTGGGGAGCCTGGTTCGACGAGAACCGCGCCGTGTTCAGCGATGCCCTCCAGGCCCACGTGGACCGGGTGCTCCGCGAGCTGAACGAGGAGCGGACGGCTTCCTGACGGTTTTCCTTGCGCCCCCGCCGCCGGGGCGCGAAGGTTGAGGTAGAGCGCGCCCGTCCGTTCCGGGCGCGTCCTCCTCCTCCTGGGAGGCCGTCGGCCCGACCGAGCCACCGCGCTCGGGGTTGCGTAGGGAAGAGCACCTTCCTGGCCGGCGACGACCTGAACGGCTTCCTTCCACATCCAGGCTGCTCCTGCCGCCCCGTCCGGGGCGCGGCCGGCGCGTACCCGCACGGGAGGGGCCGCCCGGATGTGGAGGGAGGATGGTGCGACATGGACGCGCGTTTCCGCATCCGGACCCGTGAGGGGAAGGACCTCGAGCCCCGCACGCTGGAGATCTTCTCGGAGCTGGTCCGCTCCGGGGTGATCCGACCCGACGACCTGGTCTTCGACGCCCTCACCGGCGAATGGGCACCCGCCCGCGTCCACCCCATGGTACGCCTCTTCCAGGACCCGTTGGCCGTGGACCCCATGGCCCGCAGCCTGGACGCCAGGATCGCCGCCGCCGAGCCGCCCGATGGCGGCGCGCCCGGTGGGGGAGGTTCGGGGGGCCTCGAGCTGGACCTGGTCGCTGCGCCGCAGGTCTCGCCTCAGGAGGAGGCGCGGGCCTTCATCGAGAAGATGGAGGCGGAGCGCCGCGACGACCCCGAGCAGCCCGCCTTGGCCCGGGACCTTCCCCTGACCTCGGACGGCCCGGCGGTGGTGGAGGGACTGGTGGCGCCGCCGCCGCGGCCGAAGCTGGAGCCCGTGTACGTCCCCTTTCCCGCGGTGGTGGAGGCGTACGGCCCTTCCCGGCGCCGGAGGTCCGGACGGCAGCCCTTCCGCGGACGAAGGGCGGTGGGTCTGGGGCTGGCGGGGGTGGGGACGGTGGCGATGGTCCTGGGCGTGGGCGTCGGCCGGGACGGGCGCCGGGCTCAGGAGCTGGAGGGGTTGGCCCAGGCGGAGGCCGTGCGTCCCGCCCGTGTGGTGTCGGCGTCGGAGGAGGACGTCCGGGCGGCTGCGTACTCGGGCTTCCTCCGGGACGTGGAGCGGCTCCGGGGGAGGCTGGCCTTGGGCGACGTGCCGTCGGTCTGGCTCGAGGGCCGCTACCTGGCGGGCGCCCGGGGCTACCCCGAGGTGCGCCGGTACTGGGAGCAGGCCCGGGCCTACACCGAGGAGGTGCGGCGCCGGGAGGTGGAGATGTACCGGGCGGCCTTCCTCTCGGCGGCGGAAGGGCTCGGCCTGTCGGGCCCGGTGCGCTCCCTGCGGCTGGCCACCGCCGTGGAGGACTTCACCGCCGCCGCGCCCGCCCGCGAGGAGCACTACACGCGCATGTGGGAGCTGGCCGCCGCCGCCCTCGACCTCCACGCCGTGCTCGTCGAGCTGGAAGGCCGGGTCACCTACGAGCCCATCCGGGGCCAGCGGGTCTCCGCCGACCCGGTGCTGGAGGCGGCGGGGACGGACGAGGAGGCCCAGGCCCTCCTGGAGATGGCGCTGGACCGGGTGCTCCGGGCGCTCCACGGACCCGACGGCACCGAGCTGGGGGACCGGAGCCAGGTCTCGGGGTGGCTCGTGAAGGGGTTGGAGGGGGTGGAACGGTAGCGAGGGGGCCGGCTCGCGCCGACCCCCTCCCTGTACCCGGCCAACACTCCTGAAGGCGGGTCCGCCTCCTACCTCCCCGCGGGGTGGAAGGAGAACGTCATGATGAACGAGTCCTCGTACATCTTGCTGCTCACGCTGGACCCGCTGATGGGGCCCATGGGCCCGTACATGGGGCCGGAGATCTCGTTCTCGAACACGTGGTAGTACGCCAGGTCGACGTGGAGCCCGTCCACCGCCTGGAAGCCGAAGCCCAGCGTGGCGTGCTGCTGGACGATGGCGGGGGCGGGAAGGTTGAAGAGGCTGAGCTCGTCGGGGATGGGGTTCTCGGAGTAGTTCCACCCGGCCCTCAGCGCCACCTCGCTGTCCAGCGAATACTGGAGGCCGGTGGCGTAGACGAGGATGTCCTCCCAGCCGAAGCCCTGCACCGCGCCGGTCTGGTCGAAGCCCGCCTTGTCGAAGCCGGCGGTGCTCGAGTAGGTGATGTAGCGGACGTCGCCGGTCCACAGGAGCTTGCCGGTGTCGTAGGCGAAGCCGCCGGCCATGACCGCGGGGACGTCCATGGCGAACGTGATGGTCCGGGCCTGCCCGTAGCTGGGCAGGTACGGGTTCTCGTTCACCACGTTCCACTCGAAGTCCTGGAACGACTGCTTGCTGGCGTAGGACAGGCCGAGGTTGAGCTTGTCCGTGGCCTTGTAGATGAGGCCGGCCTGGAAGCCGTAGCCCCACGCGCCGTCGGCGGCGGTGGCCCTGGAGTAGAAGGCCCGGTCGTCCATGGTCATGGGCGTGCCGTCGGGGCCGGGGTCGGCCGCCGGGCTCGCTCCGGGGAAGGGGTCCACCGCAAGCGACGCCCAGTCCACGTTGAGGGCGAAGCCGAGCTGGAGCTTGTCCGTGGCCTCGAAGGCGATGGCCGGCGAGACCTTCATGAGGCTGAAGTTGCTGAAGACCTGGCCGAAGCCCATGGGGCGGGGGCCGAGGATGGGGTTGGTGTTGGACTGGGGATAGTCCACGCCGAACCCGCCGATGCCCAGGCCGCCGATGCCGACGGTGACCTTGTCGTTGACGGCGGTGGTCCACGCGAAGGCCGGCACGGGCACGAAGTCGCTCTTGCTCTCCGTGGTGCCGGCGCCGAAGCCGGGCATGCTGCTGGACACGCTCCGCACGGCCCTGAACATCTCGAAGCCCAACGCGGACCGGGTTCCCGACCCGGCGTGGAGACCGGCGGGGTTGAGGTAGAAGCTCCCGAGAATGTCGCCGATGGCGGCCACTCCGGAGCCACCCATCGCCGAGTTCACCGCGCCCACCCCGTGGAGGAAGTGGCCGTCGGTGGCTCGCGCGGGGGCGGCCGAGAACAGGAGCATCACGAGCGGGACGAAGGCCCGCGCGCTGGCTCTGAGCATGATGTCATCGCCTCCAGACAGGGCGGGCCTCGGGCCACGCACCGTCGTTGTCGAGTTTGAGTTCGCGCCGGAGGGCCGACTCGAGTCGGCCCTCCCACGCCGCGGCGCCGGGCACGGTCCCCGACGACGAGAGGAAGCCCGGGCCCATCCCGCCGACGGGAAGACCGAACCGGGTGCGGTACGCCGCCAGGCGCTCCGGGGCGTTGCGCTCCAGCAGGAGCTCTCCGCACCGGGTGGCGGCCAGGTCGCTGGCGCGCGAAGCGCTCCGGCGATCGTCGAAGCGGTCCTCGAAGGGCGCCATGGCCCTCCGGACCGCCGGGTAGCACAGCTCGCGCAGGAGGGCGCCGAGCACCGCGTCCTCCGAGGCGCCCGCCGGGGCGCCGACGACGACGAGGGGCCGGTCTCCCACGGGGCTCCGGGCCAGGAAGCGGCCCTCGCTGCCCAACGCGGGCACGGCGAAGACGGTGCCTTCCCGCAGCCCCTCGGCCTCCAGGAACCCGGCGAGGGGGGCGGCCCACCCGTCGGTCCAGGCGTCCGCCAGGAGCTGGACGGAGGTCCGCGGCTCCTTCGCGCGCCTCGGCGCCACCACCTCCCGCCACTCCTCGTCGAGGGCGTCGAGGAAGGCGCCCAGCGCGCGGCGCCGGGGGGCGTCGGGGAGGAGCCGGGCCACCACCTGGGCGCCGAGACGGGCGGGGCCGGTGACGCCGGGCTCGCCCGCCGGGGCCGCGGCCACGGCACGCAGCGCGCGGAGGGCCTCCTCCCTGCCGGCGCCGGCGACGTACAGGGGCACGAAATGGAGGACGTCGAAGGCCTCGTCGCCCTGGAAGGAGCGCAGGAGGGTCCCGCGGTCCCCCTCGAGGCGCGTAGGAGGGAGGCCGGCCCGCGCCCGCTCGCTCCGGACCGCCGCGGCGTAGGCGGGGTCGTAAAGAGGGGCCGCGCCCTGGCCGTGGAGGCCCACCATCGCGAGGCCATGGAACCAGAGGTCGGTGAAGGCGTCGTCCTGGAACGACCACCCGCCCGTGGCCTGGGCGGTCCCGGGGAGGGGATGCAGGCACGAGAGGAGGAGGAAGAGGGCCGCGAAAGAGCCTGCGCGTGACCGGAGGGGGAGAGGGGGGTGTTGGGAACCGGCCCCGGCGGGGATTTCGACGGCCCTCATGGCTCGCTCCTCAGATGAACACCACCTGCGCGCCGTCGGCCTTCTGCCAGAAGTCCATGGCGGTGAGGCTCTCGGTGACCTGCTCGACCAGGTCGGACGTCTCCAGGCCGAACATCTCCATGGCGAGCTGGCAGGCGTACATCTCCGCGCCGGCGTCGTGGAGGATCTCCAGCATCTCGCGCACGCCGGGGATGTCGAGCTTGTCCATCTGCTTCTTCATCATGGTGGTGGCCAGCGCCTCCATCCCGGGGAGCCCCATCACGCTGTGGGGCATCGGGCTCGACGGATTGCCCAGCATTCCGGCGTGGAGCTTGTCCACCTTCTTCTCGGTGATGATGTCCAGGCCCCAGAAGGTGAAGAAGAGCATGGCGTCGATGCCCATCATGCGGGCCGCGTTGGCCATGATGAGCCCGGGGTAGGCCATGTCCAGGCTCCCCTTGGAGCAGATGATCGCGACCTTCCGCTTGGTCTCCTTCGGGGCCGCCTGGGCCGTCGTTTCCTTCTCGAGCGTGGCGGACATGTCAGATGCACCCCTTGGGCTTGGAGAGGCCGGCGATGCGGGCGGCCAGGATCCCGGGGCCCCCGGGGAAGAGGGCGTACATCTCCTTGGTGGAGATCCCCGTCCCCTTGGTGATGCCGCGCACGGTGGGGGGCGACCCTTTCTCGGCGTTGGTGCGCCGGCAGAAGTCCAGCACCTGCCAGTGCTTGTCGGTGAGCGCGATCTCCGCCTCGGCGGCCAGCTCGGACGCGATCTCCGGCGTCCATTGGTCGGGGTTCAGGAGGAAGCCCTCCGCGTCCACTTCGATGGTAAGTCCGGCCAGCGTCACTGTGCTCATGCTGTTCTCCTTACTTGGCTGCCGCGGCCAGTGCGGCCGCCTCGGTCTTCGCGCTTCCCTCGTGTCCCATCTCCCGCAGGACCGAGAGCATGAGGGTCATGCCACGCCGGACCTCGGGGTCCCGCATGGCCTTCCAGAGGCTCAGCCTCTTCGCCGGAGCCCCGTCGGCTTCACCGCGCAGCGCCGTCGCGGCGCGGTCGGCGACGTCCAGCACGCCGGGCTGCGTGAGGTTCCGCACGGTCTGGAGGATCTGGACCACGTTCTCCCCCAGGAGTCGGACGTCCTCCGCGGTGAAGGACGTGCTCACCTGCTCCGCCACCTTCGCTCCCTCCTTGAGGAAGGCGAGGGTGCCGCTCTGCTCCATCTCGTGGAGCTTCCTCGAGACCTGGTGCGACACGCCCTGCACCATGGGCCACAGGTCGTCGCGGATCTCCTCCAGGTCCTCGATGCGGTGGGTCACGGCGTCGATGACCCGCTCCACCCGGTCCATCTTCTCGTTCAGGGCGCGCAGCTCCGCCAGGATCTCGGCCTGGACGGTGCCGGCGTCGTGCAGATCCATCGCTTCGGCGACGGTCATGGTCAGCTCCACTTGCCCAGGAGGGTCATCTGCGAGTCGACGAAGGGGAGCTCCCGCCCGGCGAGAAGCTGGTTCCAGTAGACCCAGCGGAAGGCCATCTTGCCCCAGTGGTTGGCCTCGCTCTCGCCCAGGAGGGCCAGGGGGCCCACCCCGGGGAGGGGGAACCGGCCCGGCAGGGGCTCGGTGTCGTAGTTGAAGTCGATGAGGACGGCCTTTCCGAAGCCGGTCTCGATGAAGCAATTGGCGTGGCCGTCGAAGTCCTCGCACAGCTTCCGGCCGTCCACGGCCCGGAGGATGTTCTTCTCCAGGGTCTCGCCCTGGAAGTGGGCCACGGACCCTGCCTTGGACGTGGGGAGGTCGGTGGCGTCGCCGAGGACGAAGACGTTCTTGAATTCCTTGGAGCGGAGGCTGTGCTTCTCTGTGGGGACGAAGGCCAGGTCGTCGCCGAGCCCGGACCGCTCGATGGCCTCGCTCCCCATGTGCGTCGGGATGGAGACGAGGAGGTCGTAGCGCAGCTCGCGCCCGTCCCAGCTCTTGAGGATCCGGCCGTCGCCGTCCACCTCGCTGGCGTTGAAGAGCGGCTCCACCTTCACGCCCTTCTCCTCCAGGAGCCCGCCGAGGAGCGCCGAGGCCCGGGGCTTGGTGAAGGCGCCGTCCAGGGGGGTGGCGTAGACGATCTCCACCTTGTCCCGGATCCCCTTCTGGTGGAAGAACCAGTCGGCAAGGAACAGGAACTCCAGGGGTGCCACCGGGCACTTGATGGGCATCTCGGCGACGTTCAGGACGAGGCGGCCCTGCTCGAAGCGCTCCAACGCGTAGAACAGGTTCTGCGCGCCGTCCAGGGTGTAGAAGTCGAAGGTGTTCTTCCCCCAGCCGGGCCCGGTGAGCCCCTCGATCTCCGACGGTACGATGCGGCTCCCCGTGGCGATGACGAGGAAGTCGTACGTGATCTCCGAGCCGTCGCCCAGGCGGACGGCGTTGTTCTCCGGGTCGACGACGTCGATGCCCGAGAGGAGCAGCTCGACACCGGGCGGGACGTAGCGCGCCCGCGGCTTCACCACGTCGCGCTGCCGGTAGATGCCGAAGGGGATGAAGAGGAGGCCGGGCTGGTAGATGTGCGCGTTGTCCTGGTCCACCAGCGTGATGGCCCAGTCGTCCGGGGAGAGGGCCCGGCGCAGCTTGGCCGACATCAGGGTGCCGGCGGTGCCGCCTCCGAGGATCACCAGCTTCTTCATGACGTTCCTTCCTTGAGGGCAGGGGGGAGGGACCCCGCGTTCCACCCCACCAGGGGGAGCAAGGGTGGTGCCAGGGTGGCCCCACAGACGTAAGGCAATGAACGTCAACGAGATACGCGTCCGGTACGCGTCGGGGCAGGCACGGACGACCGCAGGTCTGAACCGGGATGTTTCACCAAGATGAAACGACTTGAAACGTTGTGTTCCGCCGCGCCCGACAGGCGGTCAGAGGCCGTGCTCGCGCATCTTCCGCCAGAGCGTGGTGCGGCTGATCCCCAGCAGGGCCGCCGCTTCGCCGCGCCGGTATCGCGCCTGCTCCAGCGCCTCGCGGATGCGTCGCGCCTCGTGGGGCTCCGCGGCGGGGCGGGTGGGCGAGGCGTCGAGTGGGTGGGGCACGTCCCCGTCGCCGGCGTGGTTCGGCACGTCGCCGGCCGCCGAGCCCACCTCCCGGGGGAGGTCGGCCACGTGGATCGTCTGCCCCTCGCACACGGTGGTGGCGTACTCCAGGGCGTTCTCGAGCTCGCGCACGTTCCCGGGCCAGGGGTAGGTCAGGAGGGCCCGGCCCGCCCCCGGCGCGAGCCGGAGGGAGCGGCCGCGCTCCTTGCCGATGCTCTCGAGGAAGTGTCGGATGAGGAGCTCCAGGTCCTCGCGGCGCTCGCGGAGCGCGGGAATGTGGATGGGGACCACCCGGAGGCGGTAGTAGAGGTCCTCGCGGAAGCGGCGGTCCGAGACCGCCTGCACGAGGTTCACGTGGGTCGCCGCGATGACCCGTACGTCCACGCTCCGCGTGCGGGAGTCGCCCACGCGCTCGAAGGTCCGCTCCTGGAGGAAGCGGAGGATCTTGGCCTGGAGGGAGAGCGCCAGGTCGCCGATCTCGTCGAGGAAGAGCGTGCCGCCGTCGGCGAGCTCGAAACGCCCGGGCCGGTCCTTCACCGCGCCGGTGAACGCGCCGCGCACGTGGCCGAACAGCTCGCTCTCCAGGAGCTCGGGAGGGATGGCGGCGCAGTTCACCGCTACGAACGGCCCTTCTCTGCGGTGGGAGGTGGCGTGGAGGGCGCGGGCCACCAGCTCCTTTCCCGTGCCGCTCTCCCCGGTGACGAGCACCGTGGAGTCGTTGTCCCGGAGGAGCTCCACCAGCCGGAAGATGCGCTGCATGGCCGGGGAGCGCGCCACGACGCCCTGGAAGGACGGGGCCGCGAGGGAGCGCTCCTCGGGGCGCATCATGAGGATGTAGCGTCCTCCCAGGTCCTCGCAGGCCTCGGTGGGATCCAGCCCCCCCACGCTGAGCGACACGGCCAGCGTCTCGCCGCCGGCCTTCGCGAGCTCGGCGGCCCACCCCTCGCGGCGCTCGCCGGCCTCCAGGGCCTGCCGGAAGGTGGCGTCGGGCCCGAACAGCTCGTCGCCGAGGAGGTCCTCCAGGGTGCTTCCCTCGAGGTCCTCTCCGGGGATCCCGGTGGCCTCGACGAGGGCCCGGCCGTAGGCGACCACCCGGAAGTCGGCGTCCGCCACCAGGTAGAGACGCCCCAGGCCACCGAGGAGCGTGTCCATCTCGGGGGGAGGGCCGTGGCGGCGCGGGCCGGGAGCACCCTCCAGCGGGCGGACGACTTCAACCGCTCCCGTGATGTTCCCGTCCGCGTCCCGGAAGACCCGCCCCGACTTCTGGACCGCCACCTCCGATCCGTCGGCGCGGAAGAGCCGCAGGGGGGCGTCGCGCACGAGGCCGTGGCGGAAGACCCCACACCCCTTCAGGCACTCCTGGCACCGGTTGAGGAGGAGGCAGGAGCGCCCCAGCACATCCCCCGCGGGGAAGCCCGTGAGGCGCTCCATGGCGGGGCTGATGGCCACGACGTTCCGGTCGGCGTCCACCTGGAACCAGGCGACCCCCGCCAGGTCGGCCAGGGCCTCGGCGAAGGCGGGGTCGGCGGGGCGGCTGTCGGCCATGGCGATCTCCCTGGAGTGGAACATCCTGTTTCAGAATGTTGCATGCCGGGGCGGGGTCCGGTGTCGGGAAGTGCCCGCGCCGGCGCGTGGGGTCCTTCACGGGCGATGGGGCGCGTGCCATCTTCGTCCCGGGGAGAGGGGCTCTCAACGATACGAGGAGCCCTCATGACGCGGTTGCACCCTAGCCCGGCCCGAAGGGCCCGGGCGGTGTTCATCTTCTCTCTCGTCGCGCTTGCCGTCCCTGGCTCGGCCCCCGCCGCCGCGGCCCTCTCCGACGATCCCGAGCCCGGGGTGTACCTCCGCCTCCTGTCGGGGAGCTCCCTGGACTTCGAGGACGCCAGCCGGCGCCTGGAGGCGGCCCTGTCCGCCGCGGGATGGACGGTGGACGCCCGCCTCGACGCCGCCGTGGGCCAGGCGTGCGCCTTCCGTGGCCGGGTCATCGTCGCCCACCTCCCCTCGCTCGCCGACCGGCTGCTGGCGTCCGGCCCCCACGCCGCCTTCGCGCTCCCCGTGCGCTTCGTGGTGTGGGAGGACGAGACCGGCGTGGGCGTGGGCGCCACCAACCCCATGAACCTCTTCCGCACCATCGTGGACGAGGAGACGTCCCCCTCCGACTGGGCCGACGTGGCCGATCGGATCCGAGCCGTGGGCCGCGCCGCGTTCCCCGGCGCCGCCGCCGAGGGTGAGTACGGGCAACGCCGGGGGAACGCGCGCATCGGCCGCACCATGGGGATCATGGCCGGCGGCCCCTTCGTCGGGAAGCTCAAGGAGGTGGTCACCCAGCCCGCCGCGGGCGCCTCGGCGGCCTCCGTGGCCAACCGGCTCCGGGACGCGATGGTCACCGCGGGCGCCGGGGAGTGGGGCATCCGTGCGGTGTACGTGATTCCCGTGCCGGGGCGGGACATGGCGCTGCTGGGGGTCACCGGCTCGGGGATGGAGGAGCGCTCGTTCTCCATCGTGCGCCACGGCGGCGCCGACGCGCGCAAGGACATGGCGTGCCCCGGCGTGGACCACGCCGCCGCCTACCCCATCGAGGTGAGCGTGGCCGTGGTGGACGGCGAGCTCCAGGTCCGCCTGGTGGACGTCATGTACCGCATGAAGATGTTCTTCGAGGACGCCGGGAAGATGGCCTTCGCCAAGAACATGGGCATGCCCGGCTCCATCGAGGACGAGATCAAGGACAAGATCCGCGCCGTCCTCCGCTGACGGCGCGGGCCATGGCCCGCCAGGCCTCCGCGGTGGCGGGGCGGTGTTGTCCCGCCGCCCCGGATGTCTAGAATGCGGGGTCCCTCCCCCCCGTCCGGAACCCGGCCCATGCGCACCGTCCCCCAGCACCGCTTCACGGCGCGGGACCTGGTGGCGGGCGCCAGCGTGGCGCTGGTGGCCGTCCCCCAGTCGCTGGCGTACGCCGAGCTGGCGGGCCTCCCGGGGGTGCGCGGCCTCTATGCCGTGGGCCTCCCGCTGGTGGCGGCGGCCTTCCTGGCCTCCAGCCCCTACCTGCAGACGGGGCCGGTGGCCACCACCGCGCTCCTCACGCTGGGCGCCCTCCTCCCCCTGGCCGAGCCGCGGTCGGCGGACTTCGTGGCCATGGCCGCCCTCCTCGCCCTGGTGGTGGGGGGCGTGCGCGTGGCCATCGGGCTCACGCGTACCGGGTGGGTCTCCTACCTCATGTCCCGCCCCGTCCTCGAGGGGTTCATGTCGGGGGCGGCGGTGCTCATCGTGCTCTCCCAGATCCCCGCCGCGCTGGGGCTGGCCCCGGACGGGGGCGTGGTGGGGGCGGCGGCCCGGGCGCTCCTCCACCCGTCGGAGTGGAGCGCCACGGCGGCGGTGCTCTCGCTGGGCACGGTGGCCGTCATCGCCGTGGGGCGCCGCGTGGACAGGCGCATCCCGGGCGTGCTCCTGGCGGCGTTGGGCGGGCTGGCGTGGTCGCGGGCCACCGGGTACGCCGGCCCCGTCGTCGGGGCGATCCCCGCCGGGCTCCCGTCGCCGTCGCTGGACCTCCCCTGGGGTGCGCTCCCCTCCCTCATCCTCCCCGGCGCCGTCATCGCGCTGGTGGGGTTCGCCGAGGCGGCCTCCATCTCCCGCACCTTCGCGTCGGAGGACCGGGAGCACTGGAGCGCCGATCGGGAGTTCGTGAGCCAGGGAGCGGCCAACCTGGCGGCGGGCCTGGTGGGGGCCTTCCCCGTGGGCGGCTCCTTCGGCCGGAGCGCCGTGAACCGGCTGTCCGGCGCGACCAGCCGCTGGGCCGGCCTGGTCACCGGCCTGGTGGTCCTGGCGTTCATGCCCGCCGCCGGCGTCCTCGCCCCCCTGCCCAAGGCCGTGCTGGCGGGCATCGTCATGGCCGCGGTTGCGGGGCTCTTCCGCCCCCGGGTGCTGGCGCGGCTCTGGCGGGCCTCGCGGCCCCAGGCGGTGGTGGCGTGGTCCACCTTCGGCCTCACGCTGGTGTTGGCGCCCCACGTGGACCACGCGATCCTCATGGGCGTGCTCATGGCCGGCGCCGTGCATCTGTGGCGGGAGCTCGTGGTGCGCGTGGCGGCGGCGAGGGAGGGGGACACGCTCGTGCTCGAGCCCCAGGGCGTGCTCTGGTTCGGCTCGGCGCCGGCGCTGGACGACGAGATCCTCCGCGCCCTCTCGCGGGAGCCGGGGGTGACGCGCGTGGTGATCCGGTGTGGAGGGCTGGGGCGGGTGGACCTCACCGGAGCGTACCAGTTGGCGGAGATCCTGGAGCAGCTCGGCGGAGCCGGCCTCCAGGTGGACGTGACCCATGTGCCCGACCACGCCCGGGAGGTGCTGCGGGCGGCGGGCGTGGAGAGGGAAGGCTGATGCGCCTCTCGTTCCTCGGTGCCGCGGGCACCGTGACCGGATCCCGGCACCTCCTGGTGGCGGGCACGAAGCAGATCCTGGTGGACTGCGGCCTCTTCCAGGGCCTCAAGGCCCTGCGGCTGCGCAACCGCGAAGCC
The DNA here is from genome assembly GCA_045863275.1 of Gemmatimonadota bacterium. Taxonomy (GTDB): domain Bacteria; phylum Gemmatimonadota; class Gemmatimonadetes; order Longimicrobiales; family Gaopeijiaceae; genus SZUA-318. Next base: position 42,057 of record BTVB01000011.1, read on the forward strand.
CTCCCCTTCGACGCCGCGTCCCTGGATGCCGTGGTGCTCACCCACGCCCACCTGGACCACAGCGGCTTCCTGCCCGTGCTGGTGAAGGAGGGGTACCGCGGCCCCGTGTACTGCACGCCGCCGACGGCGGACCTGGCCCCCATTCTCCTGGCGGACTCGGGCCACCTCCAGGAGGAGGACGCGCGCTGGGCGTCGAAGAAGGGCTACTCGCGGCACGAGAAGCCCGAGCCGCTCTACACCGAGGAAGACGCCCGCGCGGCGGCCCGCCAGCTCCGGGCGGCGCCCGTGGGCGAGGACGTGGACCTGGGGGGGACCACGCTCCGGTACACGCTCTCGGGGCACATCCTGGGCGCCGCGTCGGTGACCCTCACGAACGGCCAGGGCACCGTGCTCTTCTCCGGCGACCTGGGGCGCCCCGACGACCTCCTCATCCCCGCGCCCGACACGCCCCCCGCCGCCGACTTCGTGGTCATGGAGTCCACGTACGGGGGGCGGGAGCACCCGGTGATCCACCCGGTGGAGGCGCTGGCGCTGGTGCTCAAGCGCACGGTGAAGCGGGGCGGCGTGCTCATGATTCCCGCCTTCTCCGTGGGGCGGGCCCAGCTCGTGCTCTACGCGCTGTCGCGCGCCTTCGAGGCCGGGCTGGCGCCCAGGGTCCCGGTGTTCCTCAACAGCCCCATGGCCATCGACGTGTCGTCGCTCTACGTCGAGCACGACGAGTACCACCGCCTGGACGAGCGCCAGACGCTGGAGGCCTTCGCCGTGGCCGAGTACACGCGCTCCGTGGAGGAGTCCAAGCGCCTCAACCAGCGCAACGGCCCGATGGTGCTCCTGGCCGGGGCCGGCATGCTCACCGGCGGCCGCATCCTGCACCACCTGGCCGCCTTCGCCCCCGACGCCCGCAACACCGTGCTCCTCACCGGGCACCAGGCCGAAGGAACCCGGGGCGCCGACCTCCTTGCGGGCAAGCCCCACGTGAAGATCCACGGCCGGTCGGTGCCGGTGCGGGCCGAGGTGGCCACCATGGACGGACTTTCGGCCCACGCGGACCAGAGCGAGCTGCTGGACTGGCTGGGCTCGGTGCCGGGCAGGCCGCGACGGACGTACCTGGTGCACGGCGAGCCCCGGGAGGCCGACGCGCTGCGCCGGGCCGCGGAGGCGAAGCTGGGGCTCCGCGTGACGGTGGCGGAGGACCGGCGGACGGTGGTGCTGGAGTAGGGGCGCCGTACCCTCCCGGAAGGCGGGCCCCGGCGGGAAACTCCCCACTCCCGCCGCGCGCCCCGCGCACCGATCTTTGAGACGTCGGGCAGACCCTCCCCTCACTCCGTCCGGGGGTGCGCGTGGAGAAGTACGTCTACCTGTTCTCGGAGCTGGACCAGGCGGAATCGGCCGTGGGAGGCGACTGGGAGGCCGCGAAGGGGCTCCTGGGCGGCAAGGGCGCCAACCTGGCGGACATGACGCGCCTGGGCATTCCCGTGCCCCCGGGCTTTACCGGGACCACCCGCGCGTGCAACGCCTATCTGGCCCACGGCGGCGAGTTCCCCGAGGGCTTCTGGGACCAGGCCCTGGAGGCGCTGTCCGCCTTGGAGGCGGCCACTGGCAAGCGCTTCGGCGACCCCCGGAACCCCCTCCTCCTCTCGTGCCGGTCCGGCGCCAAGCGCTCCATGCCGGGGATGATGGACACCATCCTCAACCTGGGGCTCAACGACGAGATCACCGAGGGCGTGGCCCGGGCCACGGGCGACGCGCGTTTCGCGTACGACCTCTATCGCCGTCTCCTCCACATGTTCGGGAGCGTGGTCCTCAACATCCCCGACCACCCCTTCGAGCAGGTCCTGGACAGGCAGCGCAATCGGGCCGGGGCGAAGCTCGACGCCGAGCTGGGCGCCGACGACTGGAAGGCGGTGGTGGACGCCTACAAGGGCGTGGTGCGCACCTTCTCCGGCCACGACTTCCCCGCCGACCCGCGGGAGCAGCTCCGCCGCGCCGTGGAGGCCGTGTTCCGCTCCTGGAACGGGAAGCGGGCCGTGGACTACCGGAACGCGACGGGCATTCCCCACGACCTGGGCACGGCGGTGAACGTGCAGACCATGGTCTTCGGGAACATCGGGCCCGGCTCGGCCACCGGCGTGTGCATGAGCCGCGACGGCACCACCGGCGACCCGCACCTGGAGGGCGACTTCCTGGAGAACGCCCAGGGCGAGGACGTGGTGGCGGGCGTGCGGGCCACCGAGCCCATCTCGGCGCTGGAGAAGGTCCACCCCGAGCTCTACGCCGAGCTCAAGGAGATCGCCCGGAAGCTGGAGGCCCACTACCGGAACATGCAGGACCTGGAGTTCACCATCGAGCTGGGCAAGCTCTGGGTGCTCCAGACCCGCGACGGCAAGCGCACCGCCGAGGCCGAGGTGCGCATCGCGGTGGACATGGCCGAGGAGGGGCTCATCTCCCGGGAGGAGGCGCTCCGCCGCGTCTCTCCGGAGCAGGTGGACGCGTTCCTGCACCCCAAGCTCGACCCGAAGGTCACCGGCGGCGCCAAGCCCCTGGCGAAGGGGCTGGCGGTGTCTCCGGGGGCGGCGGTGGGGCAGGTCTTCTTCGACGCCGACACCGCCGAGCGCATGGGACGGGAAGGGAAAGCGGTGGTGCTGGTGCGCCCCGACACCAAGCCCGACGACGTGCACGGCATGCTGGCGGCCAAGGGCATCCTCACCAGCCGGGGCGGCCGGACGAGCCACGCGGCGCTGGTGGCCCGCCAGTTCGGGAAGCCCGCGGTTGTGGGCGTGGCGGACATGGAGATCGACCTGGTCATGCGCGAGTTCCGCGTGGGCGAGGCGGTGGTCCGCGAGGGCGACTGGATCAGCCTGGACGGGACGCGGGGCGTGGTGTTCGAGGGTGAGCTTCCCACGGTATTGGCCGACCTGGACAACCCGTACCTGGGCTCGCTCCTGAGCTGGGCCGACGAGATCCGCCGCCTGGGCGTGCGGGCCAACGCCGACTACCCGCGCGACGCGGAGCGGGCGCGGCGCCACGGCGCCGAGGGGATCGGGCTCTGCCGCACGGAGCACATGTTCTTCGAGGCGGACCGGCTCCCTCTCATCCAGAAGATGATCATGGCCAAGGACCACGCCGAGCAGGACGCGGCGCTGGCCGACCTGCTCCCGCTGCAGCGAGGGGACTTCGACGGCCTCTTCCGAGCCATGGACGGGCTCCCGGTGATCATCCGCCTCATCGACCCGCCGCTCCACGAGTTCCTTCCCGGCCACGACGAGCTGGTGCGGGACCTGGCGGACCTGAAGGTGCGCCTGCAGCACTTCCACACGCTGTCGGAGATCGACGGAGCGCTGGACGAGATCCGCACCAAGCAGCGGTACCTGGAGCGGGTGGCGGCGCTGCGCGAGGACAACCCCATGCTGGGGACCCGGGGCGTGCGCCTGGGCATGCTCATCCCCGGCCTGGTACGCATGCAGGTGCGCGCCGTCTTCGAGGCGGCGTGCCGGTGCCACCTGGACGGCGTGGTGGTGAAGCCCGAGGTGATGATCCCCCTGGTGGCCCACGTGGCCGAGCTCCGGGAGATGAGGCGCACGCTGGAGGAGGAGGCCCGGGTGGTCATGCAGGAGCAGGGTGTGGAGGTCCCCTACAAGTTCGGGACCATGATCGAGATCCCCCGGGCGGCGGTCACCGCCGGCGAGCTGGCCCACGTGGCCGAGTTCTTCTCCTTCGGGACCAACGACCTGACCCAGACCACCTTCGGCATCTCCCGCGACGACGCCGAGCAGGGCTTCCTGGTGGAGTACCTGCGGCGGGGCGTGCTCCAGCGGAACCCCTTCGAGACCATCGACGCCGAAGGGGTGGGGCGCCTCATGCAGTGGGCGGTGGAGCAGGGCAAGGCCACCCGGCCGGACCTGGAGGTGGGTATCTGCGGCGAGCACGGCGGCGATCCCGCCAGCATCCACATCTGCCACAGGCTCGGCCTGGACTACGTGTCCTGCTCGCCCTTCCGCGTGCCCATCGCCCGTCTCGCCGCGGCCCACGCGGCGCTGGCGGAGCGGAACGGCGGTGAGGCCGGCGCCGCGTAGCCACCGCGCCGCCGGAACACGGAGGGGGGCTGCTCCGTAGGGTAGGGAGGAGCGGCCCCCCCGGGCCGCACGCACGACCCACCCGGAAGGGGGACACCATGTTCGGGCTCATCGCCGCCGGAATCGCCGGCGTCGCCGGCGTCTACGGCCACATCGCGTCGAGGAAGTTCGTGGGCAAGCGGCTCCGGTACACCCACCTGGTGGAGAAGCCCATGCTCGGTCTCTGGGCCGGCGTCGCCACCACGGTGGTTGCGGCCCCCTTGGTGGCCATCCTCCCCATCGTGGGCGCCGGGACGGCCATCGCCGCCGGCCTGGGGGTGGGCACCGGTGTCGCGTTGGGCGTGGGGGACACCAAGAACCCGCCCCTCCTGGAGGACTGAGGCTCCGCGGCCCTCAGCCCCGTTCCCGGAGCGCGCGGAGGATGCCGTCCCGGTCCGCCGCGGAGGGCAGCTCCCACCCCGCCTCGTAGCCGAAGACCTCCAGGAGGGGGCGGCTCCCGAACGTCCCGTCCAGGATCTCCATGTGGTCGGCGGTGAGGAGGCCCGGGTGCTCCACGCCGCAGGCGTGGCTCAGGCGGGTTAGCTCCTTGCGTAGCGCCACGACGTAGTTGGCCAGGCGGGCGGCCTTGTGCGTGGGGTCGAGCCCCCGCATGAGCCACCGGTTCTGCGTCGCCACGCCGGTGGGGCAGTGGTCCGTGTGGCAACGCTGGGCCTGGATGCAGCCGATGGCCATCATCGCCTCCCGGGCCACGTTCACCATGTCCGCCCCCAGGCAGAAGGACAGGAGCGCCGTCTCGGCGAAGCCCAGCTTCCCCGACCCGATCCACACCACCCGGTGGTGCACGCCCCTCCGGGCGAAGGTCCGGTACACCCGGCTGAAGCCCACCTTGAAGGGGAGCGCCACGTGGTCCACGAAGGGGAAGGGGCCGGCCCCCGTGCCCCCCTCCCCGCCGTCGAGCGTGATGAAGTCCACGCCCCGGTCCTCGGCGGCCATGCGGTCGGCCAGCTCCTCCCAGAACGCGAGGCCCCCCACCGCCGACTTGATGCCCACGGGCACGCCCGACGCCTGGGCCAGGTCCTCCACGAAGTCCAGGAGCTCGTCCACGTCCCGGAAGGCCGAGTGGGTGGGGGGGCTGATGACGTCCAGCCCCACCGGGACGCCGCGGATGCCGGCGATCTCCGGCGTCACCTTCACCCCGGGGAGCACGCCCCCCAGGCCCGGCTTGGCCCCCTGGGAGAGCTTGATCTCCACGGCGCGCACCGGGTGGGCCGCCACCTTGTCCAGGAAGCGGGCACGGTCGAAGCGCCCCCGGGCGTCCCGGGCGCCGAAGTAGCCCGTCCCGAGCTGCCAGATCAGCTCGCCGCCGTTGAGGTGGTACGGCGAGATCCCCCCCTCGCCGGTGTTCTGGAGGCAGCCGGCGAGAGCGGCGCCCCGGTTGAGGGCCTCCACCGCCCGGGCGGAGAGGGAGCCGAAGCTCATGGCGCTGACGTTCACCACCGAGGTCGGCCGGAAGGCCAGGCGCCGGCCGCGGGCCCCTCCCAGGACCTTGGCGCAGGGGAGCGCGTAGTCCTCGCCGTGGGGCGGGGGGTCGGCGAGCCCCAGCGTGTCGTGCTTGATGATGAGGTAGTTGGACGACAGCTCCATCTCGTTGTCGGAGCCGAAGCCGGTGTAGTTGTTCTGCTTCTTCGCCGAGGCGTAGACCCAGCGGCGCTGGTCCCGGGAGAAGGGGCGCTCCTCGTCGTTGCCCGTGACGATGTACTGGCGCAGCTCCGGGCCCACCGACTCGAGGAGGTACCGGAAGTGGCCGATGATGGGGAAGTTGCGCAGGATGGCGTGGCGCGTCTGGACCAGGTCGTAGACCACGACGGCGCCCAGGAGCGCCAGCAGCACGAGCCAGAGGGTGGACACCGGCGCGCTCCGCGTGGCGGGAGGGAGGAACCTGGGGCGCCAAGCTAGGGGGCCCGCGCCGGCGCTGAAAGGGGATGCCGCGGGGGGGACCCGTGCCTACCTTGGGGGTTCGCCGTCCCGGCTCCAACCGCGAGGTCGCCCATGTCGCGCCGCTCCCCCGTTCCGCTCCTGGTCCTCGTGGCCGCCGCCTGCGCCCCCGCCGAAGCGCCGGACCCGGGGCCCACGCCGGAGGCCGTCGCCGCCGGGCTCCAGCCGGCCGTGCAGATCGAAGGGGAGGCGCCCCTCACCTACGCCCTCGCCGAGCGCATGGCGCACTACGGCGTACCCGGAGTGAGCGTGGCGGTGATGGACGGAGGCCGGGTGGCGTGGGCGCGGGGGTGGGGCGTGGCCGACACGGAGACGGGGGCAGAGGTGACCCCGGCGACCCTCTTCCAGGCGGCGTCCATCTCCAAGCCCGTGGCGGCGCTGGCGGCGCTGAGCCTGGTGGAGGAGGGCGCGCTGGCGCTGGACGCGCCGGTGAACGACTTCCTCACGAGCTGGAAGGTGCCCGACAACGGGTTCACCGCCGACTCGGCGGTGACGCTCCGGGGCCTCCTCACCCACAGCGCGGGCACGACGGTGTGGGGCTTTCCCGGCTACCGGAAGGACCAGCCCTTCTCCGGGGAGCGCGCCGTGGCCGCCAACGTCCAGGTGCTGGAGGGGGAGGGCAACACGCCGGCGGTGCGGGTCTACAAGGTGCCGGGGACGAGCTGGCAGTACTCCGGCGGCGGCTACACGGTCATGGAGCAGATGGTGGAGGACGTCACGGGCCTCCCCATCGACGAGGCGGTTCGCCTCCGCGTCCTCGGCCCCGCTGGGATGGCCCGCTCCACGTACCAGCAGCCCCTCCCGGAGGCACGCTGGCCCGAGGCGGCGCGGGGCCACCGGGGGGACGGGACGGAGGTGGAGGGGGAGTGGCACACCTACCCCGAGCAGGCGGCGGCAGGGCTGTGGACCACCCCGTCGGACCTCCTCGCGCTGTCGGTTCACCTGCTGCGCATCCTGAGCGGGGAGGAGACGGGCGGTGTCGTCTCCCGGGAGATGCTCCAGGCGATGCTCTCGCCGAACCACCCGGGGGACTCGGCGTTCTCCAACTGGGGACTGGGCTTCGGCCTCCAGGGGGAGGGAGAGGCGGCGCGCTTCGGCCACGGGGGCTCCAACGAGGGCTTCCGGGCCCAGTGGACCGTGTTCCGGAACCGGGGCCAGGGCGCCGTGGTCATGACCAACGGGGACCGGGGCGGCGCGCTGGCCAACGAGGTCCTCCGCTCGGTGGCGGCGGCCTACGGGTGGCCCGGCGACGCGTTCGCGCCGCGGGTGCGGGCCCGGAAGGTCCTGGACGGCGCGGCCCTGGCGGCCTTCGAGGGGAGCTTCGCGCTGGAGGCACGCCCGGAGATGGCCATCACCGTGCGCGCCGGCGCCGGCCACCTGGTGGTGACGGTGCCCGGACAGGGAGACTTCGTCCTGCACGCCGCCGCCGAGGCGGAGGACGAGTTCTTCGACCCGGAGGACGCCTCCGTCATCCGCTTCGTCCGGGACGCCGACGGGCGCGTCGTCGCCGCGACGAACACCGCCGGGGCGCGGTTCGTGCGGAAGGAGTAGGAGCCCCGGCCGGCTCCCACCCGGCCGAGGCCCGCGGTGCAACCCTTTCCGGGGAAGGCGCGTCCATGTATCTGTAGAGTGACACTCTGTCATTTGACGGATAACGAATGGACATCAGCCGACACCTCCCGCTGGCCCCCCGGGACCTCCTGGTTCTGGCGGTCCTCGCCGAGGGCCCGCTCCACGGCTACGGCATCATCAAGGCCGTTGAGGCCCGCGCCTCCTCCGGGGTCCACCTGGATCCCGCCAACCTGTACCGGGTGCTCCGGCGCATGCGCGCGCTGGTCTGGATCGAGGAGGCCGACGACGCCGAAGAGCGGCGCCGGACGCACCGTATCACCGCCCGTGGGAGAGACGTTCTCCGCGCGGAGCTGAGTCGCCTGGAGGATCTCCTGGCACAGGCGCGGCCGGCCGTCACGGGTTGAGCGTGAGAGAGCGCCCGGCACCCCTGGTGGTGCGCGTCTACGCCGCCCTGGCCCGGCTCCTGCCACCCGACATGGAGGGGGACCGGCAGGAGGTGGCGGCGACATTCGCCGAGCTGTGGCGGGAGCGCAGGGGCGCCGCCGGGCGTCTGCGGCTCGCCGCCGCGTCCTTTCCGGCGTTGGCGTGGGTCGCGCTGGTGGAGTGGCTGGAGTTCGTCGGGTTGCGTCCCGCGCCGGGGCGCGCCGCACACGGTCCTGGAAGGGGGAGGGGGGGCATGGGCTTCACGCGTAATCTCCGGTTCGCGCTGCGCACGCTGCGGAAGGCGCCGGCGTTCACGTTCACGTCGGTGCTCCTCGTGGGCGTCGGCGTGGGCGCCGTGACGACGATCTTCACGCTGGTGGACCACGTCCTCCTCCGGCCGCTCCCGTACCCGGCGGCGGACCGGCTGGTGGCGCTGGAGGAGGGGTCCTTCTCCGGACCGCTCTTCCGTGAGTTCGAGAAGCTCGCCGGCGTGGAGGAATGGGCCGGCGGGTGGGAGACGCAGGTGAACCTGGTGGGGGCGGGGGAGCCCATCCACCTGGCGGAGGCCCGGGTGTCCGAGGACTTCATGCACCTCTTCGGCGCCCGCGCCCAGCGGGGCCGGCTCCTGGACCCCGACGACTTCGCCAACCCGGACGTCGTCGTGCTCAGCGGAGAGGCGTGGCGCCGCGTCTGGGGTGCCGACCCCGGCGTGGTGGGCGGCGCCATCCAGGTGGACGGGCGGCCCGTCACCGTCGTGGGGGTCATGGATGACGCGTTCGTGCCGCCCGAGGCCCTCCTGGGCTCCCGGATCGACCTCTACCGCCCCCTCGACTGGTCCATGCCCGAGCTGTCGGCCCACGAGTACTTCGTCCTCCAGGTTGCGGGCCGCCGGTCGGAGGACGTGGCGTTGTCGGGGGTGCAGGCCGAGATCGACGCCCTCATGACCCGGATGGCCGGCGTGCACCGCAACTACACCCGCCGGGACGGCACGCCGCGGAGAATCCCGGTCCTGACGCTGGCGGACATGACGGTGCGGGACGTGCGCCTGGGCCTCGGTCTCCTGCTGGGCGCGGTGGGGCTCCTCCTCCTGGTGGCCTGCGCCAACGTGGCCCATCTCTTCCTGGCCCGGGGGCTGGGGCGGGGGAGGGAGATGGCCGTGCGCCGGGCCCTGGGCGCGGGCACCTCCACCCTGACGGCCCAGCTCCTGGTGGAGAGCCTGGTGGTGGGGCTCACCGGAGGCCTCCTGGGCGTGGGCGTGGCGATGGTGGGCATCCGGGCCTTCGTCCACCTCAGCCCCGAGGCGCTCCCCCGCCAGGCGTCGGTGGCGGTGGACCCCAGGGTGCTCCTGTTCGCCGTGGGGATCTCGGCCCTAACGTCCCTGGTGTTCGGCCTGCTACCGGCGCTGCGCTCCATGCGCGGCGAGCTGGCCGACGAGCTCCGCGCCGCCGGGCGGACCGCCACGTCGGGCCGGGGCCCGCGGTTGGTCCGCAACGGCCTGGTGGTGGCGGAGGTGGCCCTCTCGCTGGTGCTCGTGGCGGGCGCCGGGCTCATGCTCCGGAGCTTCCTGGCGGTGCGGGCCCAGGAGCCGGGCTTCGACATCGCCGGGGTGTGGACCATGCCGCTCCGGATCCCCGACCCCGAGAGCGCCGAGGCGTACCGCGAGCTCATGGACGACGTCCTGCGCCAGGTCGAAGGGGTGCCCGGCGTGCGCTCCGCCACCTACGGACTCACCGCACCCATGGACCGCACCGGGGGCTCCCACTGCTGCTGGGGCACGACGCCCAAGGTGCCGGGGCGAGCCGACGAGGACCCCGACCTCCAGGCCTACGTGCACCCGGTCACGCCCGCGTACTTCGCGACCCTGGGCATCCAGGTGGTGGCGGGACGCTCCTGGTCGCTCTCGGAGGTGGCCGCCGAGCCCACGCCGGTGGTGGTGAACGAGACGTACGCCCGGGAGCTGGCCGGGTCGGTGCAGGGGGCCGTGGGGATGGGCTTCACCCTCCGCGACGCGCCTGCGACGGTGGTGGGGGTCGTGGCCGACAACCGGCACTACGGCCTCGACCAGCCCATGGACAACGCGCTGTACGTGCCCATGGAGCTCATGCCCTTCGCCATCGGGGTGGGGACGGTGGTGGCCCGGGTGGACGAGGCCGCGGAGGCCTCCATGCCCCGGGCCCTCCGGGCGGCGGTGTGGGCCGCGGCGCCGGGTCTGCCCGTGCCCACGGTGCGCTCCATGCGGGAGGCCGTGGACCGCTCCACGGCGCTCCGCCGCTTCGAGTGGTCGCTCTTCGCAGCCTTCGGCGGCGTGGGGCTCCTCCTGGCGGCGGGCGGCCTCTACGGGACGCTCCTGTACGTGGCGGGGCAGCGGAAGCGGGAGATGGGGATCCGCCTGGCCCTGGGGGCCTCCCGGGCGCGCGTGGAGGCGGAGGTCCTCCGGGTCGGCGTGGCCCTGGGGGTGACGGGGGTGGTGCTGGGGCTCGGCGGCGCGTGGATGGCCAACCGCCTCCTGGAGAGCCTGGTGTGGGGGGTGGAGCGGGGCGACCCCGTGTCGCTGGGTGGAGCCGCGGCCCTGCTCCTCCTCACCGCGGTGGTGGCGAGCTGGCTCCCGGCCCGGCGGGCCGGGCGCGTGGATCCCCTGGAGACGCTGCGGATGGAGTAGGCCCGGCGCGGGGCGCCAGGGACCCGCCCTACCGTCGGTACACCACCCGGCCCCTGAAGACGGTGAGGTCCACACCGGTCTCCGAGATCTCGTGGGCGGGGACCTCCAGCAGGTTACGGTCCACCACCACCAGGTCGGCGCTCTTCCCGACCGTGACGGAGCCCGTCTCGTCCTCCATGTCGCCGGCCATGGCCCCCGCCAGCGTGTAGGCGCGGATCATGTCGCGGACGCCCACGCGCTCCTCGGGGATCCAGGCGTCGCCGCCGGGAGGCCCGTCGGGGTCCCGGCGCGTCACCGCCACCTCCATGGCCCGGAAGGGGTCCATGCTGCTCACCGACCAGTCGCTGCCGCCGGCGACGATGGCGCCGGTTGCCAGCACGCTCCCGATGGGGTAGAGCCAGCGCGAGCGTGCGGGGCCGAGCCGGGGCTCGGTGAGGTCGGTGATGTAGGTGTCCTCGTACGCCCAGAGGGGCTGGAACGACGCCACCACGCCCAGTTCGGCGAAGCGCCCCACGTCGTCGGGGTGGAAGAGCTGGATGTGGGCCATGACGTGGCGGGGGCCGGCGCCGCCGTCGCGCGCGTGCTGGGCCTGGAAGGCGTCGAAGGCGGTGCGGATGGCCCGGTCGCCGATGGCGTGGACGTGGACCTTGAAGCCCGCCGAGTCCAGGGCCCCGACCAGGGCCTCGAAGCGCTCGGGGGGGAAATTGAGCTCTCCCCGGAAGCCCGGGCGGTCGGCGTAGGGCTCGAGGAGCGCCGCCGTCTGACCCTCGATGACGCCGTCGGCGAACATCTTGGCCGCCACCGGACGCACCAGCGTCCCCATGTGCCGGTCCCGGAGCTCGGCCAGGCGCGCTACCTGCTCCACGCCCTCGGCGTCCGACACGCGGAGGGCCACGACGACCCGCGCGGTGAGGGCGCCGGCGTCCTCCGCCGCTCGGTAGGCACGAAGGAACGCCTCGTCGGCGCTGGCCTCGTGGAGGGTGGTGATGCCCAAGGAGGCGGCCATGGCCAGCGCCCGCTCGAGCCCTGCCGCCACGTCGGCGTCGCTGCGCTCGGGAAGGATGCGGCCCACCAGCCCCATGGCGCTCTCCCGCAGCGTACCCGCGGGCGAGCCGTCGGCGCGGCGGACGATGACGCCGTCGGGGAGCGGGTCGGCGGTGGCGGCCGTGACGCCGGCCAGCGCCAGAGCCGCCGAGTTCACCCACGCCGAGTGCCCGTCCGCGGACGACAGGTACGCCGGGCGGTCGGGGACCAGGGAGTCCAGCAGCTCCCGCGTGGGTGCCCCACCCGGAAAGAGAGGGAGCTGGAAGCCGCCTCCCACCACCCAGGCGGCGTCGGGGTCCCGAAGGGCGCACTGGGCCACGGTGCTCAGGACGGCCTCCCGGGAGGCCGCCGCGTTCAGGTCGCACTCTCCCAGCTCGATGCCCCCGGAGACGGGGTGGAGGTGGGTGTCGTGGAGCCCGGGGAGCACCAGGCGCCCGTCCAGCTCCACCACCTCCGTGCCCTCGCCCACCAGGGCGTCGGCGCCGGCGTCGCTCCCCACGTAGACGATGCGCCCGTCGCGCACCGCCACCGCCTCCGCCGACGGCAGCGCGTCGTCCACGGTGTGGACCACGCCGCCACGGAGCACGAGGTCGGCGGGAGGCGTGGGGGCCTCGGCGCACGCGGCGGCGAGGAGGACGGCCCCCCAGGCGGGCGCGGCGATCTTGGCGCGGCCGGCGGCGGAACGGCGGAGGTCGGGGAGCGAATCGGGCCGGAGCATGGCCCCGAGTGTAGACCCGCGGCTCCCCCCGAGCCACCCCCTCGGGCGCGCCGTCGGCCTAGTGGACCGCCCCCAGGGCCAGCGCCAGGAAGCCGAAGGCGCCGAAGGCGGCGTGGACGACGAGGGCGATGCTCGTGTTCTTCCGGATCTGCACCACGCCGGGGAGGATGAAGAAGATGGGCGTGGCGGCCACGATGAGGTCCAGGCCCATGGGGAGGTGCCATGCCGCCCAGAGCAGGCCGTGGACCAGCCAGGTCCAGCTCCCCGTGAGGAGCTCCTGGCGCGGCTGGATGTATCCGCGCCAGAGGAACTCCTCGCCGAAGACGTTGAAGAAGAAGAAGGCCGGCCACGCCGCCAGGATCCACCGGTGGTCCGCGTCCAGGGGCATGTTGCGGAAGAAGAACGGCGTGGCGTCCATCCCCCAGGCGGGCATGAAGACGCGGGCGATGAGGAACGACGTGAGCGCCAGCGCGAGGAACGTGAGCACCGTCCAGGCCCAGTCCTCCCCGCGCAGCGGCCGGACCCGAAGGCGCGCGAGGACGGGCCCGACGCGCCGGGAGGCGCTCTCGTCCGCGGCCATGTGGAGCGCGAGGAAGAACATGGGCACCAGGACCAGGAGCCCGACGCTGAGGAAGTAGGTCACCTCGATGGGGAGGGCGCCGGTGGCGTCCAGGGCCGGGATGGCCACCCAGCACGCCACGGCGTTCAGGGCGGTGGGCACGGCGAAGAGCGCCACCAGCTCCCAGGGCCCCACGGGTTTCAGCTCAGCCATGCTCCCCTGCTCCGGTGGACGAGTCGGCTCCTCGAACGGCCTTACAGGAAGGGGCCACGCCGGGGCTCAGGCGCGATGTCGTCCGGATGCCTCAGAAGCGCCGCAGGAGCGACGCCGCGAGGCGCCACGAAGGAGTGGGGCCGGCCCAGCCATGCCCGGCGGCGGCGGCCTCCCACGCGCCCCGGCGGGCCCGCACGCTCCCCGATGCCCACACCGCGGCGTCACCGTCGGGAGCCGCGAGCAGGTTCGCGCGCCCTCGCGAGGCGCCGCCGAGGGCGAGGCGTACCGACAGCCCGGGCGCCTCCACCGACCACGTGGCGGCAAGGAGGGTCCCCTCGCCCCCCAGCGGCGATCCCAGGGGAGTGCCCCGGTCCGTCCACCCCCAGGCGAGGGCCCCGTGGCGATACCAGGGCGGGTAGCGCCCCGTTGGGCCCGACAGGCGCGCCCACTCGAAGCCGGTCCAGCCGAGCGCGTGCGGCCCCCAGCGAACCGACCCCGTGACCCGCGTCCCCGGGACCCGGAGGAACGCCCACCCGGAGTCGTCCGCCGCCGCCTCCACGGTGAGGAGTGCCGGGCGCCCGAGGAAACGGGTTCGCCACCGTGCATCCACCGAGGCGACCTGGTTCTCGAAGTCCGAGTCCTTGCCCCGGGTGTCGGTGAGACCCAGGAGCATGAGGCCCACGGTGCGGGGAGTGACGGGGATGGCGGAGGCCGAGCCCCCGAAGACGGCGGCGCGCTGGAGGCCCAGACCCAGGTCCGGGTGGGGCTCCAGCTCCACGCGGAGCGCATGGAAGAAGGGACGTCGGTTCTCCGGGCCCGCCTCGGCCAACGTCCCCACCTGGGCCCCCACGTGGACCCGTCCGAGGAAGGGCACCCGGATCCCCCCCCGGGTGCCCACCTCCACGCCCCCCGCGGGACCTCCCTTGCCGCCCAGGACCAGTCCGTCCTGGCAGGTGGGGCCGGTGCGCAGCGGGAGCGCTCCGGCGTACACCGTCACCGACGGGGTGCGAACGGCCACGCCCAGAGCCCGGATCATGGCCCCGCGGGGATCGACGAGGACGTCGGCGCCGGCGCGCCAACCGGAGCCTCCCCAGGCCCCCACCACCCGCATGCCCTCGAGGTCACGGCGTCCCCGAGCGGGGCCGGGGTACGCGTATCCCGTCGATTCGTCGCCGAGGGTGGCGCCGGCGTCCACGGGGCCGGCACCGCGGAAGGCCGCGGGGCCCAAGCCCACGAAGCCCCCGGGGGCCTCTCCGGCGGCTGGCGGCGCCGCCGCTGCCGTCCCGACTCCCTGGCCGGTGCCGAAGGTGGCGAGGCCGGGGTGGCCGCCAAGTCGCGAGGCCCACGCGTGGAGCGCCGCCGCGCATGCTCCGTGGGGGCCCGCGGTGGGGCCCGCGGGTGCGATGTCCTGAGCCGACCCCCCGGTCGCGGAGCCCCAGGCCACGAGGCCGGCGAGGGCTCCCCGCAGCGGCGGCGAGGCGCGCCGCGTCCGGGACGTCATCGTGCCCCGCCCTCTCCGGGGTCACCCAGTCCGTCGAGAAGGGGGTCCAGCGCTCCCGCGGCGGCTTGGGGGTCTCCCCCCACCGCCAGATGCCACGCCCCGCCACCGGCGACCAACCCCGTCGCCCGCGCGGCCGCCCGGGCGAAGCGGTCGAATCCGCTTTCCCGGGCCCCACCCAGAACCTCGTGGACCTCCTGCTCCGTGGCGGGCGAGAGGGTCGGGGGGCCGGCGGAGCGGCGGAGCAGACAGATGCCCGCCCGTGTCGCCGGCATCGGGGAAGGGTCTCCTCCAGGCAAGGTCACGGCGAGCTTGGCCTGGCCGCCCGCCCGCACCACCCGCCGGACGGGCCGGAGGCCGGGGAAGAAACGGAGCGCGTCCTCCGACACGTGGACCGGTCCGGGCATCCCCCAGAGGCGGGGGCCCGCCTCCAGCTCGGCGTAGACCACGTCCTCGGACAGCACTCGCATCCCCCGGGCTGCCGCGGCGAGGACCAGGGAGCTCTTTCCCACGCCCGACGGTCCATGGAGGAGGAGGGCCGCGTCTCCCCGAGCCACCGCGGCGGCGTGGAGGGGGACGCGGTCGTGGACGGTGATGGCGGCCAGCGTCAGCGCGGAGAGGAAGGCGTAGCCGAAGTGCGCGGCGTCGGCGAGGAGCTCGTCGGTGACGTGGGCGGTGACCTCTCCCGCCCCCAGGTCGGCCACGCCGTGGCTGGCGGGGGTGGACACGACCAGGAGATCGTCGCGGCGGCGCTCGTAGGAGACCGGGGCGCCCGGTCCATCCCCCGTCCCCGACCGCCGGTGGAGGCGCACGGTGACCCGTGCGCGGGAGAGCACGTCGGGCGAGGAGGCGAGACCCAGCCACGCGCCGAACGTGTGACGGACATGGGAGAGGAGCTCCTCGTCGGCGGCCGCGAAACGCGTGGGCACCCCCAGGATGGGGATCTCCAGCGTGGCGTGGAGGCCGGCTTCCAGCGAGGCGCGGCTCACCCGGCCCCTCTCCCCAAGGTGCCACGGCCGCCGCGGGCGGCTTCGTAGAGCCTCTCCCAAGCGGACGCCACGCGCTCTGCGTCGTGAGCCGACAGGCGCTGGAGCGCCCGGTGCCCCAGGGCGGCGCGGCGGGCGTCGTCGTCGAGGAGGCCGCCCACCGCTGCGGCCAGCGCATCGGCCCCGCGGCACGCCACCGCGGCGTCCGGGCTCCACTCGGCCACGTAGCCCACGGGCGTGCCCACGGTGGGGATGCCCAGGCTGGCGGCCTCCAGCAGCGACCGCGGCCCACCCTCGTGGCGGGAGGTCACCAGCAGCAGGGCCGCGCGGGACAGGACCTCCCGCAGGCGGGTTTGCGTCAGGAAGCCGTGGAAGGTCATCCGCCCCCCGATCCCCCGGTCCTGGGCGCGGCGCTGGACCGCCCCGCCGAGCAGGTCCTCGCCCACCACGTCCACCGCCACGTCGAGCCCCCTGGCCGACAGCGTCGACACGATCTCCACGAGGAGCCAGGGATCCTTCACCTCGTTGAGGGAGCCCAGCCACGCCACGCGGCGGGAGGCGGACGAGGTGGCCGGGCCGCGCGCGGTCGGCCACGCACGTCCCGAGATCTCGAGGGGTACGCGCGTGGTGTCCACCCCCCGGGACGCCGCCAGCGCGCGGACGGGCTCGGAAGGCACCGCGCAGGCTCCGGCGCCCCGGCAGGCGAGGCGCACCCAGGCGCGGCCGGGCCACCGGCGCCACCCTCCGAAGCCGATGTCCGGGAGGGACGCGAACTCGCCTCCCGGCGCCTCCACCACCCAGGGGATGCCCAGCGCCCGGCCGGCCAGCGCCACCAGGGCGCCCTGGGGCACCAGGGCGAACCCGTGGAGGACGTCGAAGGGACGGCGGCGGTGCTCGCGGGCCAGGTGACGCAGGGCCCGCAGGCGCCGGGCGGGCGAGCCCACGGCGTGAACGCGGGCCCCCGCCAGCTCCCAGTCGCCCGGGTGGTCCTGCTGCCGGAGGGCCACCACGTGGACCTCGTGGCGGCGGGTCATCTCCGCGAGGCGCTCCACCAGGTGGGGGATGACCCTGTGGGTCCCGCTGGGGTCCACGCCGCCGGGCACGACCAGGGCGACTCTCACCGGGCCACCTGGCCGGCGCCGGGCGCCGGGCGCCGTCCCCGCCGGGCGAGGAGGTCTTCGTAGACCTGGACGAGCCGGCGGCCGATGGCCTCGAAGGTGAGCGCCTCTTCGAAGCGCCGCCGGGCCGCGGACCGGGCCCGGGTCCCCCGGGCGGCCACCGCCGCCAGCGCCGCCGCAAGCGCCTCGGGGTCCCCGCACGGCGCGATGGCTCCCGCCTCGCCGGGTCCCACCAGGGCGACGTGGGGCGGGATGTCCGTCACCGCCGCCGGGGTGCCGCAGGCCAGGGACTCCACCAGGGCGTACCCCGAGCCCTCGTGGCGGCTGGCCGAGAGGAAGACGTCGCATGCGCGCAGGAGCGTCTCCACGCGGTCGTGGGGCAGGGGACCGAGGAGTCGCACGCGGAACGTCAGGTCGGGGCTCCCCGACACGAGGGTGCGGACCTCGCTGTCAAGCGGTCCTCCAGGCGACGCCATCCAGAGCGTCGCGCCGGGGAGCTGCGTGGCGGCTCGACGGAACGCCTCGAGGGCCGTGAGGGGGTCCTTGCCCGGGGTCATGCGGCCGATCCAGCCCACGGCGGGGGCACCGGAGACGCCCAGCGCCGCCCGGGCCGCGGCCTGGTCCCCCGGGATGAAGCGGGACGAGCCTTCGGGCACGCCGTACACCGGGAGCCCTTCCGGCAGGATCCCCGCCGCCACGAAGGGGAGGGCCTGCCGGGGCGCGGTGAACGCCACCCCGTCCAGGCCCCGGTAGGCCCCTCGGTGGAGCCACCGCCGCCACCCGGACGCGGGGCGGTCCGCGTGATCCTGCGCCACCAGCGCCGCGCCCGGGTGGAGGTCGCGCAGGGCCCGGGCCTGGAGGGGGAACGAGAGGCCGTGGAGGTGCACGACGTCGGGTGAGGACGAACGAGTGGCGCGCAAGGTACGCGCTGGATGGAGCGCGCCCCGACCGCCGGCGAGACGGGCCAGGGACGAGATCGCCCGCGTCGGCGAAGGGGACTCGGCGACGAAGCGCCAGGCCACGCCCGCTTCGGTGAACGACTCGTCCCTCGCCGCCGTCACCACGGCTTCCACGGTGGCCCCCGCGGCGGCCACGCCTTCTGCCACGCCCGCAAGGGTGGGCCAGGCCGCCAGCAGCTCGGCTCCGCTGCGGCCGAGGGGGTCCGCGTACCCCTGGAAGACGAGCACCCTCACGGGAACCCGCCGGTGTCCCGACCCTCCAGGACCGCCTCGACCTCGCGCCGAAGCCCGGCGCGGAAGCGGTCCGGCGCGAAGCGCCGGGCCGAGGCCGCCAGCGCGGCCGCGTCGAAGGTCATGGCTTCCCGGCGCTGCACCGCGTCGGCCAGGGCGTCGGGCGTGGCGCGGTGGAAGAAGACCCCCGTGGGCGGCGCGCCGGGACCGGCGTCCTCCGGTGGGCGCACGGTGTCGAGGACGCCCCCCGAGCCGAGCGCCACCACGGGCGTCCCCGACGCCAGCGCCTCGACGACGCCGATCCCGAAGTCCTCCACGCCGGGGAGCACCAGGCCCCGGGCCGTGCCCAGCGCCTCCGCCACGTCGCTCCGGGCGAGGCGCCCCAGGAACCGGACGTTGGGCGGCGCTCCCCGACGGCCCGGGAGGCCGGCTCCCGCGCCGACGCCGTCGCCGATGACCCAGAGAGGCCGGTCCAGCCCTCGGAACGCCTCCACCGCCAGGTCCAGCCGCTTGTACGGAGCGGGGGCGCCGAGCACGACATAGTGATCGCCGCGGCGGCTCCTGGGCGCGAAGGCCGCCACGTCCACCGGGGGATGGACCACCGACGCGTCCCGGCCGTACGTCTCGGCGATGCGCCGGCGCACGTGGTGGGAGTTGGCCACGAAGCGGGTGACGCGGGCGGCGGTGCGCACGTCCCACGCCCGCAGGCGCGGGGCCAGCATCGCCATGGCTGCGCGCACCGGGGTAGAGGCCCGCCCCGGCCCGAAGTAGGCGTCGTACTGGTCCCACACGTAGCGCATGGGCGTATGGCAGTAACAGAGGTGCGGCACGCCCGGGGGCGGACGGACCCCCTTGGCGACGCAATGGCTCGACGACACCACCAGGTCGAAGCCGGAGAGGTCCAGAGACTCCACCGCGCGGGGGAAGAGGGGAAGGGCGTAGCGGTACCATCGCGCGACGCCGGGCACGCGGTCGAGGAGGGACGCGTGGACGGGCCGCTCCTCGATGCGGGGGGAGACGGATCCCCGCGCGTGGAGGAGGGTGAAGATCTCCGCGTCGGGGAAGAGTTCCAGCAGCCCCTCGAGGACCGCCTCGCCGCCCCGCATGCCGGTGAGCCAATCGTGGACGAGGGCCACCCTCACTGCCGACCCTCCGCCGCCCTCGCGCAGACCCGCGCCACGGCCTCGGCGGCGGCGTCCCAGGAGAACGTCGCGGCCCGCTCCCGCCCCCGTCGCGCCCGCACGGCCCGGGCCTCCGGTGCCTCCCCGAGGAGCGCACCGACGGCCGCACGCCAGGCGGCGGGGTCCAGAGGTACCACGTCGGCGGCGTCACCCAGGACCTCGCGGGCGGGGCCGTACGGCGCCACGACCGCGGGCGTGCCGCAGGCCAGGGCCTCCAGCGGAGGCCGCCCGAAACCCTCGCCACGGGAGGGGAACAGGAGGGCCACCGCGCCGGTGTAGAGCGCCCTCAGATCCTCGTCCGCCACGTGCCCGAGGACGGTGTGCGGGGCCGGTTCGCAGCCGGGGCGGTGGCCGCGGGGCGACCCGCCTGCCCCGCCTCCCCGGGGATGGATGGCGGCATGGGTGCCTCCGACGGTCACCAGCCCGGCGCCCGGAGGCCCGTCGCCCTCCAACCACAGGGCACGGAGGAAGTCCGACCCCTTCCGGGGGTCTCCACCCGCGACGGAGAGGAAGTACGGTCCCTCGATGCCGAAGCGCCGCCGGACCTCGGCCACGCGCTCCGCGGGGGCGGGGGCGTCCAGCGGTGCCGTCCCCTGGGGCACGACGGCGATGCGCTCCCCGGGGATGCGCAGGGTATACGTGATCTGCTCCGCGCTCCAGCGTGAGACGGTGACCACCACCCGGCTCCGCCTCGCCGCGGCCCCTCCCACCCCCCGAGCCCAGGCGGCGTACGCGCCCCTGAACGCCTCCCGGTCGGTATGGGGGAGAACGTCGTGGAGGACGAGGACTCCCGCCGGCCCCCAGAGGGGGGCGACGTTCGCCGGATGGAGCACGACGTCCAGCGCCCGGGCCCGGAACGGGAGCTCGGCGTGCTCCCACGCGCGCCCCGGCAAGGAGCCGCGCTCGACGCGCGCCCCGGGGGGCAGGTCCTCGTCGGTCGCCCCGGCGGGAAGGAGGACGGTGACGTCGGCGTAGGCGGGGAGGCGTCGAGCCACCTCCCGAGCGAAGCGTTGCACGCCCGTGACGCGCGCCTGGTAGAACCGCCCGTTCACGCCCAACCTCACGCGCGGCCCGCCTCCCGCGGTGCGAGGGCCATGCCCATGCCCGCCACGAGGACGATGAGCTCTCCCACGCCGTGGGCGAAGGGCCACTCGAAGAAGGAGACCAGGCAGGCGGTGGTGAAGGACCACAGCAGCGTCACCCGGAGCGGCCGCGAGGGGTCGCCCGCCCCCGGCGCGGGCGCGGCGCCCCTGGTGCGCAGACCGCGGGCGAGGGAGGAGAGGGCGGTTCCGAGGAACCAGAGGAGGGCCGCCAGCCCCAGGAGTCCCGCCTCCGCCGCCATGTGGACGTATCCGTTGTGCGCCGACCCCACGTAGTCGAAGAGGCCCGAGATCTGAACGCCGAAGCGGTCCAGCGCGTCTCCGAAGCCGCCGGGCCCCACGCCCACCAGGGGACTGGAGCGGAACATCAGGAGCCCCGCGGCCATGAGGAGGATGCGCTGGGCCACGAGCACGTCACCGGTGGTGGAGAGTATCCGCGTGCTCAGCATTCCACCGGTGACGAGGTCCAGGGCCAGGGCCGCCGCGACCGCGGCGCCCCAGAACCTGAGGGCGGTGCGTGCCTCCCCCACCGCGAGGAGCGACGCGGGCGACAGGACCACCGCCAGCCAGCTTCCCCGGGAGAACGTGGCGGCGAGCCCCGCCCCCGCGAGAAGGAGGCCCGCCAGCGCCGCCGTCCGCCCCCAGGACGTGCGGGCCGATCGCACGGCGTGCACGGAGAAGGGGACGGAGACGGCGAGGAACATCCCGAGCTCGTTGGGCCATCCGAAGCCCCCGGCGGCCCGGGTCAGCGGGGACCCCGAGAGGGGAAACCGCCCGGGCAGGACCCCGAGGCCCTCGAGGATCGCGGCGCCTCCTGCGCCGGCGGCGACCACGGCCACGCTGCGCGCCACCACGGCGGCACGAGAGGGCCGGTGGGCGACGAGATCCGCGGAGACGGCGGCGAGTCCCAGGAGCAGCGCGAAGTTCATGGTCTCGCGGAGGGCGGCCGAAGGCACCTCCGCGAACAGCGTCGCCACCACCACGGCCGCGAGGAGGGCGGCCACCCCCCGGACGTGCCGCCCCAGGCCATCGGCGCTCCGCCCCGCCGACACCAGCCAGGCCGCCACCGCCAGCGCCGAGAGGGGCACCACCGGGGCGAGGCGGACGTCGTCGGTGGCGTAGAGCGCGGGGAGGGGCAGGGTGAAGACGAGCAGCGGGAGGGGCTCGACCCACCTCGCCGCGAGGAGGACGCCCGTCGCGGCCGCTCCCAGGACGCCGGCGGCCGCCAGCGTGGGAAGGCTCCCGGAAGCGGCGCCGGCGATGCCCAGGACGGCGGCGGTTCCGGCCGCGGCCGCGGCCCCGGCGGCGAGCCAGGGGTCGGCGCGGTCCCAGGTCGGGCTCCGGAGGCTCGCCATCACGTCGCCTCACCCGCGTCCCGCGGGGCGCCGCCCCGGACCGCGGCCACGACGGCGCCCAGCTCCCCCGGGTGCGCCGCGCCGGCCGCCGCGTACACCCCGGCGGCGATGGCCAGGAGGAGCGGGCCCCGGAGCCATCCGCCCGAGGGGTCGGGGAGGGCGGACAGCGCGGCGGCGGCCCCCGCGACCGACGCCGCCAGCGCCACCACCCGGCCCCGGGGCGCCGCGTCCGCCACCCGGGAGACCACCACGAGGAACGCGGCGGCCAGGAGAGTCTCCGATCCCAGGCGGGCCAGTGCCGCGCCCTCCGCGCCCCGGTGGGGGATGAGCCAGGCGTTGAACGCCACGTTCGCCGACACGCCCAGGGCGTAGAGGAGCGCCACCGGGCGCATGCGTCCGGCCGCGCCGAGGACGTAGGCCGAATGGAGGGAGAGGGCCAGCAGGGGGAGGAGGAGGCCGATCCACCCCAGGACCGGCGCCGCCCCCGCGTAGGCGGGGCCGAAGAGGAGCAGCACGAGGGGCTGGGCGACGAGGTACAGCGTCAACCCGGCGGGGACCGATCCGAGGATCATCACCTCCGTGGAGCGCGCCCCCGCCCAGCGCCCGCTCCCGCGCGCCCGGGCCGTCCGCGCCAGCCGCGGATAAGCGGCGCCCGCCGCGACGATGACCAGCGCTTGGAAGACGTCCACGAACTTGTAGGCGGCGGAGTACAGCCCCACCTGCTCGTCCCCGCTCCACTGGCGGAGGAGGAGGACGTCCACCTTGCAGTAGAGGGTGAGTGCCACGAAGGCCATGGCGAAGGGCACGGTCCCCCGGGCGAGCGCGCGCGCTTCGTCCCACCCTCCGCGCGCCGTGGGGCGGGCCTCCGGGGGGAGTCCGGCCAGGAGCCATGCGAGGGCCGCGCCCCACCCCGCGACGAAGCCTCCGGAGAACGCCGCCAGGCTCCCCGTCGCCAGGAGCAGCGCGATGCCCAGGGAAGCCGACACCAGCCCGAAGAGCGCCGAGGCCTCCGTCCAGCGGCGCATGCGCTCGGTGGCCTGGTAGTACGCCGAGAGGTTCTCCGCGAACGCCTGCAGCACCCACCCGGTGGCCAGGACCAGCACGGCGGCCCGCGCCTCCCCGTCGCCGGGGAAGAGGCGGGTCGCCAGCGCGGCGGCGACCACGAGCATCGCCAGTCCCGAGACGGCCTTCAGCCTGTGGGCGGCGCCGATGAGGGCCCCCGACCTCTCGGGGGCCCGCGCCATCTCCCGGACCAGGAGGGGGTGCATTCCGAGCGAGGCGAGGACGCTCAGGAGCACCGCCAGCGCGGCGGCGGCTCCATACGCGCCGAAACGCGACGTCCCCAGCACCCGGGCGGCGACGACCACGGCCGCGACCGTGAACACGCGGGGGATCACGTAGGCGAGGAGGAGGGCCACGGCATTGGCCGCCACTTGCTGGAGGCCTGCCCGCCCCGCTCCGGCGGGGGCGCTCATTCGTCCCCCTGGCCCTGGAGGACCGCAAGGAACGAGCGAGCGAGGATGCGCACGTCGTCCCGGGCGGATCGGCTGCGCACGTAGTCCAGCTCCAGCTCCGCCCGCCGGGGGTAGGGGGGGCGGGAGCGACCCAGGGAGTTCCACGCGCCGAAGATCCCCGGCTTCACTCGGAGGAGCTCCCGGCCGTCGTCCCCGAAGAGGTCCAGCTCCGCGGGAACGATGGGCCGGGGCCCGACCAGGGACATGTCCCCCGTGATCACGTTGTAGAGCTGAGGGATCTCGTCGACGTACGTGCGGCGCAGCCACCGCCCCCAGCGGGTGACCCGGGGATCGGTCCCGTTGGGGAGCTTGTATCCGTTCTCCCGGTGCCGGTGGCGAAGCCCCGGATCCCGGTCCAGCCAGCGTTCGGCGTCCACGGTCATGGTGCGGAGCTTCCAGCACCGGAAGGAGCGGCCCCCCCGCCCCAGGCGGTGGTGTCCGAAGAAGATCGGCCGCCCACCCGACAGCGCCACCACCGCCGCGCCCACGGCCAGGAGGGGGAGGAGCGCGAGGAGGAGCGTCGTCGCGGCCGTGACGTCGACAATCCTGCGTGTGCGGCTCTCCCCGGAGGGAGTGGGGGCGGAAACGCCTAACGCCATATGCGCCCGGTCTCGGCGGCGGACGAGCAGAGGGCCACCACTCCGGCGACGCGGGCGCCGGCCTCCCCGAGGAGGCGCACCACCGAGGACAGCTCCGCCTCGGTCGTCGCGCCCGCACGGACGACGAGGATGGCGGGCCGCTCCCGTGAGGCCACCCGCGCGGCGTCGTCGTACGTTCCCACGCGGAAGGCGTCGCCGTGCCCGCCGGGAACCTGGGCCGGCGTCACCCCGGGGCACGCCACCCAGGTGGCTTCGGGGGCCCGCGAGGCTTCCTCGCCGGGAAGGACCGCGGCGAGGACCGGGGCCCCGGCCAACTCCCGGATGCGCGCACCCCAACGGAGCGTCGTGTCCGCGCGGTGGACCGTGGCCATGGTCAGGACGCCGGCGGCCATCGCCAGCAGGACCCCGGCGGCCAGGCCGAGCTTCTTCCTGGGCCACACCGGTCGGAACCGGAGCCCCGGGTCGTCGATGACCTGCACGTTGGAGTAGGCCAGCGCCTGGCGGAGCTCCTCCTGGCGCAGGCGCTGCTCCGTCAGGACCAGGACCTCGGAGAGGATCCGCACGTCTCGCTGCCGCCGTCCCAGCTCCACGAGCTGGCCCGGGAGCGTGGCCAGCGCCCGCTCCATGGTCGTCAGCCGACCCTCCAGCTCCGCGATCCCCTCCCCGAGGGCTGCACGGTACTCGCCCACCAGCGCCCGGAGGGCGGTATCGAGTTGGCGGATCTGCCCGTCCAGCGTGGCCATCTCGGGAGTGGAGGGCTGGAGCCGCGTCCGGAGCTCCGTGCGCAGCTCGTGGAGCTCGGTGAGCCGGGTGAGGAGGTTCCCCACGGTCTCGTTCTCCAGGAAGCGGGGGTGGGCCACCAGGACCGACCACGCCTCCACCGGGTCGGAGCGCCGCGCCACGCGGGTAAGCTGGGCGTCCAGCGCGCCCGCCTCGGCGCGAGCGGCTTCCACCGAGCTCCGGGCCGTCTCGTAGCGCTCCACCAGCGCCTCGCTCTGGGGGTCCAGCGCCACCAGTCCCGTTTCCCGCTGGAAGGCCTCCAGCGCCCCCTCGGCCTCCAGCAGCTCACGCTGGGTGCCCAGCGAGACCGCGCGCAGGGAGTCCACCGTCTCGCCGCTCTCCCGCCGGAAGAGGCGGGTGCGCAGCCGGAGGAACTCCTCCACCGCGGCGCGGACCACGGACAGGGCCACCCCGGGGTCGTCGTGGGTGTAGGACACCATCAGCACGTTGGCGTCGCGCCGGGTCCGGGTCACGGTGAGGCGGGAGGAGGCGGAGCGCACCGCCTCTCCGTGGGGGCGCGTCTTCAGCCGGAAGGCCTCGGGTGCGTCCCCCCGGCGGGGGGCGAAGGTGACCCGCATCCCACCGAAGTCGGTGGGCACGCCCACCGGCACCTCCCGGTCCAGGGCCTCGCCGTCGTCGGGCGCCAGGCGCCGCACCCGTAGCCGGTCGGGGGCCGACCAACGCGCCTCGAAGAGGGCCTTCGCGGTGGTGTCGGCGAGAGAGAGGGACACCACGAGCGAGTCGCGGTACCAGCCCCGCGGTGCCTGCACGTCCACCGAGAGCGCGGTGGCGCGCACCACCGCGTCGGCCAGGGTGCGGCTGGCCAGGAGCTCAAGGTCGTTGGCGAAGGGGTCGCCTCCGGTCCGGAGGAAGGAGAGGAGCCCCCCGGTGGGGGACACGCCCGCGTTGGGCGGGGGCTCCCCCAGCCGGAGGCGGGCATCCGCGCGGTAGACGGGACGCGAAAGGAGAACCACCGCCGCCGACACGGCGAGCACCAGCGCGGCCACGCCGAGCCCCCACCGGTACCGGAGCGTCACGACGTCCCACGCCCGTGCCACCACGCCCCCGGCCGCGTCGCGGGGCCCGGCGCTCATCGGACGATGACCGCGGTGAGCACGGCGGCCACCACCGACGCGCCGGCGCCCACCAGGAAGGGGAGGTTCTCCGAGGCCCAGGAGCGCCGGCCGATGACGATGCGGTCCCCCGAACGCAGGGGCACCGTCACGCTGGGGAGCTCCGCCTCCGCGGCGACGATCACGGTGCCCCCCTCGCGCACCAGGCGGATGTCCTTCCGGTTCGCGGATGGGGTCAGTCCCCCCGCGGCCGCCACCACGTCGGCCAGCGCCATCGTGGGGTCGACGGGGAGGAGCCCCGGCGACCGGACCTCTCCCAGGAGCGCCACGCGGATGAGGGGGGTGACCCGGACGCGGGCGTCCACGAATCGGGCGGCGAACGCGTCTTCCACCGCCAGCCGCACCTGGCCGAAGGCGCGTCCCGCCACGGCCGTGAGGCCCAGGACGGGGAGGAGGGCGCTCCCGTCGGCCCCCACGCTGAAGTCGCCCAGGGGGGGGAGGGGCGTCCCGGCCGACGCGTCACCGGAGTCCCGGAGCGAGGTGGCCAGGAAGGCCTCGATACGCACCGCGTCCCCCGGACCCAGCCGGAGAGAGTCGACGGCGGGGCGCTCCTGGCCGGTGGCGGAGGCGCCGCCCCCGACGACGAGCAGAAGGAGGGGCACCCAGGGCTTTGACGACATGGACAGTGGTTCCGTGGACGAGGACGGGCCCGCGCCCGGGGGCGGGGCTTGCTCGGAGGGGCAAGCCTACGCAACCTCATCTTCCAACGTCAAACGTCGGATCCCCGGACGACGGAGCCCATGGCTCCGCCCGTCCCGCCTCCCCCGCCCGGCCCCCCGTGACCGCCGCGAACCCGTCCCTGCCCAACGTCCTCGACGCCTCCGAGGAGGAGATCCAGGGTCGGCTGATACGGGCTCGGCGGTCCGGACACCCTAGGTACGTCTGGGACGACGTGCCCATGTCAGCGTGGGCGGCCGCGTGCCGTGCCATTGAAGACGCGGCGACGGCGGTTCTGGCGCCGCAGGAGGGCGCCGGGCCCCCCGGGCCTCCCCGCCTCGAGGCCGGGGGCGCCGCCACGGCCCGGGCCCTGGCGGTGGCGGCCTTCACGTCCGGGATGGGGCCGCTGCTGGCGGCGTGGCATGAGGCGGGCGCGCTCGACGTCGCCTCCGAGCTCACTCCCGTTCTCGACGCGCACCTCGCCCACGGGAGGGCACGGGCGCGCCGCGTGGGCGCGCTCCTGGACGGGCTGGCAGGGCCCCTTGCCCGCGCCGGGCTCGACCCCGTGGTCCTCAAGGGGGGGCACACCGGGTGCCGTCACTTCCCCGAGGCCGGGGCGCGCCCACTGGCCGACGTCGACCTCTTCGTGCCGGCTTCCCGAGGGGACGACGCCGAGGGCGTCCTGGCCGACGCGGGCTTCCGCCTCACCCTGCGCCAGCGCCGCCCGACGCGCTCGGTTTGGGCGCCGCCGGGGGAAGAGGGGCGGCTCCGTTCCCTGGACGTGACCCACGCCCTCAACCCCCTCACGGTGGACCTGCACCTCTCCCTTGACCGGGACTTCTATGGCCTGCGCCGAAGCCCGGTCCCCGACCCGGAGCCGGGGGACCTGGAGGCCATCCCGGGGCTCCCCGGGGTGTTTCGCGGGCTGCGGGCGGAGTGGCTCATCCCGGTGATCTCTCTCCACGCCGCCGAGGACCTCTCCAACCTCCAGCTTCTCCGCGTCGTGGAGCTGGTCCTGGTTGCACGGTGCGAGAGCGAGGCGGCCGACCCCTGGCCCGGGGTCGTGGACAGGACGCGGGCCTGGCAGGCCCTTCCCCACGTCTTTCCCGCCTGGGCCCTCGCCGAGCGGCTGGCGCCGGGCACGGTGCCCCCCGCCGTTCTCGAGGAGGCGCGCTCCCAGGCACCGCCCGCCCTCCGCGCGGTGGTGGACGGGCTCACCCCCGGGACGGCCCAGCGCCTGCACGGGATCCGCTTCCGGGAGCGCATGGCGGGGGCGACCACCCCCGCCGAGAAGGCGCGCAGACTCCTCCACATGCTGGTACCCGACTCCGCGGGAGGGTCTCTCCGGCGCATCGCGGATCTCTACGGCGCGCGGCTCTACCAGATCCTCCGGGGGCGCGTGCGCCTGGGCGCCGGAGACGACCCGGGTCCCGACTGACCACCCGCCGACGGGGAGCGGAAGGCGACGGCGAGCGCCAGCGCCCCCGCCGCGGCCACGGCGGCTGCGGTGAGGAGGAGGGGAGGGAACCCCAGGCGCTCCAGGAGCGCGCCTCCGAGGACCGCGCCGGCGAGGCCGCTTGCCTCCGTCGCCCCGTTGCGCCAGGTGGACGCCGCCCCCCGTCTCCGGGCGGGCGCCGTCTCCAGGACGATCTCGTCCAGGAGGGGGTTGGTCGCGGGCGAAGGGAGCCCCTGCACGACGAACAGGGGCACCGCGAGCCAGAGGGCCGGCGCCGCGGCGAGGGCGACCAGGCTCAGGGGGAAGACGGAGGCCCAGATCACGAACGCTCGCCTGGGCCCCATGCGCTGCGCCGCCTCGCCCCCTCCGAACACCGCCACGGCCGCCACCGCCTGGGCCCCCGCGAAGACCAGACCGATGTCCGCCACGGCCATCCCCTGGACCCGCTGGAACCACAGGTTGAAGAACGGGAGCACCAGGGCGGCGCCCAGCATCCAAACGAACACGCCCCCCACCAACACGGCCACGCCCCGGGGCACGGCCAGGCCCGGATCCGGGGAGCGCGCCTCGGTGGGCGGCGCCTCCACGCCCGCGTCAGCGGGCAAAGGCACCATGAGGAAGGCGCCCGCGGCCGCCGCCGTCACGGCGGCCCCCACCGCCAGGGCGGTGCGTAGCCCCGCGAGGGCGCCTCCTCCGGAGGCCGCCCACGCCGACGTCGAGCCGGAGAGGGCGGTCCACGCCGCGCCGGAGGCGAGGAGGAGGGCGACGTTCCAGGAGAAAGCGCGGGAGCGCACCGGCGGCGCCGCCACCGCCCTGCGAAGGGGCCCCATGGCCACCCTCCAGGCGGCTGTCCCCGCTCCGCCGACGGCCGCCGCGGCGAAGACCGCCCAGGGGCGCTCGGCCCACGCGCCCGCCGCGAGGCCGCCCGCGGCCAGCCCGGCGGCGGCGAGGTAGACGCGCCGCCCCCCCCAGCGGTCGAGGGCCATGCCGGCGGGGGCCAGCGCCGCCACGCCCCCGGCGGTGAAGAACGCCGCCGCCGCGCCCATGGCGCCCTCGCCCCAACCGAGGGCGTCGAGGTAGAAGTTGTAGAGGAAGGCGTGGGCAAAGAGGCCGGCGCCGAACAGCACGTTGGCGCCGAAGAAGGGGACCAGCCCCTTCCAGTCCTCCCGCCCTCCTTCCTTCGGTCTCACGGTCATGCGCTCCTCCGGGCGGGAGGATCCGCCCACGGGGGGTCCGGTGCAAGCCCCGGGCGTTTCCGGCGTCTACCTTGGTTGGCCCGATGGACCGCACGACAGCTATTGTCCCGTTCATCATCCTTCCTCATCCACCCGCCCGCCTTCATGACCCTCCGACACCTTGCTCCCGCCCTCGCCCTCCTCCTGGCGCTCCCCCCGGGGTCGTGGGCGCAGGGTACCGACTCCCTGACGGCACGCCCCGACACGGTCTTCGCCGTGGAGCCGCTCTTCGTAACCGCCAGCCGACTCCCGGGCGGCGGCGCCGGCCTGGGCCTCACGCGGACGCTCGTGCGCCCGGGGCCCGACGCCTCCCCGCGGGCCCACGACGCGCTTCGCTCGGTCCCGGGGGCGTTCGTGGAGGAGGCGGCCGGGCCGGGTGGCCCGGCCATCGTCCGCCTGCGGGGTGGGGAGGAGGTCTTCACGTTGGTCCTGGTGGACGGCGTTCCCATCAACCAGAACGGGGGCTTCTTCGACTTCCTCGGGCTCTCGCTCGCGAACGTGGGTGGGGTGGACGTGGCCCGTGGTCCCCAGAGCGCCGTGTACGGCTCGTCGGCGGTGAGCGGTGTCGTGCACTTCCTCACCCCCAGGGGAGAGGCGGGAGGGCCACGGGTGACGGCGCGGGCCGAGGGAGGCACCGCGTCGGAGCACGGCGGCTCCTGGCTGGCTGAGGGGACGGCCCGGGGCGGCTGGGAACGGCTCCGCTATTCGGCGGGCGCCGGCTCGGCCTTCTGGCGAGGGGTGTACGCCCTTCCCCACGACACTCGCACCGACAACGTCTCCCTGCGCCTGGACTGGGCTCCGGCCCCCGGATGGGAGGCCACCTTCGCCGGTCGTGGGATCCGGGTGTCGTCCAAGCTCCCCGTGAGGGACCCCGGGGCCACCCGCGTCCCGTTGGACCCCAACGCCCGGAACGACCGCGACAGGGACGTGGCCGGCCTCACGCTGCGCTACACCCCCTCGGACCGCTGGAGCCACTACGTCCGCGCGTCACGGTACGGGGAGGGTTTCGTATACGAGGACGCCTTCGACGGGGTCTCCGGCCCAGCCGACGGCAGCTATTTCGTGTTCGACGCGAACCTCCGCTTCACCAGCGACCTGACGCGCACGGCCCTGGAGGTGGGCGGCTCCCGCGCGGCGAGTAGGCTGCGCGCGGCCTACGGATTCCTGGTCGAGGAGGAGTCCCTCGAGGACCGGATCAGCGGCGACTTCGCCTCCGACCCGCTTCTCCTCGACCGCTCGTCGGTGGCCGGATTCGGCGAGGTCGCATGGATCCCCTCTCCGTCGCTCACCCTGGGCGCCGGCCTCCGGGTGGAGCGCTTCCGGGGCCTGGATCCCGAGGCCACGCCCCGCGCCTCCCTGGCGTGGGCTCCCGGAAGCGGCAACGTGCGACTTCGGGTGGCCGCGGGGCGCGCCTACAAGGCACCCAACCTCCAGCAGCAGTACGTGGACAACCCGTTCATCGTGGCCAACCCGGACCTTCGCGCGGAGACCAGCACGTCGGTGGAGGTGGGCCTGGAGGTGACGTCCACGGGGGGCGGCGCCCACCTCTCCCTCGCGGCGTTCCGCCAGCGCTTCGATGACCTCATCCGCACGGTGGGGGTGGCGGGCGACAGCCGGCAGGTGAACCGAAACCTGGGGAGGGCCCGGAGCACGGGGCTGGAGTGGGCGGCGGAAGCGAGCCTCTCGCCTGGATGGACGGTGTCCTCCCACGGGGCGGTTCTCGACACGGAGGTCCTCGACGCCGTCGGGCTGTCCCCGGCGGAGTATCCCGAGGGTGATGACCTCCCCTTCCGCCCGTCGTACACGGGGACCCTCGCCCTGGCGTACCGCAGCGATGCGGGCTTCGAGGCCGCGGTCCAGGCGCGCGGCGTGGGTGCCCAGGCCGTGCTCACCGAGCGCTTCACGGGACGACGTGTCCTCCTGCCGGCCTACGTCCTCCTGGGCGTCACGGCCCGCTATGGGGTGCGCGAAGGCGTGGACGTCTACGCGCGCCTGGAGAACGTCACCGGCCGGACCTACGAGACGGCTTTCGACCGCATGGGCGCCCCGGCTCAGGGCGTGGTCGGCATGGCCGTGCGCTTCTGAGCGGCGCCACCGGGCCGCCTCACGCCGAGGGCTCGCCCAGTCTCGTTGTGGCCAGCGCGTCCTCGAACTGCCGCTGGTAGAGGCGCTGATACACCGGGCTCCGGCCGAGGAGTTGGGCGTGGCTCCCCGCGTCCACGATGCCGCCGCCGTCCAGCACAACGATCCTGTCCGCGCGGATCACCGTGGACAGGCGATGGGCGATGACCAGCGTGGTACGGTCCTCCATGAGGCGCTCCAACGCGTCCTGGACCAGGCGCTCCGACTCGGCGTCGAGGCTGCTCGAGGCCTCGTCGAGGATCAGGATGCGCGGGCCGGCCAGCATCACCCGTGCGATGGCGATTCGTTGTCGCTGTCCTGCGCTCAACGTCACGCCCCGCTCTCCGACGCGCTGCGCGTACCCTTCGGGGAGGTCCCTGATGAAGCTGTCGGCGTGAGCCGCCGCCGCCATCGCCTCCACCTCGGCGGGGATCGCGTCGGGCTTTCCGTAGACCAGGTTCTCCCACAGCGTCCCCGAGAAGAGCATGGGCTCCTGCGGCACGATGCCGATGGCGCCCCTCAGGTCGTGGAGCGACAGGTGGCGCACGTCGATGCCGTCCACGGTGACCCGGCCCCCCGTGACGTCGTAGAAGCGGGGGAGCAGGGAGGCGGTCGTGCTCTTGCCGGCGCCCGACGTCCCCACCAGCGCCACGGTCTCGCCGGGCCGGATCTCCAGGTCGATGCCCTCGAGCACCTCGGGAAGCTCGGGCCGGTAGCGGAAGCGCACCTCCTCGTAGCGCACCGTTCCCCGCAGCGGCGACGGGAGGGGACGGGGGTCGGGGGGCGACGTGAGGTCCAGGGGCTCGTCGAGAACCTCGAAGATGCGCCGTGCGGCGCCGGCGGCCTCGTTGAGGTTCCCGTAGAAGCCGGCCAGCGACGTGATGGCCCCGGAGATGGTGACCGCGTAGAGCAGGAACGCCACCAGCGTCCCGGGGCTCAGCGATCCGGACAGCACCAGGCGCCCGCCCTCCCAGAGCACGACGACGATGGCGCCGAAGGCGGCGAAGGTCACCGTGCCCGTGAGGGAGGCGCGCGCCACGGCCCGCCGGAGCCCGGCCTGCATGGTGGCGTCCACCTCCTGGGCGAAGCGCCCCGACTCCCAGTCCTCGCGGCGGAAGCCCTGCACGGTGCGGACCTGGGTGAAGACCTGCTCGGCCTGCGCCACGGCCGCCGCGAGCCGGTCCTGGATCCCCGTGCTCATGATCCGGACCCGTCGACCGAACCACCATCCCACCGCGGCGGCGAAGGGGATGGCGGTGAGGGTCACCAGGGTGAGGCGGGGGTTGGTGGCGGTGACCAGCGCCAACGCACCCGCCAGGAAGATCCCCTGCCGCGTGAGCTCGGGGAGTCCGAAGCGGAGGAGGTCCTGGAGCAGCGAGGCGTCCGACGCCAGGCGGGAGGAGAGCTCTCCCACCCGCCGGAAGTCGAAATAGCCGGGAGGCTGGCGCACCAGGTGGTCGAAGACGTCCCGGCGGAGCCCCGCCACCACGCGCTCGCTCACCGACGCGGTGAGGTAGCTCTGTCCGAAGTTGACGCCCGCCTGCAGGGCGAAGAGGAGGAGGAGCCCCACGGCGATGCGGTTCAGCAAGGCGCCGCTCCCCTCCAGGAAGGCGGCGTCCAGCAGCTCGCGGACCACCAGGGGGAACGCCAGCCCGACCACCGTGCTGAGGACGAGAAGCGCGCCGGCGCCCACGAGCACGCCCCGGTGGGGGCGGAGCCTGGGCGCCAGGCGCCGGAGGAAGCGGGCAATCCCCGCGGGGCTGAGCCGCTCCTTCGCCATCTCTACGAGATCACCGGGATGCCCTGGGCCCGGAGCTGCTCGTTGAGGGCCGGCAGGTCCACCCGGAGAAGCCGGTCCATGAGGCCCTTCGCTTCCTCGAAGCGCTCCTTCAGCACCTCGTAGACCTCGTTCTGCTGCGTCGTGGGGGCGAAGTCGGCGCTGAAGCGCCCCACGTCGCTTCCCAGGGCGCCCATGCGCCCGTACAGCTTCATGGGGGCGCGGAAGGCGTCCTCGCGGGCGCCGGAGAGATTGATGTCGAAGAGCCGCCCCTCCACGTCCAGGAGCTTCGCCCGGAAGGCCGCGGCGGCCTCGGCCACCGCCTCGGCGTCGGCCTCCACCCGGCTCAGTTGCTGCAGGTCCTCCACCTGCTCGCGGATCCACTCCAGCCGGTCGATCATGCCCGCCATCTCCTCCAGGTCGTCCCGGAGCATCAAGGACAGGGCCACCTGGGCGCGGATCTCCTCCACCGTGCCCGAGCTGTTGGGGTCCTTGAGGACCTCCACCGGAGTCTCCTCCGTGCGGCCGGCGGCGGTGACGCGCGCGGTGTACGTGCCGGGCACGACCATCGGCCCGACCTGCCCGCCGACGATGTCCAGGTCCCACGTGCGCAGGCGCCGCGTGCCGTCCTCCTCCATGGCGATCCACGGCATGTCGGGTGGGGGCGTGCGGAGCCGCGGCGCCCGGGGCGAGGCGTAGCGCAGGTCCCACTGGATGCGGTTCAGGCCGGGCGTGCCCCGCTGGCTCAGCGTGCGCACCACGGCGCCGCCGGCGTCGACGATCTCCACGTCCACGGGCCCGGCCGACTCCAGCCACACCTCGATGGCGGCGCCGTCCCGGGGATTCTGGCCGGAGACGTGGCTGGGCACGCTCTTCAGGCCCTGCACGTCCTGGAACCGGTAGGCGGGGAGCACCGGCAGAAGCGCGAAGTCCGACGCCATCACGCCCGCGTCCAGAGCACGGAGCCCGGTGACGTTGTCCAGGATCCAGAAGCCCCGCCCGTACGTGCCCACCACCAGGTCGTGGAAGTAGGGCTGGACCGTGAGCCAGTAGACCGGCGCCGCGGGGAGGTTGTTCTTCAGGCGCATCCAGTGCTCGCCGTCGTCCAGCGTGAACCAGACGCCGTTGTCCGTGCCCACGAAGAGCATGCCGCGGCGCACCGGGTCCTCCCGGACGACGTGGACGAAGGAGAAGGGGGAGCGCGCGATGCCGGCGTCGATGCGCCGCCACGACGTGCCGTGGTCGGTGGTCTTGTAGACGTAGGGCGCGAAGTCCCCCATCTGGTGGAAGTCCACGGCGGCGTAGGCGGTGGCCGCGTCGAAGCGCGACGGCTCGATGTTGGAGAACTGGCCGTACGCCGGAAGGCCGGGGAGGTTGGCCGAGACGTCCTGCCAGGTGTCGCCCCCGTTGCGGCTCACGTGGATCCGCCCGTCGTTGCTCCCCGCCCACAGCACGCCCCGCTCCACCGGCGACTCGGCGAGCGCGTAGAGCACCGAGCCGTCGAAGGTCATGAGGTTGTCCGTGGTCATGCCCCCCGAGTCCTGCTGCTTCGACTTGTCGTTCTGCGTGAGGTCCGGGCTGACGACCTGCCAGCTCGCCCCCTTGTCCCGCGTGCGGTGCACGTGCTGGCTCCCCACGTATACCGTGTTGTTGTCGTGGGGCGAGATGACCACCGGGAACGTCCAGTGCCACCGGTACCGCAGGTCCGCGGGGCGCCAGCCGTAGGCGGCCTCCGGCCATACGCGGACGTTTCGGGCGTGGCCCGTGGCGGGGTCGAAGACCTCCAGGCCTCCGTCGTAGCACCCCGACCACACCTCGTTGGCGCCGGCGGTGTCGGGGATGGCGAAGCCCGACTCGCACCCCCCCACCCCCGACCAGTGCCCCACGGTGATCCCACCCTGCCGGGAGTTGGAGGGGCCCTTGTACGACCACCCGTCCTGCCGGTTGCCGTACAGGTTGTAGGGCACCTCGTTGTCGGTGTGGACGTGGTACATCTGGGCGATGGGGAGCACCACGCGCTCGAACGTCTTCCCGCGGTTGAGCGTGATGGTCGCGCCTCCGTCGTCGGCCACCATGAAACGGTCGGCGTCCGTCGGGTCGATCCAGACGTCGTGGGTGTCGCCGCCGCCGCGGGGCGGGTTGGGCACCAGCGAGCGGCCGCCGTCCTGGCTCATGCCGAAGCGCACCGACGCGAAGTAGATCCGGTCCGGGTCCTCGGTGTCCACGCGGAAGCGGGTGTAGTACGAGGCCCGCTCGGCCATGTCGTGGTCCCGGTTCATCATTCGCCACGTGCGCCCGCCATCGTCGGAGCGGTAGAACGTGGGGTGACCCAGCTCGAGGAGCGCGTACACCCTGTCCGGGTCCGAGCGGGCGATATCCACCGAGACCTTGCCCACCCTCTCGCCCGCACCCGGGAGCCCCCGGCCGGCGATCTTGCTCCACGTGTCGCCGCCGTCGCGGGTGACGTACACCCCGCCTCCCGTGCCCCCGGAGTTCAGCATCCACGGGTCGACGCGCAGCGACCACATGCCGGCGAAGAGGACGTCGGGGCGACGGGGGTCGATGGCCAGGTCCGAGCACCCGGTGCCGGGGTCGACGAAGAGGACGTGCTCCCACGTCTTCCCGCCGTCGGCGGTCCGGTACACGCCCCGCTCCCGCTCGTCGTCGTACGCGTGGCCCATGGCGCAGGCGTAGACGACGCCGGCGTCCCTGGGGTGCACCACGATGCGCCCGATACGCGACACGGTCTCCAGCCCCATGGGGGCCCACGTGTCGCCCTGGTCGGTGGACTTGTAGATGCCCGTGCCCATGGCCAGCGCCGGGCGGATGATGAACGTCTCGCCCATGCCGGCCCACACCTCGTTGGGGGCGGTGGGGGCCATGGCCAGCGACCCGACGGACTGCTGGTCCATGTCGTCGAAGGTGGGACGCCAGCTCGCGCCCCCGTCCGTGGTCTTCCACACGCCCCCCGACGCCGCCCCCACCAGCGCCACCAGGGGGTTCCCCGGCTCGCCCACGACGGCGATGGCCCGGTTTCCCTCGGGCCCCACGTGGCGGAACCGGAGCCCGGCGTACGCGTCGGGGTCCACGGGCTGGGCGGTGGCGCCGGCGGCGGGGAGCCCGAGAAGGGCCAGGGCGAGGGCGGTGGTACGGACGGCGTGGCGAGCGGACATCGTGACCTCTGGGCGATTCGGGGCGTGCGGACCGAGCGCCAAGCTGCCCGGCGGGGGCGTGAGCGGCAAGGACGGGGCGCGGTTGCGCGCCGGCCCCGGGGGCCGCAGGCTTCGCCGCCATGTCCGCGCCCGTCCTCGAACGCGCCATCCGGCTCCCCCACGCCACCGCCATGGTGGTCGGGACCATCATCGGCGCGTCCATCTTCGTGCAGCCCTCGGAGATCACCGGGCGCGTCCCCACGGTGGGGGGCGTGCTGGCCGTGTGGGCGGTGTGCGGAGTGCTCACGCTGTTCGGGGCGCTGGTCTCGGCGGAGCTGGCGTCCACGTTCCCCGAGTCGGGGGGCGTGTACGCGTTCCTCCGCGAGGCTTTCGGACCCTGGCTGGGGTTCCTGTGGGCGTGGGCCATGTTCTGGACCATGCACACGGGGATCATCGCGGCCATCGCCACGGTGTTCGCCCGCTACATGGGGTACTTCGCCCCCCTGGGCGACACCGGCACGAAGGCGGTGGCCATGGCCGCCATCCTCCTCCTGTCGGCGGTGAACTACCGGGGCGTGAAGCACGGCTCCGTGCTCCAGACCGTCTTCACCGCGGGCAAGGTGCTGGCCATCCTGGCCATCATCGCCCTGGGATTCGCCTTCGGCGCGGACGCCCACGCCCGGGCGGCGGCGGCCGCGTCGGTGCCGGGCACGTGGGGGGCGGAGGACTTCGCGCTGGCGCTGGTGGCGGGGCTCTTCGCCTTCGGCGGGTGGCACATGGTGACGTACAACGCCGAGGAGACCCACGACCCCCGGCGCACGGTGCCTCGAGCCCTGCTCGTCGGCGTGCTGGTGGTGACGGGGTGCTACGTCGCCCTCAACGCCGTGTACCTCTGGCTCCTCCCCATGGACGTGGTGGCCACCTCCGACCGGGTGGCCGCCGACGCCGCCGACGCGGTCTTCGGGCGGGGCGGGGGCGCCGCCATGTCGGCGCTGGTGGTGTTCTCCACCTTCGGGGCGGTCTCGGGGATCGTGCTGGCGGGGCCCCGGGTCTACTTCGCCATGGCCCGGGACGGGCTCCTCCCCGCCTGGGTGGGGGCGGTGCACCCCCGCTACCACACGCCCCACCGCGCCATCGTCCTCCAGGCGGTATGGGCGTGCGTGCTGGTGGGGACGGGCACGTACCGTGCGCTCTTCACCCGGGTGGTCTACACCGAGTGGATCTTCTTCGGCCTGATGGCGGTGGGGCTCCTCCTCCTCCGGCGCAGGCCCGACGTGCGCCGCGACTACGGCGTGTGGGGGTACCCGTGGGTGCCCCTGGCCTTCGCCGTCTCCGCCTTCGCCATCGTGGCCAACCAGGTGGCCGTCGAGCCCGCCGAGAGCCTCGTGGGGCTGGGGCTCGTGCTGGCGGGGCTTCCCGTCTATCACCTCTGGGCCCGCCGGGGTTACACCCGGTCCGCCCCCAACGCCTCGGACACGCCATGATCATCGACTTCCACAACCACTACTTCCCCCCCGCCTACCTGGACGCCATCCGCACCGGCGGGAGCGCGTTCCGCGTCACCGAGGACGATGACGGCAACCCCGTACTCTGGTCGCCGGGGGACTACAACGTCCTGGTCCCCGGGCACCGGGACCTGGCGTTCCGAGCGCGGGTGCTGGACGAAGCCGGCGTGGACAAGCAGGTGCTGTCGTTCACGGCGCCGGGCACGAGCATCGAGACCCCCGACCGGGCGGTGGCGCTGGCGCGGGTCATCAACGACGCCTTCGCCGAGGACGTGGCGGCATGGAAGGGGCGCTTCACCGCCCTCGCCCACCTGCCCATGAACGCCCCCGCCGCCGCCGCCGAGGAGGCGACGCGGGCGGTGACGGAGCTGGGGCTTCCGGGGGTCATGCTCCTGTCCAACGCCAGCGGGGTGCCCCTCTCCGACGACCGCTTCCTTCCGGTGTTCGAGGCGCTGGACCGGGCGGAGGCGGTGGTGTACATCCACCCCACCTACCCGGTGGGCGTGGAGGTCATGGAGAAGTACATGCTCATGCCCATGGTGGGCTTCCTCATGGACACCACGCTGGCCACGGCGTCGCTGGTGTACGCCGGCGTAGTGGAGCGCTTCCCCGCCATCACGTGGGTGTTGGGGCACCTGGGCGGGGCGGTGCCGTACCTGGCCGAGCGCTTCGACCGGGGCTTCGAGGCCTACCCCGAGTGCCGCGAGCGTTGCACCGTAGCGCCCAGCACGCAACTCAAGGCGTTCTACTACGACACGGTGAACTTCGACCCCGACTGCCTCGAGCTGGCGAGGCGGTTCGCGGGGGCCGACCACCTGGTGGCCGGCTCCGACTATCCCCACATGATCGGGAGCCTGGAGAAGATGAGGACGAGCATCGACGGCATGGCGCTCTCCGAGGAGGAGCGCGCGGGCGTGCGCGGCGGCAACGCCGCCCGGATCCTGGGGCTGGTCTGATGGGCGCGGCGAGGTGGGATCCGCGACGAGGCCCGAGCGGGCGCGCCATGCGGCGGGCCCGCCCCCGGGCTACCCTGGCGTGTACGGCGCTCCTTTCGGCGTGCGCGGCCTCGGGGGGAGGGCAGGGCGCTCCCCCCGCCGACATCCGGCGGGGCGTGGAGGGAACGGAGCGCGTCGTCCTCCACGAGCAGCCGGGCTCGGTGCCGGTGGCCGCCACCCTCGCCGCGACGTTCGAGGCGGTCGGTGCGGTCTTCGAGGACCTGAGGCTGGAGCCCAACATCCGCCTGCCCCGGGAGGGCCGGATCGCCGCCGAAGGGCGGCGCCTGGTGCGCCTGGCGGAGCGCCGGGCGTCCTACTGGGTGGACTGCGGCGCCGACCTCTCGGGGACCGTGGCAGACAACGCCCAGGTGCTCCTCACCCTGGACGCGGCGGTGACGTCCCCCGGAGGCTCCGTCTCGGTGCTCCTGGTGCGCGTCGACGCCGAAGCCCGGGCCCGCGGCGGGATGGAGGGGGTGCGGGAGTGCCGCTCCACCGGGCGCCTCGAGGCCCTGGTGGCGGAGCGCGTGCGGGCCCGCGTCGGGGGGGGAGGCGGGATCTGACCGTGCGCATCTCCGGCTTCTCCTTCGCTCGCAACGCGGTGAAGCTGGACTACCCGCTGAAGGAGGCGCTCCTCTCCATCCTGCCCGTGGTGGACGAGCTGGTCGTGGCGGTGGCGCCCGGTGACCCCCGGGACACCACGCGGGAGCTGGTGGCGTCGCTGGACGACCCCCGGGTGCGCATCGTGGACGCGGTGTGGGACGACGCGCGGCGCCAGGAGATCTACGCCGACCTCACCAACGTGGCGCTGGACCACTGCACGGGCGATTGGTGCCTCTACGTCCAGGCCGACGAGGCCCTCCACGAGGACGACCTTCCCGGGCTGCGGGAGCGGTGCGCCGAGCTCCTCGACGACGGGCGCGTGGAGGGGCTCCTCTTCGACTACCTCCACTTCTTCGGCGACTACCGCCACGTCCAGACGGGCCACGGCTGGTACCAGAAGGAGATCCGCGTCATCCGCAACGGCATCGGCGTGCGCTCGGTGCGGGATGCCCAGTCGTTCCGCTACCCCGACCAGCGGCGCATCGCCGTGGCGCCGGCCCACGCGCGCGTCTTCCACTACGGCTGGGTGCGCCACCCCCGCTTCATGCAAGCCAAGGTCCGGGAGTTCTGGTCCCACCGACGGAGCCTGGAGGAGGTGGAGGCGGAGTACGGAGGGCGGGAGGAGTTCGACTACGGGCCCCTGGGGCGCCTCCCGGAGTACGAAGGAACGCACCCCGCGGTCATGGCCGGTCGCATCGCAGCCATGGACTGGGGCGCCTCGCTCCGGGACGCCGATCCGCCCGGAATGGAGCGGCGCCAGCGCCACAAGGACGAGCGCCTCAAGTACCGCGCCCTCACCGCCCTCACCCGCCTCACCGGTGTGGACCTCAACCACAAGAACCACGGACGCCTCCTGAGGGTGTGACGCCGGGGGCTTGACCCACGCGGCCCCCGGGGGCTAGCGTTGCGGCCACTCATCGAGACTGGCCGAGGGACGGGCCCCATGACGCCAGGGCAACCTCGGAGCCGCGCCAACGGCTCCGGATGGTGCCAACTCCCGCGGGAGCCGCACGGCTTCCGGAAGATGGGCTGTGGCGCGCGCGCTTCGTCCCTCTTCTCCGTGCGCCTCCTCCGGGGTTCCGATGGGGAACCATCCAGACCCTGGAGTCGAGACCATGAGCGCACGCACCAGCACCTCCGCCGCTCGCGGCGGGCCCTTCCCCCTCGACGCGTATCGCACGTCCGGATCCTCCCCGACGGCGGCTACCCTCCACCTGGTCGGCGCCGGGCGTGTAGGCTGCGCTCTCCTCGGCCTCCTTCAGCCCGCCGACGGCCTGCTGGTGGCGGTGAGCGACTCCTCGGGCACCGCGTGGGACCCCTTGGGGCTGGATCCACGGGAGGTCGCCGCCTGGAAGGCGTCGGGCCGGCCCCTTTCGGAGCACCCCTCGGGGAGGCCGGGCCCGGCGGCCGACCACGTGCACAAGGTGGGCGCCCGCGTGGTGGCGGACGCCACCGCCACCGACTTCCACCGACCCGGCTGGAGCGACGTCCTCGACGGCGTCGTCGCCCGGGGCGGCCGCGTGGCACTGGCCGCCAAGGACCCCGCCGCCCTGCGCGGCTTCGACTGGCTCTCCCCCGGCGGAGGCTCCCGCTGCGGCGTGAACGCGGCGCTGGGCGGCGCGGGCGCGGGCATCCAGGACGACCTGGCCGAGCTCCGGTCCGACTGCGTGGCGGTGGCCCTGGCCGGGAGCGCCTCCACCACCGCCGTCCTGACCGTGATCGAGGCCGGGGGAACGCTGGAGGACGGCATCGCCGCCGCCCGGGAGCGCGGGCTCCTGGAGGCCGATCCCGAGCAGGACCTGAGGGGCCTGGACGCAGCCGTGAAGCTC
The DNA here is from genome assembly GCA_045863275.1 of Gemmatimonadota bacterium. GTDB lineage: Bacteria > Gemmatimonadota > Gemmatimonadetes > Longimicrobiales > Gaopeijiaceae > SZUA-318. The sequence continues at coordinate 83,094 of BTVB01000011.1, forward strand.
TCGCTGGTGGCCCGTATCCTGTGGAACGCCGAGGTGCCCGTCGCGTCGATTCCGTGCGAGGACCTCCGCGACGTCGACCCGGCTGAGGTGCGGCGCCGCGCCCGCGCGGGGAGGACCACGCGCCTGGTGGCCCGGGGCCTCCGCGCCGGCGCGTTCCAGGTGCGCTTCGAGGAGGTGTCCCGGGGCTCGCCGCTGGCCACCCTTCCCGACCGCGTCGCCTACGCCTTCGAGCTCCCCGGCGGGGGCGCGCGCTTCCATCTGGGCGCCGGCCTCGGCCCCGTGGAGACCGCCCGGGCCCTCCTGGCCGACGTGCAACGGCTGCAGGGGACGTCGGACGCCCCCGCCCGGCGGTCGGGGCGGGTCGACGCCGACCTGGACACCGGGGTGGTACAGCTCCCGGCGGACTTCCGGCTGGAGTCGGGCGAGCCCCTCCACCCCGCGCAGGTGGCCTTCGAGAGCCGCGGTCCCGATACGGGCCCCGTGGTGCTGGCCCTGGGCGGCATCTCGGCCCACCGCCACGCCGCGGACCCGGGAGGGGACCGGGGGTGGTGGCCCGAGCAGGTGGGCCCGGGCCGCGCGCTGGACACGCTCCGCTACCGGGTCCTCTCGCTGGACTGGCTCGGTGGCTCGGGGGGGACGTCCGGACCCGTGTCGTCGCCCCACTGGAACCCGGACGCCCAGGTCACCGTGGGGGACCAGGCCCGGGCCCTCCTGGCAGTGCTGGACGCCCTGGGCGTCGAACGGGTCCACCTGGCGGCGGGGGCGTCGTATGGCGGGGCCGTGGTCCTGGAGTTGGCGCGACGGGCACCGGGGCGCGTGCGCGCGTTCTGCGTGCTGGGCGCGGCGCACCGACCGCACCCCGTGGCCACCGCGTACCGGAGCCTCCAGCGGCGCATCGTGCGGCTGGGGCAGGAGACGGGGCGGGACGCCGACGCCCTGGCGCTGGCGCGGGGCCTGGGGATGGTCTCGTATCGCACCCCGCGGGAGTTCGGGGAGCGCTTCACGCCCGACGGCGGCGCGGGGGTCCCCTCCCGCCTCCCCGTGGAAGAGTACCTGGAGGCCCGGGGGAGGGACTTCGCCCGCCGCTTCGACCCCCGTGCCTTCGTCTGCCTCTCCGAGTCGCTGGACCGGTACGCGCTCGACCCCGCGGCGATCCGCGTCCCGGGCACCTTCGTCGCCTTCGAGCCCGACACGCTCGTCCCCCGCGACCTCCTCGAGGAGGCGGCCCGGGAGCTGGGAGCGCCCGGCCGGACCGTGGTGATCCCCACGCGGTACGGCCACGACGGCTTCCTGAAGGAGCACGACGCGGTGGCGCGGGTCCTCACCGACGCCCTCGAGTCGGAGGTGGTGCGATGAGCCGCGCCCTCGATGCCCGGACCCCGCGCGGTGCGCGCCGGCGTGGAGGCCGACCGGCACCACGGTGCCGTCATCCCGCCGCTCCACCTGTCCACCACGTTCACCTTCGAGGACCTGGGCGCTCCCCGGCGCTACGACTACACCCGCTCGGGGAACCCCACCCGGGACCTGGCCGCCGACGCCGTCGCCGGGCTGGAGGGTGGGGAAGGGGCGGTCCTCACGGCGTCGGGCATGGCCGCGGTGGCGCTCGTCCTCCAGCTCCTGGGCCCCGACGACGTGCTGGTGCTGGCCCACGACGCCTACGGAGGCACGCACCGGCTGGCCAACGCGCTGGCCCGCCGGGGGGCCTTCCGCCTGCGCATCGCCGACCTCACCGACCCTGCAGAGCGGGACGCGGCGCTGGCGCAGGGGCCGCGTCTCGTCTGGGTGGAGACCCCCTCCAACCCCCTGCTGCGCATCACCGACCTGTCGGCGGTGGTGGGAGCGGCGCGGCGGTGCGGAGCCAGCGTGGTGGTGGACAACACCTTCCTCTCGCCGGCGCTCCAGCGCCCCCTGGCGTGGGGCGCCGACCTGGTGGTCCACTCCACCACCAAGTACCTGAACGGCCACTCGGACGTGGTGGGCGGCGCCGTGGTGGCGGCCGACGCCTCCCTCCGGGACGAGCTGGCGTGGTGGGCCAATTGCCTGGGGCTCGCCGCCGCGCCCTTCGACGCCTACCTCCTCCTCCGGGGCATCCGCACCCTCCACGCGCGGGTCGCGCTCCACGAGGCGAATGCCGCCGCGGTGGCGGCGCTCCTGGCGGAGCACCCGGCGGTGGCGGCGGTGCACTGGCCCGGCCTCCCCGCCCACCCGGGCCACGCCCTGGCCCGACGGCAGCAGGACGGATTCGGCGGGATGCTCTCCTTCGAGCTCCGTGACGGCGTGGAGGGCGTGCGCGCATTCACCGCCGCCCTGCGCCTCTTCTCCCTGGCCGAGTCCCTGGGCGGGGTGGAGAGCCTGGTGGCCCACCCCGCCACCATGACCCACGCCTCCATGGAGCCCGAGGCGCGGCGGAGGGCGGGCATCGGCGACGGGCTGGTGCGCCTCTCCGTGGGCACCGAGGCCGCCGCCGACCTGGTGGAGGACGTGCGCGGGGGGCTGGACGAGGCGCTGTGCGGACCGAGATCGTTATCTGAAACCGGGGAGCGTACCGCGCCCTCGGCGAAGCGTTCGGTCCAGCCGCTCCCGCCCACGTGCCCCGCCTCATGAGGCGTGTCCAACGCCGTTTGACCCGCGGACGCCCGCCTCCCACGCATTCGCCTCGGAGGTTTCCGTTACCTGGCGATATCGAAAATGCTTGCGTGCCCGTGCTCCGCGGCGCGTATTGTGTCGTGTTCCCTTGGGGCCCGGCGGGAAGGAGGCGTCCCCTGCTGCAGTCGATCACCCGCTCCAGGCACTGCCCGCGCTGCGGAGGCGCAACCTACCGGATGCGCACGCCGTGGTACGCACGGCCTTTGCGCTGGCTGCTCCCCACCCGGTCGAGCACGCGCCAGTGCCCTCAGTGCGGCTGGTGCGGAATGGTGCTGTTCAGGGCCACGCGGCACCGCCGTCGGACCTGACTCCGCGGACGGATCGCCGGAGCGCTATCGCGCGTGGGACTCGGTGACGGCCTGGTAGACCAGCGCCCGGACCTTCGCGTGGTCGTCCAGCCCCCAGGCGGGGAGGACCTGGGTGAGGTACACCACCACCAGCCCCTCCTCCGGGTCCACCCAATAGGTGGAGTGGTAGGCGCCGCCCCACCCGAACTCCCCCACGGTTCCCGGTGAGCCCCGGGCCCCCAGGTCCTCCAGCACGGAGAAGCCCAGCCCGAAGCCCGTGCCCGGGGAGGTGTAGCGGTCCCCCACGTGGTCGGCGGTCATGAGCGCCACCGACGACGGGGCGAGGAGCCGGGTCCCGTCCAGCGACCCTCCGTCGAGGAGCATCTGGAGGAATCGTGCGTAGTCGCCCGCCGTGGACACCAGGCCCGCGCCCCCGGAGAAGCTGGTCCGGGGGCCGTCCAGGTACTGACCCTGGGCCTCCATTGCCGCGCCGTCGGGGGCCCGGGCCAACGCCCCGTCGCGCGGCAGCGAGTACACCGTGGCCAGGCGCCCCGCCTTCTCCCGCGGCACGTAGAAGTGGGTGTCCACCATACCCAGGGGATCCAGGATCTGGGAGCGGAGGAAGGCGTCCAGCGTCAGCCCGGACACCACCTCGACCACGGCGCCGAGGATGTCGGTGGAATACCCGTAGACGTACCGCTCGCCCGGGTGGGCGTCCATGGGCAGGGCGGCCATGCGGCGCACCGTCTCCCGGACGGGCTCCTCGCGGTGGGCGAAGTACCATCCCTGGATGCCCGCCGCCTCCCAGCGGTCGCGGGCGGGACCGGTTCCGTACCCGATGCCCGCGGTGTGGGTGAGGAGGTCCCGCAGCGTGATGGGGCGGCGGGCGGGCACGACGTCGTAGCCGCCTCCGTCCCGCGGCTCGGCCACCGTGGTCTCGGCGAACTCGGGCAGATAGCGGGAGAGGGGATCCCCGGTGAGGAGCCGTCCCTCCTCCTGGAGCATGAGCACCGCGACGCTCACAAGGGCCTTGGTCTGGGAAGCGATGCGGAAGATGGCGTCGGGCGGCATGGGGTCCCGGGCCTCCAGGTCGCGGAAGCCGAAGGCCCGCTGGTAGGCCACCTTCCCGTCCCGGGCCACGAGCAGGACGCCCCCGGGGAGGGCGCCACGCTCCAGGTACCCGTCCAGGGCCGCGGTGAGGCGCTCCAACCGGGAGGAGGAGAGGCCTACCTCCTCGGGCCGCGTGGTGGGCAGCCCCTGTGCGGCCAACCCCGACGCGCCCGCGACGGCCAGGGCGAGGGCGGCGAGGGGCGCGGCGAGGCGAATGGGGCGCGGCGACATGGCGGGCCTCCGAAGGGGACGACGGATCATCCCCGGAAGTGGGGGCCCGGAAGTCCCGTGCGCCAGGGGATGGAGCAGAAGACGGCGACCCCGGTGGGGGGTCGCCGCCGCGCCGGGAGGCGTGTGTAGGCTACGGCTTGTCGCCGTAGTTCACCCGCAGGAAGTCGGTGACGTAGAGGGCCACGGCATCGATGTCGCGGTACTTGAGGCCCACGAGCCCCCAGTACGGCATGCCGGCCACGTTCCCGGAGAAGATGTATGCGCGAAGCCCCGCGGGGTCGGCGGCGAAGCGCCAGTCGGCGGCGAGGAACGACGGTGGGCGCAGCGTGTCGCCGCCCATGACGAAGTTCCCGTTGCCGCGACCACCGTCCCCGTGGCACTTGGAGCAGCTGATCCGGTAGACCAGACCACCGCGCTCCACGGCCTCCTGGGGCGTCTTCCATGAGATGGTGTCGAAGTTGGCGGGGTCGTAGGCGGCCGTGGCGATGGCCACCGAGTCGGCCCGCGTGGGTCCCTGCTGAACGGCCTCCTCCTGGGCAGGGGGTTCGCCCCCACACGCGCCCAGCCAGGCCAGGGCGAGGATGGTGGGGATCGTACGACGCATGGTATTCCTCCCTCCGCCGCGAGAACGGTTCACGAGGATCCTCACTCTGCAACCTACCGGGGCAGTAGGGGGATGCAAGTCGGGAAAAACCCTCTCTTGAGGCGGCGCCCCGGAGGTCCCAGGTTGTCCCATCCGCCGTGCCCTTCCGACCCCCTTCCGGAACTGGCCCATGAGCCGTCGCCCCCGCCCCGAAGACCCGTCCCTTCCCCGCCGGGACCTCCTCAAGATGGGCGCCGTGGGCCTGGGGGCCGCGAGCCTGGGCCTGGGCGCCGCCAGCCAGGCCCTGGGCGCCGCCAGCCAGACCCAGGGCGCCGCCAGAAGTCCCGGTCAGGTTCCGCCCGGCCTCGGTCCGGCCCCGGAGGCGCTTCCCGCCGCGCCGCCCCTGGAGACCGTCCGGGTGGGCTTCGTGGGGGTGGGACTCCAGGGAGGGGCCCACGTGGAGAACTTCCTCAAGCTGGACGGCGTCGAGATCGTCGCCCTCTGCGACGTGAACGAGGCCCGCAACCACGAGGTCGCCGGCCAGGTGGAGGCCGCCGGACGTCCCCGCCCCCGCCTCTACGGCCGCACCCCCACCGACTTCGTGCGCATGTGCGAGACCGAGGAGATGGACCTGGTCTTCACCGCCACCCCCTGGGAGTGGCACGTGCCCGTGTGCGTGGCGGCCATGGAGAACGGGAGCCACGCCGCCACCGAGGTCCCCGCGGCCTACACGCTGGAGGACTGCTGGAAGCTGGTGGAGGTGGCGGAGGCCCGCGAGAGGCACTGCGTGATGATGGAGAACTGCAACTACGACCGTCCCGAGATGATGGTGTTCCACATGGCGCGCCTGGGGCTCTTCGGGGAGATCCTCCACGCCGAGTGCGGATACAACCACGACCTGCGGGCCATCAAGTTCGAGGACGCCCACGAGGGGCTGTGGCGGAGGTGGCACGCCACCCGGCGCGACGCCAACCTCTATCCCACCCACGGCCTCGGCCCCGTGGCGAACGTCATGGACATCAACCGGGGCGACCAATTCGCCTACCTGGTCTCCATGAGCACGCCCTCGCGAGGGCTCCAGGACTGGAGGGAGGCGCACGTCCCCCTCGGCGACCCCAAGTGGGATGAGCGGTACGTGCTGGGCGACGTGAACACCAGCCTCATCAAGACCGCGAACGGGAGGACCATCTACGTGGTCCACGACACCAACCTCCCCCGGCCCTACTCGCGCATCCACATGGTCCAGGGCACCAGGGGGCTCTTCCAGGGCTACCCGAACCGGGTGTACGTGGAGGGGCGGAGCCCCGCGCACAGGTGGGAGGAGATGAGCGCCTACCTGGCCGAGTTCGACCACCCGCTCTGGAAGGACCTGGAGGCCATGTCGCAGGGCGCTGGGCACGGCGGCATGGACTTCATCGAGGACTACAGGTTGGTGAAGTGCCTCCGGGAGGGACTCCCCACCGACATGAACGTCTACGACGCCGCGGCGCTCTCGGCGGTGGGGCCGCTGTCCGAGTGGTCGGTGGCCAACGGAAGCCAGCCCGCCGCGTTCCCCGACTTCACCCGGGGCCGTTGGCGGACGTGGCCGCGACTGGAGCTGGTACGGGCATGAGCGAGCCCCTCGTCGAGGTCTTCCGCGAGCGCTTCGGGGGCGATCCCACCCTCGTGTCCCGCGCCCCGGGGCGTGTGAACCTCATCGGCGAGCACGTGGACTACAACGGCCTCCCCGTGCTTCCCATGGCGCTGCAGCGGGAAGCGCGCATCGTGCTCCGGCCCCGACGCGACGGCGTCGTGAACCTGGTGAACACCGATCCCGAGTTCGACGACGTGACCTACGAGGTCGGCGTCCGCATCGAGCCCGGCCCCACCGGGAGCTGGGGGAACTACGTGCGCGCGCCGGCACAGGAGCTGGCCCGTCGCTACGCCATCCTGTACGGCTTCGACGGCGTCTTCTCCTCGGACGTGCCCGTGGCCTCCGGCCTGTCGTCCTCGTCGGCCCTCACCAACTCGGTGGGGCTGGCCCTGGCCGAGATCAACGAGGTGGGGCTGGGCCCCCTTGACCTGGGCGAGCTCATGGCCGACGCCGAGCAGTACACCGGCACCCGGGGTGGGGGCATGGACCAGGCCATTTCCATGGGGGCGCGGGCCGGGCACGCCGCGCGCATCGACTTCCGTCCCCTCAAGCTCCACCACGTGCCGGTACCGTCGGACTGGCGCTTCGTCGTCGCCGACACCTGCGTGCGGGCGGAGAAGTCGGGCCCGGCCCAGGCCGCGTACAATCGCCGCCGGGCCGAGTGCGAGGAGGCCTTTCAGCTCGTGGCCGCCGAGCTCGTCCGGACCCGGCGGTTGCCGGCGGCGCCGGCGGGGTACCGGGAGCTGCTGCGGAAGGTCTACGACGACGAGGTGCTCACCGCCGCGGAGTCGGCCCTTCCCGACACGCTCCTGCGCCGCTTTCGCCACGTGGTCACGGAGCACGCCCGAGTCCTGGAGGCACAGGACCTCCTGTACCAGGCGGATCACGCCGGCTTCGGGATGCTCATGGACGCGTCCCACGGCAGCCTGCGCACCGACTACCTGGTGAGCTCGGCGGAGCTGGACGAGCTCGTGGCGCTGGCCAAGGAGGGGGGCGCGGCCGGCGCTCGACTGACCGGAGCCGGATTCGGTGGCTGCATCGTGGCGCTGGCGTCCATGGACACGGTGGACGAGGTGCTGGAGGCGCTGCTCACGGGCTACTACGAGCCCCGGGGGCTCACCGACCGCGTGGACGACCGCCTCTTCCTGGCCATCCCGTCCCAGGGAGCGACGTTCGGGGCGATCTGAACCTCGCCGGGCCCGCTCCGGGTGTGCCTAGCGCAGCCCCACGCGGGGGAGGACGCGCAGCACCCCCCAGGCGGCCACCAGGGCCACGCCGAGGCACGCGGCCGCGATGCCCATGCGCCCATAGAGGGCGTAGCCCGTCCCGAAGAGGGCGCCGTAGATCACGGCGCATCCCAGGAACACCGCCAGGAAGCCCGCCGACGCGCTCTCCGAGGCGTCGGCCCTGGACAGGTCGATTCCCGCGCCCCGCCACCCCGGCCCCAGAGGCCGGATGTGGTCGTGGAACGACTGGAGCGTCTCCTTGGCCGCGGGCCGCGTGAGGAGGGTGACGGCGATCCACCCCACGGTCGTGATGGCGACGCCCACCACGAGCTGGAGGTGGGCGGGCAGGGGCGCGAACCCCACCTGCTCGTGGGCGAACTGGAACCAGAGCGCGACCAGGAACGAGACCACCATGGCGGCCAACTCGCTCCACGCGTTGATGCGCCACCAGAACCAGCGCAGCAGGAAGACCAGCCCCGTGCCGGCGCCGATCTGGAGGAGGATCTGGAACGCCTGCAGCGCGTTCTGGAGCCAGAGGGATACCACGCTGGCGAGGATCACCAGCACCACGGTGGAGACACGCCCGACGCCCACGTAGTGGGCCTCGGTGCGGTCCGGCGCGAAGAAGCGGCGGTACACGTCGTCCACCATGTACGAGGCCCCCCAGTTCAGGTGGGTGGCGATGGTGGACATGTAGGCCGCGGCCAGCGACGCCACCACCAGCCCCAGGATGCCGTGGGGCAGGAAGACGAGCATGGCCGGGTAGGCCAGGTCGTTCCGGATGATGGACGGGTCCAGGTGGGGGAAGGCGGCCTGGATGGACTCCAGCGACGGGTAGACCACGAGGGAGGCGAGTGCCACCAGGATCCAGGGCCACGGGCGAAGGGCGTAGTGGGCCACGTTGAAGAGGAGCGTGGCCTTGAGGGCGTCCCCCTCGGTCCTGGCGGCGAGCATCCGCTGGGCCACGTAGCCGCCTCCCCCGGGCTCGGCACCGGGGTACCAGGCGCTCCACCACTGCACCGCCAGTGGGACGATGATCACGGCGGCGGCCGTGCTGGTGTCGGAGAAGTCCGGGAGCAGCGACAGCTTCCCCTGCACCTCGGGATGGGCGAAGAGCCCCGCCAGCCCGCCCACGTCCGGGTGGGTCACCGCGAAATACGCGGCGGCGACGGAGCCTGCCATGGCGATGATGAAGAGGAGGAAGTCGGTGACCACCGCCCCCCACAGCCCCGACGCCATGCAGTAGAGGGCGGTGAGGGTTCCCGCCACGAGCACCACCTCGTACTTGCCCACGCCCAGGAGCACGCCGGCGATCTTGATGGCCGCCAGCGTCACCGTGGCCATGATCATGACGTTGAAGAACACGCCCAGGTAGATGGCCCGGAAGCCGCGGAGGAACGCCGCCGGCTTGCCCGAATAGCGAAGCTCGTAGAAGCCGATGTCGGTGAGCATGCCCGACCGGCGCCAGAGCTTGGCGTAGAAGAACACCGTGGTCATGCCGGTGAGTACGAAGGCCCACCAGAGCCAGTTCTGGCTCACGCCCCCGCTGCGCACCATGTCGGTGACCAGGTTGGGCGTGTCGGTGGAGAAGGTGGTGGCCACCAGCGAGGTGCCCAGCATCCACCAGGAGATCTGCCGGCCGCCGAGGAAGAACTCGGTGGTGCCCGCGCTGGCACGCCGGGTGTACCACAGGCCCACCGCCACGGTCACGAGCCCGTAGAAGGCCACGACCACCCAGTCCAACGTGGTGAGCCTCATGCCTTGAAAGCTCCCCTCCGGAAGGCCGCCGCCAGGTCGGCGGGATATGCGCCGGCGCCCACGCGCTCCGCCACCTTGGCCTGGGCCTCGTCCCGGTCCGCGGCGTGGGTGACGCCGAACCAGTCGCCCTGCCCCTGGAGAACGGCGACGCGGATGGTGCCGAGCTGCACCTGCTCGCTGAGGGCCGTGGAGAGAGGGAACTCGGCGGCGTTGTCACCGCCCCAGCGGGCGAGGAAGCGGCGGAACTGGCGTCGCAGCAGGGTCACCACCGGGTCGGTGAAGCCCCACAGATTCATGGACACGACCTCGTTGCCCCGGAGCTCCACAGACTCGCCCGAGCCCTCCTCGCCGGTGATCCACCCGTCCACCTGGCGGATCTCCCGCACCTCGGTGACCTGTTGGAGGAGGTGGTCGCGCCCCAGCACGCAGATGCCCCGGGCCACGCCCCCCGAGCCGGACAGCGTATCGGACAGCGTGTAGCCTACCATGGCCGCCTCGGTGACGGGGGGGCGAGTGGAGAGATGGCGGAAGAGCTGTCGGAAGGCGTCGGTGCCGTAGAGGTCGTCGGCGTTGCACACGCCGAAGGCGCCGGTGATCCGCTCGGCGGCGCAGAGCACGGCCTGTCCCGTGCCCCAGGGCTTCACGCGGTCGGGCGGTGCGGGGAGGTCGTCGGGGACCTGGGCCAGCGTCTGGTGGACGAACTCCACCGGGAGCGCGTCGCCCAGCACCGACTCCACGTGGCCGCGCACCGTCTCCTCGATCTCGGGGCGCACGACGAACACGACGCGGGAGAACCCGGCCCGGGCGGCGTCGTACACGTTGTAGTCCATGATCGACTCGCCGGACGGGCCCATGGGGTCGACCTGCTTGAGGCGTCCGTAACGGGTGGACAGTCCTGCTGCCAGAACCACGAGGGCGGGTGCGGTCACGTTCGCTCGTCGGGAAGGGGGGGCTTCGGCCAGCGTGCCTCAGCGGCCCAGGTGCTCACGGAAGAAGGCGATGGTGCGGGGCCAGGCCTGCTCGGTGGCCGTCCTGTTGGCGCCCTCCTGGCCCGGCTGGTTGCGCAGGAAGCCGTGCCCGGCGCCCTCGTACACGTTGGCCTCGTAGGGCTTACCCAGCGCGTCCATGGCTTCCCGAGCGGCGGGGATGGTGGCGTTCACCCGGTTGTCGGCGCCGCCGTAGAGGCCCAGGACCGGCGCCTGTATGCGGTCGTACCCCGATTCGGGGGAGGTGCCGTAGTAGACCACCGCCGCGTCCAGGTCGGCCCAGTCCACCGCCAGGAGCCAGCTCGAGGAGCCGCCCCAGCAGTAGCCCACCACGCCCACGCGGTCGGCGGCGGCGGGGAGCGCCATGGCGTACTCCCCGGCGGCGCGCAGGCGCCGGTTGATCTCGCCCCGGTCCAGGTCGCGGATGGCGGGGCCCACCGCCTGCTGCTCGAAGGAGCGGGTGCCGCCGCCGCCGGGACCCTTGCCCGAGAGCATGTCGGGGGCGATGGCGATGTACCCCTCGGCGGCGAGCTGGTCGGCGACGCCCCGGACCCAGTCGCTCAGCCCCCCGATCTCGTGGATGACCACCACCACCGGGGCGGCGCCGCTCCGCTCCGGGTAGACCACCCAGGCCTCCACCATGTCGCCGCCCCCTGCGTCGTACCGGACCCACTCGCCGTGGCGGGGCGAGGCGTTCAGGCGGTCGAGGACGCCGTCGTTGTCGGCGGGCAGCGTCTGGGCGGCGGCGGAGAGGGGCCCGAGGGCGAGGGCGGCCAGCGCCGTCGCCACCGTGCGGACGGGGAGGGTCCTGGCCATGGGTGGGTCTCCTGTGCGGGTGGGTGGGCGGAGCCCCGAAGATGGAGGAGAAGCCCCGCCGGCGCGAGGGATGGGGGTGGGCACCAGCCCCGCCCGCCCTTGCGGCGGTGCGGCGGCGGGCCGATGGTGCCGGGACTCGCCCACAACGGAGGCTTCCCATGCGCGCACGCCGGCTCCTCGCCGTCCTGGCCGCGACGCTCGCCGTCGCTCCCCCAGCCCTCGCCCAGACCACCGCCGACCTCACCCGTGACCTGAGGTGGCGAAACATCGGGCCCGCCAACATGGCCGGCCGCGTCACCGACATCGAGGCCGTGGAGGCCGACTTCTCCCGGGTCGTCGTGGGGGCGGCGTCGGGTGGGGCGTGGAAGTCCGACGACGCCGGCACGACCTGGGAGCCCATCTTCGAGGGATATGGCACGGGGAACATCGGCGACATCGCCCTCTTCCAGCCGAACCCGGACATCATCTGGATCGGCACCGGCGAGTCGTGCACGCGCAACTCGGTGGGGTGGGGGGACGGTGTCTACAAGTCCACAGACGGGGGGAAGACCTTCACCAACGTGGGGCTGAGGGACAGCCACCACATCAGCGAGGTGATCATCCACCCCACGAACCCCGACGTCGTGTGGGTGGCGTCCCAGGGACACCTCTGGGGCCACGCCGGCGAGAAGGGGATCTACAAGACCGAGGACGGCGGCCGCACCTGGCGGCGCCTGGGCGGCGGGCTCCCCGACGACGGGCGCACCGGCGCGTCGGACCTGGTCATGGACCCGCAGGACCCGGACGTGCTGTACGCCGCGCTCTGGGAGCGGATCCGGATGCCGTACCGCTTCCTCTCCGGCGGGCCCAACGGCGGCGTCTTCAAGTCCACAGATGGGGGCGCCACGTGGACGAAGCTCGCCCAGGGGCTTCCCGCCGGAGAGACGGGGAAGATCGGCCTGGCCATCTCCCGGGCCAACCCGCGGGTGATCATGGCCATCGTGGAGCACGGCTTCCAACCCGCCCCCAACAGCGCCGACTTCCGTGACATGACCAAGCTGGGCACGGGCATCTACCGCTCGGAGGACGGCGGCGCGAGCTGGACGTACGTGAACCGCTTCAACAACCGCCCCTTCTACTACTCCCACATCTGGATGGACCCGACCGACGACCAGCGCGTCTACGTGCTGTCCGGCTCGGCGCAGGTGTCGGAGGACGGCGGGCGCACCTTCGTGCGGGAGCTGGAGGGGATCAGCGGCGACTTCCACGCCCTCTGGATCGATCCCCACCAGTCGAGGCGCTTCTACGTGGGGAACGACAAGGGTGCGTACGTCACGTTCGACCGCGGCGAGAACTTCGTGATGTTCGACAACATGGACATCGGGCAGTTCTACGCCGTGACCGCCGACAACCGGGACCCCTACTGGGTGTACGGCGGCCTCCAGGACAACGGGAACTGGGGCGGACCGTCCAACAGCCGGGACTGGAACGGCGTCCTCAACGACCACTGGTTCAAGTTCCACTCGGGGGATGGCTTCCACACCACGGTGGACCCCGACGACTGGCGCACCGTCTACACCGAGGCCCAGGGCGGCAGCATCCGCCGGCTCGACGCCGTCTTCCGGCAGCAGGGCAAGAGCATCGTGCCCACGCCGGCCACCGTCCTCAACTTCGACGAGGTGATCGCGGGCCACGACGGCGACAGGGACGAGCTCCCGAGCCCCCGGTTCCGCTTCAACTGGTCCTCGGCGCTCACGCTCTCGCCCCACGACTCCCGCACCGTCCTCTTCGCGGGGAACCACGTCTTCCGCTCCCGGGACCGGGGCGATACCTGGGAGATCATCAGCCCCGACCTCTCCACCCAGGACACGGCGTTCACCAACCCCTGGAGCGGCGGGCTCACCCGGGACGTGACGTCCGCGGAGACCCACGCCACCGTCATCTCCGTGGAGGAGTCTCCGGTGCGCCCCGGGCTCCTCTGGGCCGGCACCGACGACGGACGGGTCCACGTCACCCGAGACGACGGCCGCACATGGACGGACGTGGGCGCCAACCTCCCCCGGGAGGTGCAGCGCCTCTGGGTGAGCCGCGTGGAGCCCTCGGCGTTCCACGAGGGCACGGCGTACGTGGCAAAGGACGGCCACCGCTCCGACGAGTTCCGGCCCTGGATCTTCAAGACCACCGACCACGGGCGCACCTGGACGAAGATCTCCGACGGCCTCCCCGACGGTAACCCCGTCTACGTCGTCACCGAGGACCCGAAGAACCCCGACGTGCTCTACGCCGGCTCGGAGTTCTCCGCCTTCGTCACCACCGACGGCGGGCGCTCGTGGGCCCGGCTGGGCGCGGGGCTCCCCACCGTGGCGGTCCACGACCTGGTCGTGCATCCCCGGGAGGGGGACGTCATCGCCGCCACCCACGGGAGGAGCGTGTGGATCCTCGACGACGTGACGCCCCTCCAGCAGCTCACCGCCGCCGTGCGGGCGTCGGACGCGCACCTCTTCGTCCAGAAGACTGCGACGAAGTGGAAGGGGATCAGCCGGGGCGCCACCCGCGGCCACATGCTGTTCACCGGCCGCAATCCCCTCACCATCGCCCAGCAGCCGCCGGGGAACTCCCCCGACGAGCTGGAGAACTCGGCCGCCGTGAGCTTCTGGCTGAAGGACGCGCCCTCGAGCGCCGTCACGGTGGAGATCGCCACGGTGGACGGCGGCCAATCGGTGCGACACGAGGTGGAGGCCCACGCCGGGCTCAACCGCTGGTTCTGGGACCTGCGCTGGGCGCCCAGCCCCGAGGAGGTGCGGGCCTTCGAGACGCGCATGGCCCGGCTGCGGGAGCAGTTCGGGGGTCAGCTCCCCGCCTTCTTCGGCGGCCAGGGCCCCCAGGGGCCGGTGGTGGACGCCGGGACGTACGTGGTGCGCCTCACCGCCGGGGGCCGGACCGTGGAGGGCACGCTCACCGTGCGGGAGGACCCGGGGCTGGACGCGGTGCTGCCCGGGGTGCGGTGAACGGCAGGCGCCGGGGCCGGCTGTCACATCCGGCTGCAACCGATCGTCCTCCTGGTGCGTCCAAGAAAGTGAGCAGGAAGGACGCCGCAGGAACCCGGAGGGGATGGGGTGGGTTGGGCGGATGATGAAACCTTCGGGCTCCGCCGTACGAAGTGTACGGTGTGGGAGGCGGGCACGGGGCCCGGACCCACGACACGGTGGATGAGGGGATAGGGACGATGAGCGGCGGTACCTACGCAGACAAGTCGGCGGTTCCCTGGTGGGCCGCGTTCGGGGCGCCCCTGGTGGGCGTGCCCATTCTGGTGGCGCTCCTGGCGCTGGGCTCGGGTGGAAACGGGGATGCGGGGCGGGGGACCGGTGCCGAGACGGGGTACGCCACCGAGCAGGCCGAAGCCCTCCAGGCGGGGATCGAGATTCCGCCGGTGAGCTTCGAGGCGAGCGGCGAAGCGCGCTGCTGAAGACGCCTTGCAGGATCGAAGCGCCACTTCCCGAGAGGGGGGTGGCGCTTCGCGCATCCTGGAGCCGACGCGGACCTCCCGGAACCCCGAGGGCGTCTCCGCCCGTATAGGATCATATGGACGAGATCCGCATTCCCAACGAGGCGACGTACGCGCCCGTCTCCCTCACCGACCTCATGGCCGCCGCGCCCGTGGTGTCCCGGATCCTCCTGGGCGCCACGCTCCCCGGCCGGGTGGTGAGCGCCGCCGCCCTGGGGATGTACGCCGGCAGCGTGGTGAAGGACTGGGTGCGGCGCCAGGACATGCGCTGGATCGACTTCAAGGCGGAGTTCGGCGCCGACGTGACCTGGCTCGACGAGCAGCCGGACGAGGCGCGTCGAGAGGAGGTCCATCGGCTGTGCCGCCGCCTGGACGCCGACTTCACCGACGAGCGCAGGCCCCGGAAGGACCTGGCCCGCCAGGTGAACGGGCACCTCACCGACTCCATCGCCCGCGTCACGGGCCAAAGGGTGCTCACCAGCTCCGAGGTGCGGGACTTCGGACTCGCCGAGCTCCTCTTCCCCTTCGCCATGGGGGTGTGCGACGTCTTCTCCGGAGACGTGGCCATCTTCCGGGACACGGGGATCCTCGAGCCCCACGTGATCTGCCACGAGTTCGTGCACCGGAAGGGGTACTGGAAGGAGCTCCACGCCCAGGTGCTGTCGTACCTGGCGCTCCACGGCTCCGGCGACCCGTACCTGGTGCAGGCGGCCCGGGCGGAGCGGCTCCACCGGCAGCTCAAGGTGCTCTCCGGCGAGCACCACGACGCGTACCACGACCTGGTGGAGGGGCTGGAGGTGCGCGACGAGATCCGCCGGGAGCTCCACGCGCTGCGCCCCGACCCGGGCGCGTACGAGAGCACCGTCTCCGGGGTGATGCGGGCGCTGTACGACCAGCGGCTGAAGCTGACCGGGCAGAACGGGATCTCGGACTACGATCGGGGCTTCACCAACTTCCTGTGGACGTTCTCGCGGTCTGGGACGTGCCGGCAGGACGTTTCTTTGGCTTTGGCCTGACTTCTTGGGTTGCGCGGGGCCGGGGCGGGGGCTCCCTCGCTGGGAAACGGCTCGCCCGGCGTACCATCTCGTGATTCACCACCCCCCTGAGTGATGGGGGGCTCGCCTGCGCTGCGCGCGGTCGTCCATACCCGCTCGCAGAGCTTCCCTGCGAGGGAGCCCCCGCCCCGGCCCCTCCCACCGGTGGGTCCGGGCGGTCGCTTCGCATCCCGCCGGCCCGTCACGGTGGTTCTGACCTCCCACGGTCGTGTCTTGCTGGGCCTTGGGGGTGGCGGCTAGGCGAAGAGGTCCATCTGGCCTGCGGGCGTCACGCCGGGCTTCCGGAAGGAATCGGCGGACAGCTCGGGCTTCCGGTTGAGGCCGTGGCGGTCCCTCGCCAGGCGGAAGAGGGCCTGGAGCTGCTCGGCCCAGGGGCCTTCGCCTCGCCCCCGGGTGGCGAAGTCGGCGCGGTAGAGGTCGCCTCGGCGCATCTCCCGGACGCGATTGAGGACCTTGTCCTTCCGGTCCGGGGCGTGCTGGTCCAGCCAGCCGGCGAAGAGGTCCTTCACGCCGTGGGGGAGGCGGAGGAGGATCATGGTGGCGAAGGAGGCGCCGGCCTGGGCGGCGGCGTCGAGGATGGCGGGGAGCTCGTGCTCGGTGAGGCCGGGGATGACGGGGGCCACGTTCACGCCAACGGGGATGCCGGCGTCGGCGAGGACGCGGATGGCGCCCAGGCGCCGCGCGGGCGTGGAGGCCCGGGGCTCCAGGGCGCGCTGCAGCTCGGGGCGGAGGGTGGTGACGGAGAGCGTCACCCCCGCGGCCTGGTGCGCCGCCAGGTCCCGGAGGAGGTCCACGTCCCGGGTCACCAGGTAGCTCTTGGTGGTGATGGCGACCGGGTTGCGCGCCTCGGTCAGTACCTCCAGGCACCGCCTGGTGAGGCGGAGGCGGCGCTCCGCCGGCTGGTAGGCGTCCGTGTTCCCGCTGAGCATGATGGGGCGGGGCACCCAGGAGCGCGCCGCCAGCGCCTTCCGCAGCAGCTCGGGCGCCTCCTTCTTAACCAGGATCTTCGTCTCGAAGTCCAGCCCGGCGGAGAAGCCCAGGTACTCGTGGGTGGGGCGTGCGTAACAGTTGTGGGTCGCGAGGCCGCCCGCGTAGAAGGTCCCCGTGGTGGTCTGGATGTCGACCACGTCCCTCTCTCGCCCTCCCTCGGCGGCCAGGATGCGGGTGGGGGTGGTCGGGGGCATGTGGTCGAAGAGCCCGTCCACTTTCCGCTGGATCGCCGGCCGACACGCCGAGAAGAACCTCATCCGCTCGGCGAGGGAGCCCCGCAGTCGAAGGGAGGAGGCCGCCCGCCCCGTGGATCGCTCTAGGTCGAACGTGAAACCCAGGGCTCTGCCGTAGTCATGAACCCGGGCGACGACGTCGACGTCCACCCGGGTGAAGCGCAACGACGTCCCATTGTGGCCCTCGGCGTCGAAGAAGCCGGCGAGGAATCCCCGCATGTAGTCGCGCGTGCGGGGGCGGCGGGTAAGCAGCCAGCGGATGCGTTCCAGATTGCTGAGGCTTCGCGTCTCGATCTTGGTGAGAGGATGTCGGCCGGCGCCCGGGTCGAAACGCCGAGGGGCGATGTTCACTCCGAACTCCCTGAGGTAGGCCGCCGCGCGAGCCAGTGGCTCGACGTCCTTCATGGCGATGCGCCAGTACGCCTGTGGGAATCCGAGCTTGTCACTTCCTTGCCCGGGCTCATGCCGGAACGTGCCGTCTCCCTGGGTCAATCCGGCGATGTAGCCGTGCTGGTAGTGCCGGCTGGACCCTTCGTCGCGGGCGACGGGCAGTGCACGGAGTAGCCTGCCCGGACCGAGCTGTGACGCCGTGGACCACCGGAAGGCGCCCGCCTGGAGCCAGCGGTGCTCCGCGGTGGTCCAGAGGTCCGCCTCCTCCGTGACGAGTCGCCGAGTCGGCTTACGCGACCACCAGACGTGCTCGACCACCGCGGGGCGGAGCTTCCTGGTCCGCCCGGGTGCCGGGTACTCGTCGAACCCGACCAGCACATCCCCCGCCCGCACCTCACCGATGGGTCGCCACGTCATGTCGCTGTAGAGAACAGGTGTGTGGGGCGCCAGGCAGTAGCTACACCCGTGCGAGCACCCCCGGTACGGGTTGATCCCCACGTCGAAGCCCACGTCCGGGCTCTCGTTGAAGGAGAGGATGGACCGGGTGGCGTCGCGGAGGAGCACCGTCTCCGGCGGCGGGTCGTCGGGATCCGTCCACCCCTCCCGCTCCACCTGCAACCGCTCGAATCGATTGGGCGGATTCCACGAAACGCCGCGACCCCGCAGCGCGGGCAGGGGCAGTCTGGCCATGCGTCTCCCCGGGAGCCGAACAAAAACCGAAACTCAAGGTAGGCAGGGGCCGACGACGACGAAAGGGGGGCGGCTCGTGGGCGGACCGGGTCGGGGTCCCGGGGGCGAGGGCGGGCGCCTAGAACACCGGCCCGAAGTCCCCGTCGCGCATGAGCTCCACCGTGGTCCCGTCGTCCAGGTGGAGGTCCACCCGCGCCGCCACCACGTCGGGCTGGGCTTCCGGCACGTACACCCGGTCGATGTGGACCACCGCGCCCGGGGAGGAGAAGTCCCCGGGCCCCACCTGTCCCCCGAAGTGCTCGCTCCGGCCGAAGGCGATGTGGAGGCCCAGCTTCTCGTCCAGGAGCACCACGCCGATGGGCTTCACGCCGAAGGCGGCCAGCACCCCGAGACCCAGCTCGGCCAGGTTGGCGTACGCCGGCTCCCGGGCGACGAGGTCGGCTTCCCGAGCCGACTCGGGGCCCTCGCTGAGGACCTCCACCGCCCGGTTCCCCGCGATGCGGTAGCGCACGACCTCCCCCCTCCCGAACTGCACTGGGAGGACGCCTTCCGAGCGGCTGGGGTCGCCCTGGCGCTCGCCCTCGTAGGGCACGATGTAGGCCTCCCCCGACGGGAGGTTGCCGGCGGCGCCCCGATGGGGGAGGAGCCCTCCCGAGGCGTGGGCCGTGCGATGGCGCAGGTCCAGGTGGAGGCGGTCCTCACCCCCCGGGTGGCGAAAGGCCAGGTCGGCTCCGGTGGCCCGGTCCAACAGCGCCTTCAGGACGTCCACGCGACGGTTGACCTCGGCGTAGTCCAGGCGGAGCGCCGGGATCATGGCGGCGGTGAAGCCCGGCATGGTGGCCGCGCGCAGGGGATGGCTCCGCGCCGCCACCTTGAGGGGGGCGGTGGCGCTGAAGCGGGTGGGGGCCAGGAGCATGGTGTGCGTGTCGAAGATCTCGCTCATGGGCATGGCCCACTCGGGGTCCAGCTCGGCGGCGTGGCTCGGCACGGGGCCGCCGTGGTGGACCCAGCACCGGTCGGGGAGGTCGCCGTTGTTCGTGCCCACGTTGGGGTAGAGGAGGAGGTGGGTGTCGTATCCCGTGGCGCGTGCCCGCTTCGCGAGGAGGCGTGCCCACGAAGCGGCGGTCTCCCGGCGCTCCCGCCACTCGTCGTCGTCGGGAACGCGCTCGTCGGGGAGGTCCACCAGGATGCCCAGGAGCCCGTCCTCGTCGGTGGGGACGAACACGCGGGCCACCAGGGCTTCCAGCTCCTCGGCCGACAGGGACTCCTTCACGGTGCCTCTCCTGGACGGGTGATCGGAGAGCGAGCTTCCCTTCCCCGCGTCACATCCCGTCGCTGTTGCGGATCAACTGCTGGAAGAAGCGGATGCTCGCCACCAGCCCCTCCACGCTCATGCGTTCGTTGGTCCCATGGGCCAGCTCCATGGCCTCGGCCCCCACCGGAGCCGGGATGAAGCGGAACACCGCGTCGGAGGTGCCCGAGTAGTGCTTGGCGTCGGTGCCCCCCATGACCAGGTACGGCGCCACCACCACGTCTTCCGGCGCCATGGTCTGGCGGATGGTGCGGGCCAGCATCTGGAACGCCGGCCCCTCCGGGTCGGACACGGGCGAGGGGTCGAACGCCTCGTCCTCCTGCACCGTGACCGCCACCCGGTCGTCGTCGATGACCTGCCGGACCCGCTCCGACACCGACTCGACCGTCTCCCCCGGGAGGATGCGGTGGTTCACCACCGCCCGCGC
Organism: Gemmatimonadota bacterium; assembly: GCA_045863275.1. Lineage (GTDB taxonomy): Bacteria > Gemmatimonadota > Gemmatimonadetes > Longimicrobiales > Gaopeijiaceae > SZUA-318. Next base: position 102,951 of record BTVB01000011.1, read on the forward strand.
GTGGATGGGGAGCACGTTGGCCTTTACGCCCCCCTCGATGATGGTCACCGCCGTGGTGGTGCGCACCATGGCCGCCGTCTGCGGGGTGCGCATCAGCATGTGCGTCACCGGCGTGCGCGCCAGCCAGAGGTTGGCGAAGGCCAGCCGAGGCCCCAGGGACATCTCCGGCGCCAGGTAGTCGAACATGCGTCGGGCCACGCCCTCGAAGCGGGCGGGGAAGGGGTTCTCCTCCAGGCGGTGGATGGCCTGGGCCAGGATGCCGATGTTCGTGTGCCCCGGCGGCGTGGACGAGTGGCCGCCGGGCCCTTCCACGGTGAGCTCCAGGTTCACGTACCCCTTCTCGGCGATCCCCACGATGGCCACGGGGCCCTCCACGCCGGGGATCATGTCCCGCACCACGGCGCCCCCCTCGTCCAGGACGAAGGCGTAGGGCTCGGCGCCCCGGTCGCCCAGGAGGCGGGCCATGGCCGCCGCCCCGCGCACGCCCCCCACCTCCTCGTCGTGGCCGAAGGCCAGGTAGAGGGTTCGCCGCGGCCGGTACCCCTGGGCCAGGAGCGCCTCCACCGCCTCCAGCACGGAGACCACGCTCACCTTGTCGTCCATGGAGCCCCGGCCCCAGACCTCGCCGTCCACGACATCGCCGCCGTAGGGGTCGTGGAGCCAGTCACCTTCGGTGCCGGGCACGACCGGGACCACGTCGAAATGGCCCATGAGGACGGCGGGCGGGAGCCCGGGCTCGGTCCCCTCCCAGGTATAGAGGAGGCTGAGGTCGGCCACCTTCTCCCGGGTGAGGCTCTGGTGCACCAGCGGGTACGTGGCCTCGAAGTAGTCGTGGAGGGCCAGGAACGCCGCGGTGTCCGTCTCCTCCACCCGTTCGTGGGAGATGGTCGGGAAGCGGATGGCCCCGGCCAAGCGCTGCGCCGCCGCTTCTCCGTCCACCGTGATGTCCAGGCCCGGCTCCGCCGCCCCCTGCCGCGAAGGCATGTGGTCGGCGCGCCAGACCATCACGGCAACGAGGAGCACGAGCAATCCCGCCACCGACACCAGCGCCTTCTTCACCATGGAGGTCTCCTACTCGTCGTCGTCCTGGTCGGCGAAGTGCCGCCAGAGGGCCCAGGTGCCCGCCGCGGCCACCAGGAAGAGGATGGCCGGCACCACCACCGTCCACCCGGGGCCGTTCATCGGGGGACCCGGGGGAAGGGGCTCCCGGGCCGGCGCCTGGAGGAGCGCGACCCAAGCCGCGGCCAGGGCCCTCACGACCCGGCCTCCGCGTCGTCGCGGTGGCGGCGCTTCCAACCGTACCAGGCCATGCCCAGGCCCACGAAGGACGCCACGTAGGCGATGCTCATCCCGATGAGGGTCACCAGCCCGCGGTCCATCAGCCCCCCTCCCCCGGCTCGTCGCCGGAGTGCCAGCGCATCTGCCGTTCCAGGCGCGCCAGGTAGCGCGCCTGCTGCTGCTCGTACTCCACCGACACCGCCTTGAGCTTGGGGTCGATGATCCAGAAGATGGCCACCGTGAGAAGCGCGGCCAGGGCGAGCTGCCACGCCCCGGAGAACCGCCCCAGGAAGACGTTGGCCGTGCCCACCATCCCCAGCCCCATGGCCAGGGGGGATAGCACGATGACGATCCAGTCCTCGCGACTCCACGCGTCGGCCTCCTCGGGGGTCCAGCTCCGGCGGATGAGAGGACGGGGTCCCGTCGCGGTGGCCTCCTCCCCGAGGAGTCCGAGGCGGCGCGCCTCGGCCCGCACCGGCCCCCACCAACCCAGGGGCCGTGTCTGGAGATAGAAGCGGACCAGGTGATCCATCGGCTCCGGCTTGGTCAGGAACGTGGCCGGGACGAACACCACCGCACCCAGCACCATGAGGGACCAGAACTGGAGGTAGTCGGGAAGGACGGGGATCACGCCGAAGGCGGGGAGCACCCAGACCACCAGCCAGGCGACGCCCAGGTTGGCGATCCACGAGGCCAGGTACCCCCACGCGTTGAACCGCCACCACACCACCTGGAGGATGTTGGGGAGCCAGATGCCCGCCATCATGAGCCAGAGGGCGAAGATGAGCCACTGTGTGATCTCCTCCATCATGAGCCCGTAGAAGAAGGAGCCCACCAGGAGCACCGCGGTGGCCAGGCGCCCCATCCACACCAGCGTCTTCTCCGAAGCGTCGGGGCGCAGGTAGCGCTGGAAGAGATCCCGGGTGAAGTAGAGCGCCCCCAGGTTGAGGTGGCTGGAGATGGTGGAGAGGTGGATGGCCAGGATGGCGGCGAAGAAGACCCCCACCAGCCCCGCGGGAAGCAGCTCGAAGCCCATGCGGAACCAGCCCAGCTCGTACTCGGCCGCGTCGGGGATCCCCGGGGCCATGACGAAGAAGGCGAGGATGGCGGCGGCCCACAGGCCGTTCCTCACCAGCGTGATGGCGCCCCCCCACCAGATCCCGTACGCCGCGTCGCGCACCGATCGGGCCGACTGGATGCGCTGGGCCTCCACGTACCAGTCGATGGACGTCCCCATGCCGAAGCCGCCCACGATGGCGATGACGAGCATGGTGAGCCACCACACCGCAGGGAAGTCGCCGGTGAGCCATCCGGTGAAGGCCAGGGAGTCCAGGCGCCATTCCTGGCCCATGGCGGTGATCCCGTCCACGACGCCCCCGGCTCCCCCCGCCGCGGCGATCCCCACCACGGACACGAGGACGATGGCGAAGATGGCGACGATCCCCTGGAGGAAGTCGCCCATGACCACTCCCCAGTAGCCGGCGGCCAGCGTGTAGAAGGCGGTGATCACCGACGGGATGACCAGCCCCACCCACACGGGCCATCCGAACGCCAGCGCGCCCACCTTGCCCATGGCGATGCCCACCCACCCCAGGATGAACATGTTCATGAAGACCTGCCAGCCGGCCATCCACCCCCGCAGCAGCTCGGCGCCCAGGCCGTGGAAGCGCACCACCTGCCACTCGGCCTGGGTCATGGCCAGCGACCGGCGGTAGATGCGCGCCGACACGAAGGCCGCCACCGACGTCCACCCGGCGAAGAACGTGTACCAGAGCCCGCGCAGTCCGTGGGCGTACACGGTGCCGGTGATCCACATGGGGGTGTCGGTGGCGGTATGGGTGCTGAACACCGACGCGGCGGGGAGCCACCACGGGAGCCGGCGCCCCGCCAGGAAGAAGTCCGACTCGGAGCGGCGGGCCAGGCGGTAGAAGAACGCGGCGCCGCCCACCATGAGGAGGAGGAACGCCAGCGTCCAGAACCAGTCCAGCGGCGTGAAGCGGGTCAGGGTCCGTCTCCGGGAAGGTGGGGGCGAGGGACGGGCGGCAAGCTACCTCGCCCCGTTCCTGCCTGCCAGCGCCGGGGCGGGCCCCATAACGAAAGGTCCCGCCCGGCCAGGGGGCCGGGCGGGACCTCGGGTGACTCCGACGCGGGGACGTGGAGCGTCGCGGGGTCAGGCCTGCTCGATGTCGTAGCAGACGCGCCAGTCGGACATGTTCTCCGGGTCGCCCACGCCCTCGTCGGTGGGCTGGTGGCGGCCCAGCCAGGAGGACACGGGGCCGGTGTACTCCCGGCGGTAGTCCTCCAGATGGTCGTTGGACGTCATCTGGTCCAGCTCCTCGCCGAACAGCTCCACGATGAGCGTGTCGCCCGCCTCGCCCTCGAAGAGCACCTTGTCGATCTTGTCCACCTTGTTGCGGCGGGGGTGGTCGGAGATGGACCAGAAGCCCTGCTCGGGGAAGTTCAATTCGGTGGTCTGACCGCCCGTCGTGACCTTGGAGCGGAAGCGGAACTCGCCTTCGTCGTCCCACGCCGCTTCCTTGTTGTCTTTGATCTGGATCCAACGAAGGGTCACGCGGATCCGGTTCCCGTTCTCAGACATCATGGCTCCTGGAAGGTCGTTGTCCATTCGAGAGGGGGATGAATAGAGGCCCCGAGGGCCCCCGGTCAAGGTCTGCCTCCCGGCCCTGAGTCTCGTCGCGGCGTGGGGTTCGGATCAATCCCCCTTGGGCACCTCGGACATGAGAGCGAGCTGGTTGCCCTCGCTGTCCTTGAAGAAGGCCATCCAGAGCTCATGGTCGCCCATGTCGGCGATGAGGTGGGGCTCGGTGTCGAAGGCCACGCCCCTCCCCCCCAGGGTGGAGTGGGCCGCCCCGATGTCGGGGACCTTGAAGTAGAGGATGGACCCGGGGTGGTCGTACTCGGGACGCTCCGGCGCCGCCAGCATGAGGCGGAGGCCCCCCAGGTCGAAGAAGGACATCTTGGGCACCTGGAAGAGGAAGGGGACGCCCAGGACGTCGCGGTAGAAGGCGGTGGCGCGCTCCTGGTCGCGGGCGTTCATGGAGAGCTGGCCCAGGGTGCGGAGGCCGAAGGCGTCGGACATGGGGACCTCGCGAGGTTGTCCCGCGGAGACGGGAGGGTGTATTATTTACTTAGCATAACTAACTATATGTGGAAGGGAGGGCAATGGCGGCGTCGCGAAGGGCCGGGTCGGGCCGTAGGCGGTCGGCGGAGGAGGTCGCCGACCGGCTGCACAGCGCGGCGATCCACCTGCTGCGCCGCGTCCGCGTGGAGGACGCCGCCAGCGGGCTCACCGCGCCCCGGCTGTCGGCGCTCTCCGTCATCGTCTTCGGGGGCCCGCTCACCCTGGGGGAGCTGGCGTCGGCGGAGCAGGTGCGCCCACCCACCATCACCCGCCTCGTCCGCGACCTGGAGGGGGAGGGCCTGGTGCGTGTCACTCCCGACCCCTCCGACGGGCGCGTACGCCGGGTGGAGGCCACGGCGTCCGGCCGGGAGGTCCTCCGCCAGGGCCGGACGCGGAGGGTGGAGCGGCTGTCGCGGGAGCTGGCGGCGCTGGACGTCTCCGACCTGGACACCCTGGAGGAGGCCGTGGCGCTCCTGGAGGCCCTCCTCCTTCCCGAGGGGCGGCCGGGGCGCGGGTGACGCCGAACCCGGGGGGCGTCGGGCCTGCCCCCCCGGGTCCCCCCGCGTCAGCGGATGGGGATGCGCGCCGAGATCTGGTGCGTCATCACCGTGGCGTCCTGGAGCGTGAGCGGTGCCTGGGGCGCGACGATGAAGTCGGAGAGCATCTCCCGGGTCGCCATGGCGTCGGGGGTGGCCACCACGCCGGGCCGACCCGTCCCGGTGGTGAGGCGCCCGGCGTACCGGAGCTCCACGTCGGCGACGCGGAAGGTCGCCCCCAGCGAAGGCGTCCACTCCATCCAGCTCTCGTCCTGCGTGCGGTACGTCTGGGTCATGTGGTTCCGCTGCTCCAGGCGGTAGTCGTACGAGCGCAGCTCCAACCCGGCCTGGACCGTGGTGGGTCCCGCGTCGTAGGCAAAGCCGGTGCGGAGAACCACGTTGGTGAAGAAGAAGTCGTTGTCGATAGTGCGCTCGCCCTTTCGGATGACGCGTCCGGCCCCTTCACCCTCCACCGTCATGTCCCGCTCCGCCTCCTGCCACGTCTCGCTGCGGATGGGCTGGAGCACCACGTCCAGCCCGAAGGAGGTGGGACCCCGTCGCCGCGAGAGCCCAACGCCCGCCTCGTAGGCCCAGGTGGTCCCCGGGTCCCTGGGGATGTTCTGGATCTCGTAGTTGGGGATCTTGGGATGGGACTTCCGGTTCACGGTGAGGGCGGTCCCCAGCCGCCAACCCGGCGCCGCCAGCGAACGGTCCCAGGCCATCTCGGCGCCCCAGGTACGCGTCCGGTCCTCGTTCACCTCCACGCGCTCCTCGGCCCTGGGGTTCCAGCCCAGGCTGTCCCATACGATGTCCAGGTACGTGACGTCGTGGGTCATGGAGACCCGGTCGTGGACGACCAGGGCGGAGAAGCGGTCCCGCTCGCCCTCCCGGTACAGCCCCACGCGCACGTCGGCGGTGGTGCCGTGCTGGCGGATGTCCATGGCGTTGGCGTAGAGCAGGTCCACCCCGTCCACCGCGTCCAGCGTGGCGTGGGAGACGGACAGCCCCACGGACCAGGCGCTCTCGCCCAGGCGTTTCCCCGCGAAGGCGCGGGTGTAGAGGTTTCGGTTAGAGGCGTCGCTCAGGCGCTCCGTACCCCCGGGGAGGGGGAGGGGGCGGAGCCAGATCCAGTCGTTCTGGCGCCGGCTGTTGTCGATCTGCTGGAGGGCCAGGCCCACGCCGCCGAACCAGGCGCTGCCCCGGAACACGCCGGCGACGGGGAAGGTCCGGCCACCGCCGCCGCCGTCGGAGATGGCGTAGAAGGTCGGCGCGCCGAGGAGGGCGGGCTCGGGGATGAAGATGCCCTTGGCCGGGTTGTCCCACGGGTCGGCGAGGGAGTCGTCCACGGCGAGGGTCACGGAGCCCATGGCCAGCGTGGCCGACGGGAGCATGAGCCCCTGGTCTCCCGCCGCCACCGGAACGGTCTTGACGGGGATGACCTGCCCCGCGAGGCCCGCCGGGCCGAGGGTGGCGAGGACGCAGAGCGTCAGGGTTCGGACGAAACGAGCTTCCATGGTCCCTCCTCGAGGTGGTGTCGTCGAGGAAGGAACGAGCGGCGGGACGCTCCCGTGACGGCGCCGGGTGCGTGCCCCGGCGGGGGGGGACCCTCAGAACCGCCAGCTCACCCCCACCACGGGCACCATGGGGCGCTGGGCCAGCGGAGTGAGCGCCTCGCTCCGCCACGGCTCGAAGGCGTAGAAGAGGGCGTCGCGCCGGTCCAGGGCGTTGAGGAGCCTCACGTAGGGCTGGAGGCTCCACCGGCGGCCCAGCCACTCTCCGCCGAAGGTGGCGTGGAGCTCCACGTCCAGGCGGAGGAAGTCCTCGGAGAGCCCGCCGGGGAGGGGGGGCGTCTCGTTCACCACGTCCTCGCTGGCGGTGAAGCCCCTGTCCGGGTCCGGCGCCGAGGCGTTGAAGGGCACGCTGGTGTAGGGCAGCCCGGCGCCGTAGGCCACCTGGATGTCCGTGCCCCAGCGCGAGCCAAGCGAGCCCGAGAAGCCCGCCGTGAGGAGCTGCCGGCCCTGGAAGTCGGTGGCGCCTCCCGAGAGATCCGATCCGGACCAGTACCAGGAAAGCCCGTACCCCAGCCACGCCGTGGAGCGCTCTCCCCGGCGCTGGACCCGGAGGTCCACGCCGGAGCTGAGGATGGTCTCGTCCGGGTCCGCGCTGAGGCCGCGGTACCCCTTCCAGAAGCCCGACAGCCCCAGGCGTACGCGCTCGCCCATGGCCTGGTCCAGGGAGACCACGACGTGGTCGGCGGTGGCCACCGGGAGGAGGGCGTGGACCTCGCCGGGCTCGCCGACGGCCTCGGTGAGCGACTGCTCCACCGTGACGTCGGTGGCCCGGGCGTTCTGGTGGTAGCGGCCGGTGGCCACGGTGACCAGCGCCTGGGGGCCCACCTGCCAGGTGACGGCGGCGCGGGGGGCGAGGCGCGGGGCGCCGTCGCCGGAGAAGTGATCCGCGCGGAGCCCGGCCCGCAGCGTGACTTCGGGGCTCAGGGCGCTGGACACGTCGACGTACGCTCCGGCAGCGGTGGACGAGGCGGTGGCGCTGGCGGAGCGCCCCCCGAGGCCCAGGGGCTCGGCGCCGTAGGCGGCCTCCAGCGTCTCCACGGAGAGGCCCATGCGGACCATGCCCGCGCCCCAGGGGCGGGCGCCCTCAAGGCCGGTGCGCAGCCGCGTGGTCCGCGCCGACGCCAGGATGGGGGCGGGCCGCTCCTCCCCCTCCCTCCTCGACGGCTGGAGGGGCAGCGTGGCGTCGTACGTCCCGCCCGCCGCCGTGGCCTCGAGGAAGGTCGAGCCGACCCGGCCGGCCCACGAGGCCGAGGCCGCCGTGTTGGACCACCAGGCCTCGTCGGGGGCGTTGGCGGCGGCGGCGATGCCCACCGTGGCGGGGAGGTCCAGCACCACCGACTCGCGGTTCCGGAACGCGGTGGCGCGCACCACGTGGCCCTCGGCGGGCTCGGCCTCGAGGCTGAGGAGGAGGTCGTGGTAGCCGTAGGGCGAGGCGCCCAGCGGGCGCTCCCCGAACCCGTGGAGGCTCCGGGCCGAAGCCACCAGTCCGGCCCTGGACCCCAGGGGCGCGTCCATGGCGGCGGTGGCCGAGAGGAGGTCCACCGTCCCCGAGGCGTGGAGGCGGTCACGCCGGGGGCGGCGGGTGCGCAGGTCCAGGATGTAGGTGAGGCCGCCGTCGTAGCGGGCGGGGGCGCCCCCCACGTGGAGGTCGGCCCGTCCCAGCACGGTGGGCTCGAAGCTCTTCAGCAGCCCGGCCACGTGGAAGGGCGTGTACACCGGCGCGCCGTCCAGGAGCACCAGCTTCAGGTCGGTGGTGGAGCCCCGCATGAAGAGGACGTCGCTGGCCTGGGCCGGGTCGTTCCCGCCGAAGGCCCGCACGGCGTCGGCCAGCCCGGCGTCCACGACGCCCGCGCCGATCTCCAGGGCGGCGGCGGTGACCCGCCCCTCCGCTTCCGCCTCCAGCTCCCGTCGGTCCGGGTCGGGCACGCGGACGTCGGTGGTCACCTCCATGGGCTCCAGCTCCACCGGGCGGGCGGTGAGCTCCAGGTCCACCAGGAGGGGCGCGGAGGCGGGGACCACCACGTCCAGGGTGACCGGGTCGTGCCCGGGGTGGGTCACGTGGAGGCGGAGTCCCCCCGGGGGCACGCCCGGGAGCTGGTAGTGCCCCGTGCTGTCGGCCACCACCGAGCGCCTGTACCCGGGGCCCCAGGCCTCCACCACGGCGAAGGCCAGGGGGCGGAGCCGGGCCTCGAACCGTCCCAGGACCGTCCCCGAGACGGTGCCCGGCTGCTGGGCCGCGGCCGGGAGTGCGGCGGCCGGCGCCGCGGCGAGGGCCAGCAAGGCCGCGAGGGCCGACGCGAGGCGGCGTGGAGTCGGGGCGTACATGGATTCGACCAAGGCTATCCGGGTGGGAGGCGGAACGTCAGCCCGTCCGCGGTGCGATCCACCGCGTCGCCGGGCACGTCCACCCCCTCCGGCGTGCTCCTGAGGAGGATACGTCCGTTGACCTCCAGGGATACCGGAGTCACCCCCCGGGGAAGCTCGACGCGCACCACGCCGGCCACGCCGGCGGCCTCGATGCGGCCCTGGCCCGACGTGAAGCGGCTCCCCACGGGGGCGAACACCGCGGCCTCGCTCCCGGTGATCCACCGCACGCGGATCTCGGTGCCCGGCGCCGCGTCCCGCAGCACCACGGCCAGGGGGCCGGCGGTGAGGGGCAGACGGACTCCCGCCTCCTCGGGGGCGGGTGGCGCCACCGCCTCGGCCGCCGCCGGCGCCGCCGAGGGCGCCGCCACCTCGGCGGCGGGCTCCAGACGCTCTCCGATCCAGCGGCGCACGGGGGAGCCGGGAAGGGCGGACAGCCCGGCGGCGGTGACCAGGAGGAGCCCTGCGGCCTTGGAGGCGCTCCACGCCGCCCGGCGGGTGCGTCGGGCCGGAAGCGAGGTGGCTCCCGCGGCACGGGCGGCGTGCTCGGAGACCCGGAGGCGGACCCGCTCCCGGGCGCGCTCCAGGTCGTGGGCCAGGTGGGGGAAGCCCCCGTCCAGCACGCCGAGGGCGCCGGCCACGGCCGCGCTCCGCTGGCGGGAGGCCTCCAGGGCCTCGCGGCACCGGGCGCACGCCGCCAGGTGGGCCGCCGCCTCCGCGACGGGGATCCCGGCGCCGTCGCGCAGGGTGAGGAGCTGCCCTTCGTCCAGGTGGCTCATGCGGTTTCCCTCCTGCCTTCCAGAACCTCGAGGAAGCGGCGCTCGGCGCGGGCCAGCAGCGTCCCCACCGACGTGGCCGCCACGTCCACCATTTCGGCGATCTCCTTGTAGCTGAAGCCCTCGTAGCGCATGAGGAGCATCTCCCGGTCGCGTTCGGGGAGCTGCTCCAGGGCCCTGCGGGCCTGCTCCCGGTCGGCGCGGCGCTCCAGGGCCCTCTCGGGGCCTTCGATGGCGCCCGGCTCGACGGGGTTCTCCCGAAGGAGACGGCGGCGGTTCTCTTCCACTCTGTACCGGTCCCGAACGAGGTGCGTAGCGGTCTTGAACAGCCACGCCCGCAGGGCCGGCGGGGGCCCCTCCACCGCGTGGGTGAAGAGGCGCACCAGGGCCTCCTGCGCCGTGTCCTCGGCCGCGTCACGATCTCCCGTGAGCCGATGGCAATAGCGCACCAGGGGCGGGTAGAGCTCGTCGAAGGTCTGGTCGAAGTCCACGCTCGGTGGGCCCAGGTCTCGAGGGTTCGCCCGCCCTCCGGGGGGCGGTGGGCAGAGCGAGGGTCTCCTACCCGCCAGCCGCTGCCAGGGTCGCTGTTCGCAGGAGGAACGAGCGGGGGTGGGGCTTTGTGACGGGTGCCGTCGGAGCGGCTCGGGCCTACGGCTCTCCCGGGGGGGGCGCCCACGCGTGGTAGATCATGCTCTCGACGGGGCGCCGGGTGCGGGCGTACAGCAGCCCGACCGCCACCAGGCTCACCAGCGTCCCCGTGCCCGCGGGAAGGGCGATGCGGCTCGCCACGGCCCCCGCCAGGAGGCTCTCCATGCCTGCGGCGAGGAAGAGGGCCAGGGTGACGGCGGACGCCAGCACCGCCAGGCGGCGGGAGAGCTTCCCCGGCTTCATGGCTCCCCCGTAGAAGACCCCCATGGCCGCGCCCCAGATGAGGCCAATCACGCCCAGGTCCAGGACCACCGGCCTCCAGTTGAAGCCGGGGATGGCCCAGCCGGTCACGGCGGTGAGGACGTTACCTCCGAGGAGGACGCCCACCGCGGCCAGGAGGAGGGTGAAGCCCATCACGAGCCAGAACATCTGCCGGCGCCCCGCCACGTCGGCGAGGACGAACGCGCGGCGCATGTTGAGGATGACGATCCCCAGGACGCCCAGACGGAGGAGGTCGGCCGGAAGGAGGAGCGCGGCGTCCTCGGCGGGGCGCCCCAGGGCCGCGTTGACGCCCAGGAGGATGAACGCCGCGCCCACTGCGCCGAGCCACGGGCCACGGGGACCGAGGAGCCACTGGCGGAAACGCTGCAGGGAGCGGAGCCCCACGGGCAGGGTCTCCGGGTCCTGGAGGTCGCCGGGCGCCATCCTCGAGGGGAAGAGCGTCGTGAAGCGGAGCAGGCCCGCCAGCGCCGCCGCCTCCACCAGGAGGAAGTGGACGTCGAAGGAGGCGTGCCACGGGGACCCCACGTCCGGCGAGAGGAGCACGGTGAGGCCCGAGTACGCCAGCAGGTACGCCCAGCCCGCCAAGGCCAGGCCGAGGGGGCGCGCCCCCCGGTCTCCCGGTCCGCGGAACGCCAGCGTGAGCGCCACCACGCCGGCCACCGTCGAGACCACGGCGCCGGTGATCACCGCCGAGAGGAGGGCGGGATGGAGGCCGCCCTCCCGGGGGAGGGCACCCAGGCCCAGGGTGTCCCCGTGGAGCACGTCCAGATACGCGACCTGTCCGATGACGGCCAGGACGGACAGCAGGACGGTCAGGAGTCTGTAGGCGAGGGTCGCCAGGGTGGTCTCTCGTCCGTGGGGGGGGCGGAGGACGTTCGCAGCAGCTCGATTCCAATAGTGGGCACGGCTCCGGGGCGACCACAAGGACGGCGACGGTGGCGGGTGTGGTCAGGAGTCCTCCCGTGCCTCAGATTGGGCCCGCACGCCGACGCACGCCTCCCTGGAGCCCGTCCCATGACCCGACGCGTCCTGCACGCCTTCGCCGTCCTGGCCCTCGCCGTCGCCCCCCACGTCCTCTCCGCCCAGGCGGTGAGCCTGGTGGGGCGGGACGGCTCCGTGGACTGGAACCGGTTCTACACCGCGGCCGAGACGAACCAGATCCTGGCCGAGTTCCACGCGCTGTATCCCGGCCTCACCGAGCTGTACAGCGTGGGGACCAGCTTCCGGGGCCAACCCCTCATGATGCTGGAGATCACCAACGAGGCCACGGGGCCGGCCTCCGAGAAGCCGGCGCTTTACGTGGACGGGGGCATCCACGCCGGCGAGCTCACCGGGTCGGCGGTGGCTACCTACTTCATCGGCCACCTGCTCAACGGGTACGGACGGGACCCCCGCGTCACGGCCCTGCTGGACACCCGCGCGGTCTACGTGCGGCCCAAGTTCAACCCCGACGGCTCGGACATCGCCCTCCTCCACGACCAGTTCCTGCGGAGCACCACCCACCCGGTCGACGAAGACGAGGACGGCGTCGCCGACGAGGATCCGCCCCAGGACCTGGACGGCGACGGCTGGATCACCCAGATGCGCGTTCCCGACGTCGACGGGGACTGGGTCGCCGACCCCGCCGACCCACGCATCCTGGTCCGCGACCCCCGCCGCGAGCGGGCGGGCGCGCGCTTCTCGGTGATGCGCGAGGGCGTGGACGACGACGGCGATGGGGAGATCAACGAGGACGGCATCGGCGGCATCGACATGAACCGGAACTTCCCGCGGAACTGGGAGCGGGAGCACCTCCAGCCCGGCGCCGGCGAGTTCCCCCTCTCGGAGCCCGAGACGCGGGCGGCGGTGGAGTTCATCAACGCCCACCGGAACATCACCGCCATCATCCACGGCCATACCTCGGGGGGCTTCGTGTACCGGCTCCCCTCGGCGGTGACCCCATCCATGTTCCCGGAGATCGACCTCCAGCTCATCCTGCACCTGGGCGAGGAGTATACGCGCACAACCGGCCGCCCCGTGGTGCCCAGCTCCACCCATCCCACCGAGCACCGGTACGGCACGCTCATCTCCTGGGGCTACTGGGACCACGGCATCATCGGGTGGGTCCCCGAGTTCGTCCCCGGTCCCGAGGAGTGGGTCACCGACTACGACGGCGATGGCGAGATCAGCGACGCCGAGAGCCACCGCTTCAACGACGAGGAGCTGGGGGGACGCTACTTCTCCCCCTGGACCGCCTACGACCACCCCCAGCTCGGACGGGTGGAGGTGGGGGGATGGCACAGCAAGTTCTGGGGGCAGAACCCGCCTCCCGAGTTCCTGGAGGCCGAGACGGCGAAGCAGATGCCCTGGTACCTCTACATCGCCGAGCAGTCGCCCCTCCTCGAGCTGTCCGAGCCCCGGGTGACCCGGCAGGCCGACGGGACCTTCCGCGTGGAGGCGACGCTGTCCAACGCCGGGTACCAGCCCACCACGCTCACCGACCGCGGCGCGGTGGGCGAGGCGGGGGAGGATGGGTCGGTGCGGGCGCAGGTGGTGCGCCCGGCGTGGGCCGTGCTGGAGGTGGAGGGCGCCGAGATCGTGGACGGCACCGCCCGGCGCACGGTTGGGCACCTGGCGGGCTCCAACCCGTATCTCCAGGCGGTGAAGGAGCGTACCCGCACCGTGTCGTGGGTGGTCCGGCCCACCGGGGCCGGAGCCACCGTGCGGGTGGTGGCGGGGCAGGACAAGGCCGGTGTTCGCCGGTCCGCCACCCTTCCCCTGGGCCCCGGGAGGTAGGCGCATGGGACGCCCGGCCCGGATCCTCCACGCGGCGCTCGCCGCGACGCTCCTGCTCCCCCTGGCGGCACCCCCGGCGGCGTCGGCCCAGGAGGCGCGCCGCCGCTGGGAGCGCATGTGCCAGATCCGCGCCGAGAAGTTCGAACTGGTCCTGCCGAAGGCCCTCCGCGACAACGACGTGGACATGTGGATCGTGGTCATGCGCGAGGGGCTGCTGGACCCGCTCTGGGAGGCGCTGGGGCGGGGCTACGTGGGAGACTGGGCCTACTACGTGTTCACCGACACCGGCGAGCGGGCGCACCGCGCCGCCTTCGGAGTGGGCGGGTACATGCTTGAGGAGTGCGGCGTCTACGACCACTTCGGTGGCGCGGACGACCTGGCGGACTTCGTCCGCCGCCACGACCCGGCGCGCATCGGCGTGAACATGGCCGCGAGCATCGGGGGTGCCGACGGGCTCTCCCACACCTCGTACCTCCACCTCCGGGAGGTCCTGGGTCAGCCCTACGCCGACCGGCTGGTCTCGGCGGAGCGTCTGGTCTCCGACTTCCGGGCCACGCGCACCGCCACGGAGATCGCCGCCTTCGCCGAGGCCGGGGAGATGAGCCGCGAGATCGCCGAGCGCGCGTTCTCCAACGAGGTGATCACGCCGGGCGTCACCACGCTGGAGGACGTGGCGTGGTGGATGTGGGACCAGCTCCTGGCCCGGGGCCTGGATTCGTCCTTCGACATGCCATCGGTGTACGTCACCGGCCCCGGCGGCATCGAGGCCACGTCCACGGACCGGATCATCCAGCGGGGCGACCTGCTCATGATCGACTGGGGCGTGGGCTTTCTCGACTTCTACACCGACATGAAGCGCATCGCCTACGTGCTCCGGGAGGGAGAGACCGGGGCGCCCGCTTCACTCCGCCACGCCTTCGACCGGGCACTGAAGGTGCGTGACGTGATGAAGGCCTCCATCAAGCCCGCGCCCACCGCCAAGATCGCGCTGGAGCGCACCGAGGCCGCGTTGACGGCGGCGGGGTTCAACCTGGTCCCGTTCAACCAGCCCTCCGACGACGCCGCCGTCACCGACGTGGTCATCGGTCCCCACTCGGTGGGGAACCTGGGGCACGGCATCGGCCCCTCGCTTGCCTTCTTCAACCCGACGCGCCAGACGTACGAGCTGCGGCCCGGGACGCTCATCTCGGTGGAGCTTTTCGCCTACACCGCCAACCCCGACTGGGGCGGCCGGAAGGTGCGCATCCCGCTGGAGGACGACGCGGTTGTCACCGACCGGGGCGTGGAGTGGCTCTATCCGGTGAACCGACGCATCCTCATCATCAAGTAGCTCCCAACCCGAACACGGCAACGCCACGATGACGGTCACACACTGGATGCAGCGGGTTGCGGCTCGCGAGGGCTTCGAGGGAGCCGCCGACCTGGTCATTCCGGCCCATGCCTCCCTCAAGGAGGTGTGGCGTACCACGCAGGAGCACTGCGGTGTGGACGCGGGGAAGCTGGCGGCGGCCGTGGCTCGAAGCTTCAAGGTCCAGGTGGCCGACTTCACCCTGGTGGAGCCCACGGCGGCGAAGCTGCTCACGGCCAACATCGCCCGGAAGTTCCAGGTGTTCCCCCTGCGGGACACGGACCGGTACCTCGTGGTGGCCATCGCGGACCCCACGAACGTCCACGCGGAGCAGGAGGTGGGCTTCGCCTCGGGGCGCACGCCTCAGCTCCGCATCGCGCCGCCCGACGCCATCGAGAAGGCCATCGACGCGGCGTACTCCCCCGACAAGGCCGCCGAGTCCCTCCTGGAGGGCGTGAGCGAGTCGGTGGACGACCTGGTGGAGGTGGTGGGCGTCACCGACGAGCCCGAGGAGATCTCGGCCGAGGAGACGGCGTCGGGGCCGGTGGTTCGGCTCACCAACCTCATCCTGCTGGAGGCCATCGACCGCGGGGCCAGCGACATCCACATCCAGCCCACCGCCACCGGAGGGGTGGTCCGCTACCGCGTGGACGGCATCCTGCGCAGCGGCATGCAGATGCCCACCCAGGTCCTCACGCGCGTGGTCTCGCGCATCAAGGTGATGAGCCGGCTGGACATCGCCGACCGCCTCCGCCCCCAGGACGGCCGGGCCCGCCTGGTCATCGAAGGGAAGAAGTTCGACCTGCGCATCTCCACCGTGCCCACGCGGAGAGCGGAGAAGGTCGTGGTCCGCGTCCTCAGCCCCCTCCAGTCGGGGAGCCTGGAGGACACGGGCATGCCCGTCCGCGAGGTGGAGCGGCTCCGCCAGGTGCTCCAGAACCGGGACGGCATCGTGGTGGTGACCGGGCCCACGGGCTCGGGGAAGACCACCACCATGTACGCCGCCCTCCGGGAGATCGCCACGGAGGACGTGAACATCATGACCGTGGAGGACCCGGTGGAGTACGAGCTCCCCGGGCTCACCCAGATCCAGGTGGAGCACAGGCAGAACGTCACCTTCGCCTCGGCGCTGCGCGCCATCCTGCGCCAGGACCCCGACGTGATCTTCGTGGGCGAGGTGCGCGACCTGGAGACGGCGGAGATGGCGGCCCAGTCGTCGCTCACCGGCCACCTGGTGCTGGCGACGCTTCATACCAACGACGCGGTGGGGGCCATCCGGCGCCTCGCCGACCTGGGGCTCGACTCGGCCACGATCGCGGATTCCCTGCGCGCGTCGCTGGCGCAGCGGCTCCTGCGCCGGGTCTGTCCGGACTGCGTCCAGCCCGTAAGCGATCCCCTCACCAGCGTGGAGCGCCACCTGGAGAAGCGGTTCGGCGTCCGGCCCACCGTTCGGGCCGTGGGGTGCGACGCGTGCGCCCAGCACGGGTACCGGGGGCGCCTGCCGGTGACCGAGCTCTTCCTGACGTCACCGGCGGTACAGCGGCTCATCCTCGAGGAGGCGCCTCCCTACCTGGTGCAGGAGCAGGTGCGCGCCGAGGGCATGCGCACGCTCCTCGAGTCGGCGCTCCAGCGCGTGCGCGACGGCGAGACCACGCTGGAGGAGGTGGCCCGCGTGGTGGGAGACGACGCGAGCACCACCGGGGAGTCGGCGTCGGCGGCGGTAGCCACCGAACGGATGCCCGCCCCGCCGCCGCCGGCGCCCTCGCTGGACCGGCACGCCGCCGAGCCGGGGATCCGGGTCGCGCCGCCGCCGGAGCTCGAGGACGAGGAGGGGCCGCCGCGGATCATGGTGGTGGACGACGACGGCGCCACGCGCAACATCGCCCGCGGCCTCCTGGAGAAGGAGGGATTCGCCGTGGCCGAGGCCGCCGACGGGAGCGAGGCGTTGGTGTTCCTGGCCCGTGGCGAGTCCTTCGACCTCATGGTGCTCGACCTGGACATGCCCATGCTGGGCGGGCGCGAGGTGCTCCGGGCGGTGCGTGCGTCGGTGAGCACGGCCGGCCTCCCGGTGGTGGTGCTCACCGGTACCAAGGACCCCGGCGCGGAGGTCGAGGTGATGGAGCAGGGGGCCGACGACTACATCCGCAAGCCCATCGACCCACCCCGCTTCCTGACCCGGGTCAAGGCCGCGTTGCGGAGGGCCAGGGGATGAGCGGGAGGTCCGACGCGGCCCTCCCGAACGGGGTGGTCCCGGGTCCGACGTGGTAGCGCCCACGCGACGCTCTCGGGTCCAGGGTGTCCTGGCGGGCCTCCGCGCCGCCGCCGACCCGGTGCGCCGCGAGCACAGCCTGGGCTACTTCCCCACGTCCATGGAGATCCTCGGCGTCCCCGTGCCGGCCGTCCGCAAGATCCTACGCCCCCTGGCGCGGGACCTGGCCGACGCTTCCGGCGCCGAGGTGCTGGCCGTGGCGCGGGCCCTCCTGGACACCCGCGTCCACGAGGCCCGGCAGGTGGCCCACGAGCTCGTGGGTGGCCGGGGCGACGTGGTGGCCCAGCTCGACGCGGCCGCCGTCCGCGCGCTGGGGGAGGGGAACGACAACTGGGGCGCGGTCGACTGCTTCAGCGTCTTCGTCTCGGGCCCCGCCTGGCGGGACGGGCGCGTGGGTGACGGCGACGTCCTGGGCTGGGCCGCCGACGTCGACCCGTGGTGGCGCCGCACCGCCCTGGTGTCCACGGTGGCGCTGAACGCCCGGTCCCGGGGCGGGCGGGGCGAGCCGGTGCGCACGCTGCGGGTCTGCGCCCGCCTCGCGGGTGACCCCCACCCCATGGTGGCCAAGGGGCTCTCCTGGGCGCTGCGCGCCCTGGTGGACGTGGACCGGGAGGGAGTGCGGACCTTCCTCGGCCGCCACGAGGCCGAGCTGCCGGCCTTGGTCCGGCGGGAGGTGGGGAACAAGCTCCGCACCGGGCGGAAGAGCGGTCGGGCGTGAAGCTCTTCCGCGACTCGCAGGGGAGAGGGGCCGCCGGACCGGACCGCCGCCAGGAGTGGCGCACGGCGGCGGCGCTCATGGACGCGTCCTTCGTCGCGGGGAAGAACGAGGGCAGGGACCAGATCGTCGTGGCCCACGGCCCGTGGACGGTTCGGGTGAGCACGTTCTTCGTCCAGGTGGGGAACGCGGCCCTCCTCCACACGGGGGCCCGGGCCCACTTTTCCGGGCTGCGGGAGCTCCGCCTCAGGGTGTGGAGACGGAACGCCTTCGACCGCGTCCTGGAGAAGGTGGGGTTCCGGAGGGCCGTCCAGCTCCCCCGCGGGGTCCTGGAAGGCCACGTGGTGAAGGGCCGCCCGGCCGCGCGCCTCGGTTTCCTCTTCGCCGACTCGGGGCTGGCCGCGGAGCTCGAGGCCCTCCCCCGGGCGGAGCTGGGCGTGGAGCGCGCGCCCTGGCGCATGCGCCGGAAGCACGGGGCCGACGTCGGAGTGGCGTGGTGCCGGCGGTCGGGGCTCGCCCTCGACGCCGGCGAGCTCGCCGGGATGGCGGGGGCCGTGGGCGCCACGCTGGACGCTTTGGAGCGCCTGGGCGAGATCCGGCGTCAGCCGTCTCCCGACGCACCGGAGGCCCCGTGACGCTCGACTTCCGCCGCTTCGAGGCCCTCACCTTCGACTGCTACGGGACCCTCATCGACTGGGAGCGGGGGATCCTGGACGCACTTGGACCACTCCTGGCGTCCCACGGCGTCGCCGGGCCCGACGACGACGCCCTCCTGGAGCGCTTCGCCGTGGCGGAGGCGGAGCAGGAGGCGGGGGACTATGCGCCGTATCGGGACGTCCTCCGAGCCGTGGCGCGTCGCCTGGGGTCGGAGCTGGGCTTCGAGACCACGGAGGCCGAGGCCGAGGCGTTTTCCGCCTCCGTGGTGGCGTGGCCGGCCTTTCCGGACTCCCCCGGCGCCCTGGCACGCCTGGCCACGCGGTTCCGCCTGGCCGTGGTCTCCAACGTGGACGACGACCTGTTCGCGGGGTCGGCTGCGCGGCTCGGGGTCACCTTCGACGAGGTGGTCACCGCCCAGCAGGTGCGGAGCTACAAGCCGGCGCCGGCCCACTTCCACGAGGCCCTCCGGCGACTGGGCCTCCCGCGGGAGCGCGTCCTCCACGTGGCCCAGAGCCTGTACCACGACATCGGCCCCGCCAGGGACCTGGGGTACGCGTGCGTCTGGGTGAACCGGCGCGCGGGCCGCTCGGGAGGGGGCGCCACCACGGCGGCCCGGGCCACGCCCCACCTCGAGGTCCCCGACCTGGCCACCCTCGCCCGTCTCGCCGTTCCCACAACCTGAGGCTCCCAGCATGTTCGTAGGCCACTACGCCACCGCCCTCGCCGCCAAGCGGGCCGCCCCGAGCGCGCCCCTGGCGCTCCTGGTCTTCGCCGCCTTCTGGATCGATCTCCTCTGGCCCGTCCTCCTCCTTTTGGGTGTGGAGACCGTGCGCATCGTTCCGGGCATCACGCTCATGACCCCCCTGGACTTCGAGAGCTACCCCGTGAGCCACTCCCTCCTGGCCGTGGTGGGGTGGGGCGCGCTGGTGGGCGGGCTGGCCTGGTGGCGGCTCCGCGACGCCCGGGCCGCCTGGGTCACGGGGGCCGTGGTGGTGAGCCACTGGGTGCTCGACTGGCTCACCCACCGCCCGGACCTCCCCCTGTGGCCCGGCGGCCCCGAGGCGGGGCTGGGGCTGTGGAACTCCATGGCCGGGACCCTGGGCGTGGAAGGGCTCCTCCTGGCCGTGGGCGTGTGGCTGTACGCGTCGGTGAGCCGGCCGACGCGGCCGTCGGGAAGGTGGGCTTTCGTAGGGCTGACCGCGTTCCTGGCCGTCACCTGGCTGGCCAACTTCTTCGGACCGCCGCCGCCGTCGGCGGGCGCCATCGCCGTCACCGCCCTCGCTCTCTGGCTCCTCCTCCCATGGGCCGCCTGGATCGAGCGGAACCGGGAGGCGGCGACCCCGTAGTCGCGGGCGGCGCTGAACACCGGACCCACGCCGGTTGTCTTCTGCTGGCCCGGTTCCCGGGGGACCCGTATTGTGCACGCTCCCCTGGAAACACGGCCGGCGCCCCGCGGTGGGGTGCCGGCTCCTGTCCCTACATCACCAGCGGAGGTTTCTCGTCATGAGCCCCAGGCTCCGGATCCCGCGGTGGCCCAGGCCGGGAAGCGTCGGCGCCCTCGTGGCGTTGGCCCTCTCCCTGGCGGCGCTCCCGCCCTCGGCCGAGGCCCAGCCCCGGCCCACCCGCCCCGACGTGCCGAGGCATTACGCCATCACCGGCGCGCGCGTCGTCACCGTTTCCGGCCAGACCCTCGACAACGCCACCGTCGTCGTGGACGACGGCGTCATCACCGCCGTGGGGCGCAACGTGTCCGTCCCCGCCGGCGCGTGGGTCATCGACGGCTCGGGGAAGACCGTGTACCCCGGCTTCATGGATGCCATGACCAACCTGGGGCACCCGCCGGCCCGGGGCGCCCGCAACGGCGCGGGGGGCGACAGCCCCTTCGGCCCGCAGGGCGCCATCGACATGTCGCGGCACTCGTGGGGACCGGACGACCGCCCGGGTACGCACAGCTGGGTGAGCGCCGCCGAGGATCTGGCCGCCGCCGACGCCCGGGTGGAGAAGTGGCGGAGCGCCGGATTCACCACCGCGGTGTCCAGCCTGGACGAGGGGCTGGTCACCGGCCAGGCCGCGGTCCTGAACCTGGGCGGGTACGTCCGCCCCCGGGAGATGGTGGTGGCCACGCCGGTGGCCATGACCCTCAAGCTCCAGGACCGGAGCTACACCGGGTACCCCAACTCCCTCATGGGGAGCTTCGCGTACCTGAAGCAGCTCTACCTGGACGCCCAGTTCTACGACCGGGTGTGGGACGCCTACGAGGCCGACCCCCGGGGCAAGCCCCGGCCCGAGTGGGACCTGGCGCTGGAGCCCATCCGGCACCAGCTCTCCGCCGGGTACCCGGCCCTCTTCCCGGGCAACGACCGCAAGGAGATCGAGCGGGCCATCGTGACCTCGAAGGTCATGGGCGTGGCGCCGGTGGTGTACGGCGCCCACGGCGCCTACGCCGCCGCCGACCTCCTGGCGGGGAGCGGCGTGTCGGCGCTGGTGAGCCTCAACTGGCCCAAGGCCCCCCGCGACGGCGACCCCGAGGCGGTTCCGTCGCTGGCCACGCTCCGCCTCTGGGACCGGGCCCCCACCACGCCCGCCGAGCTGCAGAAGGCCGGCGTGCGCTTCGCGTTCTACTCGGGCGGCCTGGAGGAGCCCTCGGAGATCTGGGCCGCCGCCCGCAAGGCGGTGGCCATGGGCCTCTCCAAGGACGCGGCGCTTCGCGCGCTGACGCTGGCCCCGGCGCAGATCTTCGGCGTCGCCGACCGCCTGGGCTCCATCGAGGTGGGGAAGATCGCCAACCTGGTGGTGGCCTCCGGCGACCTCCTGGAGGAGGGGAGCCGGGTGGAGACCGTGCTGGTGGACGGCGAGCGCTTCGACGTCCCCGCCCCCGAGGAGTCGGCCCGGGGCCGCCGTGCCGACGGCGCCGACCGCCAGGCAGCCACGACGCCGGTGCCCATGGCGTCGGACAAGGGGCCCTACCGCGACGACCGCGTGACGTTCATCCGCGGCGCCACGATCATGACCGCGTCCAACGGGACCATCGCCAACGGCGACATCCTCATCCGGGACGGCAAGATCGCCCAGGTGGGCCCCGGCCTGCAGGCTCCCGGCGGCGCCCGCGTGGTGGACGGCACGGGCAAGTGGGTGACGCCGGGCATCATCGACGCCCACTCCCACCTGGCCGCCGACGCCATCAACGAGGGCGCGGTGAACGTGTCGGCCATGGTGGGCATCAAGGACGTGCTGGAGCCCAACGACGAGGGCATCTACTACGCCCTCGCCGGCGGCGTGACCGCCATGAACATCCTCCACGGCTCGGCCAACCCCATCGGCGGCGGCAACGCCGTGGTGAAGCTCAAGTGGGGAGGCGACGCCCAGGAGATGATCATCCAGGAGGCCAAGGAGGGCATCAAGTTCGCCCTGGGCGAGAACACCAAGCGGGACCGCAACCCGGACCGCTATCCCGCGACCCGCATGGGCGTGCAGGACGTGGTGCGCCAGGCCTTCCTCGACGCCGCCGAGTACCAGAAGGGGTGGGACGCGTGGGAGGCGGGAGGCCGCGTGGGCATCGAGCCCCGCCGCGACCTGAAGCTCGAGTCGCTGGCCCAGATCCTCCGGGGCGACCGGTGGGTCCACTCCCACTCGTACCGCGCCGACGAGATCCTGCAGCTCCTCCGGCTGGCGGAGGAGTTCGATTTCACCGTGCGCACCTTCCAGCACGTGCTGGAGGGCTACAAGGTGGCCGACGAGATGGCCGCCCACGGCGCCGGCGCGTCCACGTTCTCCGACTGGTGGGCGTACAAGGTGGAGGCGTACGACGCCATCCCCTACAACGCCGCGCTCATGGAGGAGCGGGGCGTGCTCGTGTCCATCAACTCGGACTCGGGCGAGGAGATCCGCCACCTGAACCAGGAGGCGGCCAAGGCCATGAAGTGGGGCGACATGGCCGAGGAGAACGCGCTGCGCCTGGTCACGCTGAACCCGGCGAAGCAGCTCGGCATCGACGACCGCACGGGCTCCATCGAGGTGGGCAAGGACGCCGACCTGGCGGTGTGGGACGGTCCGCCGCTCTCCATGTTCGCCAAGGCGGTGCAGACGTACGTGGAAGGCAGGCTCTACTTCGACATCGACATGGACAAGGAGCGCCAGGAGGCCATCGCCGCCGAGAAGGCGGCCCTCCTGGAGCGTCACGGCAGCCAGGCCGGGGCGGGGCAGGTCACGTCCGACCGCGTCGCCCCCGGCCCCCGCGAGGAGGTGGTCCGATGAGCCGCGTGAGCCGTTGGGTTCGCAGGGCCGCCCCGGCGCTGGGCGCCGTGGTGGCCATGGCCGCCTTCGCCTCGGCGGGGGAGGCGCAGACGTACGCCATCCAGGGGGGCACCATCCACACCCTGGCCGGAGACACGTTCGTGGGTACGGTGGTGGTGCGGGACGGGCGCATCGTGGAGGTGGGCCCCAACGTCCGGCCCCCCGCCGGCGCCGAGATCGTCGACGCCACGGGCAAGCACGTCTACCCGGGCATGTTCGACGCGGTGAGCCAGCTGGGCCTCACCGAGGTGGGTGCCGTGGACGTCACCAACGACAGCCAGGAGCAGGGGGACTTCAACCCCCACCTGCAGGCGGCGACGGCCATCCACCCCGCCACCGAGCACATCCCGGTGGCCCGGGCCAACGGCGTCACCCACACCATGGCGGCACCCCAGGGCGGCATCATCGCCGGTCAGGCGTCGCTGGTGGGGCTCGACGGCTGGACGGTGGAGGAGATGAACATCGACGCCGGCGCGGCCATGGTGGTCAACTTCCCCAGCCTGTCGGCCCGGCGGGGCTTCGGCGGCTTCGGCTTCGGCGCCCCCCGCCCCTGGAGCGAGGTGGAGCGGGAGTACAAGGAACGGGTCGCCCGCCTGGACGAGTGGATGGAGGGCGGGCGGCAGTATGCCCGGGCGGCGGCGGCGGGACAGGTCGCGCGCAGCCTCCAGCTCGAGGCCATGGCGAAGGTGGTGAACCGCGAGATCCCGGTGCTCCTGGAGGCCAACGGAGAGCGCGACATCCGCAACGCAGTGGAGTGGGCCGAGCGGCAGAACATCCGGTACGTCATCACCGGGGGGCGCGAGGGGTGGAAGATCGCCGACTGGCTGGCGGAGAAGGACGTCCCGATGATCCTGGGCCCCAGCCAGGCCATGCCCGCCGGGTCCGACCCGTCCTACGACGAGGCGTACGCCAACGCCGGCAAGCTCAACGCCGCCGGCGTGAAGATCGCCTTCGCCACCTTCAACTCCTCCGACTCCCGGACGCTCCCCTACGAGGCGGCCATGGCCGTGCCCTTCGGGCTCCCCCGGGAGGCGGCGCTGGAGGCGGTGATGAAGAACGGCGCCGAGATGCTGGGGCTGGGCGACCGCATGGGCACCATCGAGCCGGGCAAGATCGCCAACCTCATCGTCACCGACGGGAACCCGCTGGAGATCCAGACGCAGATCCTGGACCTCTTCATCCTCGGGCGGCAGGTGAGCACGGACAACAAGCACAAGTCGCTCTACGACAAGTACCGTGCCCGGCCCAAGGACCGCGTGATCTCGTAAGGCGGGCGGCTCCGGCCGTCCGCGCCGATCCGCGCGGCACGAGCCCCCCGGCCCTCTGCGGCCGGGGGGCTTCCTCGTGGCGGGCTAACGAACGGACGCCCCGATGCGTCTCCACGGTGAACCCCATCCAGCCATGGAGCACGCCCATGTCCCGCCGCCTCGCCCTCGGCGCCCTCGCCCTCGTCCTCGCCGCCTGCGGGGGCGGCCCGCGCCACGTCGAGGAGATCACCCCCGTGGTGAGCCGCCGGCACACCGGCACGTGGGTCCTGGACGCCGAGGAGAGCGACGACCCCGAGGAGGCGCTGGCGCCCCCCGCGGCCGCGGGGGGAGAGCGCCCGGGCGGAGGGGCGGGCGGGCCGCCCATGGGGGGGCGGGGCGGGGGGCTGACGGGAGGTCGGGGCGGGTTGCCCGGGGGAGGCA
>BTVB01000011.1:127302-130239 GCA_045863275.1 Gemmatimonadota bacterium
GGGGGGGGGGGGGGGGGGGGGGGGGGGGGCCTGTGGGGGGGGGGGGGGGGGCCGGCCGGGGGGTGGACGGGCCGGGGGCCGGCCCACGCCGGGTGGCGGCGGCGGGCGCATGGACGCCCAGGCCGCCCGGGCGCTCCGGCGCCTGGCCGCCGTGCCTCCGAGGACGCTGGAGGTGACGCTCACCGACTCCCTCGTCACCCTCGCCCCTGCCGGTGAGGATCCCTGGGTCCTGCCGCTCGGGGAGGACGTGGAGCGGGAGCTGGACGCCGGAGTGAAGGTGAAGGCCCGGGCGGAGTGGGAGAACGGCCGCATGATCGTCACCCGCAGCGTCGACGGTGGAGGCTGGGTGAGGGAGACCTACATGCCCGCCTCCGACGGGCGCCGCCTGGTCGTCGCCGTCGAGGTGTCGATGGGAGGCCGTGGAGGTATCGAATTCCAGCGCGTCTACCGGCCCCGGGGGGCCTCGTCGGCCCCGGGGGTCTGAGGGTGCTCCGGGCCCCCCCCACGCCGGGTGCCGACGGGCTATCTTCAGGGCGGCCCCACCGCACGAAGGAGGCTCCATGCCCGCGACGCCCGCGGAAGTCCACGCGTTCCTCGACGCCCGGACCCTGGCCGTGGCCGGCGTGTCCCGGGACCCCAACCAGCCCGCCAACCACATCTTCCGCCGCTTGAGGGACGCGGGGCACCGGGTCCTGGCCGTCAACCCGTCGGCGGACGAGGTGGAGGGGGGGCCGTGCTATCCCGACCTCCACGCCCTCCCCGAGCCCGTGGACGGGGTGGTGGTGGCCACGCCCCCCGCCGCCGCCCCCGACGTGGTGCGGGCGTGCGCGGAGCTGGGCATCGGCCGGGTCTGGATGCACCGCTCCTTCGGGGAGGGAAGCGTCTCCGAGGAGGCGGTGGCCCTGTGCAGGGACCGGGGCATCTCGGTCATCGTGGGGGGGTGCCCCATGATGTACTGCGGCAAGGTGGACCTGGCCCACCGTTGCATGCGCTGGATCCTGGAAGCCCGCGGTCGGATCCACGCGTGACGGGCCCGGGCCGGGGTAGGCGACCCGCCCCGGTGCCCCGCGGCGAGAGTGTGGCCCCGACGGGGGCTTCCCTGTAGACTAGGGCCTGGCCAGGTAACGGAGGGATCTCCCGGCCGGCTCCACCCACAGCCCGACACGCCGACGCCCCCAATCCATGCGTTTCGCCTACATCGACTCCCAGGGGAACGAAGTCACCATTCCCAGCGTGGACGCGCTCGCGCTGCGCATCGAGTTGGGCGCCATCGGTCCCGAAACCCAGCTCTACGATGCCCAGGCCGACCGCTGGGGCCCGGCCGAATCCCACGAGATCTTCCATACGCTTGCCCGGGACGTGGCGGGGGAGGGGGGCTTCGTCGCGCCTCCTCCACCGGTGGCGCCTCCGCCTCCCCCGTTGGAGGAGCCTGAGGCCGGGCCCCCCGGGCCGGAGGGCGAACGCGGGCCCGAGCCCGTCATCGAGGAGGCCGAGGCGGCGGCGCTTCCCTCCTTCGACTTCACGGGCGGGCTCAGCGTCCTGGACGACGACGAAGGCGAGGACGCGGACGAGGAGGAGGCCGCTCCGCCGCCGCCTTCCTTCGGCGGCCACGACATGGGGCTGGACCTGACGTTGGCCGAGCCGGCGGCGGACGAGCCGGCGGTGCCCGCGGACGTCGGGGGGGAGATGTCGTTCGACTTCGCGCCACTGTCCGAGGAGCCCCCGGCGGCTCCCCCTCCCAAGAAGAAGAAGGAAGAGAAGAGGAAGGACGAGGAGGCGCCCGCGGCCTTCGACTTCGGCGGCGGCCTCGAGCTGGCGCCCGAGCCTTTCGAGGCGCCGGAGCCCTCGTCCGCCGGAGGGCAGGCCCTGGACCCGGGCTCCGGGCCGGCCATGGACTTCGGTGGCGGCTTCGGGGGGGGCATGGAGCTGGAGCAGCCCATGTCCGAGTTCACGCCCGACGCGCCCCCGTCCTGGATGCAGGAGGACGAGCCGGCGGCGGGAGGCGCCATGTCCTTCGGCCGCGGCGGTGGCGCCGCCGAGGAGGAGCCCGCGCGGAGACGGCCCACCGACGAGGACGCTCCACGGAGACGGTCGGCCGAGCCCACGGGCGAGGAGGAGGACGCCGCCGACCGGCCGCGCCGCGAGCCCCGAAACCGCCCGTCCCCGCCCAAGCGCGTGCGGAAGAGGTCCCCCACCGGAGCCATCGTGGGGGTGGTGGGTGTGGCCGTGGTGGGCGCCGGCGGCTGGTTCGGGTGGCAGATGCTCCAGGGACGGGGCTCTTCCACCCCCGCCGAGGAGACGGTGCCGGCGCTCCCGCCGGTGACCATCCCCGACATCCCCGCCGAGCTCCTCCCCCAGATGCGGGACCTGGGCGAGGCGGCGCTCTCCGGGATGATCGGTCAGCTCCGGGAGATGCAGCCGGAGTTCGACCTGCCCGCGGAGCCCAACCCCCAGTGGCTCGCCGGCGCGTATCTGGCCAACGCCAGCCAGTTCGGGGACGTGCAGGCCTTCTGGGAGGGCCTGGAGGCCTACTTGAGCCGCGTGCGCGACGTGGACACCCAGGTGTTCCACGACCAGTACACGGCGCAGCTCGAGGCGGCGGGGCTGGTGGGCGACACCGCGGCCATGCTGCTCGAGCGGGCCGACTCGGGTTTCCTGGCCACCCGCGAGGACCGCTTCGAGGCTTACCGGCTCATGGAGGACCTCATCATCGCCGCGCAGGACCTCCATGGCTTCCTGCTTCGGAACGAGGCCAACATCGAGTACGACCCGGCGGCGGGGGGCGTCTCCCGGGACCCGGTCCTGGAAGCGGTGCCCAACACGCGGGAGCTGGGGAACGAGATGTGGGGCATGGTGGACCGCATCACCAGCGCGCTCGACGCGCTGGGCACGCTGGACCGGGTGACCACCGAGCGCCTCACCGCGGTGCTCTACGAC
>BTVB01000012.1:0-5803 GCA_045863275.1 Gemmatimonadota bacterium
GGAAGATCAGCTTGGCCATGAGCTTCACCGCATCGCGCGGCGTCCAGTGCTCGCCCGCCTCCTCGTTGTTCTCCTCGTTGAAGCGCCGTACCAACTCCTCGAACACTGTGCCCATGCCGTGGTTGTCGAGGCCCGGGTGCTTCGCGGAGCCGTCGGCGTTCTGGACCGGGTTCGGGCTGAGGTTGATGTCCGGCGACAGCAGCTTCTCGATCAAGGTCCCCAGTGCGTCCGCCTTGGAGAGGCGCGGGATCTGGTTCCGGAACTCGAAGTTCTCGAGGATGTCCTGGACGTTCGGCGAGAAGCCGTCGAGGTAGGCCTCGAAGTCCGCCTTCAGCTGCTGCTGACTGGCGCGGGCCTTGAGGTCGCGGAGCGTGAACTTCGAGGTGTTGTAGAACGCCTGGCCAGCGGCCTGGCGCAGCGCCGGGTCCTGGTTGGTGATCTTGGCCTCGTCGAGCGAGGCCTTCATGTCGAGCACGGCCTGCTTGGTTGGCTCGAGAACGGCGTCGAGCCGTCGCAGAACGATCATGGGCAGGATCACGTCGCGGTACTTACCACGGACGTAGAGATCGCGCAGGACGTCGTCGGCGATGCCCCAGATGAAGTTGGTGATCCAGGTGAGGTCAGATGACGTCATGCTACTCCTATAGGCTCAATGTTACGTCAGGGGCCGAGCGAGACGACGCCCTGAGGGAACGGCAGCACCCGTAGGGCGGCGCCCACGCACGGGGCGCGGGCCGAGGCCTAGTGTTGGTTGACGACCCACCAATCTGTGCCAGCGCTAGCCAACCACATCTCTTTTCGCCACCCACATGGTGTGTTCTCGGGAGATCGCGTTCTCCCCGTCCACAACCAACTGTGGCAATTGTGAATCTCCTTGGATGTGGTGGAACTTCGCCTCAATCAAGCCCAACTCATGCCTCGCCAAGCCGTACGAGCTGGAGAGCGCCTGGTGCTGCCTTACCTGGAGCCAGGCCCAAAAGCCTGCTGTGACGGCAGCTAGCACGCCGGCCGCACTAAAGACGAGGTCGGGCCACCGGATCAAGGCGAAGGCACCCTCGGCCTCCGGTCCTCCGAGGGCTCCAGTGATACAAGTACCGCGTGTGATCGCCGACCAGGACAATCGCCTGCTTGGCGTTCGCCATACGCTCTCGGAGGCTCTGCTTCACCGTATCTTCCGATGCGCGATCAGTCAGTGGCCGCGGGTCGTGCGCGTCGAAGACGTCGAACTCCACGTGTTCATTCTGCTTTCAGCCCTTCATGAAGGCATAGGCCCACATGTCGTTATCGCCGTCGAAGATCACGTAGGTCTTGTTGCGATAGCTCATGCTTCCCTCTCCGAGCTCCTAAAGCCCTGGCCACTCAATATGGCCTTCATGGCAAGCCTCTATGAGCGGGCGGCCGCGGCCTGCTCAACCGCCGCTACAAGCTCGGCAACGCCCCATCGCCATACTCGAGCACCGACATTCCTGAGGGCGTCCGGTACACGCCCCCGGCTCCCCTTGAGGCGGACGCCGCATATTCCCTTCCGCATCCCAAAGGCTTCATTCACTTCCCAGTCAACCCACTCCCGCCACGCTGTACCGTTCCCGATCAAGCACACCAGAACGTCCGCACGTTCGATCAACGGTCGTATGCGTTGACGGATGTAGGAACCCCGACTGCTGTTCACGGGCGCCACGAGTCCCTCATCATAGAATGCGAAGTCCACCCGGGGGTTGGCCGCCATCAGGCGGAGTCCCCTGACCTGTGGCAGGTCCTCAGCGTGAAAGCTGAGAAAGACGCGTCTCCGTCTCGCGTGGGAGGTGGCGCCGCCCCGATAGGCAGTCAGGAGCTGGGTCCACGAGTCGAACCCCCTCGTCCGAAGGAGATTGCCTAGCTTCATGTCGCTGCGCGCATTCAGTTCGACCTCGTAGCGATGCTCGAGAGTCCGCACGAGGGTGTCCGCTCTCAGTTGCCGAAAGGTCATGGCGAATCGCTTGTCAACTGACTGATCTGTCGATACGGCGCCCGCGCCGTCACTGAACGTTTCAGGTGGGCGACGCCGAACCGGAGCCGCCGCAGCGCGGCGCAGAGGATTCGGTGTCCCGAAGGGCCGGAGCAGCTTTGCTGCGTAGGCGCTCACCGTGTGTCAACTGAAGTAGGCCCAGCGCAAGGATAGCCACGGTACTATCGATGATCCCGTCGCGCCGCCCACTGGGTGTGTTCCCTGGAGAACGCATTCTCAGCGTCGCTGACAAACGAGCTTAGGGAGCTATCGCTATCGACTGCATCGAAGCGGCTCTCGATGATCCCAACCTCATGGGCGGTCAAGCCATAGGCACTGGCCAACTCGTCAAACCTCCTCAGCTGCTTCCATCCAATTAGGCTCCCGGCGATCACCGCAAGAACCTCGATCGGCAGTGGATGTGCCGCGGGCGCAGCGATACGCACGAGAAGCAGGACGATGGCAAGCCCATAGAGCGCTACGATCCAGGTAAGGAACTTCCGTGACGCAGCGCGGTTCTCCTTGGCTCGCCTCGTGTACCAGCCGCGCTGATTGCGGATGCGATCCGTCAGATACAGCTGGCGCCTTTCCTCAAACGAGCTGTTCAATATCGCCCGCATCCGGGAAGTTACCTGCTCTCGGTCCGCCCAGTCGCCAGCCAACTGGAGCCCGATTCCCCGATTCTCCTGAAGCAATTCTTCTAGGAGAGCACGAAAAGCTCTTAGGTTGACGTCTTGGTCCGGGCCGGCGAAGGGCTCAGCACCGATCACCAAGCGCCATGTGGCCGTCTTGATCGACTCCGCAAGCGCCCGCGCCTGGTACCAGTGGTCCTGAAACCGAAGGTGCTGAGCCCACAAGTACACCGCGAGAGAACCGAGGAACAGAACCGCCGATACTAAGGCGACCCACGCGGTCATGGTGCTTACGAGCGCAGCCGCAGCACCGGCCACCAAGAGGATCCCGTTGGCCTTGTGCGACGTTAGCAGGTGTCGCTGGGCCTCATTCGAGGCCTCGTCGGCTGCGGCGTACAGCCCTGGGTAGTCGTCTTGGTCCATCTGCCTAGTGTGTGACGCCGTGTACCTGGCATTTCCGGCTGTACTTCATCATTTCCTGAGCATTCGCGATCAGGGCGGCGTGGGTAGTACGGCGGGCGTAAGCGTCCTCAATCCAGCCACGGAGTTGTTCCTTGGTGGTGGGGTAAGGTCGATAAATGGCGTAGGCCTTGGACTCATCGGCGTTCCAATTGTCCTTGAATCGGGGCGGGAGAATGCCTGAGTCACCCATGTGTGGCAGTAGGATGCCCACGAGTCCGTTAGGAGTATAGGCCCCACGACGCAACGTGGTCTTCAGCTCCCAATCGACGTAACGACGGCTGTGGGTACATTCGCCGAGGAGACAAAGCGTGACGGTAGAGTCCCCGAGGTACTTCTCTCGGATCCGTGACATGACGTATTCCGAATTGGAACTGTCGATGAAGTCGTCACCGTCCGAGACCCCAATGGCCTTGGGGATGAACACATCGGAATAGTCCGCGAGGAAGCGATCGACCGCGTCGGCGTCTCCGCTGTAGTAGGAGATAAAGCACTTTCGTCGACTCGCCTTGGCGGCGGCCTCCGCGAGCAGTTGTGATAAGAGATCCGTCATGGCTGTCTTCTCACTCAGTGTGTGCCGCGCTCCACCAAGGCCCCGTCTGCCCGCTACTGGGGCCTATTTCAGTTAGCGCATGGATCTTCGAATGCCGAGCCCCACGGGGTGGCTCGCTTCGCAAGTCATGCAGGCAGACGGCCACTGTAGGCCGGGGGATTCGGGATTACTCCACGTCCAATCCTCCCCCCAGAACCAGCCTGCGAGGGGGGAGCGCAGGAAGGTAGGAACAGGCCCTGAGGGAAGGGGACCCGCCCATCGCCCGAAGTGCCGCACCAGGCCATGGCCGAGCCGCGCCCAATATGGGCCGCCACCCGGCCCCTCGCCACCACGTCATTCATGGTGCCCCAACGCATAGCGCCCCCCACCCCCTAGGCCCATCATTCTCCGGACAATCGAGACCAGCCCCAACCACAGACATTTCCGCCAACCCCATGCGCATCTGCCTCCTCACCGACCAGGACCTGCACGCGGACCCCTTCCCCAAGGACGACTGGCCCTGCGACCCGCGCCCCTTCGTGCCGGAGGCGGACTGGACCGTCCTCACGCTGCACAAGGACGCCGCCGTCCAGCAGGTCATCGCGGCCTCCCGCGAGGGGTACGACCTCTTCTTCAACCTCTGTGACGGGGCGTGGGACGAGGGGCGCGTGGGCGTGGAGGTGGTACAGACGCTGGAGTGGCTCGACGTGCCCTACACGGGGGCCACGCCCGAGTACTACGAGCCGTCCCGGGAGGCGATGAAGCGGGTGTGCCGCGCGTGGGACATCCCGACGCCGGCCTACGTCATCGCCCGCACCGCCGCCGACGTGGAGCGGGCCGCCGCCACGCTCCGCTTCCCGCTCTTCGTGAAGCACCCTTCCAGCTATGCCAGCAACGGGATCACCGAGCGCTCGCGGGTGGAGACGCCCGAGGCGCTCCGGGAGCGGGCGGGCGACCTGATGGGGCGCTTCGGGGCGGCCCTCGTCGAGGAGTACATCGACGGCACCGAGTGCACCGTCCTCGTCGCCGAGAACCCCGATGACCCGGCCCGGCCCACCACGTACCAGCCCATCCAGTACCGCTTCCCGCCGGGGGAGGCGTTCAAGCACTACCAGCTCAAGTGGGTGAACTACGGGGGGCTGGAGGCGTTCCCGGTGCAGGACCCGGCACTGGACGCGCGCCTCCGGGACGTCTCGGCCCGCTTCTTCGTGGGCATGCGGGGCGCGAGCTATGGCCGCTGCGACATCCGCGTCGACGCCTCGGGCACGCCCTTCATGCTGGAGATCAACCCGCTCTGCGGCGTCTTCTACCCGCCCACCGACCCGGGGAGCGCCGACCTGTGCCTGGTCAACGACCCGGCGGGGCACGAGGGCTTCACGCGCCAGCTCGTCGCCGCGGCCCTCGCCCGCCACCGCCGCAAGCGGCGCAGCTGGCAGGTGCTCCCGCGCCCGGGGGGGGACTACGGGGTCTTCGCCACCCGGGCCATCCCCGCCGGCGAGCGGGTCATGGTCTTCGAGGAGGCGCCCCACCACCTGGTCACCGTGGACTGGGTGGAGGCCCGCTGGGACGAGACGGCGCGGGGCTGGTTCGACCGCTACGCGTGGCCCCTCACCGACCGGGTCTACGTGACCTGGAGCCCCGACCCGGAGCACTGGCGCCCGGTGAACCACGCCTGCGACCCCTCGGCGTGGCTGGAGGGGCTGGACGTGGTGGCGCGCCGCGACCTGGCCGCCGGCGAGGAGATCACCCTGGACTACGCGACGTTCTACGACGAGCGCATGCCGGACTTTTCCTGCTCGTGCGGCGCCGCTTGCTGCCGGGGTACCATCCGGGGCGACGACTACAGGAATGACTTCGTGGCGAAGTACGGCCCCCACGTCTCCGACCACGTGGCGCGGAAGCGGGGGGACCGGCCCTGAGGGCCCCTCCGCCCATCTCCGTCCTCCTCCCCGTCCGGGACGGCGCCGAGCACCTCCCCGAGGCCATCGCCTCCCTGGAGGCCCAGACCGACCCGGACTTCCAGGTGCTGGCCGTGGACGACGGCTCTACCGACGCCACCCGCGACGTCCTGGAGGCGTGGGCCGCCCGCGACCCGCGGGTGCGGGTCCTCCCCCAGGAGCCGAGGGGCATCGTCGCCGCCCTGGAGCGCGCCCGCGCCGAGGCCCGAAGCCCCTACCTGGCCCGCATGGACGCCGA
>BTVB01000012.1:5903-61727 GCA_045863275.1 Gemmatimonadota bacterium
TGGACGCCGAGACCCGCCTGGCCGCCTGTGGCTCCCGCGTCCGCTACTTCCCGCGCCACCACCTCCGCGACGGGGCCCGCCGCTACGAGGCGTGGCTCAACGCCGCCACCACCCCCGAGGAGGTGGCCCGGGAGCTCTTCGTGGAGTGCCCCCTGGCCCACCCGGCCTTCTTCCTCCGCGCGGACGCGGTGGCGGGGGTGGGGGGGTACCGGGACGCGGGGTGGCCCGAGGACTACGACCTGGTGCTGCGCCTGTGGGCGGCCGGGCACGCCCTGGCCAACGTCCCCGAGGTGCTCCTCCACTGGCGCGAGGGTCCGGTTCGCCTCTCCCGCACCCACCCGGCGTACGGCCCCGACGCCTTCGTGGCGTGCAAGGTCCACCATCTCCGGGCGGCCCTCCTCCGGGGGGGGCGCCCGGCCGCCGTCTGGGGCGCGGGGCCGGTGGGGAAGGCCTTCGCCCGGGCGCTCCGGGCGGCGGGCACCCCCGTGGCGGCCTTCGTGGAGGTGGACCCGCGCAAGATCGGCCAGGAGATCCACGGGGCCCCGGTCCTGGACACCCGGGGCGGGCTCGCCCTGGAGGGGGTCCTCCACCTGGCGGCGGTGGGCCAGCCGGGGGCCCGGGCCACCCTCCGGGACCTCCTCCGGGGCGGCGGCCTCCGGGAGATGGTGGACTTCGTGGCGGTGGCGTAGGGAGCGCGCCGGCGACACGGCGATTTTTCGCCCTCCCGAAAACCGCCGAAAACCCTTGCGGGAAGCGGCTTTCGCGGGTTGCCGGAACCCGGGGATTCCGCTAGTTTTCAAGGTCTTGGAAACACCTGCCGCGCCGGGCGCGGAAACTCCCCGATTTGCCCCCCCAGGAGCCTCGCGTGGCGGACCCCGAAACCCGAGCGTGCACGTGATGCGCCGAGGCCTGGCGTTCACTTCCCTGTTTCTGTTCCTGGCGGGCCTCGAGCTGTCCACGGAGGCCCTCTCCCTGGTGCTCGCCCGCCTGGGCACGGGGCTCGGGGCGGTCTTCGCCGGCACCGAGTTCCACGTCTCCACGCTGCGCTTCGGCGTGGGGGTGGTGACGCTGACCGTCGGCGTGTCCATCTGGATCCTCCTCGTCTGGTCGAACGCGCAGCGGACCGAGGTGGCGTCCGTGGGCACGACGTGCCCCCAGTGCGGCAACCGGACCCGGCGCGTGAAGCGGAAGGAGTGGCAGCGGCTGCTCTCCGCGGTGCTGGGCGAGCGGCTGTCCCGCCGCCGCTGCGAGACCTGCGGCTGGACGGGGCTCTCCCTGAAGGGTTGAACGAGAAGACACGGCGCCGTTCGAGCGCTTCCGAGCACGTCCGCCCCCGGTGGAGGGCGGACCGTAACCTGGACATCCGGACCTGAGCATGGCAGACGAGTTGGATTTCGTGGGTGGCGGGGGGGGCGAGAAGGTCCTCACCCGTCTTCTCGAAGACGAGATGCGGGAGTCGTTCATCGACTACTCGATGAGCGTCATCGTGCAGCGGGCGCTCCCCGACGTGCGCGACGGCCTCAAGCCGGTGCACCGGCGCATCCTGTACGCGATGAGCGAGCTGGGCCTGAGCCCGGGGCGCGCGTACAAGAAGAGCGCCAGCGTGGTGGGTGAGGTGCTGGGCAAGTACCACCCCCACGGCGACGCCGCGGTCTACGACTCCATGGTCCGCATGGTGCAGGACTTCTCCCTGCGCTATCCGCTGGTGGACGGCCAGGGGAACTTCGGCTCCGTGGACGGCGACTCGGCGGCGGCCTACCGCTACACCGAGGCCCGCCTCACGGCGCCCGCCCTGGAGATGCTGGCGGACATCGACAAGGAGACGGTCCCCTTCGTGCCCAACTTCGACGGGCAGAAGATGGAGCCCACCGTCCTGCCGTCGAAGATCCCCAACCTGCTGGTGAACGGCTCCTCGGGCATCGCGGTGGGCATGGCCACCAACATCCCGCCCCACAACCTCCGGGAGGTGGTGGCGGCCACCCAGGCCCTCATCGACAACCCGGACCTCTCCCAGGAGGAGCTGGAGCGCCTGGTGCCGGGCCCCGACTTCCCCACCGGCGGCTTCATCTGCGGGCGCGACGGCATCCAGGACGCCTACCGCACGGGCCGGGGCCGCGTGGTCATGCGGGCCCGCGCCGACATCGAGCAGATCGACGCCAACTCGGAGCGCATCGTCGTCTCCGAGATCCCGTTCATGGTGAACAAGTCCCGCCTCATCGAGCAGATCGCCCAGCTCGTGCGGGACAAGAAGCTCACCGAGATCCGGGACCTGCGCGACGAGTCGGACCGGGACGGCATGCGCATCGTCATCGAGCTGAAGCGCGACGCGGTGCCCCACATCGTGCTGAACCGGCTGTACAAGCACACACAGATGCAGTCCACCTTCGGGACCATCCTCCTGGCCCTGGTGGACGGCGTGCCCAAGGTGATGACGCTGCGGGAGATCCTGCGGCACTTCGTGGACCACCGGCACGTGGTCATCGTGAAGCGCTCCGAGTTCGACCTGGCCAAGGCCAAGGACCGGGAGCACATCCTCGAGGGCCTGAAGATCGCCGTCGACAACATCGACGAGGTCATCAAGATCATCCGGGCGGCCAAGGACACGGAGACGGCCTCCGCCCAGCTCCAGGAGGCCTTCGGCCTCTCCGAGCGGCAGGCCAAGGCCATCCTGGACATGCGGCTGGCCCGCCTCACGGGCCTGGAGATCGAGAAGCTGGAGGAGGAGCTGGCCGAGGTCCGCGCCACCATCCAGGACCTGGAGGACATCCTGGCCTCCCACGAGCGCCGGATGAGCATCCTCAAGGGCGAGCTCCAGGAGATGGCCGACAAGTTCGGCGACAAGCGCCGCACCGAGATCACGGGCTCGGTGGGCTCCTTCGACGTGGAGGACCTCATCGTCGAGGAGGACATGGTCATCACCGTGTCCCACCACGGCTACGTGAAGCGCCTGCCGGTGGACACGTACCGGGCCCAGCGCCGCGGCGGCCGGGGCCTCCGGGGCATGGAGACGAAGGAAGAGGACTGGGTGGAGCACCTCTTCGTGGCGTCCACCCACGACTACCTCATGATCTTCACCCGCGGCGGGCAGTGCTACTGGATCAAGGTGTGGGAGATCCCCGTGGGCGCCCGGAACTCCCGTGGCAAGCCCATCGTGAACCTCCTCAACCTCTCCTCCGACGAGCAGATCGCCGCGGTGGTGCCGGTGCGGGAGTTCTCCGACGAGCTCTTCCTCATCTTCTCCACCCGCAAGGGCGTGGTGAAGAAGACGGCGCTGTCGGCTTACGGCAACGTGCGCGCCGTGGGCCTCAACGCCATCAACGTCCGCGAGGGCGACGAGCTCATCGACGTGCAGATCACCGACGGCAAGTCGGAGATCATCCTGGCCACCCGCGAGGGCATGGCCATCCGCTTCAACGAGGAGGACGCCCGCCCCATGGGCCGCGCCACGGAGGGCGTGCGCGGCATCGATCTCTCCGGCGAGGACGTGGTGGTGGGCATGGTGGTGGTGCGCCCCGACTCCACGCTCCTGGTGGTCTCGGAGAAGGGCATGGGCAAGCGCACCGACGTGGACGCGTACCGGCTGCAGCGCCGGGGCGGCAAGGGCGTCATCAACCTCAAGACGTCGGACAAGACGGGGCGGGTGGTGGCCATCAAGTCGGTCACCGAGGACGAGCAGCTCATGATCATCACCCGCAAGGGGGTGGTGAACCGTCAGCGCGTGGACGAGATCCGCATCATCGGACGGGCCACGCAGGGCGTGCGCCTGGTCTCCCTGGACGAGGGCGACGAGGTCATGGACGTGGCGCGGGTCATCGCCGACGACGAAGATGAGCTGGAGGAAGGGGCGGAGGGCGCAGAAGGCGCCGACGCCGCCGAGCCCGAAGACGAGGCGCCGGAGAACGGCGACGACGCATGAGCGAGGTGCAGGGACAGGGCCTGGTCGGCCTCACCGAGATCGAGTCCGCCGCCCGCCGCCTGGCGGGGGTCGCCGTGCGGACGCCCCTCCTTCCTGCGCACGCGGTGTCCGACGCGGTGGGCGCCGAGGTGCGCCTCAAGTGCGAGAACCTGCAGCGCGCCGGCGCCTTCAAGATCCGCGGCGCGTTCAACTTCGTCTCCCAGCTCTCCGACGAGCAGGTGGCGGGGGGGATCATCACGTACTCGTCGGGGAACCACGCCCAGGCGGTGGCCCTCACGGGCAGGCTGCGGGGGATCCGGGCCGTGGTGGTCATGCCCACCACCGCGCCCCGGGTGAAGGTGGAGGGCACGAAGCGCCTGGGGGGTGAGGTGATCTTCGAGGGCACCACCTCGCTGGAGCGGAAGCGCCGCGCCGAAGCCATCGCCGAGGAGGAGGGCCTGGTCATGGTGCCCCCCTTCGATCACCGGCACATCATCGCCGGCCAGGGCACGGTGGGCCTGGAGATCGCCCGGGACTGGGCCGACGTGGACTTCGTCCTGGCGCCCATCGGCGGGGGCGGGCTGGCCAGCGGCGTGGCCGCCGCGGTGAAGCGCATGCTCCCCCACGCCCGGGTCGTGGGCGTGGAGCCCGAGGGCGCGGCGTCCATGCGGGCGGCGCTGGACAACGGCGCCCCCACCATGCTGGACCGGTCGGAGAGCATCGCCGACGGGCTCCTGCCCGTCATCACCGGCGAGCTGACCTTCGAGCACGCCAGGGAGCTCATGGACGACGTGGTCACCGTCTCCGACGACGCCATCCGCGAGGCCACGGCGCTCCTGGTGCTCCGGCAGAAGCTGGTGGCCGAGTACAGCGGCGCCGCCACCACCGCCGCCCTCCTGGAGGGCAAGCTCGACGCCAAGGGCGCCCGGGTGGCGGCGGTCATCAGCGGGGGGAACCTGGACCCGTCGCTCCTGGCCTCGCTTTCGTGAGCCCCGGGGCTCGTCCCTTCGTGCCCGGGCTGGCCGTGGGGCACGGCCACGCCTACGGCGGCCACTCGGGGTGCACCGTGCTCCTGGGGCCCTTCCGGGCCGCCGTGGAGGTGCGGGGTCTGGCCACCGGGAGCCGGGAGCTGGGCGTGCTGGACCCCCACCACCTGGTGCCCCGCGTGGACGCCATCCTCCTCACCGGGGGGTCGGCCTTCGGCCTCTCCACCGCCGACGGCGTCATGAACTGGCTCGCCGAGCAGGGGCGGGGGTACGACACGGGAGAGATCCGGGTCCCCATCGTCCCGGCGGCGGTGATCTTCGACCTCCGCGCCCACGTCACCCGCCCCGACGGGGAGACGGGGGCCGAGGCGTGCCAGAACGCCTCCGGGGCCTGGCCGGCGGAGGGTCCCGTGGGGGCCGGCTCCGGCGCCACCGTGGGGAAGATCGCCGGGCCGGAAGGCGCCATGCCGGGGGGCTTCGGCGCCTGGGCCGTGGACGCGGGAGGCCATCGCGTGGGTGCCGTGGCCGTTGTGAACGCCCTGGGCGACGTCCTCGACGCCTCGGGCCGCATCGTGGCGGGGGCCCGGGGGCCCGACGGCGCGTTCCTGGACACCGCCGCGACGCTCCGCGCCGGGGGCGAGATGCGGAACCTGGCGCCGGGCACAAACACCACGCTGGCGGCGGTGGTCACCGACGCCCCCCTCTCCCGGGTGGCGCTGGGACGCCTGGCCCGCACGGCGGCCAACGCCCTGGCCCGGCGCATCGCGCCGGTGCACACCCCCTTCGACGGTGACGTGGTCTTCGCCGCCTCCACCGCAGAGGAGGAGCTGGACGCGTCGTCGGCCGAGATCCTGGCCCTGGGCGCCGCGGCGCAGCACGCCCTGGAGGAGGCCATCACCCGCGCGTGCACCCGAGGACACCGATGAAGCGCCTCGTCCTGTTCGACATCGACGGGACGCTGGTCCTGGGCGGGCCCGCCAAGGGGGCGTTCCACACCGCGCTGGTGGAGACCTTCGGCACCGCCGGGGACATCGAGGTCCACGACTTCGCGGGCAAGACCGACCCCCAGATCGCCCGGGAGCTCCTCTCCACGGCGGGGCTGCCCGACGCCGACATCGACGCAGGCTTCCCCCGGCTCTGGGACCGGTACCTCCACCACCTGGGGGAGCGCCTTCCCCGCCACCCCATGAGAACGCTCCCCGGCGTGGGATCGCTCCTGGAGGCCCTCTCCGCCCGCGCCGACGTGGCGCTGGGGCTCCTCACCGGCAACATCGTGCGGGGGGCGGAGCTGAAGCTCCGCTCCGTGGGGCTCTTCGACCACTTCCGCACGGGGAGCTACGGCTCGGACAGCGAGGTCCGCAACGACCTGGCGCCCATCGCGCTCCGCCGTGCCGCCGAGACCTGGCGGGTGGACTTCGACCCCCGGGAGGTGTGGGTGGTGGGGGACACGCCGGCCGACGTCTTCTGCGGGCAGGCCGGGGGCACCCGGACGCTGGGCGTGGCCACCGGGCGCTACGGCGCCGACGCGCTGGCCGCCGTGGGTGCCGACGTGGTCCTCCCGGACATGTCCGACACCCGGGCGACGGTGTCCCTGCTGTTGGCGTAGGCGGCCCGCCGGGAGGGGCCGCACGCGGGGGGGCGTCCCCGCCGAGCTTGATCGGCGCCCCGGCGGGGAACATCTTCTCCGTCTGCGACCAGAATACTGGTTCCGGGTGGCCCGAGGGGGCCGTCCCCGACCGTACCATGGCCGAGGGCATCGGCCCCAGGAGGAGCACCGTGGCCAGCAGAGGCGAACAGCGCCGGGACGCCCGCGAGGGCGGGTCCCAGATGAGCAAGTTCTACTGGATCCTGGGCGCCGTGGCCGTCGTCGGCATCGGCGCCGTGGGATACTCGGTGGGGTCCCAGACCCTGGGCACCGCCGCCACCGAGCCGGTGGACGTGCCCGGCCTCGACAACATGGACACCCTGGTCCAGATGGCCCAGGGCGTCACCAAGGGCGACCCGAACGCGCCGGTGACCATCGTCGAGTTCGCCGACTACCAGTGCCCGGGGTGCGGCGGCTTCGCCCTCCAGGTGAAGCCCCAGGTGGACCTCGCCTACGTCCAGACGGGGAAGGCCAAGTTCGTCTACTACGACCTCCCCCTGATCTCCATCCACGCCCACTCGTTCCTGGCGGCCCGCGCCGGCCGCTGCGCCAACGACCAGGGCCGGTTCTGGGAGTTCCAGGACGTCATCTTCCGCAACCAGCCCACCTGGGCCGCCAAGCAGACGGTCCTGGGCGACTTCGTGGACTACGCCGAGCAGGCAGGGGCGGACCGGGAGACCTTCGAGGCGTGCCTGAAGAGCGACGCCCACGCCGACGTGGTGACGGCCAACATGCGCCTGGCCGACGCGCTGGGCATCAACGGGACGCCCACCGTCATGATCAGCCAGGGCCGGGGCATGGCCCGCCGGATCACGCAGAACAGCTTCCAGGCCATCCAGTCGGTGGTGGACGGCATGCTGGCCGAGTTGGAAGCGCCGCCCGCGGGTCCCGAGGGCGACTGAGCCGGAGCCTCCCTTGAGCGACAGCGCGTACCCCGCCATGAACCGGATGGTCATCGCCGTCCTGTCCATGGCGGGGTTCTTCGTGGCCTTCTACCTGCTGGCCTATTCCCTGGGGTGGGCCGGCTCGGTGATCTGCGGCGTGGGCGACTGCGCGGCGGTGCAGGCCAGCCGGTGGTCGAAGCTGGGCCCCCTGCCCGTGCCCCTCCTGGGCGTGGGCGGGTACGCCACGCTCTTCGCGGTGGCGCTGTACGGGATCCAGCCCGCGGGGCAGGCGTCGAGGGCGGTGGGCCCCCTCCTCCTGGGCCTGGGCGCCGTCGCGCTGGGCTTCTCGGCCTGGTTCACGTACCTGGAGGCCTTCGTCATCCATGCCTGGTGCCAGTGGTGCGTCATCTCCGCCGTTCTCAGCACCGTTATCTTTCTGGCGTCGCTCCCCGAAGCGAAGCGGCTCCGTGTGAAGGGGGAAGCATGAGCAAGAAGGGTCGCGTGAAGGTCCGTCTCCTGTTCGTGGACGAGGGATCCTACCACCACGAGGAGGTGGACATCCCGGCGGCGTCCCTGGACGGGTACGAGCGGATCATCGACTGCATCCGCGAGGACGAGGCGGTGCAGAAGCGGCTCTTCGTGGACGTGCACCGCCTGTGCTCGGCGGCGGTGGTGGAGGAATGAACATGGCGGCTCCCCGGAGGGTCGTCGCGACGCTGGCCGTCGCCGTGCCCGTGGCGCTCTTCCTCGCTCTGTCGGCGTGCTTCGACAACGGCACCGAGCCGACCCCCAACGAGGAGGACTCGGTCCCCGACCCGGACACCATCGTGACGCTCCGGTCGGAGCTGCGGGTGCCCGTGCGCTTCGAGGACACCGAGGTGGTGCGGGCGCTGGGGCTCCCGGACGGGGTGGTGGCGTCGGACTGAGGGGGGGAGGTCGGGTGCTCTCCCTATTCCGTCTCACCGTCGGTTGGCGACAGCCCTGCCGCAGATCGGGCCGTCTGCCACTCTGAGTCGAGCCCCAG
Source organism: Gemmatimonadota bacterium (assembly GCA_045863275.1). Taxonomy (GTDB): domain Bacteria; phylum Gemmatimonadota; class Gemmatimonadetes; order Longimicrobiales; family Gaopeijiaceae; genus SZUA-318. The sequence continues at coordinate 14,338 of BTVB01000012.1, forward strand.
CCTGGTGATCCACCGGGCCAGGTACGCGTGGTCCAGGCGTGACCACGTACGCTCCATGAGCTGGGTGACCTCGACGACCCTCCTCAAGAAGGCCGTGAGGCTCACTTCGGGCGGGGCAGCTCCACCCCGTGGTCCTCTGCCACCATACGGGCCACCACTTCCTGTGGGCTCAACTCCGGGTGGCGCGAGCGAATCCCGGACAGGCGCAGCTCGCGGACGGCTTCGCTCAGCTCGATGGCGGCCTTCACGCGGGCCGGGCCATCCATCCGATCCAGGACGGCCTCGTAATGGGACCAGGCGGTCGCGGCCGTGTCGAGGGGACGTGAAGTCATGTCCGGAATGTACTCCTGCCTCTCCCTCCCGCATATCCCGGACTCAGGCCTCCGCCCCTCCCGCCGCCCGCCCCGTCCCACTACCCTTGGGAAGCCCTCCCGGCGGCCCCTGCGGGGCCGTATCCCCGTCTGTCCAGCAAGCGGAGTCCGTCATGTCCGGGAGCCTCCTTCGGCGCGCCCGTGCCGTCGCCCTGTCCGCCCTCGTCCTCCTTCCCGCGGGCGCTTCCGCCCAGGGCGCCGACGCCCCGAAGCCCGGCCGCTTCGACTTCGGGAAGATGTGGACCTTCGAGTACGCCCCCGCCGAGTACTTCTCCACCACGTACGGCTTCGACGCGTCGCCCGCGTGGTTCGAGCGGGCCCGGCTGGCGGCGCTGCGCATTCCGGGGTGCTCGGCGTCCTTCGTGTCCCCCAACGGCCTGGTGGTGACGAACCACCACTGCGCCCGGGGCTCCATCAGCGCCGTGTCGCGCCAGGGCGAGAACCTCCTGGACGACGGGTTCTACGCCTCCTCGCTGGACGAGGAGCGCCCCATTCCGGGCGTGTACGCCGACCAGCTCCTCTCCGCCCGGGACGTCACCGACGAGATCTACGCGGCGGTGGACGCGGCGCCGGAGGCCCAGCGGAGCGCCGCCCGGGAGGGGGCCATCGCCGAGGTGCAGCGCCGCCTGGCCGCCGAGCACGCCGGCGTGGCGGGGATCCGGGTCCAGGTGGTGCCCCTCTACAACGGCGGGCGCTACTCGGCCTACGTCTTCCGCCGCTTCACCGACCTGCGCCTGGTGGCCGCCGCCGAGCTGAACATGGGCTTCTTCGGCGGCGACCCGGACAACTTCACCTACCCGCGCTACGCGCTGGACTTCGCCTTCTACCGCGTCTACGACAACGGCCGGCCCTACCACACCGACCACTGGTTCACCTGGGGCGACGGCGTGGAGGACGGCGAGCCGGTGTTCGTCATCGGCAACCCGGGGCCCACCAACCGCCTCCAGACGGTGGCCCAGCTCGAGTACCAGCGGGACGCGCTGGTGCCGCTGCGCAAGGCGTTCTTCGAGACCCGCCTGGCGGCGCTGCGCGAGGCGTACGCCGCCGACCCGGTGGCGGGGGAGCGCCTGGGGCTCCGCAACCAGGCCTTCTCCCTCTCCAACTCGCTCAAGGCGTACACGGGCCGCCTGGCCGCGCTGCGGGACCCGGAGATCCTGGGGCTGAAGCGGGCTGCCGAGGCCGAGCTCCTCGGGAAGCTGGCCGCCGACGCGGCCCTCCAGGCGCGCTACGGCGGCGTGGTGGACCGCATCGCCGCGCTCCAGCAGGACCGCCGCCGCCAGGGCGCCGAGGCGGGGGCGTTCTACGCCCTGGCCAACCCGTCGTCGGGGTCGCGGACGCTCCTCCGGGCCATGCGGGCGCTGGAGCTGGTGGACGGCTCGCTGCCCACCGACTCGGCGGCGGCCCGACGGGCGGCGCTGAAGGCCGTCTCCGACCACCCGGGCGACCTGGAGGAGGAGCTGCTCCGCCTGCGCATGGCCGACCTCCAGCGCTACCTGGGCGACGGCGACGCGCTGGTGCGCACCGCCCTGGGAGGCCGCTCCCCCGAGGGGGCCGCCGCGGCCCTCCTGAGCGCGTCGGCCTTCGCGTCCCAGGCCCGCCTGTCGGCGGCGCTGGACGCGGGGCTGGACCACAACGACCCGGCGCTGGAGCTGATGCGGGCCCTGCTCCCCCGGCTCCGCGACTACCAGGCGGCGGAGCAGGCCACCGCCGACGCCGAGGCCGAGCTGGCCGCCGACCTGGGCCGCGCGCGCTTCGAGGTCTACGGCACGTCGGTGGCCCCCGACGCCACGTCCTCGCCGCGCATCACCGACGGCGTGGTGATCCCCTACGAGTACAACGGCACGCTGGCCCCCACCCACACCACGTTCCACGGGATCTACGACCGGTACTACGGCCACCGGGGGAACCCGGAGTGGGCGCTCCCCGACCGGTGGGTGCCGCCGCCCCCGGGGCTCGACCTCTCCACGCCGCTCAACTTCATCTCCACGTCCGACACCTACGGCGGCAACTCGGGGTCGCCGGCCCTCACCCGGGAGCTGGAGCTGGTGGGGCTCAACTTCGACCGGAACGTGGAGGGGCTGAGCCGCGACTTCATCTACCTCCCCGAGCGGGGGAGGAACATCATGGTGGACGTGCGGGCCATCCGGGAGGCGCTGGACAAGGTGTACGACGCGGACCGCATCGTCCTGGAGATCCTCACGGGGCGCCTGGCGCGCACCGAAGCGGAGGCCGACGCCGTCCGACGGTAGGAGGCGAGGAGGCGAGGAGGCGAGGGGGCGGGGGCCGCGGCGCGCGGCCCCCGTCTCCGTCAGCGCCCCAGCACCTCGCGGCACCGCTCCAGCGTCCACTCGCGCACCGCCGCCGGGGGCCAGGTGCCGGCCCGCGCCCCCTCCAGCAGCCGGCGCGCCTCCTCCCGGGCCCGGGCCGCGGTCTCCCGGTCCACCAGCTCGCGCCCCAGCGCCTCGTCCAGCTCCTCCTCGTCCAGGAGGAGCGTGGTGCCGTCGGGGGCCATCCACACGTCCAGGAAGAGGTCGGTGGTCTCCCACGCGCCGTCGTTGAGCACCGGCGGCGTGAGGATGTTGGCGTACAGCCCGGTGAACGTGCCGTCGGCGCGGTGGAACCGGCCGATGTCGTGCCAGATGCCCGGGAACGTGAACCACACCACGTCCGAGCCCAACTCCAGCACCACGGCGCCCTCGATGCGCATGGGTGGCTCGTAGGGCATGTCCTCGGCCAGCGTCACCTTCACGTCGGCGCCGTCGTGGACCAGGCGCTGCTCGAAGACCTGGAGGCGGTTGGGGGGACGGCGGTAGTTGATGCGCACAACGGGGTGCTCGCTCACGACGCCCCTCCCTTCGGCACGGGGATCACGGCTTCCACGAAGACGTCCATGGTGCCGCCGCACACCGCGGGGCTCCAGGTGGTGAAATCCTCGGTGAGGTCCACGCGGACCCGCTCGGGCGCGCCCGTCTCGAGGACGCGGCGGGCCGCGTCGATGACCTCGGCCTCGCCGCACCCGCCCCCCACGGTGCCGGTGAGGCCCGCCACCGGGTCCACCACCAGGCGGGCCCCCACCTTCCGGGGCGTGGAGCCCCGGGTGGCGACGACGGTGGCCAGCGCGCACGCGCGCCCGGCGGCCGCCGCCTCCTGCAGCGCCCGGGACAGCGTCCGGTCGTCCTGATGGGTCACGCGCCCTCCTCGTCGTCGGGGAAGAACCGGTCGGCCACGCCCTCCAGGTCCCGCAGGGACGTCCCGCTGCCGCCCCGGCGCACCTTCACCAGCTCGGCCGCCACGGCCACGGCGATCTCCTCGGGGGTCTCGGCGCCGATGTCCAGGCCCACGGGAGCGTGGATCCCGCGGAGCCGCTCCCGGGGGACGCCGTCCTCCAGGAGCTGGACGAAGGTGGCCCGGACGCGCCGGCGACTCCCGATCATACCGATGTAGGCGGGCGCCGGGTCCCCGCGGAGCACCCGCACCAGGCAGTCGTAGTCGTACTTGTGCCCCCGCGTCACCAGCAGGATGTGGGTGGCGGCGTGGATGGGCACCTCGCGGAAGGGATCGGAGAAGTCGGCGCGGAGCACCCGGTGCGCGTCGGGGAAGCGCTCCCGGGTGGCGAAGTCGGGACGGTCGTCCAGGACCCAGACCCGGAAGCCCAGGTCGGCGCCCATGCGGGCCATGGGCCGGGCGATGTGCCCGGCGCCCACGATGACCAGGTCCTGCACCGGCCGGCGCAGCTCCACGTACACCTCGTTCCCCCCGGCCAGCGTGGCCAGGCCGTCGCGGTGGCGCGGGTCGGCCACCGCCGCCTCCGCGGCCTCCAGGGCCGCCGCGTCCAGGCCGTCGGCGCCCAGGGACCCGTGCCGGCGCGGGGCGCCCCGGGCGTCCACCACGACGAGCATGCGGGCGCCCTGGTGGTCGCCGGGGGAGACCAGGAGGAGGCTCACGGCGCTGGCCCCCGCCTCCACCGCCTCCAGCGCGAGGGCCGCCGACGCGGCGGCGTCCAGGCGGGTCACGCGCGGGTACCCTGGAAGGCGGCCCGGTACGCCTCGGGCGTGTCGATGTCGGTCACGGTGCCGGCGTCGTCCACCTCCAGGAGGAGCGCCGCGTCCAGGTGGGCGTGGACCACCGTGCGGGCGCCCCCCTCCAGGTCGGCGCGGAGCAGCTCGGGGAAGAGGGCGCGGCCCAGGAGGGCGGGGTGGCCCCGCTTCCCCTGGTGGACGGGGAGGACCAGGGGCGCGCCCCCGCTCCGCCAGGCGTCCACCAGCGCCGCCACCGTCTCGGGGCGGACCAGCGGGTGGTCCACGGGGAGGAGGGCCAACGCGTCCGCGTCCCCACGCGCGGCGGCCAGCGCCAGGCGGAGCGACGTGATGGGGCCCTCCCCCGGGTCGGCGTTCTCCAGCACCAGGGCCCCCGCGGCCTTGGCGCGGCGGGCCACGTCGTCCTGGCCCGGGCCCACCACCACCACGACCGGGTCGCACCCGCCTCCCACCAGCGCTCCCACCACCGCGGCGACGAAGGAGCGGCCGCCGGCGTCCAGGAGGGCCTTGGGCCTGCCCATGCGCGTGGAGGCGCCGGCGGCGGGCACCACGCCCGCCACCCGGGCGGGGAGGGGCGGCGGGGGCTCCGCCGGCTTCTTGGGCCAGAAGCGCATCAGCCCCCGAACGCCTCGTAGAAGGCGAAGTTGTCCCGGGCCAGCTCCTCCAGGAGGGGCGCCGGCGCGAAGCGCTCGCCGTGGGCGTCGCGGAGCGCCAGCGTGCGGTCGAGCACGCCCCGGGGGTGCAGCGTATCCGCGAAGCGGAGCAGCCCGCCCCGGAAGGGCGGGAAGCCGGTGCCCATGATCATGGCCAGGTCCAGCTCGGCGGCGGTGGCCACGATCCCGTCGGAGAGCGCCCGCGCCGCCTCGTTGATCATGAGGACCACCAGGCGGCGCTGGATCTCCTCCGGGTCGACGCTTCCGCCCCGCTTCGCCGGGGCGGCGCCCCCCAGGTCGGCGTAGACCGTCTCGTCCACGCCCTTCTCGCGTCCCTTCTCGTAGGTGTAGAAGCCGCGGCCGCCCTTGCGGCCCAGGCGCCCGCTGCCGCCCAGCGCCACCAGCGCCGGGGCGGGGGCGAGGCGCGCTCCCAGGGCCTCGGCCATGGCCGCGCCCGCGTGGGTGGACACGTCGATGCCCACCTCGTCGATGAGGCGCAGCGGTCCCATGGGCATGCCGAAGTCCCGTGCCGCCCGGTCCACCTCCTGGACCGTGGCGCCGTCGCCCAGGAGCCACCCGGCCTCGTTGAGGTAGGGGCCCAGGATCCGGTTCACCAGGAAGCCGGGCCCGTCGCGCACCACCACGGGGACCTTCCCCAGCTCGAGGGCCAGGGCGTACACCGTGGCCACCGCCGGGTCGGAGGTGGCCTTCCCCCGGATCACCTCCACCAGGGGCATGCGGTGCACCGGGTTGAAGAAGTGCATGCCGCAGAACTGCTCGGGCCGGGAGAGCACCTCGGCCATGCCGTCCACCGACAGCGACGAGGTGTTGGTGGCCAGGACGCACGCCTCGGGGATGCGCTCCTCCGTCTCCTTCAGGACGGCGCGCTTCACGTCCATCTTCTCGACGATGGCCTCCACCACCAGGTCGGCGCCGCCGAAGCCGGCCCAGTCCAGCCCCCCGGAGATGAGCTCCATGCGCTGCGCCGCCTGCAGGCGGGTGAGCTTGCGGCGCTCCACCGCCTTGTCGAAGAGCGAGCGGGCGTGCTGGAGGCCGCCGGTGATGGCCTCGTGGCGGATGTCCTTCATGCGCACCCGGACCCCGTTGGCCGCGGCGAGCTGGGCGATGCCTCCCCCCATGACCCCGGCGCCCAGGACGGCCAGGGTCTTCACCTTCCTGGGCTCGACGCCCGCGTCGGCCACCCCCGTGGCCTTCCGGGCCGCCTCCCGCATGTGGAAGACGTGGATGAGGTTCTTGCAGACCGTGCCCACCACCAGCTCGCTTGCGGCCCGGGCCTCGGCGTCCAGGCTGGCGTCCACGCTCTTGCCCAGCGTGGTCTTGAGGATCTCCAGGATCCGCATGGGCGCGGGATAGTGGCCTCCCGTCTGGGCGCGCACCTTCTTGCGGGCGGCCGCCAGCACCACGCGGCGCCCCACGGGGGTCTCGTCCAGGAGGCGCGTGGCGACGCCCCGCCTGGGCCGGGAGGCCCCCGCGGGCATCTCCAGGGCCTTCAGGGCGAAGTCGGCCACCGCCTGGTGGAAGAGGTCGGCGGGGTAGACCTCGCTGGCGAAGCCGATCTTCCGGGCCTTGCGGCCGTCGATCTGCTTGCCGGTGAGGAGGAGGTCCAGCGCGGCCTGGAGCCCCACCAGCCGGGGGAGGCGGGTGGTGCCCCCCCACGCCGGCAGGATGCCGAGCTGCACCTCGGGGAGCCCGATGCGGGTCTTCCCCGAGTCGGACACGACCCGGAAGCGGCAGGCCAGAGACAGCTCGGTGCCCCCGCCCACGCAGATGCCGTGGATGGCGGCCACCGTGGGCACCGGGAGGGTCTCCACCTCCATGAAGATGGCCTGGCCCACGCGGATCTTGCGCTCGGCGTCGTGGGGATCCTCCAGCGCCGCGATGGCCTCCACGTCGGCGCCGGCGATGAAGGAGTCGGGCTTCCCGCTCCGGAAGACCACCACCTTCACCCGCCCCTGGATGGCGGCCTCGTGGGCCGACTCCACCACCCGGGCCAGGCGGCGCATGACGTCTTCGGTGAGGACGTTGAGCTTGCGGTCCGGGTCGTCGAAGGTGATCCAGCCGATGCCCCGGGCGTCGATCGCGAAGGCCGGGTTCTCCATGTCGGGCTCCTTTACGGCGGGCCCCTCGGACGGGGCGAGCGCCGGGACGGCCTTGGGCCTAGAGCTTGATCCGCTCCTGGGCGTTGGACCGGTCCAGGCGGATCTGGATGGGGTCGCCCCGCTCCACCGTGATGGGGACGTTCCAGTACAGCTCCGTGTAGGGCAGGGAGTACCGGGCATACACCCAGTACTGGCCGGGCTTCACCTTGAAGTTGTCCCGGGCCACGCCCGAGGCGTCGGTGGTGTCGGCGACGCCCATGAGGCCGGCGGCGCGGGCCTTGGCCAGGAAGACCTCGCTCACGCCGGCGAAGGCCTCGTCGCCCCAGTTCTCGCGCATGATGCGCACCGAGTCGGACTGGCGGATGGTGGCCTGCTGGAGGCGCGTGAACTCCTCGAACGCCTGCGAGTTCGCCCGCTCCACCCGGCCGAGCTGGGACTCGAAGTCCTGGAACTCGAGGAAGAGCACCCGGTAGCGGGCTTCGCCCCGGTTGAACTGGTCCATGGCGGTCGTGATCTTCTGCAGCGTGTCGCGCAGGTTGTTCCACCGGCGCTCGGCGGCCTGCCAGCGCTCCTGGGCGGCGGCGACCTCCTCGCGGGCGGCGATGAGCTCCTGCGGGATGGGGGGCTCGGGGGTGCCGAACGCCGTGGACATGGAGTCGAAGACAGCATCGCGATCATAGGGCAGGAGCTGCACTTCGACGTCGGCCAGGGGGCGGGTCACCATGCCCTCCCCGTCCGGGTTCTCCATCTCGGCTTCCACCGTGACCACCACTTCCGCCGGGCCGCACGCGGCCGTGGCCAGGAGCAGGGCCAGGGCGATGGGAAGGTTCCTGCGCATCATCTCGTGACTCTCCGACACTCGGTCCAGGTTGGGGAACGCACGAAGGTACCATGCGGCCAGGGGGGCATCAACCTAAGCCGCAGGCGGCCAATGTAGAAGGCCGAAGGCGCCCGCGCACCTGTCCCGGCGTCCCCGGGGCTACGGCTTCCGGCTCCCGTTCTGCCCCAGGTCGGGCCCCAGCAGGAGGATCCGGGGCGGGCCCAGGGCCCGGGCGGCGGCCTGGAGGGCCCCGGCGTCCAGCGCCCAGATCTCCACCCCCAGGTCCCGGGCCCGCCCGTCCCGCAGGAGGTCGGCGGTAATGCGCCGGGCTTCCGCCTCGGGGGCCGACTCCTCCAGGAGCCGGGCGGCGCGGAAGCGGCGCCGGCGCCACCGGAAGAAGTCCTCCCCCATGGGCTCCTCCGCCAGGCGCCGCACCACGCCCAGGATCCGCTCCTCCCATCGCCCGGCGGACTCGGGGAAGACGGAGGCCTCCACCACCAGGACCGGGCCCCGGGGCGTCTCCTCCAGGCGCACGTCCAGGGAGTAGCGGTCGGGGGGCGGAGGCGTGGGGTCCAGCTCCTCCTGGAGGAGGTGGGCCACCAGCTCCAGCCGCGTGCGGGGCAGGTCCGTCGGCGCGGGGTACGCCACCGCGATCCACGTGCTGGTGACGTCCTGGATGAGGGGCGCCCGCTCGCCGGTGAGCCACGCCACGTCGCCGGGGGGAGGCGAGGGGGGCGGCGCCGCCGCTTCGGCCTCCGGGGCGACGGGCCCCACCACCGCCTGCACGGCGGTGCCCCGCCGGAAGAACGAGGAGCGGAACAGCTCCAGGCTCAGCGGGCTCACGTTGGGCACCGAGGACGGCGTGCCCCGGAGGGGCCGGGCGAAGGCGCTCCCGGGCTCGGCCAGGAGCTCGGCCGCCTCCGTCTCGAAGTCCCGGAAGGGGGAGCCGGACTCGAAGGCCATGCCCTCCAGCAGCTCGGAGCGGTGCCGCTCCAGCAGCGCGCCGTCCAGCGCGTCGTCGAAGACGAGGGCGTCCACGCGGGACCACGCCCGCTCCCACGCGCCCGGGAGGGCCAGGAGGGTGAACGTGGTGGTGGCCCGTTCCACGGTGACGGTGAGGACCGCCTCCGCCGGGTCGAGGGCGCGCCGCGCCTGGTCCTCCAGTACCCGGCCCAGGAGCCACGCCGTGCCCTCGAAGCCCTCTTGGTCGTCCTGGGAGCCTGCGTGGAGGCGGAGCGACACCGCCACCGCGGTGCCGTGGGCGTGGCGGGAGACGCTCCGGAGGCGGTAGGGGGAGCCGGACTGCGCGTCCGCGGGGGCCGGCGCCAGCGCCAGCGCGGCGAGGACGGCGGCCATGACGGTGGCGGGGGCGACGCCCCGCGCGACCGCAGGTGCGCCCGCCCTCACGGCCGGACCTCCGCCCGCGCGGGGCCACGGGCGAGGGCCGCGTCCAGGTAGGCGCGGGTGCTCGCCACGTCCACGCGGTGGAGCGCCTCCACCTGGCGGGCGGCGGCCAGCGGGTCGCCGGTGGCCTCCAGGGCCCGCCCCACCATGGCCACCAGCCCCGCCGGCGTCCGGGACCGGACCAGGTGCTCGCCCAGCACGCGGGAGACCGCCTGCCTCACGGCGTCGGGCGCCAGGGCGTCGCGGGTGGCCCTCACCACGCCGGTGAGCGTGCGCCGCATGGCGCCGGCGTCGCGCCCGTACGCGGCGCCCACCACGGCCAGCGCCCAGCGGTCGGGCAGCTCCCACAGCTCCACGCCGGCTTCGTACCCCCGGACGCTCCGCCGCAGCTCCTCCGCCACCAGGATGGCGGCCACGGGGCCGTGGGGGTCCTCCGCCGGTCCGGCGGACCACACCTCGCCGTACCACGCGCGCAGCGCCTGCGGGTCGGCGGGGCGGGGCTGGGGGGGCGGGGGCGCGTCCAGGGGCTCCCCGGCTTCCTCCTCCGGCGCGCCCATCCCCCGGGTCGCCGCCAGCACCACCTCGGGGATCACCGGCGCCGAGACCACCAGCGTCATGCGCGAGGACTGGTGGCTCCGCTGCCACACCTGCCGCACCCGGGCCGCGTCCAGCGCGGCCACCGACCCGGGCGTGCCCTCCACGGGAGGGGCGCCGGGGGCCACCTGGCCGCGGAGGTCCGCCACCACCCTCCCCCGCGGGGTCTCCAGCGCCCGGGCCGACTCCTCCCGGAGCCGCGCCAGGGCCTCGCCCAGCCCGGGCGAGTCCACCGCCGGGGCGGCCACCGCCTCCCGGAGGAGGTAGGCCAGGAACTCGAAGTCGGCGGCGGCGCCCACCACCGCGTACGCCACGCCCCAGGGGGTGCGGGACGCGGAGACCTGGGCGCCCACCGGGCGGGCCAGCGTCTGCATGCGCTCCAGCGCCAGCTCCTTGAGGAGCCACCCGGCCCCCGCCTCCACCGCGCTCTCGCTCAGGGGGAGGGAGAGCCGCAGCGCCGCAACGCCCTCTCCCGGCGCCGACAGCAGCACGATCCGCGGACCCCCGGGGGGCGCCAGGACGGTGTCGGGGGCCAGGGGCGACGCCGCCTGGACCGGAGGGCCCGGGAGCGCCGCCACCTGAGCGGCCGCCGCGAATGGGGGGGCGATCGTCGCGGCCAGGGCCGCGGCGAGGAGCTTGCTCATGAAAACACGAAAGGCGCCCGAGGGCGCCTTGGGTCCGGAGGGGAGTGCCTTCCTTGGCGCGGCTATGGTACCACGTCGGGAAGGATGAAGTTCACCGGGTTCTGGCTGATGCCGTTGGCGCTCACCTCGTAGTGGAGGTGGGGTGCCGTGGCGATGCCCGTGCTCCCCACCTGGGCGATGACGTCGCCCCGGTTCACCATCTGGCCCCGCTGCACGAGGAGCTTGGAGGCGTGCCCGTACAGGGTGGTGAAGCCGAAGCCGTGGTCGATCTCCACGGTGAGGCCGTAGCCCACCACCCAGCCCGCCCGCGTTACGCGGCCCTTGGCGGCGGCGAAGATGGGCGTGCCCTTGGGCGCCGAGATGTCCACGCCCTCGTGGGGGAGGGGCCGGTTGTGGATGGGGTGCATCCGGCTCCGGGAGAAGCGGCTGGTCATCCACCCCGCGGTGGGGAGGATGGACGGCGTGGACTCCAGCAGGTCCCGGTGGGCCTGGAGGGAGTCGGTGGCCTCGTCCAGGCTGGAGGCCAGGAGGCGCGCCCGCCGCTCCAGCGCGTTCAGGTCGTAGGAGAGGGCGAAGGCGTCCTTGGACGCCACCGAGTCCACGTCCCACAGCGGGTACGCGTCCAGGGAGCCCATCCCCGGGCCGCCGACACCCACCTCCATCACCTCGGGGTCGATGGTCTCGAGGCCCGCCAGCGTGCGGATGCGGGCGTCCTTGTCGGCCAGGTCGTCCAGCGCCAGCTCCAGGTCGCCCACCCGGGCGCGGAACTGCTCCAGCTCGGCGCTGAGGGCGCGGTTGCGCGACTCGAGCTGCCGGTTCTGGATGCGGGCCGTGGCGTCGAGGGCGGCGGAGACGCCGAACCCGGCCAGGAGGAGGGAGGCCATAACGCCAATGCCGCCCAGGACGCGAAGCGTCCGAGCGGACAGAGAATACTGCCGGACAGGGGTGTCCTCGCCGCGTACGACGAGGAAGGTCCACCGGTCTCCGGTCATGCAGTTCCTGGCGTTCCGGTCAAAGACGAATCCTCCTGCGGCGCCATCGCGTTGAAGTGCACAGGAAGGTCGGTCGGGGCCCCGCGGGGCCGGCTACGATCGCGAAAAGGTAGGCCGGCCTCGGAGGCCAAGTCAAGCAGGGAAAACCCGCCCCGGAAGGGCCGGAAACCCGAAGAAAATACGAAAACCGTTGAGGGGCGGGGGTTTATTCCCCGCATTCTCGGGGAAGGTCGCCCGAGGACGGCTGCCATGCCCCCAACAGGACCTGCGGGAAGGGCTCCTCGACGGAGAGGTAGAGCCGGCCACCCTGTTGCGCGTGGATCCGGGGGAGACCCGCAGGCAGGAGGGGCGGCCATGGGCGGGCCCCCTACTCCGCCTTCCCCCAGCTCGGCTCCACCCGGGGGAACAGCGGCTCCCCCTTGTGGACCGCGCGCCCCGCGAGGGAGAGCGTCCGCGCCTCCTCCAGCGTGGGCACGCGCTCCAGCCCCAGGCGCGCCGCCAGCTCCGCCATCTTCGACGGCGCCACCGGCTCGAAGAGGGCGCACAGCGCCACCAGCCCGCGGGCCAGGGTGGCCAGCGTCCGGTCCAGCTCCCCGGCCTGCGCCGGGTCCTTGGCCTGGCTCCAGGGCTGGCGCTCCTCGACGTAGCCGTTGGCCAGGCGCGCCAGGTCCATGGCGGCGGCGAAGGCCTCGTGGACCTTGAAGCGCTCCATGCTGGCCCGCGCCGTCTCGAAGGCCTGGGCGATGGCGTCGTCCAGGCCGTCGCCGGGGCCGTCGGGCACGACGCCGTCCCGGTACTTGCCGATCATGGAGATGGCCCGGCTCGCCAGGTTCCCCAGCACGTTGGCCAGCTCGTCGTAGCGCACGAGGAAGCGCTCCGGCGTATAGGATGCGTCGCCGCCCGTGGGCATCTCGCGCATGAGGTACCAGCGCACCGCGTCGGTGCCGAACTCCTCCCGGAGCGCCAGGGGGTCCACCACGTTGCCCAGGGACTTGGACATCTTGGTCTCCCCCACCACCCACCAGCCGTGGGCCAGGATCTGGCGCTGCACCGGGAGCCCCACGCCCATGAGGAGCGTGGGCCAGTACACGGCGTGGGTGGTGATGATGTCCTTCCCCATGAGGTGGAGGTCCGCCGGCCACCACGAGCCCGTGACGTCGTCGAAGCCCTGCTCCCCCACCGGCGCGTCGGGGCGGATGGCCCCCGACGCCGTGAGGTAGTTGATGAGGGCGTCCACCCACACGTACGCCACGTGCTCGGCGTCGAAGGGGAGCGGCACGCCCCACTTCACCCGGGTCCGTGGGCGGGAGATGGAGAGATCGCCCAGGGGCTGCTTGAGGAAGCCCAGGATCTCGTTCCGGCGGATCTCGGGGACGATCCAGTCGGGGTTCTCCTCGATGTGGCGGACCAACGCCTCCTGGTACGCGCTCATGCGGAAGAAGTAGTTCTTCTCCTCCACGTGGCGGGTGGGCCTGGTGCAGATGGGGCAGGTGTTCCCCTCGCCCAGGTCCTTCTCCGTCCAGTAGCGCTCGTCGGAGACGCAGTACCACCCGGAATAGACGTCCTCGTAGATCTGCCCCCGGTCCTGGAGGCGCTGGAGGAACGCCGTCACCACCGCGATGTGCTCCTTCTCGGTGGTGCGGATGAAGCGGTCGTGGCTGATCTCCAGCGTCTCCCAGGCTGCCTGGAAGCGCTCGGCCATCTGGTCGCAGAGCGCCAGGGGCTCCACGCCCCGGCGCGCCGCCTCCTCCTGGATCTTCTGCCCGTGCTCGTCGGTGCCGGTGAGGAAGAACACCTCGGCGCCGTCCTGGCGGTGGAAGCGGGCCAGGACGTCGGCGAGGATGGTGGTGTAGGCGTGCCCCAGGTGGGGCTCCCCCGACGCGTAGTAGATGGGCGTCGTGAGGTATCTGCGTCGCTGGCTCACCCTGCGGTCACTCCCGTCCTTTCCGTCCACGCCTTCCGTCGTCGTCCCCGCCGGGGCTCTGGGCGACCTCGGCCTTCAGGTCCTCGAGCGTCACCGTGCGCCGCTGCCCCTCCCGGTCCCGCAGGACGACCGTGTCCCTCCAGATGTCCACCGAGATCACCTTCTCCTCCCCCAGGCCCGTGCGGAGCGTCTTCCCCTCCCGGGGGAAGCGGCGCCGGGCCTCCACGTACGTGCGGTGCTCGTACATGAGGCAGCACATGAGCCGCCCGCAGCACCCGGAGATCTGCGCCGGGTTCAGGGAGAGGCGCTGCTCCTTGGCGAGCTGGAGGCTCACGGGCCGCAGCTCGGGGAGCCAGGTGGAGCAGCACAGCTCGCGGCCGCACCGGCCCACGCCCCCCAGGAGCGCGGCCTCGTCGCGCACGCCGATCTGCCGAAGCTCGATGCGGGTCCGGAAGTTCCGGGCCAGCTCCCGCACCAGCTCCCGGAAGTCCACCCGCCGATCGGCGGTGAAGTAGATGAGGAGCTTGTTGCGGTCGAACTGCCACTCGGCCTCGGTGACCTTCATCTTGAGGCCGTGTCGCTCCACGATCCTGCGGGCCTCGCCCCGGACCCGCTCCTCCTCGGCCCGGAGGGCGAGGGCCTTCTCCACGTCCTTCCCCTCGGCCAGGCGCAGGACGCGCTTCTCCGGGGTGGGCGTGGCGCACCCGCCCGACGACGAGCATTTGCGCTCGGCGATGACGCCCACCGCCGACACCTCGCCCAGGTCCTCGCCGCGGTCGGCCTCCACCACCACGGCCGCGCCCGGCCGGAGGTCCATGTCGCCGTAGGCGAAGTAGGCCTTCCGCGTTCCCTTGAAGCGGACCTCGGCGAACCCCGCCACTTCTGCTAGACCTCCCGCCAGGCCCCGATGGACTCGTACTTGGCCCACCGCTGCTCGAGGAGGCTGTCCACGGGGAGCGCGGAGAGCTCGTTCAGGACGGTGATGAGGGCGTCGCCCAGGTTCTCCGCCGCCGCGTCCCAGTCCGAGTGGGCGCCGCCGGCGGGCTCGGGGACGATCTCGTCGCAGACGCCCAGCTCCTTGAGGTTGGCCGACGTGAGGCGCAACGCCTCGGCGGCCTTCTCGCGGTGCTCCGCGGAGCGCCAGAGGATGGCGGCGCACCCCTCCGGGGAGATCACCGAGTAGACCGAGTGCTCCAGCATGAGGATCCGGTCGGTGACGCCCAGCGCCAGCGCGCCCCCCGAGCCCCCCTCGCCGATGACCACGCTCACCAGGGGCGTGCGCAGGCGGGCCATCTCCCGGAGGTTCATGGCGATGGCCTCGGCCTGGCCCCGCTCCTCGGCCCCGATGCCCGGGTAGGCGCCGGGGGTGTCGATGAGCGTGACGACGGGGCGGCCGAACTTCTCCGCCTGGCGCATGAGGCGCAGCGCCTTCCGGTAACCCTCGGGGTGGGGCATGCCGAAGTTCCGGCGCAGGTTCTCCTTCATGTCCCGGCCCTTCTGGTGGCCGATGACCATGACGGAGCGCCCGGCCAGCCGGGCCCACCCGCCCACGATGGCCTCGTCGTCGCGGAAGGCGCGGTCCCCGTGGAGCTCGATCCAGTCGGTGAAGACCCGGTCGATGTAGTCCTGGGTGTAGGGCCGCCGGGGGTGGCGGGCCACCTGGACCTGCTCGATGGGGCGCAGGCTGTCGTACGTCTGCTCCTTGAGCGTCTGGAGCTTGTCGCGCAGCACGACGACCTCGTCGGAGACGTCGATGCCCTTGCGGGCCGCCAGGTCCAGGAGCTTGTCGATCTGGCCCTGGATCTCGACGATGTCGCGCTCGAATTCGAGATGGGGAACGGTGGCCACGGCAGTCTCGGTCGGGTCTCGCGGGGAAAACGTAAGCTCGCCGGGGGCCGCCGCCCTCCGCAAGCGAGGGGGGCCTGCCCGGCGCTCAGCCCCGGATGACCTCGAAGGGCTCCACCTCGGTGAATCGCTCCAGCCGGCCCCAGTACCGGGCGTAGGCCTGGGCCATGCGCGGCGACAGGTCGGGGCGGGGGAGGCCGGCCTCCTGGTAGCAGGTGAGGGCCTCCATCTTGTCCATCAGCACCTCCCCCACGTCCTGGAAGAAGGTGGGCCGGAAATCGACGCCGGTGGTGGCGGTCTGGTACCCCAGGACCCGGGGGACGGTGGTCGTGCAGGCCTTGGCGATGCGGAAGGCCTCCCGCCGGGCCGCGTGCCCGTCGTCCAGGGCCGGGACGTACACCACCTGGGCCGCCAGGTCCCGCACCACCCGCTCCACCAGGGCCATGCGCCGCTGGGTGTCGTCCAGCGCCATGTCGTCCAGGATGAGGTTGGCGCCCAGCGCCTGGGCGGAGCGCCGCGCCGCCTCCAGGCCCGCGCCGGCGGGGTCCAACTCGTCGCGGCAGAGGGGCATGATGGTGACGGTGGCTCCCTCCTGGCAGTGCACGAGGAGGGTCCCGCCGCACCCCATCTCCACGTCGCCGGGCAGGCCCCCCACCGCGAGCACGTTCGCGCGCTGGGACGCCGCGGCGGCGCCCGAGCCGGTGAGCTCGTGGACCTTGGCCAGTAAGTCGGCCTTCTCGATGGGCTTGGTGAGGAGCTCGGTGGCGCCGGCGCGGAACGCCTGCTCCTGGTAGTGGGCCCCGGTGTAGCCCGTGATGGCCAGCACCGGCAGCTCGGGGTGCACCTGCTTGGCGATGCGGCACAGCTCGAAGCCGTCCAGGCCCGGGAGGTTCAGGTCCGTGATGAGGAGGTCCCACTCCCGCTCCCGCGCCAGCGTCGCCGCGTACTCCCCGTCCTGGGCGTGGGTGACCTGGTAGTGCCCCGAAGACTGGAGGATGGCCTTGACCAGGAGGGCCTGGTCGAAGGCGTCCTCGACGTAGAGGACGCGGAGAGGCTGTGGGGGTCCAGCGCTCAAGGGGGCTCCCCGTGAGGAGGTTGGCGCCTACGCGACGGTCGGGTGGCTGAAGATAGGCCTCCGAGGGGCTGAGGACAGGGTTTGCAACCCGGCGGCCCCTGGTTCCGTCCTATCAAGATGGCAGCTATGGCCCAGAATTTCATCCGGAGAGACGTCATGGGCAGGGTGTGGATGGGGATGCTGGCGGCGGTGCTGGTGGCGACGCCGGCCCAGGGGCAGGTGCGGTGGGAGCGGGGCGGCGAGGGGTGGTGCGACCGGGACTGGGGCGGGGACGACCGGGATCGCTTCTGCGAGACGCTCACCGCGCGCATGCGCTCCGCCGGCTCCCTGGCGGTGGACGCCGGGCGCAACGGCGGCGTGGAGGTGGTGGCCTGGGGCGGGGACGAGGTGGAGGTGGTGGCCAAGGTGTGGGCCAACGCCCGCGACGAGGCGAGGGCCCGGGAGCTGGCCGGCCAGGTGCGGGTGGCCTGGGAAGGGGGGCGCCTGGAGGCCGACGGCCCCGAGACGGGCCGCCGGGAGAGCTGGGGCGTGAGCTACGAGATCCGCGTCCCCGCGCGCACCGACCTGGACATCGAGACGGTGAACGGGGGAATCGACGTGGACGGCGTCTCCGGCGACATCCGATTCGACGCCGTGAACGGGGGCGTCCACCTCACCGCGGTGAGCGGCGACGTGCGGGGCTCCACCCGCAACGGCGGGCTCCACATCGAGCTGGACGGCGACACCTGGACGGGCGCCGGCCTGGACGCCCGCACCACCAACGGCGGCGTGACGCTGCGCATTCCCCGGGGCTACTCGGCGGAGCTGGAGACCGGCACCGTGAACGGCGGCTTCGACATCGACTTCCCCGTCACCGTGCAGGGGCGCATCGGGCGTACGCTGCGGACCACGCTGGGCGACGGCGGCCCCACCATCCGGGCCACCACCACCAACGGCGGGGTGCGGATCAGCCGGGGCGGCTGAGGCGCGACGCCCCCCGCGTCCTCAACGGACGGGGGTCGCCTCCAGCCGGGGCTCGGGGAGGCGGTACCAGACGATGAGCCCCATGGCCAGCACCGACGCGGCGCCCAGGGCGGCGTTGGAGGCGTAGCCCTGCCCGGCGAAGAGGGGCCCGGCCACCGCTCCGCCCACCGCCATGCCCAGCTGGCCCAGCGCCACCGACAGGCTCATGAGCGAGCCCCGGCGCTCGTCGGTGACCAGCGCGGTGAGGAGGGCGGAGAAGGGGCTGATCCGCATGGCGATGAGGACCATGGAGACGAAGAAGACCGGGTAGGCCATGGAGGCGCCGTCCACCAGCCAGGGGGTGGCCACCATCACCGCCGAGAGCCCCACGCACGCCAGCAGGACGATCCGGCGCCGCCCCACCCGGTCGGAGATGCGTCCCGCCTGGGGCCCGGTCATGACGTTGGCCACGCCCCCCAGGAGGTACATGAGGGCGATCTGGTTGGGTGTCACGCCCAGGTCCCGCTCCAGCCAGGTGGGGAGGTACACCACGAAGAGGGCGATGCCCAGGAACATGGTGAAGTAGGCGGCGGCGGCCCACCGCACCTCGGGCCGGCGGAGCATGTCCGCGTAGTCCCGGGCGGCCTTCCCCACGCTCAGCCTCCCCTGCGTGCGCTTCACCGGCGGCTGGGGGATGCGCAGCCAGAGGAAGATCACCGTGAGGGCCATGGTGAAGGCGAAGACGTAGAAGGGGGCCCGGAACCCCCACCGCCCCGAGAGGGCGATCCCCAGGGGGATCCCCACGATCTGCCCAACCGCCGAGCCGCTCATGACCCACCCGGTGGCCCAGCCCCGCCGGTTGTACGGGAAGAAGTCGCCGATGTACGACACCGCCGCCCCCGAGAGCATCCCCCCCGCCAGGCCGGCGAAGAGGCGCACCGCCAGGAAGGACGCGTAGCCCTGGACCAGCCCGTGGAGGGCCAGCGCCACCGTCATGGTGCCGGTGCCCAGGATGAGGATGCGCCGGCGCCCGATCTTGTCGGACACGGGCCCCGCCAGGATGGCCATGACCCCCAGAGCCAGGGAGTACACCGAGATGAGCGTCCCCAGCGCGGCGTCGGGGATGCCCAGCTCGTCCCCGATCCGGGGGAGGATGGGGGAGATGATCATGGTCTGGCTCGCCGAGGAGAAGACGAGGAGCCAGAGGGTGAAGACGACCAGGTGGGGGGAGGGCCGGTTCAACGACTAGGGTCCGCCGCGTCCGCAGGGGTGGTGCGTGGGCGTCACCCCTGGTCCCGGTGGAGAAGCATGGCGTGGCGTTGGTCGGTGGGCATGAGCACGAGGTTGATCACGTCCACGTGATCGGGCGTGTTGGCCACGTACACCACCGCGTCGGCGATGTCGTCGGCGGTGAGGGGGGTGGTGTTGGCGTATACCGTCTTGGCCCGCTGCGCGTCGCCGTGGAAGCGCACCTCGCTGAACTCGGTCTCGGTGAGGCCCGGGTCCACGCTCGAGACGCGGACCTTGGTGCCCAGCAGGTCGATGTTCATGCCCTCGTTGAGGGCCCACACGGCGAACTTGGTGGCGTTGTACACGGCGCCCTTCGGGTACACCCACCGGCCGGCGATGCTGCCGATGTTGATCACGTGCCCCGCGTTGCGGGCCACCATGTGGGGGAGGATCGCCCGGGACACGTAGAGGAGTCCCTTCACGTTGGTGTCGATCATGTCCTCCCAGTCGTCCACGTCCCCTTCGTGGAGCTTGGCCAGCCCCTTCGCCTTCCCGGCGTTGTTCACCAGGACGTCGGGCAGGAGCCCCTCGCCCTCCAGCTCCGCCACGAAGTCCGCCACCGCCGCCCGGTCGGTGACGTCCAGGAGGTAGGCGCGGGCCTCCACGCCGTGGACCCGGGTGAGGTTGGCGGCGAGCAGCTCGATGCGGTCCTGGCGTCGAGCGGTGAGGACGAGATGGGCGCCGCGGGCGGCGAAATGGTGGGCGCACGCCTCGCCGATGCCTGCCGAGGCTCCCGTGATGAGAACGCGCTTTCCGGCGATCCTGTTCATGGCTCCCGAGTGGCTGAAGGACCGGCTCCCGTCGTGGGGACGGAACGGCTCCGGAGGATCATACACCCGGCTGTGGGACGCAACCGGCGGCTACGTGGTGCCGGAGCCCCGCTACGTAGGAGCGCGTACTGGCGGCCCCCCACCCCCCGGGCGTACCCTGGCGCGCCATGGACAGGAAACAGGTGGGCGCCTGGGCGCTCTTCGACTTCGCCAACTCCATCTACCCGGCGGTGGTCCAGACCGCCGTCTTCTCCATCTTCTACACCTCCGTGGTGGTGGGGAACGACGAGGGACGGGGGGACTTCTGGTGGGGGATGGCGCTCTCCACCTCGGCCCTCGTCGTGGCGCTGTCGGCGCCCCTCGTCGGGGCCATCGCCGACCGGAGCGGCGTGCGCAAGCGCCTCCTGTTCGCCTACACCCTCGCGTGCCTCGTGGGCGTGGCGCTCTTCACCACGCTGGAGCCCGGGATGGCGCTGCGGGGCTTCCTGGTCTACCTCATGGCCAACGTGGGCTTCGAGGGCGCGCTGGTGTTCTACAACGCGTACCTCCCCGACATCGTTCCCCGGGAGAAGCAGGGCTTCGTCTCGGGCCTGGGCTTCGGCGTGGGCTACCTGGGCTCGGCGCTGGGGCTCGTCCTCGCCAGCCTGTTCGTGAGCACGAACATGGACATGGTGTGGGTGGTCACCGTGGTGTTCTTCGCCGTGTTCTCCATCCCCACCTTCCTCTTCCTCCCCCGGGACGAGCCCACGGGCATGCCCGTGGGGCGGGCCGCGGCGTGGGGCCTCACCCACTTCCGCACCATCGTGGGCGAGGTCCTGGCGCTGAAGGACATGCGTCGCTTCCTCCTGGCCTACTTCTTCTTCATCGACGGGGTGAACACGGTCATCGTGGTGGCCGGGCCCTTCGCCGAGCACACCTTCGGCTTCGACAAGACCACGGCCATCAAGCTCTTCCTCGTGGTGCAGATCGCCGCGCTCACCGGCGCGCTGGTCATGGCGAGGCCCACCGACCGGCTGGGGCCCAAGAAGGTGCTGGTGGGCTCGCTCCTCCTCTGGATCGGCGTGGGCCTGTCGGTCTACGCCGTGCGGACCCAGGAGGTGTTCTTCGCCCTGGCGGTGCTGGTGGGCTTCGGGCTGGGCTCGGTGCAGGCGGCGAGCCGCACGCTCATGGCCTCCCTCACCCCCGACGGGCGGGAGGCGGAGATGTTCGGCTTCTACGCCTTCTGCGGGAAGTCGTCGTCCATGGTGGGGCCCTTCCTCTTCGGCACGCTGGCCGCCGCCACCGGCGGGAACCAGCGCCACGCCATGGCGGCGCTCACGGTGCTCATGACCGTGGGGCTGCTGCTGCTGACGCGCGTGCGGGATCCGAAGGCGCCCGGGGCGGGGGCCGGCTAGACGCTCCCGTCCGGGGGCGACGCCCGCCGCTCCCGCACCTCCCTGAACACGAACACCCCCAGCGTCAGCGCGGTGAGGGGGAGCGCGAAGAAGAGGAGCCCCGTCTGGATGGCCTGGCGAGCGGCGTGCTCGGTGTGGGCGGTGACCAGGTAGAGCAGGTACACCAGGTAGTAGCCCAGGAAGACCCACCCCTCCCACCGGGAGATGCTGTACCCGGTGAAGAAGATGGGGAGGCACGCCACCGACGCCGCCACCATGAGGGGCAGGTCGAAGGTGCGCACCCCCAGGGGCACCACGATCCCCTCGGCGCCCGCGGCCAGCCCGGCGACCCCCAGCACCACCAGCGCGTTGAAGATGTTGCTCCCCACCACGTTGCCCGCGGCGATGTCCCGCTCGCCGCGCCACGCGGCCACGAAGGACGTGGCCAGCTCGGGGAGGGACGTGCCCGCCGCCACCACCGTGAGTCCGATGATGAGCTCGCTCACGCCCATGGCCCGGGCCAGCGTCTCGGCGGCGGTGACCAGCACCCGGGCGCCCACCACCAGGAGGACCAGCCCCAGGAGGATCCAGGCGAGCTGGACGCGGAGTCGCCCCGCCGGGGGCGGGGTGGCGGGGGCGTCGGGCGCGGGGTCGGTGCGCATCCCCACGCGGATGAGGATCACCGTGTAGGCCACGCCCAGCGACACGAGCAGGATGCCGTCCCACCGCCCCACCCTCCCGTCCAGGCAGACGAGGAGGACCAGGAGCGCGGTGGCCACCATGACCGGCACGTCCTGGCGGACGAGTTGCCGGTCCACCAGCAGCGGGCGGATGACCGCGGAGCCGCCCAGCACCACCAGGATGTTGAAGATGTTGCTCCCGAGGGCGTTGCCCAGCGCCACGCCGCCGTCGCCCAGCAGCGCGGACCCCAGCGACACCGACACCTCGGGGAGGCTGGTGCCGAAGGCCACCACCGTGAGGCCGATGACCAGGGACGACAGCCCCACGCGGGCCGCCAGGCGCGTCGCGCCGCGCACCAGCGCGTCCGCGCCCATGGTGAGGATGCCGACACCCAGGACGAGCTGGAGGACCGAGGCCGTGGGCATGGGGTCGGGCGTTCTATCCGCGGTCCAGGGCCAGGAAGGCCCGGAGGAGCACGTCGGCCCCGTGGGCGCAGTCCTCCGGGGACGTGTACTCGCCGGGGGCGTGGCTGATGCCCCTCACCGACGGCACGAAGATCATGCCCATGGGGCCCAGGTGGGCCATGCTCTGGGCGTCGTGCCCGGCGCCGGAGGGCATGCGCCGGGTGGTGAGCCCGAGCCCCCGCGCCGCCTCCTCCACCACGTCCTGGAGGGCGGGGGTGGCGGGGGCGGCCCCGCTCACGTAGAAGCGGTCGAAGGCGAAGGCGGTGCCCGTGGCCCCGCCGATGTCGTCGGCCTTCCGTGCCAGCGTGGCCTGGATCTCCTCGATGGCCTCCATGGTGAGGGCGCGGATCTCCAGGCTCAGCGTCGCCCGCCCGGGGATGACGTTGGGCACGCCGGGCTCGGCCTCCAGGCGCCCCACCGTGGCCACCGGGCCCCCGGGCCACTCCGTGACGGTGGTGTGGACGGCGTCCACGAAGCGGGCGGCGGCCACCATGGCGTCGCGCCGCTCCCGCATGGGGGTGGTGCCGGCGTGGTTGGTCATGCCCTCCACGGTGACGTTCCAGCGCATGATGCCCACGATGCCCCGCACGACGCCGATGTCCTCGCCGTGGTCGTCCAGCACGGCGCCCTGCTCGATGTGGAGCTCCAGGTACGCGGCGAAGGAGCCGGGCTCCATGCGCGCCTCGGCCAGGCGGGAGGGGTCGCCCCCCACCCGCCGGAGCCCCTCGCCGATGGTGTGCCCCGACGCCGTGGGCAGCTCCAGCTCCCGCTCCTCCAGCGTCCCGGCGAGGATGCGGCTCCCCGTCTTGCCCCCCTCCTCGTTGGCGAAGACCACCACGTGGAGGGGGTGGCGGGGGGCGAGGCCCGCCTCCTTCAGCCGGGTGGCCACCTCCACCGCTGCCAGGGAGCCCAGCGTGCCGTCGTAGTTGCCGCCGTTGGGCACCGAGTCGATGTGGGAGCCCAGCACCAGGGGGAGGAGCCCGGGCTCCGTGCCGGCGCGCTTCCCCCAGAGGTTCCCCGCCAGGTCCACGGAGACGTCCAGGCCGGCCTCGCGCATGAGCCCGGCCACCCAGGCACGGCCCTCGAGGTCGGCGTCGGAGAACGCCACCCGGTCCTGGCCGCCTCCGGCGTTGGCGCCCATGGGGGCCAGCTCGGCGAGCCACCGGTTCAGGCGCTCGCCGTCCACCCGGAGCTCCTGGGGTCGCCAGCCGGCCAGGTCCCGGAGGGGGGTGGGCACGGCGAGCCCGGCCAGCGCCACGCCGGAGAGGCGGGAGAAATCGCGTCGGTCCATGGTCTGGAAGGTCGGCCCCCGCCGGGGGCACGTCCAGGGTGGCGCGGGTGGCTCTTCTCCGCGGCGTGCGGGGTACCGTACGGCCATGACGCGCCTCCTCCGCCGCTGGGTCCTGGGACCCGTCCTCGTGATCCTCGCCCTTCCCCTGGTGGGGCTCGCCGGCCTCCCCTGGCCGTGGGTCCTCCGCTGGGTGAATCCTCCCGCCACCGCGTTCATGCTCCACCGGGAGCGGGAGGCGCGCAGGGCCGGGGAGGAGTTCACGCCCGTGCAGGACTGGGTCCCCCTGGAGGAGATGCCCGCGGACCTGGTGCGCGCCGTGCTGGTGGCCGAGGACGACCGCTTCCGCGAGCACGGCGGCGTGGACTGGAAGGCGCTGGCGGAGGAGGTGCGCTGGTCGGGCGACGAGGACTTCTCGTGGCGGGACGCCGCCGACCGGGCGGCACTGTGGCAGGCCCTGGCCTACTACCGGACCCACCGCGCGGAGATCAGGGGGCGGAGCACGCTCACGCAGCAGCTCGCCAAGAACCTCTTCTTCACCCCCGACCGCTCGCTGGCGCGCAAGGCGGGGGAGTTCGTCGTGGCCCGGCGCCTCGAGGTCCTGGTGGGGAAGGACCGGATCCTGGAGCTGTACCTCAACACCGCCGAGCTGGGGCCGGGCGTCTTCGGCGTGGGCGCGGCGGCGCGGAAGTACTTCGACGTTCCCGCGCAGCGCCTCTCCCGCTTCCAGGCGGCGTCGCTGGCGGCCACGCTCCCCCATCCCCTCACGTCCAACCCCGGGCACCGGCCCGGGCGCATGGCGTGGCGGCGCGACCTGATCATGGCGCGGCTGGCCGGGCGCCAGGTGGAGATTCCCCCCGAGCCCGAGCCCGTGGCGGCGCCGGAGCTGGAGCTGCCGCCTCCCCACGTGGAGATCCCGGCGGACACGGGGGCGGGTGAAGCCCCCGCGGCCGACAGCGCGGTGGCACGCCCCGACACCACGGTGCCGCCGCCGGACACCGTGCCGCGGGAGCCGGCGGGCGGGGCGTGATCCACTCCCTTCTCGCCGACGGGACCCTGGCGCTGCACGTCGCCTTCCTCCTCTTCGTCGTCTTCGGGGGGCTGGCGGTGCTGCGGTGGAGGCGGGTGGCGTGGCTCCACGTGCCGTGCGTGCTCTGGGGCGCGTGGGTGGAGCTGGCCGGGTGGGTGTGCCCCCTCACGCCCCTGGAGAACCGCCTGCGGCGGCTGGCGGGGGAGTCGGGGTACGCCGGCGGATTCCTCGAGCACTACGTGGTGCCGCTCCTCTATCCTCCGGGCCTCACCCGGGGGATGCAGGTGGCGCTGGGCGTGGCGGCGCTGGCGCTGAACGTGGGGGTGTACGTGGTGGTGTGGCGGCGGGGCCGCCGAGCCCGGGGGTGAGCCCCATGTCACCAATCCCCGGTCTTGATCGTAGGAAAGAGAGCCGGTAGCCTTGGTGCACTCGGCACGACCATTCTGGAGCGTTTGATGCGAACCGACATCCTCGCCAGCACCACCTTCGGCCCCGCGGCCTCTGCCGCGGCGCGGCGGAAGGTCGTGCCCGTCTTCGGGCCTGTCCCGCACGGAGGGTGTCCCAGGTAGCACGCATCAGGCGTCCAAGCGCCTCGCGAAGCGGCCTCCCGGGATCCTTTCCCCGGGGGGCCGCTTCCTTTTCCATCTGTCGCAATGAGCACAACCATGTCGGTCGAGAGCATAGAGCAAGTGAAGGGCGCCGGTCCGGGGCGAGGCGGACGGGTGCGCAGGGGCGCGGGGCTGGTGGTCGATGCGCTGCGGGGCCGGGGTGGGGACCTGAATCAGCTGTCCCTGGGCCACGCCATCGTCCTCCTCGCCGTGCCCATGGTGCTGGAGATGGCCATGGAGTCGGTGTTCGCCGTGGTGGACATCTTCTTCGTGTCCCGGCTGGGCGCGGAGGCGGTGGCCGCGGTGGGGCTCACCGAGTCCATGATGGCCATCGTCTACACGGTGGCCATGGGCCTCTCCATCGGCGTCACCGCCACGGTGGCCCGGCGCGTGGGGGAAGGTGACCCGGAGCGCGCCGGCGTGGCCACCGGGCAGGCCATCCTCCTGGGGATCGGCCTGGCGGCGGTCATGGGCGCCGTGGGCGTCTGGACGGCGCCGGACCTGCTGCGCCTCATGGGCGCCGAGGAGGCGGTGGTGGCCACGGGGGTGGGGTACACGCGGCTCCTCTTGGGAGCCAACGGCGTGGTGCTCCTCCTCTTCCTGTTGAACGCGGCGTTCCGCGGGGCGGGGGACGCGGCCATCGCCATGCGCGTCCTCTGGATCGGGAACGGGCTCAACATCGTGCTGGACCCGCTCCTCATCTTCGGGATCGGCCCGTTCCCGGAGATGGGCGTGACGGGCGCCGCCCTGGCCACGGTGCTGGGGCGGGGGACGGCCGTGTGCGTCCAGGTGGCGGTGCTGTTCCGGCTGGGCGACCGCCTCAGGCTGGCGGCCCACCACCTGCGTCCGCGGGTGGAGGTCATGATGCGCCTGGTGCGCCTCTCGGCCACGGGCACCTTCCAGGTGTTCGTGTCCACGGCGAGCTGGATCGGGCTGGTGCGCGTCATCGCCGGCTTCGGGAGCGAGGCGCTGGCCGGGTACACCGTGGCCATCCGCATCGTGATCTTCGCGCTGCTGCCGGCGTGGGGCCTGGCCAACGCCACCGCCACGCTGGTGGGGCAGGGGCTGGGCGCCGGCAAGCCGGAACGGGCCGAGCGGGCCGTCTGGCTGGCGGGACTGATGAACTTCGGCTTCCTGGGGAGCGTGGGGCTGTTCTTCCTTGGCTTCGCGCCCTGGGTGGTGGGGCTCTTCGGCGTGGACCCGGAGACGTCGCGCCACGCCGAGTACGGGCTGCGCATCATCGCCGCAGGCTTCTTCTTCTACGGCTGGGAGATGGTGCTGACGCAGGCCTTCAACGGCGCTGGCGACGCATGGACGCCCACGTGGCTGAACGTGGGGTGCTTCTGGGCGCTGGAGATCCCGCTGGCGTGGGTGCTGGCCTACAAGGCCGGCTGGGGGCCGAACGGCGTGTACGTCGCCGTCACGGTGGCGTTCTCGCTCTCGGCGGTGGTGGCCGCGCTGCTCTTCCGGCGGGGGAGGTGGAAGACGGCGGTGGTGTAACGGGCCGTTCCCTTTATACTCACCCCACTGATTCCCCGGACCGAGGCGCTTTCGTCCCCCATGCGTGGCCCCATCGCGGACGCTCTCCACGGGAAGACCGTGCTCCTGACGGGGGGCACGGGCTTCCTGGGGAAGGTCGTCATCGAACGCCTGCTGCGCTCGGCGCCCACGCTGGAGCGCGTGTACCTGCTCATCCGGGAGCGCGGCGAGGGGAACGGGTCCGGGGTGGGTGCGCGTGGGCGATTCGAGTCGGAGATCCTCGGCTCGGGCGCGTTCGCCTCTCTGGCCAGGGACCTGGGGGGGGAGTGGCCGAAGGCCGCCCGCGCGAAGCTCGTGCCCGTGGCCGGTGACGTCTCGGAGCCACTCCTGGGCCTCGGCGCCGAGACCTTCGCCACCCTCGCGTCGAGCGTGGACGTCGTCCTCCACGCGGCGGCCTCGGTGGCGTTCGACGAGCCCCTGGACGCGGCGCTGCTGCACAACACGCGGAGCGCGGAGCACGTCGCCGGCTTCGCGCGGGCGTGCCGCTCCGCCGTCCTCGTCCACGTCTCCACGGCCTTCGTCTCCGGGAAGCGGGACGGACGCATCATGGAGTCGGCGCTGGAGTGGCCCGACGCCGCGTCGGAGATCGCCGAGATCGAGGCCGCCGTGGCCGCCGTCGCCCGCGACCGCGAAGCCGGGCGCCTGAGCGCGCGGGGGGCGAGGACCCGCCTCGTCGAGGAAGGGATGGCGCGCGCCCGGAGCCTGGGCTGGCACGACACCTACACGTACACGAAAGCCCTGGGCGAGATGGAGATCGCCCGGCACCGGGGCGACGTGCCCACGGCCATCGTCCGGCCCACCATCATCGAGAGCGCCCTGCGCGACCCCATGCCCGGCTGGCTCGAGAACCTGAACGTGGGCGACCCGGTGCTGGCGGGCTTCGGCCGCGGCCACCTGCCCGACTTCCCCCTCTCCCGGGAGGCGGTGGTGGACTTCGTGCCGGTGGACCTGGTCGCCAACGCCGTGGTGGCGCTGCTCCCGCGCGTGGCGGAATCGGAGGAGATCGGCTACTACGCGGTGGGAACCGGGGCGGTGAATCCCCTCCGGGGGCGGGAGTTGTACGACCTCGCCGAGGACTACTTCACCCGCCACCCCATGCGCGACGCGCGGGGACGGCCGATCCCGCTGCCGCGGTGGACGTTCCCCACGCCCCGGCGCTTCCGCGAGATGTTCAGGGACGAGGCACGCCGCGGCACCAGGACGCGGTGGGTGACGTACCTGGCGGACCTCTACGGACCCTACACGAACGGGGACCGCGTGTTCGACACCACGAATACACGGCGCCTTCTCGACGAGCTCGACGACGCGGACCGCGAGGCCCTCGACTTCGACGTCCGGCACATCGACTGGCGCTCCTACCTCCAGGACGTCCACATCCCCGGGCTCCGGCGGCACGTGCTGGGTGAGGGGCCCGGGACCCCCGAGCCGGTCCACGGCCATGGCTGACGACGCCCGCCACCCCCATCGCTGGGGCTTCGCCGACACCCGCCTCGTGCTCGACGCTTCGGGAGCGGTGCGCATGACCGGCGGGCGGTACCCGCTGGCGGCCCACGCCATGCCGTACCTGGTGCCCCACGTCGAAGAGACCCTGGGCGTGCGCCTCGATCCCGCCGAGGTCCTGCCCGACGTGGCGCCCAGCGTGCCGCCGTCCCGGATGCCACCGGCGCTGGCGGCGGCGCTGGAGGCGCTGATCCCCGCCGGGCGGCGCTCCACGGACGCCGGCGTGCGGCTGGTCCACAGCCACGGGCAGCTCAGCGTGGGCGAGGTGGACCGGGCCCTGTACGGCGGCTCCTTCGCCCGGGTGGCGGACCTGGTGGTGGAGCCCGTGAGCGAGGACGAGGTGCGGGCGATCATCGCGGTGGCCGTCGAGCACGGCGCCTGCGTCGTGCCCTACGGCGGCGGCACGAACGTGAGCGGCGCGCTCACGTGCCCCGAGGGTGAGACACGCCCCATCGTGTCGCTGGACATGCGCCGGATGCGCCGGGTGCTGACGCTGGACCTGGCCAACCGGCGCGCGCTGGTGGAGGCGGGCATCACGGGCCTGGAGCTGGAGGCGGAGCTGGGGGCCGTGGGATGGACCTCGGGGCACACGCCCGACAGCCAGGAGTTCTCCACGCTGGGCGGGTGGATCTCCACCAACGCCAGCGGCATGAAGAAGTACCGGTACGGCAACATCGAGGACATGGTGCTGGAGGCGACGCTCATCACGCCCGCCGGGACGGTGGAGACCCACCGGCCGGCGGCCCGGACGTCCACGGGGATGCAGTCGCTGTCCCTGCTGTTCGGCAGCGAGGGGAACCTGGGCGTGATCACCAAGGCGCTCATCGCCATCCACCCGAAGCCGGAGGTGTGCCGCTACGACTCGGTGGTCTTCCGCACGTTCGACGACGGCGTCGCGTTCCTGAAGGCCCTGCGCGAGACGGGGGTCCTGCCCGCCAGCATCCGCCTGGTGAGCAACTCCGAGTTCCACTTCGGCCAGGCGCTCCGGCCCGCGTCCCGGGGCGTCCGGGCCTGGAAGGACGCCCTGCAGCGTCGCTTCCTCACCGGCGTGCTGGGGTTCGACACGAGCGTCCTCGCCGCGTGCACCGTGGTGATGGAGGGGACGAAGGAGGAGGTGGCGCTCCAGCAGCGGACGCTGCGACGGCTGGCGAGGAGGTTCAGGGCCGTCCGCGCCGGCGCGGAGAACGGGCGGCGCGGCTACTCGTTGACCTTCGCCATCGCCTACCTGCGGGACTTCCTGAGCCAGTTCGGCGTCATGGGCGAGTCCTTCGAGACCTCGGTTCCCTGGGACCGCATCCAGGACGTGTGCGCGGCCACCCGGGACGCCCTCGCCCGGGAGTGCGCGGCCCGCGGCGTGGCGGGCAGGCCGTACCTCTCGTACCGGGTGACGCAGACGTACCACACGGGCGTGTGCGTGTACTTCACCATGGCCTTCTCGGGAAAGGGGCTCGCCGACCCCGGCGGCGTCTTCCACGACGTCGAGGGGGCGCTGCGCCAGGTCATCCTCGACCACGGGGGGTCGCTCTCGCACCACCACGGCGTCGGCAAGCTCCGGAGCCGCTTCCTCGACCAGGTGCACACGCCCGCGGGGCTCGATCTCATCCGCGGGGCGAAGCGTGCCGTCGATCCCGGGAACGTGTTCGGGATCGGCAACGGCGCGTGCGGGAGGTGAAGGGGTGGGGGGCGAAGCGTCGCTCCCTCAGTCCGTCTCGCCCTCTCCCGCCGCCGTCGTGAGGGGCAGCTTCGAGCGCCGCGCCAGCAGGGGCGGCACCACCATGCTGGCCAGCGCCAACACCCAGAGCGTCACGGCGATGGGGGAGCTGAAGAGGATGCTCCAGTCCCCGCCGGAGAGGGACATGGCGCGGCGCAGGCTCTTCTCCATGAGGGGCCCCAGCACCAGCCCCAGGATGATGGGCGCCAGGGGGATCCCCGCCTTGCGGAGCAGGTACCCCACCACGCCGAAGCCCGTCATGAGCACCAGGTCGAAGGGGCTCTGGTTCACGGCGTAGACCGCCACGAAGGAGAGGGCGGCCACCGCCGGGAGGAGGAACCAGCGGGGGAGGGTGAGCGCCTTCACGAAGACGCCCACCAGGGGGAGGTTGAGGAGGAGGAGGAAGACGTTGCCCACGTACATGGAGGCGGCGAGCCCCCAGAAGAGGTCGGGCTCCTCGGTGATGAGGAGGGGCCCGGGGGTGACGCCCAGGCCGAGGAGTGCCCCCAGGAGCACGGCGGTGGTGCCGCTCCCGGGCACCCCGAGCGTGAGGAGGGGGATCATGGCGCCGTTGGCCGCGGCGTTGTTCGCCGCCTCCGGGGCCGCCACGCCCCGGATGTCGCCCTTGCCGAAGGTCCCCTCCCGGTCGGAGACGCGCTGCTCGGTGGAGTAGGCGAGGAACGAGGCGATGGTGCCGCCGGCGCCGGGGAGCACGCCCACCAGGAATCCCAGGACGCTCCCACGGAGCATGGCGCCCGCCGAGGTGGCGAACTCCTTCATGGTGATCATCACTCGGCCGTAGCCCCGGGTCACCGCCTGGCCCCGCTCCGTCTCCTCCAGGAGCTGGAGGACCTCGCTCACGGCGAAGAGGCCGATGGTCACCACCACGAAGTCCATCCCGTCCAGGAGCTGGATCTGGCCGAACGTGTAGCGGGGGATGGCCGAGTTGGGGTCCAGCCCCACGGTGGCCAGCAGCAGCCCCAGCGCCGTGGCCGCCAGCCCCTTGAGGAGGCTCCCCCCCGCCAGGCTGGAGAGGGCCGCGAAGGCGAACACCATGAGGGCGAAGTACTCCGCCGGCCCGAAGCGGATGGCCCACTCGGCCAGGACGGGCGCGAAGAGAACCAGGAAGAAGATGGACACCGTGCCGCCCACGAAGGACGAGATGGCGGCGGTGGCCAGCGCCGGCCCGCCCCGCCCCGCGCGGGTCATGGCGTTGCCGTCCAGCGCCGTCACCACCGCCGACGCCGTGCCCGGCACGTTGAGCAGGATCGTGCTGATGGAGTTGCCGTACTGGGACCCGTAGTAGATCCCGGCCATGAGGATGAGCGCCGACTCCGGGCTCATCCCCGTGGCGAAGGTGATGGGGATGAGGATGGCGATGGCGTTGATGGGCCCGATGCCCGGGAGCATCCCCACGAAGGTGCCCACGAACACGCCGACGAAGGCGAGCAGCAGGTTCACCGGCTGGAGGGCGACCCCGAAGCCCCCGATGAGGCTGCTCAGCGCATCCACAGGGCCTCCCACACGTCGCCCAGGGGGAGGGGAAGCCCCAGGAGCCACACGAAGAGGTACCAGAGCACCACCGAGAGGGCGGTGGCGGCGCCCACCGCCTCCTTCCAGCGCGCGCCGAAGAGCAGCGACAGCGACGCCACGGTGGCGGTGGTGGCCACCACGAAGCCCATGGGCCCGAGGAGCGCGGCGTACACGCCGAACGCCGCCACCGCGCCGGCCATGCGGACCAGGACGGGCCGGGAGGGCCAGGAGACGCCGGTCCCGGGCCGCGCGGCGAGGAGCACCCCCGCGCCCACGAAGATCCCCGCCGACACCAGCGGGAGGGCCTTGGGGCCCACCGGGTCGGTGAGGAACATGACGTCGAAGGTGGTGGCCTCGGCGCCCACCGCCACGCCCAGGAGGGCGAGGAGGGTCCCGGCGACCCGGTCGGTGCGGGTGGACGCGCTCACCGGATGATCCCGATCTCCCGGGACATCTCCCGGAACTCCCGGACCTGGTTCCTCACGTAGGCGTCAAACTCCTCGCCCACCATGAAGAAGGGCTCGTAGCGGTTGACCTTGCGCGCCTCCTCCCACTCGGGGGAGGCGGCCAGGGTGGAGAGGGTCTCCACCCACTGGCGGTAGCGCGCGTCGCCGATGCCCTTGGGCACGAGGAAGCCGCGCCACGTCACCCACTCCACGTCCACCCCCGACTCCCGGGCCGTGGGGACGTCGGCGAGGACGCCGCCCAGGCGCGTGGGCGCCATGACGGTGAGGGGGCGCATGCGGCCCGCCTGCACCTGCCCCAGGATCTCCGAGACCTCGCCGCTGAAGACCTGGACGAAGCCTCCCAGGAGGGCGGTCATGGCCTCGCCGCCCCCGTCGAAGGGGACGTAGCGGATGCTCCGGGGATCCAGTCCCGCCCGGTGGGCCAGGAGGAGGACCTTCATGTGGTCCTGCCCGGCGGCGGCGCTCCCGCCGCTCACCACGATGCGCGTGGGGTCGGCGCGCCACGCGTCCAGGAGCTCGTTCAGCGTCCGCCAGGGGGCGTCGGCGTCCACGGCCAGCACGCCGTACTCGGCGCCCACGGCGCCCAGCCAGCGTACGTCGTTCTCCGTGAGATCGCCCCACTGTCCCTGGGCCAGGAGGAGGGTGGTGCCCGGGCTCGCCGCCATGAGGAGGTTGGGGTCCTGGTCGCGCTGGGCCACGGCGTGGGCGTACGCCACGCCGCCCCCCGCGCCCGGCATGTTCGTCGTGCGCACCGCTCCGGGGGCGAGGCCGAGCTGGCCCATGACCAGGCCGACGGAGCGGCACGTCCGGTCCCAGCCCCCGCCGGCGTTGGCCGGAGCGATGCACTCCCACCCCCGGCTCCCCGCGTCAGGGAGGCAGCCGCCGGCGACGAGGGCGGCGAGGAGGAGCGCCGCCGGGGCGGTGCGGGGGCGTGGGGGCACGGGCAGGCTCGGGGTGCGGGGACGGGCAAGACTGGGCCCGACGGCGGGCGGCCACAAGGGGGCGGGGGGGCGGCGGACGCCGCCCGGAAACCCCCGCTGCGCGGGGGCCGTCGGGATGACTAGCTTGCATCTGCGCGCGAGGCCGCGCCTTCAGCCACCGAGGAGGAGACCGTGGATCCTGCCATGATCGCCGTGATGATCTTCTTCATCGTCGTCCTCGCCATGACCGGCGGGTTCATCCTCCTCTTCCCCATCACCCGGCGCCTGGGGCAGTTCCTGGAGTACCGCATGTCGGAGAGGGGGCGCCTCCAGGACAAGGAGGAGATGGAGCGGCTGCGGGCGGCGGTGCTCGCGCTCCGGGACGACGTGGCCCAGCTCGCCGAGCGCCAGGACTTCACCGAGCGCCTCCTCGAGAAGCCCCGGTCCGAGGGGAGGGGAGAGTGACGCGGCCACGCGCTCTGGGGCGTCTCGCCGACGCGCTCCTCGCCGCCGCCGTACTCGCGGCGGCGGGCCTCGCCCCCCGCACCGCCGCCGCCCAGGAGACCGACGTGGTGGTCCGCGCCGCCCGCGTCCTCGACGGCCTGGGCAGCGACCTGGGCCCCCGGGACGTGGTGGTCCGGGACGGCCGCATCGTCCGCGTGGCCGACGCGGGCTCCGCCCGGGGCCTGGTCTACGACCTGGGCGACGTGACGCTCCTCCCCGGCCTCATCGACACGCACGTGCACGTCGGGTGGCACTTCGACCGGGCCACGGGGAAGACCCACACGGACCGGAGCGAGTCGGGGGAGGACGCCGCGCTGTACGCCGCGGCCAACGCATACGTCACGCTCATGAACGGCGTGACCACGGTGCAGAGCCTGGGCGCCATGGTGGACCTGCCCCTGCGCGAGGCCATCGAGCACGAAGGCGTTCCGGGCCCGCGGATCCTCACGTCGGGCTCGGCGGTGACGTCGGGCACCGGGGGCCCGGCGGAAATCCGCGCCCACGTGGACCGCATGGCCGACGCCGGTGTGGACGTCATCAAGATCTTCGCGTCGGCGAGCATCAGGGACGGGGGCGTGCCCACGCTCTCCCAGGAGCAGCTCGTGGCGGCGTGCGGCCGGGCGCGGGAGCGGGGGCTCCGCTCCTTCGTCCACGCCTACGATCCGGAGAGCGTGCGCCGCGTCGTGGCCGCCGGGTGCACCGGCGTGGAGCACGGCGCCCTCCTGGACCGGGCGAGCCTCGAGCTCATGGCCCGCGCGGGGGTCTACCTGGATCCCAACGTGGACCTGGTGATGCGCAACTACTTCGAGAACGCCGAGCACTACGTGGGCGTGGGCAACTACACCGAGGAGGGCTTCGCGCAGATGCGGGCCGCCCAGCCCAAAGCGCTGGCGGTGTTCGTGGAGGGCCTCACGGTGCCGGGGCTGAAGATGGTGTTCGGCACCGACGCGGTAGCCGGCTCCCACGGGCGGAACGTGCAGGAGCTGGTGTACCGGGTGCGGGAGGGCGGGCAGGCGCCCATGGACGCGGTGGTCTCGGCCACGTCCCTGGCCGCCGAGGCGCTGGGGCTCTCCGACGTCACCGGGCGCATCACGCCGGGCCTGGCCGCGGACCTGGTGGCGGTGGCGGGGAACCCCCTGGCCGACATCGGGGCGCTGGAGCGGCCGGTGTTCGTCATGAAGGGCGGCCGGGTCTTCCGCAACGACGTGGCGGGAGCGGCGCCGCTGCCGCCTCGGTAGGGCGCCGCGGCCAGGCGTGGCGCGGGGCGTTCGGGACCCCCACCTTGGAGCGTCCCGCAACCACCCGGAGGAATCCGTGCGCTCCCCGACGTCCCCGCGGCGCCTCGCCGCGCTCGCCCTGCCCCTCGCCATCCTCCTCGGCCTGGCCGCCTGCGCCGCCGAGCCCGAGAACCCCGCCGACCTGGTCCTCACCGGAGGGCACGTGGTCACCGTGGACGAAGCGGTCCCCGAGGCCGAGGCGGTGGCGGTGAAGGACGGCCGCATCCTCGCCCTCGGCACCGCCGAGGAGATCGGGGCCTACGTCGGTTCCGCCACACGGGTGGTGGACCTGGCGGGGCGCACCGTCGTCCCCGGCTTCATCGAGGGGCACGGCCACTACACCTCCCTGGGGGAGACCAAGCTCACCCTCGACCTCACCGGGGCGGGCACCTGGGACGACATCGTCGCGCTGGTGGGGGAGGCGGCCGCCACCGCCGAGCCCGGCGCCTGGATCGTGGGGTGGGGGTGGCACCAGGAGCGGTGGAGCCCGGCGCCCTCGAACACGGTGGACGGCGTGCCCCTCCACGCGGGGCTCAGCGCGGTGAGCCCGGACAACCCGGTCTTCCTCACCCACGCTTCGGGGCACGCGGCCTTCGCCAACGCACGGGCCATGGAGCTGGCGGGGATCACCCGCTCCACCCCCGACCCCGACGGCGGCACCATCGTGAAGGACGGGGCAGGCAACCCCACCGGCCTCCTCCGGGAGAACGCAGACGCGCTGGTGGGTCGGGTGCTTGCCGCGCACATGGACGCCCGCTCCGACGAGGAGAAGTGGGAGGAGTTCGTGCGGGTGGTGGAGCTGGCGGGGCAGGAGGCGCTCTCCAAGGGGGTGACGTCGTTCCACGACGCCGGCTCCAACTTCGCCACCATCGACGGCTTCAAGCGCCTGGCCGACGAGGGACGCCTGCCCGTGCGCCTCTACGTCATGGTGCGCTTCGAGAGCAACGACGCCATGCGCGAGAAGCTCCCGGCCTACCGCATGGTGGGGTACGGCAACGACTTCCTCACGGTGCGCTCCATCAAGCGGCAGATCGACGGCGCGCTGGGCTCCCACGGCGCGTGGCTCCTGGAGCCGTACGCCGACCTGCCCACGAGCACGGGGCTGGCCGTGGAGCCTCCCTCCGACATCGAGGAGACCACCCGCATCGCGCTGGAGCTGGGCTACCAGGTGAACACCCACGCCATCGGCGACCGGGCCAACCGGGAGGTGCTGGACATCTACCAGCGCACCTTCGCGGGCGCGCCCGACCCGGGCGGGCTGCGCTGGCGCATCGAGCACGCCCAGCACGTGGACCCCGCCGACCTGCCCCGCTTCGCCGAGCTGGGGGTCATCGCCGCCATGCAGGGCGTGCACTGCACGTCCGACGCGCCCTGGGTGTTCCGCCGCCTGGGCGCCGAGCGCGCCGAGAGCGGCGCCTACATGTGGCGGGACTTCATCGACGCCGGCGTGGTGGTGGGCAACGGCACCGACGTCCCCGTTGAGGACATCTCGCCCATCGCGTCGTACACGTCGTCGGTGGTGAGGAGGGACCGGGACGGCAACGAGTTCTTCCCCGCCCAGGAGATGACGCGCATGGAGGCGCTGAGGAGCTACACAATCAACAACGCGTTCGCCGCCTTCGAGGAGGACCTGAAGGGGTCTCTCACGCCCGGAAAGCTCGCGGACCTGGTGGTGCTGGACCGCGAGATCCTCACCGTTCCCGACGAGGAGCTTCCCATGACCCGGGTGGACATGACCATCGTCGGCGGCCGCGTGGCCTTCGAGAGGGCCCGATGAGGGCGCGGAGGAAGGGCGTGGCCCGGGCGCGCGCGGTGGTGGCGGCCGCGACGCTGGCCCTGGCGGCGTGCTCCATGGAGCCCCGCACCGACATCCCGGCCCAGCAGAGCGCCCGGCCCGCTGCGGCCGCCGGGGACCACTACCGCGAGGTGGTCCAGCCCGAGGGCGTGGCGCGGCTGCCCGTGTTCTCCACGGCCATCCGGAACGGCGACATCCTCTGGATGTCCGGGCAGATCGGCGCGCTCCCGGGCGTCACGCCGCCCACCGTGGTGGAGGGGGGCGTGGAAGCGGAGACCCACCAGATCTTCGCCAACATGAAGACGGTGCTGGAGGCCGCGGGGCTGGGGCTGGAGAACGTGATCAAGTGCACCGTCTTCCTGGCGGACATCGCCGACTACGGCGCCGTGAACGCGGTGTACGTGACGTACTGGGAGGGGATGGACCCGCCGGCGCGCTCCGCGGTGGCGGGAAGCGGCCTGGCGCTGGGCGCCCTCGTGGAGATCGAGTGCCTGGCGGGGTACCCACCGGGGCGGTGACGGACCCCCTCGCTCAGACGGGGAGGAGCGGCACGTCGTAGGCGGAGAGGAGCGGGTCGCGCGTGGCCAGGTGGAGGCCGCGCCTGCGCGCCTGCGCGACGAGGACCCGGTCGAAGGGGTCCGCGTGATGCCAGGGGAGCCGGGCGCTCTCCCGAGCCTCCGCGGCGGTCACCGGAATCTCGAGGAACCCGGTGTGCCCGGCAGCGGCCAACCAATCGTCGGGGAGCTCGAGCTTTCCTCGCGCGGCCTTGATCTCCAGCTCCCACGCCGACGCAGCGCTGAAGTAGACGGCTCGCTCCGGGTCGCGAATGGCCTCGCGCGCCTCCGGGCGGAGGCGCTCGGGGGCGTGGAGTGCCCAGAGCAGGGTGTGGGAGTCCAGGAGCAGGTTCACGTAGCCGGACCCGACGGGCCCTGGGGGTCGCCGGGCTCCACGCCGGAGCCGTGGAAAAGCTCCTCGATGGCCGGATCCGGAGCCCAGCAGTCCTCGGACTCCACGACGCGCCCCGCCAGCGCCCCGAGGGGGCGCGGTCCCTGGAGCGTCGATACCGGCGTGAGGCGGACCATCGGCTTCCCGGCCTTGGCGATGACCACGTCTTCCCCATCCGCCGCCTCCTGGACGAGGCGGGAGAGGTGAGTCTTGGCTTCCTGGATGTTGACCGTCTTCATAAGACCAAGTCTGGTCTGGTCTGATCGATTGGTCAAGTCGCGCGCCTGGGGCGGACCCGGACACCCGGACCTGGGTACGGTCGTAAGGACTGGCGGGGTGCGGCCCCACGGGCGCACCTTGCCGGACCACTCCCCGGCGCCGGGAGGCGCGGGGGTCGGGACGGGATGACGATGAGGAAGGGATGACCCTGGAGGCTCGTCCGGGTGGGCGGGCCACGCGCCGGAGGCCGACGTTGTTCACTCGCTGCCTGTTCTGCCGGAAGCCGTTCCCCGAGAACGGCCAGCTGGCGCACATGCCCCACGGGCGGCGCATCGCCTTCGACCCCACCGACGGACGCCTCTGGGCCATCTGCTCGGGGTGCTACCGCTGGAACCTCATCCCCATCGAGAGCCGGGAGGCCGCCCTCTACGAGCTGGAGCGGGTTGCCCGGGACCACGGCCGCCTGGTGGCCCACACGGCCCATGTCTCCCTTCTGAACGCCGGCACGCTGAGCCTGGTGCGCGTGGGCGACGCCTCGCTGGTGGAGCAGGCCTGGTGGCGGTACGGCCGGGAGCTGCGCAAACGGAAGGCGTCCTTCGAGAGCACCCGCTCCAAGGTCTCGGCGGCGGCCTTCGGCGCCGCCGCCTGGGTAGGCGACGTCCTGGGGTTCGTGGACGACGAGCTGCCGCTCCACTGGACCGACACCCCCATGGCGGACATCCTGCGCTGGCGCCGCTTCGGGTGGGCGGCGTGGCACGGCCGCGAGACGTGCCCGTTCTGCAACAGCAGCCTGCGTGCGCTGCGCTACGAGCTGTCGTGGTGGGTCTACCCCCTCCAGGGGAGCGACGGGCGCATCGGCGTCGGGGTGCCGTGCCAGCGGTGCGACCCGTGGACGCCGGAGAAGATCTACCAGCTCCATGGCGACGTGGCGGAGAACGCGCTGCGCCGCATCCTGGCGTACCAGAACATCGCCGGCGCCTCGGAGCGACGCATCGCCGACGCGGCGCGGGCCATCGAGCACGTGGGCTCGGCGGGGGAGTTCGCCCTGGACGCCACGCGCCGGCGGGAGACGCTCTGGCGCATGGGGTCGCTAGGGACGGTGGCGCTGGAGATCGCCCTCAACGAGAGCGTGGAGCGGCGCATGCTGGACCTGGAGGTGCGCAGCCTCGAGTGGATGTGGAAGCAGGAGGAGGAGCTGGCGCGCATCATCGACCGCGAGCTGACGCCCCGCCGTCTCCTGGAGGCCCACCTGCGCCACCTGCCCATCCGCCTGCGGCCTCGCCCCCACCCCCGCTTTCTCGCCAGCGAGCCGTAGGGGGGCCTTGGGCGGAGGGCGGGGGCGCCGGCACCGCGTCCGGCGCGCTCAGCCCACGCGAACGCCCAGCCCCGGCAGATCCTCGAGGAGGCGCTCCGGGTCGAGGAAGAGCGCCTGGCCGTGGAGGCCGGGCCGCCTCGCCTCCTCCCACTGGCGCACGGCCGCCACCACCGGCGCGGCGGTGAGGACGTAGGCGTCGCCGCACGTCAGGCGCAGGTCGAGGCGCTCGCCCTCCGGTCCCTCCGCCTCCAGGAGCACCACCGAGGGCCCCGAGCCCCGCCCGAAGCGCCGGAGCGCGCCCCCCAGGAGTCGCGAGGCGGCGCGGTCCGCCCCCAGGCGCTGGAGGAGCAGCGCGGCGGGCATCCCCACCCAGTCCACCAGCGGGCCGAAGCCCGCCACCTGGAACTCCACGTCCCGGAGGTTGGGCAACGCCCGCTGTACCTCCTCCAACTCCGCCATGAACATGGGCGCACACCCCACCCTGCCCACGCCGGGCCCGAAGTCGAAGACGCTGGCGTACCGCCACCCCCGGACCCAGCGGCCGTCGCGGTAGAGGCGGGCCTCGTAGTGCCCCAGCTCCTGGGCGAACTCGGCCACGGTGTCGGCGGCGAAGTCCAGCGCGCCCCAGTCCACGCCGAAGCGCATGGCGACCCGGGCCCGGCGTAGCTGCATCCTCCCGGCGGCCAGGCGAACCAGGGCGCCGGGCAGGCCGGGGTGGACGCCGCCGTCGGTGACGAGGCACCGCCCGGCGAAGGGGCGTTCGGCGGCGAGGGCGCGCAGGGCCGCGTGCTTGGCGGGCACGGAGAGGAGGAGGTCGAGCCAGTCGCAGCCGGCCTCGAGGGCGACCCGCGCCCAGGGAGCCACGTCGGCGCTCACGGGGGCCGCCACCATCAGGATGTCATGGCCCGCGAGCGCGCCGGCCAGTTCCGCGGGGGCGGCGACGGCGGAGGAGGAGACGCGGTCACGGCCGGTCCCTGTGCGCAGGCTAGACGCCACATGGGCGGCCCGCCCCGCGTCACGCCCGAAGATCCGGACGTCGTGGTCGGTGTGCTCCAGGAGCAGCCGGGCCACGGCCCGGCCTGCGTTGCCCGTGCCCCCCAGGATGGCGATGCGCACCGTGTCCTCCTCGGCGGCTCCCGCCGCCGGTCCCGCTACATCCCCGGGTGTCCGTACTCCCCCGAGTGGATGTTCTGGATGCGGTCCACGTACTCGGCGTCGGAGATGGCGTTCTCCCACGTCCCCGTGGCCCTCGCACCAACATAGCCGGCGAGGAAGAGCCCGACGATGGCCGTGGCGTAGGCCAGGGGGCGGATGGGGCGGGGCCCCACGCGGACCTCCAGCGCGCCCTTCACCGGGCAGGCCGCCACGCAGTCGAGGCACCCGGTGCACTCCACGCTCCGCACGGCGCTCCGGCTGGAGACGGGGAGGCGCGAGGGGCAGGCCTTGTCGCAGAGGGAGCACGAGATGCACGCGGTGGCGTCGCGGGTCACCCGGGTGGGGGACGCCCAGGAGAAGAGGCCGAGGAGCGCGCCGTAGGGGCAGAGGTAGCGGCACCAGAAGCCCTGGATGAAGACCGACCCCACCGCCAGCGACCCCATGACGATGATCCCCACCCGGCTCATGTCGGCGAAGAAGAGCCCCATCTTCACGTCGGCGACGCGGTTGTACGGCGAGGCCAGGAACGCGGCCAGCGCCTCGCGGCTCATGGCCAGGATGGCCAGGACGAAGAAGCCCATGAGCACGTACTTCAGGCTGCGCAGCGGGACGTCCACCCACTTCCAGGGCCGGAAGGTGCGGCCGAAGGACCAGCGTCCGAAACGGGCCAGGAGGTCGGAGAGGAAGCCCACGGGGCAGACCCACGAGCAGAAGGACTTCCGGAGGAGGAGCGCCATGGCCAGCGCCACGAGCACCAGGACGGTGGCGGCCGGGTGGATGGCGTTGAGCGTGCCCTGGTAGAACCAGTCCAGCAGCCCCATGAGCCCCGAGATGGGGAGGAAGGCCTCGGCGCCGGCGGGGCGGGTGGGGAGCGGCGTGGCGCCGGCCTGGGCCGCCTGGTACCACCGGGCGAACTGGATGCCCAGGAGCGCGCACGTGAGCGCGAAGGCGCCCTGAACCACGAGCCGCACGCGGAACGTCCGGTGGGCCTTGCGTCCGGTGCGGCCGCCGAGCCAGGCCAGGACGGCCGGGCCCTCGGGCTCGGCGACGCGCCGGGCGCTCCGCCGCGGGCGTTGGGGACCGGGCGCGGGGGCGGGTGCGGGGGCGGTCTCGACGGTGGGGAGGCGCTTCATGGCGAAATCGGCGTGTGGGGACTCTCCACACGAAATCTCCCCACGCGGCGCCCCGGGCACATCGGGGCAAATCCGGAGGTGTGGGTGGGAATTTTCCGGACAGGCCTCAGGACACGGGGACGGCGTGCTTGCTCGCCGGCAGTTCGTGCGGTACCCTGCCCTTCGGCCTC
The DNA here is from genome assembly GCA_045863275.1 of Gemmatimonadota bacterium. Lineage (GTDB taxonomy): Bacteria > Gemmatimonadota > Gemmatimonadetes > Longimicrobiales > Gaopeijiaceae > SZUA-318. The sequence goes on from BTVB01000012.1 coordinate 55,446, forward strand.
CAGATGCTGTTGAGCTCCCTACCCGCCTATCCGTTGATGCCTCCGCTGGGGGTTCGAGGAAACCGCCGCCGCTGCCGCCCGTGGCGGGTCTCAGTTCCGGCCAGTGAGTCACACCATCCACCCCGTGGTTGACCACGTGCGTCGCACGAGCTCTGGGCCTGCCGCAACCTGGGGCAACATCCGCAGGAGTCGATGATGAAGATGTCCCGCCTCTCTTCCGCGCGTCAGCGGGTATCCACCATCGTCATGGCGGCGGCACTGACACCGCTTTCCGTCCGGGGTCAGGTGGACCCTCTCGGGCCACTGGGCGCGCCGCGGCTGAACCTGGTGGAGGTCACGCGCGTGGGGGGGCTCGATGAGCGACGGGAGTACGCGCTGGCCCAGGTTTGGGGAGCGACGGTCCTTTCGGATGGGCGCATTGCAGTGAGTGACGGATTGAGCCGTGAGGTGCGCCTGTTCGACCGGTCAGGGGCTTTCCTGCGTGCCATCGGACGAGAGGGGGATGGGCCGGGCGAGTTTCGTGCGTTGCGGGAAGTCGCCGCCCTTCCCGGTGACCGCATACTCGCGTGGGACATCCAACGTGGGAACGCGAGTATCTTCACCGATGACGGCGAGCTGCTGTCTACGGCGCTGATCGATGCGGACCTTCTAGGGAGCATGATCCTCTCGTTTGTGGGCGCGACCTCGGACGGTGGCGTCGTGCTGCGCAGTAACACGAACATCTTCGCGATGAGGAGCGAGCCGGAAGGCATGCGGAGAGACTCCGTATCCTTCGGCTTCTTCGACCCAACCGGGCGAATGCTTGGTGCGCCCGTCCGCGTGGAGGGACCAGAGCGTTTGTTCTATCGGCGGGACGGCTCCTGGGGCACCGAGCGGCTCATCTTCGGACGGGAGCTGTTGTCGGGGAACCTGAACGATGAGTTGCTGGTCGTTCACTCGGATTCCGTGCTCATGCGTCGGCTGTCGCCCTCGGGCAGGGCGGTTCCGCTCAAGCTCGATCGGCCTCCGAGGCCTGCGACCCGGGCCGACGTACGAGAGGAGCGATCGGCGAGGATGCGTGAGGTCGAGGAACGTGGTTCCCGTCCCGTCGATAGAGATTCTCGGTTTCCCGGTATGGACCAGAAGAGGGCGCGAGCCGAGCTCGAGCGACTGCGCGAGTTGGAGGCACACGCTACCTGGCCCGCGCTTGGGGACCTGAAGGTCGGTGCGGACGGCCGCATCTGGGTACAGGACTATCCCGATCCCCGCAGCGCCGTGGTCCGCTGGTTCGCGATGTCCGCAGGGTTCAGCCCAATAGGGTGGGTGGAGCTACCGAGGACCCAGCGAATCCTGGCGATTCGAGGAAGCACGCTTGTGACATTGGCGCGGGACGAGTGGGATGCCGAGAGCGTAGTGGTCTACGCAATCGAGGGAATGCCACCTGGGGGCGACTCCGCGAGGCACTAGACCACGGCGCATCCGGGGCTTCGCCCGGAGCGTGGCGCGCAACGCTCCGAGACCGCGGACTCACCGACCTGCGTAAGGTCGCCGAGCCAGGCGAGAAGGCCTCAGGACACGGGACGCTCCCTCCCGCCCGGGGGCAGGTGCTCCTCCAGGTACCGGGTGAGCATGGTGCGCAGGTGCATCGTGGTGCCCTCCCCCTCGAAGATGCCGTGGCTCCGGTTGGGGTAGGCGAACATGGTGAACTGCTTGTTCAGGGCGATGAGCCGGTTGATGAGGCGCTCCGAGCCCTGGTAGTGGACGTTGTCGTCTCCGGTGCCGTGGACGAGGAGGAGGTTGCCGCGGAGGCCCTCGGCATGGGTGATGGGGGACGCCTCCCGGTACGCGTCGGCGTAGTCGGGGAGCACCCCCGAGTAGCGCTCCTGGTAGATGGCGTCGTAGAGGAGTTGGTCGGGGACGGGGGCCACCGACATGCCCGTCTGGTAGAGGTCGGGGTGGCGGAACATCATCTGGAGCGTGGTGGAGCCGCCGCCGCTCCACCCCCAGACGCCGATGCGGTCGCCGTCCACGTACGGGAGCTTGCGCAGCTCCCGGTTGGCGGCGGCCTGGTCCTGGTGCCCCAGCACGCCGATGGCTCCGTGGACCGACTTCCGCCACGCCCGGCCGCGGGGGGCCGGGGTGCCCCGGTTGTCCACGCTGGCCACGATGTACCCCTTCTGCGTGAGCATCAGGTGCCAGAGGTACGTGCTCCCGCCCCACCGGTCCACCACCGTCTGGGACGCGGGCTCCCCGTACACGTAGAAGAGCACCGGGTACTTCTTGGCCGGGTCGAAGTCGGGCGGCTTCATCATCCAGCCGTCCAGCGCCGGGCCGTCCTCCCGGTCGATGCGGAAGAACTCCAGGTCGCCGCGCGCCAGGCCCGCCACCCGCTCCTTGAGCTGGGCGTTGTCCGCCATGACCCGCACCGTGGCGTGGTCGGGGAGGCGCACCAGGCTCCAGGTGGTGGGCACGTCCATGCGGGAGTGGTTGTGGAAGGCCCACGCGCCGTCGGGGGAGATCGTGTAGCCGTTCCACCCTTCCGCCGAGGCGGGGGTGAGGCGCTGGGGCTCGCCGGAGCCGTCCAGGCGGCTCCGGTACAGGTAGCGCTGCGTGGCGTTCTCCGGCGACGCGATGAAGTAGAGCCAGCCCCCCACGTCGTCGATGAGGCTCACCTGCACCACGTCCATGGGCCAGGGCGTGAGGAGCTGCTCGGCGCCGTTCTCCCGGGAGATGGCGTACACGTGGCGCCACCCGTCCTTCTCGCTCACCCAGGTGAAGCGGCTCCCCCCGTCCATCCACAGGAGGTCGTCCACCGTCTCCACCCAGGCGTCGTCGGTGTCGGTGAAGACGGTGCGCACCCGCCCGGTGCGGGCGTCGGCCAGCATGACCTGGTTCCGGTTCTGGGGCCGGTTGAAGTGCTGCAGGATGACCTCGTCGGAGCCGTCGGCCCACTCCATGCGGGCGATGTAGTTGTTGCGGGGGTCGCCCGGCACGTCCATCCAGACGGTCTCCCCGCCGGAGGCGCCCACCACGCCCACCCGCGCCGCCGACAGCACCTCCCCCACCTTGGGGTACGGGATGGTGGTGAAGGTGGGGTAGAGGGAGTCGGTGTAGTTGGTGAGGACGAACTCCTTCACCCCCGAGGCGTCGAGCTGCCAATACGCGATGCGGGTGCCGTCGGGGCTCCAGCGGAAGCCGTCCTGGAGGGAGAACTCCTCCTCGTAGACCCAGTCGAAGGTGCCGTTGATGAGCGTGGGCGAGCCGCCCTCGGTGAGGCGGGTGACGCGCCCGTCGGCCAGGCCCTGCACGTAGATGTCGTTGGCCTGGACGTAGGCCACCCGGTCTCCCTGGGGGGAGAACTTGGCGAACATGAGCGTGGACTCGGGGAAGTCGGCGCCCATCTGGGTCAGGGTGCCGGCGGCCAGGTCCAGCACCCAGTAGTCGCCCTTGGTGTTGGTACGCCAGACGCGCACGGTATTCGTGAAGAGGAGGAGCTTGCCGCCGTCCTCGGACCAGGCGTAGTCGTCGAAGAAGAGGGGCTCCGACGCCCCCGGGGGCACGAGGCGGGTGGCCGGCACCAGCACCTCCCGCGCGCCCGTGGCCGGGTCGTACCTCACGATGTCCAGCCCCCGCACCGACCGGGACCGCTCCACCGTGCTGTACCCCGAGCCGTCGGCCAGCCACCGCGCCGGCCCGAAGAAGTCGGAGGCGAAGTCCCGGGACGCGTAGATGCGCTCCAGCGTGAGGAGGGAGTCGTCCTGGGACCGGGCCGGCGCCGGAAGCGCGGCGGCCAGGAAGAGAAGGGAGAGGGCTCGGAGGGCGCGTCGCTTCAGCATGGTTCGCACTCGGGGTTCTCGGGCAACGGATCTTCCAATCTCGACGGCGGGACGCCGGGGCGACAGTGCGTGGGGATCAGGGGCTCCCCAGCTCCTCGAAGCGCTGGTTTCCCAGGGCGTACCGCCGCCAGTCGGCGTGGTCGAAGTGCCACCACTCGGCCTCGTAGACGGTGAAGCCCTGGGCTTCCATGGCCTGCCGGAGCAGCTCCCGGTGCCACCGCTGGCGGCTGGTTCCACCCGGGTAATCCGGGTAGGAGCGGCGGGAGAACTCGTCGTAGCCGCCGGGCATCTCCACGGGCTCGCCGGTGGCCAGGTCGTAGAGGGTCAGGTCCACGGCGCACCCCCGGTTGTGGCGGGAGCCCTCGGTGGGGTCGGCCACGAACTCGCGGAGCGCCTCGGGCGTCGCGTCCCAGAACATCCGGGTCACGTACCACGGGCGGTACCCGTCGTGGATCAGGAGCCCGTAGCCCCGTTCCCCCAGCCACTCGTGGGCCCGCACCAGCGCCTCGGCGGCGGGGCGTTGCAGGAACGCGCGGGGCTCGGAGTAGAAGACCTCGCCCATGAAGTTGTCCGAGCCCGCGTAGCGGATGTCCAGGCGCAAGGTGGCGTCCAGGGAGACCAGCTCCACCAGGTCCGACGGGAGGAGGTCGCCCTCCTCCGCCGGCGGCGAGGCCGCCAGCGCCTCGGCTCGGAGCTCCTCCGCGGGGCGCAGGGGCGTGATGCGGAAGGGCTCGCCCCCCACGCCGCCCAGCGTGATGCGGTCATAGGCAGCTCCCGACACCGTGAGTCCCGTGACGGCCCCCTCCGTGCGAACGGCCCGAACCGGCGCATCCGAAGAGTCGGCCATCCACAGGTCGCCGGCGTCGTGGACGAGCCGCTCCTCCCGACCTCCCCAGGGGGCGATCCAGAGGGCGCCGTCCCGCTCCAGGAGCGACAGGGTGTCGGGGCCCGCGGCGTACTCGCCGACCAGCTCGACCATCGTCGCCGGTGGAGGAGGGGGAGGGCCCTGGGAAGGCGCATCGGCGGGGGGGGCCTCGCCGCCGCAGGCGGCCAGGAGGAACGCGAGGAGCCAGGGGCGCTTCATCGGACGCATCATGGAGCGGTTCGGGTGCGGGGATCGACGGGGTGATCTCCCGAGTGTACGCCCTCCCCGGCGCCATTGACAGACTCCGACCGGCCTCGGATCCTGCCTCGTCACGCTCCGCTACCACAAGGACACCACCCATGACCCCTGACCGGCCCCTCCGGCCCCGGGCGGATCTCGTCGCCCTGACGGCCCTCTTCTTCTTCGCCCTCGTCCCCGCCGTCTCCGCCCAGCAGGAGGAGCGGCCGAGGCGCATCGTGCCCATGGACTCGGCCCGTGCCGCCGAGCTGTACGTCAGCGACAAGTGGGAGGACCACCCCGAGTCCGACTACGCCGAGGCCATGGAGGGCAAGGCGCGCACGGACAGCATCTACCGCGCCGTCACCGCCGGCGTGGTGGACTTCCAGAAGGTCACGTACCGCAGCCGCGTCGGGGACATGGACATCCCCGCGTACCTGTTCCAGCCCATGGAGAAGCGGGGCCCCCGGGGCCACGCGGCCATGATCTGGGTGCACGGCGGCGTGCACGGGAACTGGGGCGAGACCATGTGGCCCTTCGTCCGCGAGGCGGTGGAGCGGGGCTACGTCGTCATCGCCCCCGAGTACCGCGGCAGCACCGGGTACGGCGAGGCGCATCACCGGGCCATCGACTACGGCGGCTACGAGGTGGACGACGCCATGTCGGCCTACGACTACATGAAGGCCACGCTCCCCCACGTGGACCCGGACCGGGTGGGGATGATGGGATGGAGCCACGGCGGCTACATCACCATCATGTCCCTCACGCGCAACGAGTACCCCTTCAAGGCGGGGGCGGCCATCGTCCCGGTGACCAACCTCATCCAGCGCCTCTCGTGGAAGGGCCCCCGCTACCAGCGGAGCTTCTCCACCCAGGCGCGGATCCAGGGGCTCCCCTTCGAGCAGCGCGAGATCTACGTGGAGCGCTCGCCCTACTACCAGGTGGAGAAGCTGGAGACGCCGCTCCTCGTGCACGTGGCCACCAACGACGAGGACGTGGACTTCGAGGAGGCCTCCATGCTGGTCTACAAGCTCCGCGACGTGAAGCCCACGCTCTCGGAGACGAAGATCTACGTGGACCCGACGCCCTGGGGGAACAGCATCGGGCACGCCTTCAGCCGCCGGGTGGACCGGGAGACCCTGGAGCGGGTGGACTCTCCCGCCCAGCGCGACTCGTGGAACCGGACGTGGGCGTTCCTGGAGGAGCACCTGCGGCCGTACGACGACCCGAACCACCCGGTGACGCTGCGCGTCCGGTAGGGAAGACGGTTCGCGTGTGACGAGGGGGGGGCCCCCCCCGGGGGCGGCCCCCCCCCCCCCCCCCCCACCACCCCCGCCCCCCCCCCCCCCCGGGGGGGCCGGGCGC
>BTVB01000012.1:61737-126319 GCA_045863275.1 Gemmatimonadota bacterium
GTCTGCGGTGGGGGGGCGGGGGGGGGGCCCCGCGCGGGCCCCCCCCCCCCCCTCCTCACGGCACGAACGAGCAGAGCCCCCCCCCCAGCTGGTTCGGCACGGTCACCACCACCCGCAGGAACCCCAGGTCGGCCAGGTGGGCGCGCACCTCGGGAGGGGGGTACTCGCCGCACTCCCCCGCCACCTCCTGGGAGACGGTGAACCAGATGGTGACCTCGCCGGGGCCCCGCCCCTCCACCAGGACGTCGGGCTGCTGCGCGTCCAGCGCGGCGGCGTAGGCGTGGCGGGCGGCTTCGTCGGCCAGGGCGTCCTCCACGACGTGGCTCGCGGGCTCCAGGACCAGAGAGGCCACCACGGCGGCCAGGAGGCTCGCGATGGCCACGTCTCCGGGGAGGGACCAGCGGGTGTAGCGGCGGAGGACGGAGGCGAAGGCGCCGGCCAGGACGACGAAGGCACCCAGCTCGAAGCGCCCGCCCACGGTGATGGTGGGACCACCGACGAGGAGCCCGACCAGGAAGAGCGTGTCGGCGGAGGTCTTCCGGCTACGGAGGAGCGCCCGCTCCCGCTCTCCGGGCCGCTTCGGGTCCTCGAGGGTGCCGGGGTCCTCGACGGTCATGGCGCCGGCGGGACCTCGGTGCCTTCCTCGACAAGGCGGCGCCGCAGCGAGTCGCCCAGGGCGTTGTGCGCTTCCACCAGGGCGCGGCAAGCCTCCTCGTCGGCACGGAGTCGCGCCGCCAGGGCCCGCCACGCCGCCACCGAGTCGTTGTACGCGTTGAAGCGCACCATGTACTCCTCGTACCGCGCCTCGGGAACGCCCCGGGGGTCCAGCGCCTCGAACGCCCGCACCTCGGCGCGGAGCGAGTCCACCCGGGCGTCGAAGTCCCGGAAGCCGCTCTCCGCGAGCATGAGGGAGCCGCGGCACGAGTCGGCGGCGGCCCGGGCCTGGTAGATCCGGGTCCGGAGACCCTCTATCTCCCGCCGGGTCCGGGTGTTGTCCACGATGTTCATCATGCCCGCCACCACCACGGCCACGCCGGCGACGGAGACGAGGGCCACGGCGGCGCGGCTCATCCCTCCACCACGAAGCTGAACATCATGCCCGAGTGGAGGTGCTCGGCGATGTGGCAGTGGGCCATCCACGTCCCGGGGTTGGACATCTCCACCAGGAGGTCCACGGTGGAGCCCACCGGCACGATGGCCGTGTCCTTCCACACCATGTTCGGGTTGGGCACGCCGTCCGTGGACACCACCAGGAAGCGCTGCCCGTGGATGTGGAAGGGGTGGTTCATGGGGTGGAACGACCGGGGGTTGTTGAAGACCCGCACCTTGACCACGTCGCCCACCCTGAAGCGCCAGGCGATGTCGCCGTTCTCCGCACCCGTCGCCCGGTCCCGCAGGATCCAGGTGACCTGCTCGGCGGTGGAGAGCCAGTTCATCATGGGCATGGCGTCGTTGAACTCCATGGGCGGCACGTACAGCGTGTCCATCTCCATGGCCTGGACGATGGGCACCGGGAGCCCCTGGATGCGGAGCGTGGTCTCCAGCTCCTTGTCCGGCGCCTTCCCGAAGAGGGGCCGGTAGCGCTCGATGTCGGCGTCCACCTCGGCGTGGCGGCGGAGCGTGGCGAAGGCCTCGCCCAGGTCGGGCGTGGCGGGCTCGTCGGACACCGTCACCAGCGCCAGCGTGTCCACCTGGGCGTAGAACTCCCCGCGGAAGTGGTTCACCGCCTGGATGCTGTTGGCGATGGCCACCGTGCCCGCCTCGTCGAAGCGCACGTCCACCACGTAGCGCTCGGCGGGGGCGATGACGACGCTCCGCACCCACTCCTCCCGCTGGAAGCGGCTCACGTCGGAGGCCACCACCTTCACCCGTGCGTCGCCGAACGTGACGTTGAACGTGCGGGTGTTGGCCACGTTGGTGAGGTAGAAGCGCACCACCTCGCCCCTGCGGGCCGAGAGGGCGTAGTCCGTCTCCCCGTTCACCATGAAGACGTTGCCGAAGCGCCCCATGAGGGCGTGGGTGGGCGCGTCGTCGCCGAAGGGGAGGAGCCCCTGCCCGTCCATGAGGATGTCGTCGAGGACGAAGACCTCCTCCCTGTGGGCCGGCCCGTAGTAGTCCGGGTCGGGGGAGGTGACGAGCAGGTTCCCGAAGAGCCCCAGGTCCTGCTGAACGTCCTCGCGGACGTGGGGGTGATACCAGTACATGCCCGCGTCGGGGACGTGGACCTGGTAGGTGAAGCTCTCCCCCCGCTGGATGGCGGGCTGCGTCACGCCCGGCACGCCGTCGAAGCGGTTGTCCAGGCGCACCCCGTGCCAGTGGATGGTGGTGGGCATCTGGATCTCGTTGGTGACGCGCACCACCACCGTGGCGTCCCTGGGCGCCTGGATGAGGGGCCCCGGGTACTGGCCGTTGTACCCGTACATCACCACCTCCTGGCCGTCGAGGGTGCGGCGCACCAGGGACACGGCGATGTCCAGCGTGTCGCCGTCACCCAGCGCCACCACCTCCGAGGGCCGGGCCACCGGGAGCGTGGCCGGGTCCACCCCCAGGCCGGGGAGGAACGCCCCCACCACCGGCACCAGCTCCTCGATGCCCGGGAGCATGGGCATGTTGGGGTCCATGGGCACCATCCTCCACCCCGCCGCCATGGGCATGGCGTGCCCCATGTGCATGGAGTGGTCCACCTGGGCGGCGGACGCGGAGGGGAGGATCGCCGCGAGCGCAGCGAGGGCGGCGACGCCGAGGCGTCCGGGGAGCAGACGGCCGGCGGCCTGGAGCAAGCCGGGGCGGGCGGATCTGCGACGCGCGTCCCGCGTGTCGCAGATCCGTCCGTGAAATCGCGACGTGCCTACGGCATGTCGCGATTTCACCGGTAGCCGTATTTGGCGCACAGTTCCTGCTGGAAGGGGCCGTGGCCGGCCATGGTGTGCATCATGCCGCTCCGGGACATCCCCCTCATGACGATGGGGCCGGACCACCCGGTGGCTGCGGGGTCGTCCTCGCTCTCCAGGGTGACCACCGCCAGGAACTTGTTCCAGGACACCTGGCCCGAGACGGACAGCCCCTCGTCCAGGACACCGAGCCGGTGGATGCGGTCCACCTCGGGCGTGGTGATCCATGCGACGAGGACGCCGCCGTCGGGGCGCTTCATCTCCGAGAGCTGGACGCGCACGTCGTAGAGGTACGAGCCGTCCTCGGCCAGGGCCACGCCGAAGGGGGAGCGGGCGTAGGTGACGTGTCCCGTTCCGAAGGCCCGTCCGGTCCCGGGGAGGCGCTTCGTGGTCACCAGGTCCACCGCGTAGTACGCCGCGCCCGGATCGGCCGCGCAGGACGACGCGGGAGAAGCGTCGGGTGGGGGCGCGATCCAGCCCATGGCCGCGGCGGTCAACAGCGCGGTCACGGTTGCGGTCATCCTCGGGCGTCCTCCGGACGGGGCGGGGCCCCCCGACTCCCGGGGGGCGACGAAGACGGAGGGTAGGGGGGCGCCGTGGCGGAGGTCAAGCCTACCAGGCGACGCCCTGGAGGCGGCCCCGCTCCGTCCGGCGGTCGTAGCGCCGGTCCCGCTCCTGGTACTCGGCGAGGAGGGCGGTGGCCTCCGCCCGGGCCCGCTGGGCCAGCGCGACGCACGAGGGGTCCTGGAGCTCCTCCAGTCGCCCGTGCAACGCGATGCCGGCTCGGTAGGCGATGTCCCTGTGCCCCTCCTCGTGGGCGCGGAGAGCGCTCTCGAAGTCCCCCCAACGCACCAGGGCCTGGAACGTGCCGCGCTCCCCGTCCACCCACCGGGGCATGAGCATGTCCACGTCCACCCTCACCTGGAGGTCCACGAGGCGGCAGATGCCCTGGTGTCTCGTGGAGCGGCCGCCCCACCCCACCCGCCACGTGGTGAGGGCGTATGCGTGCTCCCGCTCCCATTCCAGGGTGTTCCGGCGCAGGGACTCGGCGATGCTCGTCACCGTCGCCCCCGTCACCGGGTACCAGCGCTCCTTGGCGGCGGCCACGACCCGAGGAGGCAGAAGGGGTGGTGGCTCGAGGATGAGGGCGGACTCGGAGCAGGCGGCGACCAGGAGGAGCGGGGCGGCAACCAGGGGGGCGCGCATGGTCTATGGAGGTAGCCCGGGTCGGGTGGAGGGTCCGGCGCGGGCGATGGGGTCGATGTCTCCGTCTTCCCCTTATAGACAGCCCGGCGCCGGGTTGTGCTGCGGGAGGGTGGCGAAGCCCGCCGCCCGGCTTCATGGTTGGGGCCTCGTGCCCCTCTCCCCCTGGAGGCGAACGTGGGACGCAAGATCGGTGCGGCGCTGGCAGGCCTGGTGGTGCTGGGTTCGGTGGTGCTCGCCGTCCAGTGGGTCGGTACGCTGCTCTACCCCCTCCCTCCCGGGATCGACCCCATGGACCCTGGCGCCCGAGAGGCGCTCAACGAGCACCTGGGCGCCATGCCGGCGGTGGGTTGGCTCCTCCCCCTGGGCTCCGAGCTCCTGGGCGCGTTCCTGGGCGCGTGGGTTGCCGGCCGCCTGGCAGGCGGCCGCCCCCACGCCCTCGTCGCCGTCGTGGTGGGGCTGGCGCTGGTGGGGAGCGTGAACAACTGGCTCTCGTTCACCCATCCCGTCTGGTTCATGGCGGGGCAGCTCGTGGGCTACCCGCTGGTCTACCTGGGGACGGTGCGGGTCCTGGGCCGGAACGCCCGGGACCCGTCGCCCGCCGCGCCTACTGGCTGATGGGGCGCTTCACCGGCCCCTGGTCCCACTTCTGCACCGACGAGATGTCGGGGTAGCCCCAGTCCTCGCCGTTCCACCCCTGGAATCCCTCCATGCGGAAGGTCCAGAAGCCGGTGGACATGTCGCTGATGACGATGAGCCCGTCGGCGTTGCGCACGTCGACGCCGAAGGCGCCGTTGAACTGGGAGTAGCGGTCGGTGTTGGGCGGGCCGATGTACGTGTCGTAGTAGCCGGCGGTCACCGGGTTCTCCGGGTCCTGGAGGTTGAAGATCTGGAGGCCGTCCAGGTACCCGGACACGAACACGTAGGGCCAGCGCACCTCGTGGTTGTGCACCAGGTGGCGCCAGTCGGCGGTGAAGGCCGAGATGGGCTCGCGGATGTTCGTGCGCTCGCCGTCCAGCGCCGGCTTCAGGTCGAAGATGCGCAGCGGCGCGTACTGGTACTCGGTCTCCGCCACCACGTACCGGCCGTCGGGGCTCGGGGTGAAGGTGTGCCCGTACGAGACCCCGCTGACTCCCGTGAGCGTGATGCGGAGCTGGGGGTTCTGCAGGTCGGTGACGTCGTAGATGTAGTAGCCGCCGGTCCCGCCGCCGTAGAAGCGGTCCTCCCCGGTGTCGGGGTGGTAGCCCACGTAGAAGTCGTGGTATCCCCGGGCGCTTCCCCGCCCCATCTCCGACTCGGGGACGGGGACGCGGGCCACGCGGGCGTTGGCCACGTCGCCGCTCACCACCTTCTGCAGGTCGTACACGTTGGCGTACGGCCCGCTCACCGTGGTGAAGAGGTACACGCCGCCGTTGGAGTGCTTGTAGATGAAGATGTTGTGGAAGCCCCCCGGGTTCTCCGGCTCCCGGATGCGCGCCACCTCCTTCACCGTGGAAGGGTCGGGGAGGCCGGTGACGTCCAGCACCACCGCGCCCAGGTCGGTGTCGGGTCCGCCCTGGCCGAACTGGAGGGACTGAACCACGTAGTAGCGGTCGCCGACCTTGAAGTGCTTCACGTCCATGCCGCCGGTGCGCTGGTGGAGATCCTGGTTCTCGATCCTCCACCGGTAGAGCACCTGGGGCTTCTCCGGGTCGGCGATGCTGATGATGTCCGTGCCCTTGGGCCCCTCGTCGCCGTACACCATGCGGGCGACGTAGACGTAGGGGCGGCTGAGCTCCTGCTCCATGTCCAGGTCGGCCACGGAGAGGCGGGGACCCAGGGGCACGTGGCCCAGGGTCTCGATGTTGTCACTGCCGCGCTTGAGCGGCGTCCACGGGGTCTCCTGGGAGGCCGCCGGGGCCGCCAGGAGGGCGAGGGCGGCCAGCGCGCCCAGGGCGCGAAAGGGTGTCACCAGCATGGGGCAGGCACCTGGTGAGGGGAACGATTCGACGTCGGCTGGCGAAAGTGGGCGCGGGGGCGGCGTGCGGCAAGGTACGCGCCCCCGCGCCGGGCCCCTCAGCTCACCAGCCGTCCGATGACGTTCCCGTCGGCGTCGATCTCGAAGATGGGGCCCAGGTTCAGGGACTTGAGCCCGTCCTGGATGGAAGCCTTGTCCCCCACCACCACCCAGATGACCCGCCCCGGCATGACGGTGCGGCGGGCGACCGCGTTGATCCGCTCCAACGTCATGCCCCGGATCCGATCCGCCAGCGTGTCGAAGTAGTCTTCCGCCAGACCGTACTGCTCCATCTCGGCGAGGGAGCCCAGCACGGCGCCGCCGGTCTCCCAGGATCCCGGCAGCGTGAGGGTGCGGCTCTTCACCGCCCGGTCCAGCTCGTCGGGGGTGACGGGCTTCGCGCCGGTGATCCCGTTCAGCTCCGCCACGATCTCCTGGACCGACTCCATGGTCTTGTCGCTCTGCACCGGGGCGAAGACCAGGAACGGGCGCTGGCCCCGGGCGTCCCAGACCAGCGTCTGCGCCCCGTACGACCAGTGCTTGTCCTCCCGCAGGTTCATGTTCACCCGCGCGGTGAAGTCGCCGCCGAGCACCGTGTTCATCATGGAGATGGCGATGTCGTCGGGATCGGACTTGGGCGGCGCCAGGTGGCCCGCGAAGATCACCGACTGCTGGGCCTGGGGGCGGTCCATGAGGTAGATGGCCTGGCCGTCCTGGTGCGCGACCTCGGCCAGGTCCTTGGCGGGCACGTCGCCGCGCCGCCAGCCGCTGAACGCCCGCTCCACCTTGCCGGCGATCTCGTCCATGGTGGTGTTGCCGACCACCAGGAGCTTGGCGTTGTTGGGCTTGACCCAGGTCTCGTGGAAGCGGCGCAGGTCGGCGATGGTCATGGCGCTCACCGTCGCCGTCGTGCCCGAACCGGTGAGGGGGAGCGCATACGGATGGCCCTCGCCGTACATGAGCTTGGGCATGACCCGCAGCGCCATGGCGATGGGCTGCACCGCCTCCTGCCGGATGCCGGCCAGGACCTGGCGGCGCAGGCGCTCGAAGTCGGTCTCGGGGAAGGAGGGGTGCTGGACCACGTCGGCGAAGAGGTCCAGCGAGGCGTCCAGGTTCTCGGTGAGCGCCGACATGCTCACCATGGAGACGTCCAGGTTGGAGCCGGTGAACAGCGTGGCCCCCAGGCGCTGGAGGTCCTCGCTGATCTGGAGGGCGTCCCGGGACGTGGTCCCCTCGTCCAGCATGTTCATGGCCAGGCTGGCGGTGCCCGGGCTCGCCTGGGCGTCGGAGGCATAGCCCGCGTCGATCAGGAGCCGGAGGTTCACCACCGGGATGGCGTCCCTGCGGGCCAGCACGATCTCCAGGCCGTTGGCGAGCGTCCGGCGCTGCACGTCGGGGAAGTCCACGGCCGGGGGCGCCCCCACGTCGGGGAGGCGTGAGCGGTCCACGCCGGAGGCGATGGTGCGGCCCTCGCTATAGGGGTGGACCTCCAGGACGAACTGCCCGTCGCTCAGCCAGTCGTTCGCCACCTTCCGCAGGTCCTGCGGCGCGGCCGAGGCGGTCTTCTCCAGGCGCGTCCGATAGAACGCGGCGTCCCCGGCGTAGACCTCGTTCTGGGCCAGGACGTCGGACTTGCCCCCGAAGCCGCCGATGCGCTCGATGCCCCGGATGAAGCCGGCCCGGTACTGGGCCTGGGCCCGCGCCAGCTCCTCGGCGGTGGGCCCTTCCCGGAGGAAGCGGGCCACCTCTTCGTCCAGCGCCCGCTCCACCGCCGCCAGGTCGCCGCCGGGCTGCACGCTGGCCTGCACCAGGAACATGCTGCCCAGCTCGCGCTCGAAGATCCCCGCGCTCACCGACGTGGCGATCTGCTCGTCGTAGACCAGCCGCTTGTAGAGGCGCGACGTCTTGCCCGAGGAGAGCACCGAGCCCACCAGGTCGAGGTGGATGGCCTCGTCGGTTCCCCACTGGGGCACGTTCCACACCTTGTAGATGCGGGCCTGGGGCACCCGATCCTGCATGGACATGCGGTGGGTGCCGGTGCGCTTGGCGGGCCACGCCTGGTGCTTGGTCACCGGCGGGCCGGCGGGGATGTCGCCGAAGTACCGCTCCACCTTGGCACGGGCGGTCTGGGGGTCGATGTCCCCGGCCAGCACGATGACGGCGTTGGCGGCGCCGTAGTACTGGCCGAACCACTCGTGCACGTCCTCGAGGGAGGCGGCGTCAAGGTCCTCCATGGACCCGATGACCGACCACGAGTACGGGTGGCCGGCGGGGTAGGTGTTCTCGAAGATGCGGTTGAAGACCTGGCCGTACGGCTGGTTCTCGCCCTGGCGCTTCTCGTTCTGGACCACCCCGCGCTGCTCGTCCAGCTTGGCCTGGTCGATGGCGCCGATGAGGTGCCCCATCCGGTCGGACTCCATCCAGAGCGCCACGTCCAGCGCCGACGTGGGCACGTTCTGGAAGTAGTTCGTGCGGTCGTTGTTGGTGGTTCCGTTCAGGTCGGTGGCGCCCAGGGGCTCAAGCACCTTGAAGTAGTCGTCGTTGTAGTTCTCGCTCCCGTTGAACATCAGGTGCTCGAACAGGTGGGCGAAGCCGGTCTTGCCCGGCTTCTCGTTCTTCGAGCCCACGTGGTACCAGATGTTCACGGCCACGATGGGCGCCTTGTGGTCCTCGTGGACGAGGAGCGTGAGGCCGTTGTCCAGCACGAAGCGCTCGAAGGGGATGTCGATGGCCCCCGGGCTCGCGGATTGGGCGTGGAGGGCCGAGGCCGCTCCGGCGAGGGCGAGGGTCAGCAGCGCGGCGCGACGGACGGCGCGCCAGGGGGAGGGGATCCACGGTCTCATGCGTCGTCTCCTGCTCGGTGCCGATGTGCGGGGGGGCCGCACTCCCCGCGAATGTGCAACCAGGACCCCGGGGACGGAAGGAAAGATCTCCTGGCGGGGGGCGCCCACGTCGCGGCAACCGGCCCGGATCGGCTGACACCGGAGGGGCGGGCGACTAACGTTCTTGATGACCGGGGCACGCTTCGTCGCCCCGTGGACCGCCCCCGCCTCCTCCCGGGTCCCCGGGGCGCAAGCCGGCGTGCGTGGGAATGGAGCCTGGGCAGGAGCCGATGGTCGGGAGGGAGCGAGCCACCGCGCACGGGGGCGGGAGGCCGTACGGCGTGACCACCGGCCTCGTCTTCAACGTCCAGCGCTACTCCCTCCGGGACGGGCCTGGGATCCGCACCACCGTCTTCCTCAAGGGGTGCCCCCTGGGGTGCTGGTGGTGCCACAACCCCGAGAGCCGGGGCCGGGAGCCCTTCGTCCACTACGACGCCGAACGGTGCCTGCGGTGCGGGGCGTGCGTGGAGGCGTGCGCGCGGGGCGCGCTCTCGCTGACGCCCGCCGGGGTGGTCACCGACTCCGCCCTGTGCGACGGCGGTGCGGCGTGCGTCGCGGCGTGCCCGTCGGAGGCCCGGACCCTCGTGGGCCGGAGCGTGACGGTGGAGGCACTCATGGATGAGGTCGAGCCCGACCGCCTCTACTACGACGAGTCGGGGGGCGGGGTCACGTTCTCGGGAGGCGAGCCCCTTCTCCAGTGGCGCTTCCTCCTGGAGGCGCTGGCCGAGTGCGGGAGGCGCGAGCTGCACCGGGCGGTGGACACCACCGGCTTCGCGGCGCCGGAGGTGCTCATGCGGGTGGCCAGGGACACGGACCTCTTCCTGTACGACCTGAAGGTCATGGACCCGGAGCTGCATCGGAGGGTCACCGGCGTCCCCCTGCGCCCCATCCTCAACAACCTGGTGCGCCTGGTCCATGCCGGGGCCCGGGTGGAGATCCGGATCCCGCTTATCCCCGGCGTCACCGACGACCGGAGCATCGAACAGAGCGGGGAGTTCCTGCGCACGCTTCCGGGCATCGAAGGCGTGCGCCTGCTGCCGTTCCACGCGTCGGCCCGGGACAAGCACCGGAGGTTCGGCCTGCCCTGGCTGATGAACGACGACGACGAGATCCCCGGGTCGGCCCTGCGACGGTGGAGCGAGAGCCTCCGTCGGCGCGGGCTTCCCGTCCACGAGGAGTGACGACGTGAACCCACGTGTGGCGAAGCTGGTGGAGGAGAGCGCGGCGGCGGAGGTGCGGGTGTCCACGGAGCGGGCGGAGCTGCTCACGGCCTTCTACCGCGAGAGCGAGGGCAGGCACCCCGTGCCGGTGCTCCGCGCCCTGGCGTTCCTCCATCTGTGCGAGCACCGGGCGCTGCGCATCGGCCCCCACGAGCTCATCGTGGGCGACCGGGGGCCGGGACCCAAGCTGGTGCCCACGTACCCGGAGCTGACGTGCCACACGGTGGAGGACCTGCGCACGCTGAACGGTCGCGCCAGCACGCCCTACCGCGTCGACGACGCCGACATCGAGCGCTACGAGCGGGAGGTGATCCCGTTCTGGCGGGGCCGTTCCATGCGCGACCGGGTCTTCGCCCAGGTGCCCCGGGAGTGGCGTGAAGCCTACGAGGCGGGGGTGTTCACCGAGTTCATGGAACAGCGCTCGCCTGGGCACACGGCGTTGGACGGGACCCTCTACCGCTAGGGCATGGAGGACTTCCGGGCCGACATCGCCGAGCGGAGGGCGCGCCTGGACTACCTGACCGACCCCGACGCCACCCGCAAGGCCGAGCAGCTCGACGCCATGGACATCGCGTGCCGGGCCCTGGTCCGCCTGGCCGAGCGCTACGCCGAACTGGCCGAGGCGCTGGCTTCCCGGGAGGCTTCCGCGACGCGCCGTGACGAGCTCCTCCACGTCGCCCGGGTGTGCCGGCGCGTGCCCGCCCGCGCGCCCCGCGACTTCCACGAGGCGATCCAGGCGTACTGGTTCGCCCACGTGGGGGTGGTGAGCGAGCTCAACGGGTGGGATGCCATGAGCCCGGGCCACCTGGACCAGCACCTGCTCCCGTTCTACCGGAAGGGCCTGGCCGACGGCACGCTGGACGACGCGCGCGCCCGGGAGCTGCTCGGGTGCCTGTGGGTGAAGTTCAACAACCACCCCGCGCCGCCGAAGGTGGGGGTCACCGCCCGGGAGAGCGGCACGTACAACGACTTCGTGAACATCAACCTCGGCGGGCTCACCCCCGACGGGGACGACGCCGTGAGCGACCTCTCGTACCTGCTCCTGGAGGTCGTGGACGACGTGCCGCTGCTCCAGCCCCAGAGCAACGTCCAGATCAGCGCCCGCACCCCCGACCGGTTCCTGAACGCGGCGTGCCGTATCATCCGGAAGGGGTACGGGTACCCGTCGGTCTTCAACGCCGACGCGGTATCCGCCGAGCTGGTGCGCCAGGGCAAGGACGTGCGCGACGCCCGGGAGGGTGGGAGCAGCGGGTGCATCGAGGTGGGGGCCTTCGGCAAGGAGGCCTACTTCCTCACCGGCTACCTCAACACACCCAAGATCCTGGAGCTGGCGCTCCACGACGGCGTGGACCCGGCCTCGGGACGGCGGGTGGGGCCCGCCACGGGGGCCGCCACCTCCTTCGCGTCGTTCGACGACGTCTATGACGCCTTCGAGGCGCAGCTCCGGTGGCTGGTGGACGTGAAGGTGAGGGTGAACCAGACCGTGGAGTCGCTGTACGCCCGCTACTGCCCGGCGCCGCTGCTGTCCGTGCTGATCCGGGACTGCATCGAGGAGGCCCGGGACTACCACGACGGCGGGCCGCGCTACAACACCACGTACATCCAGTGCTGCGGCCTGGGCACCACCACCGACTGCCTGTCGGCGCTGCGCACCCACGTATTCGGGGACGGCTCGGTGTCCATGGACCGGCTCCTGGATGCCCTGGCCCGGGACTTCGAGGGCGAAGAGCCTCTCCGCCAGCGGCTCCTCAACCGCACGCCCCGCTTCGGCAACGACGACGAGGGGGCCGACGAGCTCGCACGTCGCGTGTACGCGTCTCTTCTGGGCGTCATCGACGGGCGGCCCAACACCCGCGGCGGCCGCTACCATCTCAACATGCTGTCCACGACGTGCCACGTGTACTTCGGCACGCGGGTGGGGGCCACGCCCGACGGGCGCCGCGCCGGTCTCCCCATCTCCGACGGGACGTCGCCGGCCCACGGGGCGGACCGGAAGGGGCCCACCGCGGTATGCCGGTCCCTGGGCAAGCTGGACCAGGTGCGGAGCGGCGGGACGCTGCTCAACCAACGCTTCCTCCCCCAGGTGCTGGAGGGAGAGGCCGGGGTGGGCAAGCTCTCGTCCCTCGTACGGACGTACTTCCGGCTGGGGGGCCACCACATCCAGTTCAACGTGGTGGACACCGACACCCTCCGGGACGCCCAGGCCCACCCCGAGCGGTACCGCGACCTGCTCGTGCGGGTGGCCGGGTACAGCGACTACTTCGTGGACATCGGGCGGGACCTCCAGGAGGAGATCATCGCGCGCACCGCCCAGGAGAGCTGGTAGCGGCCCGGCCCGCCCCGTGGGTCACCGCCCGCCGGGAGGGCCGTCGCACCCCGGCAGCCGGAACGCCCCGATGCGCGTCGAGTAGGCCTCGGCGCCGGCCTTCAGCCAGTCGCCCACGTACCAGATGGTGCAGTCGTCCACCGGGTCGATGGCGGTCTGGGTGTAGTCCTCCCACCGCAGCGTGCCGGTCTGGGATCCCTCGCCCTCGACGAGCACCGTCTCCTGGAACGTGAGGACCCCGAGGGGGTCGCCCTGGAGGCGCGCGGCGAAGCGTTGGCCGGGGTAGTGGGGCGTCCCCCCGAAGGAGTACCCGACGGCCAGGTTGCCCCGGGCGTCGAGGGCGGGGCTCCCCAGCCAGCGGTAGAACCCGTCCGGGGCGTAGGTGCCCTGCTGGCGGAGGGAAAGGCTCCCGTCGGCGGCCACCTCCAGCTCGTACCAGCGCACCCCACCCCCCCCGGCGCGCGTGGCCACCGAGTGGACCGCCGCGATCCGCTGGGCCCCGTCCACGTTCCGGTACACGACCCGGGCCATGAGCTTGTCCCCCTGGGCGTCCAGGTGGCGGTCGGTGCCCGGCTGGCGGACGCAGTTGGTGAGTTGCCCGTCGCAGAGGTAGCGGTAGGGCGCCACCCGGAGGGTGTCGGGGCCGTCGAGGCGCGTGGCCGACGGGTCGTCCCAGTCCACGTGGAAGCGCCAGGCGTAGAGTGCGTCGTCGCCGAAGACTCCGTGGAGCTGGGTGCCCCCCGTGGCCAGCACCGGGTTGGGCGCGCCCGCCGGCGGAAGCGCCTGCCCGTCCAGGTCCGCATTGTTGAGGAAGTTCACGCCGTCCACCACCACGCACTGCTCCGTCGCGGGCGCTCCCGCGAGCAGGGCGGCGCGGTCCACGACGCAGACGTGCTTCTGGATGACGTCGTCGCCGGTGCTGGTGGGCACGTAGTAGCCGTCGGGCCAGACCGCGGGGCGGGGGTAGTCGGGGAAGAGGGGTCGGAGGAACTCGTACCGGTGGTACGGCCCCATGGGGTCGGATCCCGTGCTGATGGCGTAGCACATGGACCAGGGCCCCGTCTCCTGGGGCGGGGGCGCCCCCCCGGGAGGGCGGCGCGTGTCGGGGGTGGGCTCGGCGGCCGGAGGCGGCACGAAGAGGGGCGCGGGCTCGCCCGGCTGGCCCGCGACCCCCGGCGGGCTCAGGTACACACCGCCCGCCGCGGTCCACTCCTCCGGCTGGTCCGGGCGCGCCGCCGCCCGACGGAAGAGGGGCATGACCACGAGCCACCGCCCGGCGAGCTGGTCGTAGCGCACCACCGCGTCACCGTTGTTGCGGGCCTCGCACGAGCCGCCGAAGCCGTGGAAGACCGTGTTGGTGGGCACGGGCCCGTACAGCACGCGGCCCGCCTTGTCGAAGATGGCCAGCGTCGAGTTCACCGTCTGGACGACGTGGTCGGGACCCACCGCCAGGCTGTTGTCCGACGGGTTGCGGCCCGCCCAGGCGCCTTGAGGGCCCACGAAGCCCTCGCCGAGCCCGTCGAAGGCGGCCACCACCGGGAGGGGTGGGCGCGAGCCCTGCGCCGTCTGCTCGACGTATGCACCGAGGGGGTCGGGCTCGCGCGCGGGCCGGCCTGCGTCGGGGGCGCAGGAGAGGACGCCCAGGAGCAGGAAGGCGGCGGCAGCCACGCCCGAGGGGGACGTGGCTGCCCGCCGGCCGCGTCTACCGCTCCGGACGCCCGCCACCAGCGTCGGCCGCCGTGGCGCCGCCGCGGCCCGCGTCCAGGTCGTTCCAGTTCAGCAGCGCGTTGAAGCCCAGGAAGTAGTTGCCCTGGGTCTGCCACCGCCAGAAGGGCCGGATGGCGAAGGAGACCACGTGCCCCTCGCCCACCTTCGAGTCCACCACCTGGGCGCGGCCCTGGAGGGCCTCGCCGCCGTCCAGCGCCCCGGAGAGGAGCATCTGGTCGGCGCGCTGGGGGAAGGCCAGCACCACCCTGGGCGCCTGACCGGTGTTGCCGCCCAGCCCCATGGCCCGGGCCATCTCGGCGAACTCCGAGCCGGGGTCGGGGGCGGCGCCGGGGCGCCCGCCCCGGGCCTGCGCGCTGTCCGCCTGCCACGGCGAGAGGCGCGGCCGCGTGGCCATGGGCGCGATGTTCTGCCAGGGGCTCGGGCCCCCGCCGCCGAAGCCGCCGAAGCCCCCGCCCCCGCCACCCGCGGCGAGGACCAGGTCGTTCTTGAAGTACACCGGCACCTGGTCGCCGGCGAAGCCGTAGGCGAGCGGGCTCGTCTTGTCGGTGATCATGCCCCGGTGCACCGAGCCGGGGGCCACCAGGCCCTCCGGGCTCTCCACGCGGAGGCCGGGCGTGAGGCCGTACTCGGGGAAGATGAGGGCCGTGGAGCCCTCCACGATGAGCGTGCCGCCCTCCTTCACGAACTTCGCCAGCTCCACGAGGCCCTCGAAGCCCATGCCGCCCCGGATGTCGTCGCTCTCGTCGATGCCGCCCAGGTTCGGGGTCTTCTCCGTCTTCCGGTACGGGAGGGGCAGCTCGCCCGTGCGGGCGATGCCGTCCACCTGGGACTGGGCGCTCCCGCCCACGTGGGGGAAGACGATGACGTCGTATTTCGCCCGGAGGTTCCCCTCACGGAGCTTCTGGTCGGCGAAGTAGGCGTAGGGGATGCCGTAGTAGTCCAGCGCGCCCCGCACCCATCCCTCGTCCTGCGTCCGCTGCCACGCGTGCACGTACCCGATGCGCGGCACGTCCAGCTCGTGGGTGGGCACGTCGGGGGCCTGGTTGGCCGCCCACGCCGAGAGGCCCAGCTCGGTGAGGCTGGCCTCCAGCGCCGCGCGATCGCCGCCCTCGGGGATGATGAACGCCCCCGCGCGGAACGAGCGCCCCGCCATCTCGAAGTCCCGCTCCGCCGCCAGCATGCGCGTGGAGGCGTGGCGGAAACGGAAGGTCGCCAGCGCGTTGTCCGTGGTGTGGTCCACCACCAGCACGCCGCCGCGGCCGTTCACGCCGCCCGGGGCGCGCACCGGCGCCGTCACTGGCGACATGGCCTGCTGCAGCACCGCGGCGTCTTTCACTTCCTTCAGCTCCAGGTTCCGCATGAGCTGGAAGGTCCACCCGGTGTCGTCGTAGGGCCGGGGGTTGGCCAGGCTGAACGCCTGCAGCGAAAAGTACATGTCCGCCAGCGTGCGGTAGGGCTGGTCGGCGCGCACCACGTAGTCGCCGGCCTGCACCTGCACGCCGCCGAGCTGGAAGGCCTTGTCGGCGCGGTGGAACTCCAGGCCCTGGGCCATGAGGTCGTTCAC
Source organism: Gemmatimonadota bacterium (assembly GCA_045863275.1). GTDB lineage: Bacteria > Gemmatimonadota > Gemmatimonadetes > Longimicrobiales > Gaopeijiaceae > SZUA-318. The sequence continues at coordinate 77,548 of BTVB01000012.1, forward strand.
CGCCTGGGCGGCGTCGGCCTTCCGGCGCTGGTTGGCGGGGATGACCCACGCGTTCACCGGGCCGTCCTTTCCCTTCTGCACCGAGCGCTGGTTCTTGAGCCAGTAGTTCTCCAGGAACCAGTCCGCATGGTCCGCCGTGTACTTCAGCGAGAGCAGCACGCCCGACTGCTGGATGTTGGTGTTGTTCCGGGGGCCCCACGCGATCTCGGGGAGGGGCGGGTTGGGCCGGAACCACTCCCGGCTCGTGGTGGTGGCCCCGGCGCGCAGCGTGCGGTTGTCGGGGCCGTAGCTCGCCACCTCGTAGAAGCGCCCCACCGCGTTGTGGGCGTGGGCGATGGTGAACATGTAGTTGGGCGTCCACCCGTCGTAGAAGCCGTACGTGAACACGCCGGGCACGCCCCGCTTCGTCATCTCGATGACGTCGTTCTCCGCCAGCACCCACCACTCGCCGATGGTGATGGCGTCGAAGGACTCGTTGTAGGGGCCCGTGCCGGTGGAGCTGTAGAGGTAGGTCTGGGCCTCGTGGAGGTCGTGGAGGATGGTGGGCTTCCACTCCAGCGCCGCGGCGTTGACGTGCTGGGTCAGCTTCAGCATCTGGCCCATGGCGTCGCGGTTGTTGTCGTGGGCCACGTACTTGCCCCAGTACATGAGGGGGAGGCGCCCCTCGCCCTGGGGGCGGTCCTTGTTGAAGTAGTACGTGTCCACCTGCTTCTCGCGCCCGTCCACCTCGATGACCGGCGTGATGAACGTGATGATGTTGTTCCGGATGGACTGGATGAACTCGGTCTCCTGGACCACGAGCCGGTAGGCCATCTCCTGGAGCATCTCGGGCCCGCCCGTCTCGCCCGAGTGCATGCCGCTGGTGACCCAGTAGATGGGCTTGGCCACGCCCTCGATGAGCTGCCGCGCCCGTTCCTCCGACGTCGTGCGGGGGTCGGTGAGCTCCTCCAGGTACCCCTTGTATTCCTCCAGGCGCGCGATGGTGGCCTCGTCGGCCACGGCCATGACGATCATCTCGCGGCCCTCCTCCGTCTGTCCCAGCGACCAGACGGTGGCCCGGGGCGACGCGTCGGCGATGGCCCGCAGATACCGGTGGATGTCCGCCGCGTAGGTGAGCTCTCCAGGCGTGCCGATGATGCGCCCGTGGAACTTCAGGGGCGTAGGTACCACGTCCGAGGCGGGGAGGTGGTCCACCAGCTCCGTGGTGATGCGCGGATCCTGGAGGTGCTCCTTGATGAGGCGGGTGTACTCTTCGTCGATGCGCTGCTGGGCCTGCGCCAGGCCGGGGAGTGCGGCCAGGGCGAGGGCGGCGCTCCAGACGAGGCGACGGAGCGCGTGGGTCCTGCGGAACATGGTGGCCCCCTGAGGAGGTGGAACGGCCGCGGAGAGGGTGTGCGGCCCGTTGGGTGTATCGCCGTGAGCAGGGACCCGCAAGAGACGGGGAGTGCTGCGCCCGCGCCTCGCCGCTACCCGGGCTCCTTCGGCGACTGCCCCGACATCTCCGGGACGCGCTCCCCGGCGGTCGAGTGGTCCACCAGCTTGGCCAGGCGCCGCAGGCGCGTCTCCTCCTTCTTGGCGCTGCTCACCCAGTGGATGCAGAGGCGCCGGTACCCCGGCGGCTGGTCCATGAAGAAGGCCCACGCCTTCTTCTCCTTCCGGAACGCCTTCTCCAGCTCCGGCGGGAACGCCTCGGGGCGCGCCTCGAAGGAGTACGCCCGGTGCTTCTCCGGGTCGAAGCGGGCGAAGGCGGCCTTCCCCGGCTCGGCGATGCGTCCCTCGGCGTCCAGCTCGGCGTAGCGGCGCAGGTTCACGTCGCTCCACTTGCTCACGGTCTTCCGGGGGGTGAAGCGGTTGGTGTAGCGGTCGGCGTCCACCTTCTTCTTGATGCCGTCGATCCACCCCCAGCACAGCGACTCGTCCACCGCCTCCGGGTACGTCATGGCCGCCTTCCCCGACGCCTTGTTGTAGAAGCCCACCCACAGCTCCGCCACGCGGTCGTGGTTCTTGGAGAGCCAGGCCCGGAAGGCGGCCTGGTCCTTGAACACCCGGGGGTCGTCCCAACGGTCGCCGGCCATCAGTTCCTCGGCGGCAGGTACTTCTTGGGGAACTTGGCCACCACCGTGTAGCTCGGGTCCACGATGTTGGCCACCGTGCTCTCGGCGAGCTGGCCCAGGAGCTGGTAGGCGTCCCACCGCCCGAAGCCGTACTCCGTCTCCAGCCACTTCACCAGCTCGATGTGGGCCAGGCGGAAGGCGTCGATGAGGGGCCGGGCGCTGCCGGCGACCATGATGTAGTCGTCGTCCTCCAGCCGCGGCCAGCCGAAGCCGGCGTCCTTCACCAGCCCGATGCGGAAGGCTACGTCCATGGAGGTCTCCAGCCCGCTCCCGTTCACCTCGCCCTGCCCCTGCCGGGCATGGCCGTCGCCGAAGTAGAAGTAGGCGCCCTCGTGGAAGACGGGGAGGTAGACCGTGGTCCCTTCCCTGACCTCCTGCGCGTCCATGTTCCCGCCGAAGGCCCCGGGCCACAGGCCCCCGAAGGCCTCCTGCCCGGCGGGCGCCACCGCCAGGCGGCCCAGCATGGGCTTCAGCTCGATGGTGATGGAGCCCACGCGGGAGTCGGGGAGCGTGGTGGTCCCGGTCATCCGCTCCAGGTCCAGCGCCCACTCGTAGCGCCGGAGCGGGACGGGGTCGTTGAGCGTCGGCGAACGGGGGTCGGAGGTGAGCCCGCCCAGGTTCCGGGAGATCTGGGACGCGGCCAGCGGGTGGTTGGGCCGCACCTTCAGGATCTCGACGACCAGCGCGTCGCCGGGCTCGGCCCCCTCGATCCAGAAGGGGCCCACCTCGCCCGGGAATGCGCCGCCCCCGGCGTCGTAGTAGGCGCCGTGCATGGTGCGGGACTCGAGGATCATCCCCGGCCGGAGGCGGGCCACCGGCTCGCGGACGGCGAAGGTGGGGTGTCCCACGGTGGGCGCGAAGCGGAGGGTGTCCTGAGCGGCGGCGTGCGACGGGGCGACGGCGGCGCCGCAGGCGGCGACCAGGGCGCCCGCGGCGAGCCACGGGCGGAGGGAGGCGAAGGCGGACATGGGGTTCACTCCAGTACGAAGGGCTTCACGGTCTTCACGGTCTGGCGGGCGCTCGTCCGGGCTTGCTCCGCGTCGGCGCGGCCGTAGAAGCCGGACGGCGTGAGATCCTCCGCGCCGTAGAAGGCGAGCTCGCGGTCCCGCCTCAGATCCCGGGACGCGCGGACGAGGGACGCGAGGTCGGGGGCGAGCGCTTCAGGGAGTCGGTGCCGCTCGGCCTCCAGGACGTCGGAGACGTCGTGCACCCGGGGCGGCGCGACCCCGTGTGCGCGGAGAAGCCCCTTGAGGGCCAGCTCCACCACCTCCTGGGACTCACGGACGACGTCGGCCCAGCTCTCGGCCTCGAACAGGACGTCCAGGGCCGCCAGGCGGATCTCCGCCCGGCGCACGTGGTCCCGGGCCAGGTCGGTATTGCGCATGCTCAGCCTGCTCCCACCCAGTAGGGCTGGCCGTGCACGTGCCGCCGGCGCACGGCGCCCTCCGCGATCCTCCGGCGGATCTCGAGGAGCCGGCGGGACAGCGCGAAGTCCCGGTCGAAGAGCACCAGTCCGTCCAGCGCCGCCTCGGCCCAGAGCGGGGTGGGCGCCTCGCCCGGTCCCGGAAGGCGGACGAAGTGGACCTCCAGGCGCCGACCCTCCCAGGCCAGCTCCGGGGCGGTCTCGTCCCAGCCCCGGTAGAGGCTCCGCACGATGGGGACGGCCGAGTCCACCACGACCAGCAGGTCCACGTCCGACTCCTCCCCCGCGTCCCCGCGGGCCCAGGAGCCGAAGACGAGGACGCCGAGCAGGTTCTGGCCGAACCGCTCCGCGGCCCGGGCCACCACGTCCGCTCCCGGACCCGCCACGGCGGCGCCCGGCGCCGCCAGCTTCCGGGCGCAGTACTCGTTGAGCGACAGGCCCGCCTCCGCCGCGGAGCGGCGCAGGGCGCCGTGCAGCCCCGGCGAGACGCGCAGGAGGAAGCGGCCGGAGCGCTCGTCGGCAGCCGTTGTGGTATCACTCATGACCTTCATGGTATCATCGGGGAAACGAGGGATCAAGGACATTGTGTCCGCCTTGGTTCGTGGTATAGACTGGTCGTAGACTGGTCGCATCTCCTGGGGGACGCATGGACGACGCCGTGGGGGCCTACGAGGCCAAGACGCACCTTGCCGCGCTGCTCGACCGGGTGGAGCGGGGAGAGCGGGTGACCATCACTCGCCATGGCCGGCCCGTGGCGGTCCTGGTGCCGCCCCCCGGAGCCCCGGGGCGCACCGCCGCCGAGACCGTGGCGGCCCTTCTCGAGCTGCGCCGCGGGCGCCGGCTCGGCGAGGGCCTGACCGTGCGCGACCTCATCGACGAGGGGCGGCGGTGAACTTCGTCCTGGACGCCTCGGTGACGCTGGCGTGGTGCTTCGAGGACGAGGGGGGCGCCTACGCCGAGGCGGTGCTCGGCGCGCTGCGCACCTCGGAGGCGGTGGCGGCGTCCGTCTGGCCCCTGGAGGTGGCCAACGGCCTGGCCGTCGCCGAGCGCCGCGGGCGTCTGGACCCGGCGGGGGCCGCGCGCTTCATGGAGCTGCTCCTGGCGCTCCCCATCGCCGTGGACCCGGTGGCGCGGTCCCGGACGCTGGGAGCCACCCACGCGCTGGCGCGTGCCCGCGGCCTATCCGCGTACGACGGCGCCTACCTGGAGCTGGCGCGGCGGCACGGCGTTCCCCTGGCCACGCTGGACGCGCGCCTCCGGGAGGAGGCGGCCGCGGAGGGCGTGGAGCTCTTCGCGGGCTGAGGAGTCCCGGGGCCCTGTCCGGCGCCCGCCGCGCTCAGTCCCGCGGCGACCCCTCCAGCAGCCCTTCCAGCGGCTCCTCCCGGGCGCCGTTCTCGTCGCACACCGCGAACGTGCTCTCCCCCTGGCCGTACATGGCCACGCCCGCGTAGTCGCCGGCCTTGTTCAGGATGAAGAAGCGCACGTCGAAGTTGGGGAGGCCACGGGCGTTCCTGAGCCGGGGCTCGATGGTGTTGGCCTGGATGCGGCGGAGCGCCGCCATGCCCGCGTCCTTGGGCGCCATGCCCCGGCGCATGTTCTCCACGATGAGGAACGACGTCAGGTTGTAGAGGTTGGCCTCGCCCCGGCCCGTGGAGCCGCACGCGCCCACGTCGTTGTCCACGTACTGGCCGGCGCCCAGGATGGGCGAGTCGCCGGCGCGCCCGGGGATCTTCCACGCCAGGCCGCTGGTGGTGGTGACGCCGCAGACGTCGCCGTTGGCGTTCACCGCCTCCAGGCTCGTCGTGCCCCAGAAGGAGTGCTCGGGGATGAGGCCGTCGTCCACCATGGAGAGGCCGGCGGCCAGCGCCGCGCGGGCGAAGGCCTGCGTGCGCTCCTCCCGCTCCTGGCGGTCCCGGCGGATGCGGTCGGGGTCGGTCTCGACCCGGCCCCGGCTGATCCCCTCGATGCGCTCGGCGGGGTCGAGCCAGTGGGTGGGGTCCACCCGGCGGCGCCACTCGAGCCAGAGCGCCCGGGAGCGCTCCGTGTTCAGGTCGTCCTCGACGGTCATGCCGATGTCCCGGGCGAACTCCTGGGCCCCCCGCCCCACGAGGAGGTGGTGGTCGGTGAGCTCGGCCACGGCCTTGGCCACCGCCGAGGGGGTGCGCACGCCGGTGATGCCCGCCACGCCGCCGGCCCACTTCCGCGGGCCGTGCATGCAGCACGAGTCCAGCTCCACCACGCCGTAGGCGTTGGGGAGCCCGCCGTACCCGATGCCCGTCTCCTCAGGGTCCAGCTCGGGGATGTGGACGCCGGCCACGATGGCGTCCAGGACGTCCTCGCCCTCGGTGATGCCCCGGAACGCCCGCTCGATGGCGCTCTCGGGGCCGCCGTTCCTGAAACGGATGCTGGAGACGTCGCTCACCAGCACGGGGCGGCTGGCCCGGGTGCGGCGCACGAAGGGGGCCTCGGCGGCGGAGAGGGAGGCGGGGACGGAAGCGGCGGCCAGGCCGGCGGCGGTGGCCTTCACGAAGGTTCGGCGTTCCATGGGCGGTCTGCGTCGGGGTGGAGAGGGGTCGTGAGGCCAGGATAGCACGCGGGGGCGGGGCGGGCGACCTGGCCGGCACGGCCCGCGCCGCGGTTGCGCGGGATCGTGGCTCGCACATAAGGTGCGACACCCCCCCGGGACCACCCGGAGCCCTGCCCATGCCCGTCCGCACCGCCGCCCTCGCCCTGGCGCTCCTGGCGCCCTGCGCCGCCCACGCCCAGGACACGGTCGTGGTCCGCGCCGAAACCGCCCCCGCCTGGGGGCTCCGGCCGCGCCTGGTGGAGGAGGTGCGCTTCGGCACGCTGGACGGGGACGAGCGCTACGCCTTCGGGCGGATCGGCGACCTGGCGGTGGGCGACGACGGCGTCATCTGGGTGTGCGACTCCCAGGCCAAGGCCATCCGTCGCTTCTCGCCGGAGGGGGAGGCCCTGGGGACGGTGGGCCGCGAGGGCGAGGGCCCCGGGGAGTTCGGCGACCCGGGCAGCGTGGAGCGCCTGGGCGACGGACGCATGGCCACCTGGGATCAGCGCCTGTTCCGCGTGAGCTTCTTCCGCCCCGACGGCACCTTCGAGCGGAGCTTCCAGCTCAACACGGGGGTCGTGATCGGGGCGCCGGGCGTCTTCGTGGCGGGCGACGACGGAATCCTGTACGTGATGACCCTCGACCGGGCATTGGGCCTGCCCAACCCCCTCATGGTGTGGCTGCGCGTGACGCAGGACGGGGCCGTCCGCGACTCCCTGGCCAGCCTTCCCGGGGAGGTGGAGGGCCCGCGGGCGTACCCGGTGCGGAACGTCCGGATGGTCAGCCCGCGGGGATACCTGGTGCGGGGACGCACCGACCGGTGGGCGATCTGGAGGCCTTTGCCGGACGGCCGCGTGCTGCGCATCGAGCGGCGGCACGAGCCCGTGCGCTTCGGGCGGGCCGAACGGGCGGAGGCGGAGCGCCGCGAGGAGTTCCAGGCCGTGGAGATGCGCGGGGAGAAGCCGGCGTCCATCCCCCGGGAGAAGCCGGTGTTCCGCGACCTGCAGGTGGACGAGGAGGGACGGATCTGGGTACGCCTCCACAGCGAGGCCATCCACGTGCCCCAGACTCCGGGCGAGGAGGCCACGGCCGAGCGGGCCCGGGCGTTCTTCGGCGGGCGCGAGCCACCGCCGCCCCAGGAGTGGCGGGAGCCGCCGGTCTACGACGTGGTGGAGGACGGGGGCCGGTACCTGGGGCGCGTCGCGCTCCCCCACTGGGACGCACGGATCGCGGCGGCGCGGGACCGGTGGGTCTGGGTCATCGAGACGGGTGCGTACGGCGAGGAGTACGTCGTGCGCTACCGCGTGGAAGCGGGCGGCTGAGCCGGGGCGTGTCCCCCGGGGCGCGCCGATGAGCGCGCCCCCCTACCTCCCCAGCGCCGGCGCGCTTGCCGGCGGCCTGCGGTGCCTCGTCGCCTGCTCATATGCGTACGCCAGCCGGATGAGCGTGGGCTCGCTCCACGCGTCGCCGTAGATCTGGAGCCCCACGGGGAGCGTCCCGCCGCGCACGAAGCCCATGGGCACGGTGAGGGCGGGGAAGCCCGTGGGTGGCGAGAGGATGGGGCTGTTGTTCCCGTGGGGCGTGGTGAGGTCGCCCACCAGGCGGGGCGGGTTGTTCCACGACGGGTAGACGAGGGCGTGCACGTCGGCCTCGTCCAGCGCGCGGCGCACCGCCTCGCGGAGGAGCACCACGTTCTTCGAGGCCTCGACGCACCCCTCGTTGGTCTCGGGCGTTCCCTCGAATTCGAGGAACGACTTCACCCGGGGCATGACGGTGACGTGCACCTTCCCGCCCTCCTCGATCTCCTTCAGCGTGCGCACGGGCGGGTCGGGGAGGGTGGCCAGGTAGTTCTCCACGTCGTAGCGGAAGCGGGGGCACCAGAGGCTCCGCCGCAGCGAGTCGTACTCGGGGAGGGGGACGTCGTCCACCACCGTCACGCCGATGCGGCGCAGGTCGGCCACCGCCTCCTCGAAGCGCTCCAGCACCTCGGGGTCGGCGGTCTCGGTGTAGACGATCCAACGGGGGACGCCCACCCGCAGGTCGGCCACGTGCGTCTCCAGCGAGGTCATGTAGCTGGCGGGCCGGCGGGCGTCGGCGTCGGCGGTGACGGCGTCGGCGGGGTCGGTGCCGGCGAGGACGTCGAAGATCCGCACCGCGTCCTCGACGGTGCGGGTCATGGGGCCGCCGATGTCCCGGTCGGCGTAGAGGGGCACGATGCCGTCGCGGCTGGTGAGCCCCATGGTGGAGCGGATCCCCACCAGCGCCGTGTGGCTCGACGGTCCCCGGATGGAGTTCCCGGTGTCGGTGCCCAGCCCCACCAGCCCCAGGTTGGCGGCCACCGCGGCCGCGGTGCCCCCCGAGGACCCCGCGGTGACGCGGTTCAGCGCGTAGGGATTGAACGTCCACCCGGGGAGCATGGAGCCCACCGTCTCGAAGGCGGTGAAGGCGAACTCGGCGAGGTTGGACTTGGCCAGGACGATGGCCCCCGCCTCCCGGATGCGGCGCACCTGGTCGGCGTCGTCGGCGGGAATGGAGCCCTCCAGCGACGCCGAGCCCGCCGTGGTGGGCATGTCGTGGGTGTCGTAGTTGTCCTTCACGATGAAGGGGATGCCGTGGAGCGGCCCCACGAGGCGGCCGGTGCGGGCCAGGTAGGCGTCCAGCTCGTCGGCGCGCTCCAGCGCCCGCGGGTTCACGAGGATCAGGCTGTTGAACGACGGCCCCTGCTTGTCGTACGCCTCGATGCGCGCCAGGTACGCCTCCACGAGCTGGCGCGCCGTGAGCGTGCGGGAGAGCATGGCCTTGTGGGCCTGGGCGATGGTGATCTCCATGAGCTCCACGCCCCCCACCGTCTGTGCGGTGGCGGCGGCGGGGAGGGCGAGGAGGCCGGCGGCGAGGAGCGCGCGTAGGGGCTTCATGGTGGGGTCCGGATGACGGGACACGGGCGCCGGGGGGCGACGGGACGAAGGTACCCCGGGGCGCCGTCCGCGGCGAGGACACCGCGCCTGCGCCGCACCGCCGCAGCATCTGGCTCCGACGGCCGTCGCCCGCTACGCTCCCCCACCTCCTTCCTCCAGGTGACGCATGAACGCTCGCGTGCTCCCCACGGCCTGCCGTGCCGCCCTCCTCCTCGGCCTGACCTTCTCCGGGGCCTCGGCCCAGGAGCCGACACGCCACGACCCCGAGGCCCGCCTGGCCGAGCTGGGAATCGTCCTCCCTCCTGCGCCCGAGCCCGTGGCCAACTACGTGAACGGGGTTCGCACCGGGAACCTCATCTTCCTGGCGGGCAAGGGGCCGCGCCGGCCCGACGGCACGGAGGTCGCCGGGAAGCTGGGCGCCGACGTCACCATCGCGGAGGGCTACGAGGCGGCGCGGCTCACGGGCATCAACCAGCTCGCGGTCCTCAAGGAGATGCTGGGCGACCTGGACCGGGTGGTCCGGATCGTGAAGGTGCTGGGCATGGTGAACTCGGCCCCCGACTTCGTGGAGCAGCCCGCCGTGATCAACGGGTTCTCGGACCTCATGGTCCAGGTGTTCGGCGACCGGGGCCGCCACGCCCGCGCCGCCGTGGGGATGGCGTCGCTCCCCCGTGGACAGGCGGTGGAGATCGAGATGGTGGTGGAGGTGCGCTGAGGCGGGGAGCCGTCACCGTCCGGCCAGCTCGCGGGCCCGGGCCCAGACGGCGTCGAACATCTCCTCGGTGAGGGTGCCGGTGAAGGTGTTCTGCTGGCTCGGATGGTACGAACCCAGCAGGGTGAGCCCCTCTCCCAGCGCCACTTCGGCGCCGTGGCCGAAGCGGGGACGCGGGGATGGCACGGGCGCGCCCCGCTCCCCCAGCACCCGGAGGGCCTGGCTCCACGCGAAGCTCCCCAGCGCCACCACCACGCGCAGCGCCTCCAGGAGGTCGAGCTCGGCGTGGAGCCAGGGGGCGCACGCGTCGCGCTCGTCGGGGGTGGGCTTGTTGGCCGGGGGTGCGCACCGCACCGCCGCGGTGACGAAGGCGCCGCGGAGCGCCAGGCCGTCGTCCCGGGCCACGGACCCGGGCTGGTTGGCGAAGCCGGCCCGGTGCAGGGCCGAATAGAGCCAGTCCCCCGAGCGGTCGCCGGTGAACATGCGCCCGGTGCGGTTGGCGCCGTGGGCGGCGGGCGCCAGCCCCAGCACCAGGACCCGCGCGCCCGGGTCGCCGAAGGAGGGCACGGGGCGGCCCCAGTACGTCTCGTCGCGGAACGCCGCACGCTTCTCCCGGGCCACCTCCTCCCGCCACGCCACCAGGCGCGGGCAGGCGCGGCACGCGGTGACGCGTGCCTGGAGGGCCTCCATGGCGCTGGATTCGCTCATGGAGGGAAGGTAGGCCTCAGCAGCGCTCCGCGAAGGGGCGCCCGTCCACCTCCACCAGGCGGTCCAGGCGGAGGAAGGTGCCGTCCTCCAGCGCGAGCCACTCGGCGCCGGCCCGCGTCAGCACGTCGGTGGGACGGGCCTCCACGGCGTGGGCCTCCCCCGCGTCGTCGCGCACCACCAGGCGCACGGCTCGGCCGCGGAGCACCAGGAGCTGCAGCTCGTCGTGTAGGCCGCAGGCGATGGGCTTGTAACCGTCTTGGCTCACAGGGCGTTGGCCGCGTCCAGCGAGTCCTGGAGGATGGCGGAGAGGTCGCGGACCGTTTCCTCGACGGTCAGGCCCTCCCGCCGGGTCACCCTCCGAAGCGACTCGGTGTCGCCGTGGTTCCAGCAGAGGGCCGACACGGCGACCAGGCCGTCCCCGCCCTCCTCCAGGAGGATCCCCCGCTCCAGGCGGTCGCGGTGCCACTCCAGGCGACGGCGCGTGGGCGTGCGCTTCAGATCCAGCCCGTTGGCCAGCGCGAAGATGGTGAGCTTCGCATCCAGCGCCTGGAGTCCGCCCCCACCCATCCCCTCTGCACGTCCAGCGTCCCGGTCCATGGCTCCCCCTGCCCAGCCGACGAGATCGCGCCGCCTGGCGGGCGGCGCTCTCCATTAAAGACGCCGGAAGGGGGCTCGGGGTTTCCTGGCGCCCGCCCGGATCCGCGCCGTCAGGGGGCCGTGGCGCTCTCCAGCCAGGCGGACCACCACAGGTCGCGGAGCATGCGCGCGCCGGCGGCCAGGCGGTCTGCGGCGAAGGCCTGGGCCCGGGGATCGGCGGCGGCGCCGGGGGCGAAGCCCACCTCCTTCTCCAGGCGGTAGAGCGTCTCCACCTGGCCGTTGGATTCCAGGACGTGCTCCATCACCGCGGCGCGGGCCGCGCCCGCCACCGAGCGCGGGGGCGCCGCGACGCGGGAGCGCACGTCGTCGTAGTCCACGTGCGCGCGGACGAAGTCCGACTCGAAGCGGGCGTGGAAGTCCCGGTCGGTGGTGTAGCCGCCGGGGTTGGGCGCGTCGGCGTTCCACCCGTTGAAGTGGATGGTGGTATGGTGGGGGTTGGCGGCATCGGTGACGTAGTGGCCCAGCGTGCCCGCGTCGTTGACGATGCGCTCCTCGATCCAGCGGCGTCGCTGGGGGTCCGTCTCCCTCCGCCAGAGGCGCCACTCGGTGACCACCCGCTGGTACAGCTCCACGATGTGGAAGGGGAGGAAGCCGCCGTCCCGCTCGGGGCGCTCCATGCCGGCGTTGTAGAGCGCTCTCAGGTACACCCACCGGTCCCCGCTGTCCAGCGCGCCGTCGGGCAGGTTCTCCAGGTCCACGTAGTGGTCGTAGCTGAAGGCCTGGTCCATCTCCCGGAGCGAGCGCTCCCGCCACCGGTCGGGCTCGGGGTTGAGGTACGCGAGCCGAGCGGCGGCGTCGCGGAAGAACGCGGGCACGTCGGCCGGCAGCGTCTCGGCGGCGGCGCGCCCCGCCATGACGTGTCCGTCCGCCCCCCAGCGCACGGGCGTGGGGCCGGCGGCCGGCCCGGGGACGACGGAGAGGAGGAGGCCGGCGAGGAGGGCGAGAGGGCTCATGGGATCCGGGAGCTGGGGTGGAGCGGCTGGCTCCGAGGAAGATAGAAGAGGCGAGGCCCGAGGTGGACCTCGGGCGGGCTCGTCAGCTCCGGGCCAGCGCCCCGCGGTCCACCTTGCCCAGGTGCGTGCGGGGGAGGGCTTCGAGGAAGGCCACGCGGCGCGGGTACTTGTACGGCTCCAGGCGCGAGCGGGCCCACGCCTTGAGGTCCTCCTCCAGGGCGTCGCCCGCCTCGGCGCCGTCGGCGAGGCGCACGAAGGCGTGGGGCTTCACCAGCCCGTCGCCGTCGGCGACCCCTACCACCGCCACCTCCGCCACGGCGGGATGGGCCAGGAGGCAGTCCTCGAGCTGGGCGGGGGAGAGCCACTTCCCTCCCACCTTGAGCATGTCGTCGGCGCGGCCGTGGTAGGTCACCAGGCCGTCGGCGTCCATGGAGATCATGTCGCCGGACACGTACCACTCCCCCCGGAACGCCGCCCGCGTCTTCTCCGACTGCTGCCAGTAGCCCAGGGCCATGGAGCCGCCCCGCACGCGCAGGTGCCCCACCTCGCCGCGGGGGAGCTGAGCGCCCTCCTCGTCGCACACCCGCACGTCGAAGCCGGGGACCACGCGGCCCAGCGTGCCCGGGCGGACGTCGTCGGGGCGGTTGGAGATGAAGACGTGCCACATCTCCGCCGTTCCGAGGCCGTCCAGGAGGGGGACGGCGAACGTCTCGTCCCAGCGGCGGTGGAGCTCCACCGGGAGCGCCTCTCCGGCTGAGGTGGCCAGGCGGAGGCAGGAGAGGTCCTGGGCCGCGGCGTCGGGGTGGCCCACCATGTGGTTGACCATGGTGGGGACGTTCACCAGCACGGTGGGACGGAACGCGCGGATCTTCGCGAAGAGGACGTCGGCGGTGCACCGCTCGGGGAAGAGGGCCGCGGTGGCGCCCACGGAGAAGGGAAAGAGGAGGTTGATGCCCGTGGCGTACCCGAAGAAGAGCTTGGGCACGGAGAGGGTGACGTCGTCGGGCGCCATGCCCAGGACGCCCTTCCCGTACAGCTCGGTGGTGTTGGCGTAGGAGCGGTGGGGCTGCACCACGGCCTTGGGGTACCCGGTGGTGCCGCCGCTGAAGAGCCAGATGGCGGCGTCGTCGCGGTGGGAGGGGAAGGGGTCCAGCTCGGGGGAGGCCGCCTCCACCTCCCGTGCGAAGGCGTCTCCGCCCACCTCGAGGAGAAGGGGTGCGTGGCGCGCGCCTTCCGCCGCTTCGGCGAAGGCCTGGGCCGTCTCGCCCGCCTGGACGAAGGCGGCCCGGGCGCGGGTGTACTCGAAGAAGTACCGGACCTGGTCGGCGGGGAGCTGGGGGTTCACCATGACCACCACCGCCCCCAGGCGGAGGATGCCGAAGAGGGCCGCCACGTACTCCGGGCCGTCGGGAAGCGCCACCAGCACCCGCTCCTCCGGCCGGACGCCGGCAGCGGCCAGGACGTTCCCGTATCGCGAGGCCAGGGCGTGGACCTCGCCGTAGCTGAGGGTGCCCCCATCCGTGAGGAGGGCCCGCCGTCCCTCCAGCCCCTCCTGGACGCGCCGTCCCAGGAAGTACTCGGAGATGTTGAAGGTCTCGGGAGGGACGAAGGTCATGGCGGCCGATTCCGGCGAGGGCAGGTTCGTCGGTGCGGGCAAAGTCGCGGTCAGCATACGGCGAGGATAGAATAGCGGGCAATCCGAAGCCGGGGGGCCCCGGCCTCACGAACCTCCCCACCCCCGCCATGCCCATCCACGCCCTCGCCGACATGACCTGGGAGGAGGTCCGCGACCTGGACCTGGGCCGCTGCGTGGCCGTGCTCCCCGTGGGTGCCATGGAGGCCCACGGCCCCCACCTGCCCCTCTCCACCGACGTCGTCATCGCCGGCGCCATGGCCCGGGCGTGCGCCGAGGAGCTGTCGGCGGAGGGGTGGACGGCGGTGCTCCTACCTCCCCTGTGGGCCACGAGGGCGGGCTTCGCCGAGGCGTTTCCCGGCACGGTGAGCGTCGGGGCCGCCACCGTGACGGCTTTGGTGAGGGAGATCGCCGCGTCGCTGGCGGCCCAGGGCCTTCCCCTTCTGGCCGTGGCCAACGCCCACCTGGACCCGGAGCACCTGGCCTCCCTCGAGGCCGCCGCCTCCGAGGCGGTGGGCGGGCTCCGCGTGGTCTTCGTGGACCTCACGCGCCGAGCCGCGGCGGTGCGCCTCGGCGAGGAGTTCCGCACCGGGGCCTGCCACGCCGGACGCTTCGAGGGGAGCGTGGTGCTGGCGGAGGCCCCCGGGCTGGTGCGGACGGAGATCGCGGAGGCGCTGGAGCCGAACCCCGCCTCCCTCTCCGACGCCATCCGCGAAGGGAAGCGGTCGTTCCACGAGGCGGGCGGGCCCAGGGCCTACTTCGGGTGGCCCGCCGGCGCCACCGCGGAGGAGGGCAGGGAGACGGTGCGGGTCCTGGGCGCGCTCCTGGCCGAGGCGGTCCGCGTGGCCGCGGCGACGGGGCCGGCATGAAGCCGAGCGAGCTGTCGGGCCGCAGCGCGCTGGTCACCGGAGGGGGCCGGGGAATCGGCGCCGCCATCGCGCTGGCGCTGGCGCGGGCGGGCGTGTCCGTGGCCGTGGTGGCGCGCAACGAGGAGCAGGTGGTCGAGGTGGCGACGGGGCTGCGCGAGCAGGGCTTCGGGGCCTTCGCCTTCCGGTGCGACGTCACGGATCCGTTCCAGGTGAACGACGTGGCGCTGGCGGCGCAGGAGGCCATGGGCCACGTGGACATCCTGGTGAACAACGCGGGCACCGCGTCGTCGGCCGCCCTCAAGTCCACCACGCTGAAGGACTGGAACCACATGATGGCGGTGAACGCCACCGGGACCTTCCTGTTCACCAAGGCCGTGCTCCCGGGCATGCTGGAGCGGGGGTGGGGGCGGATCGTGAACGTGGCGTCCATCGCCGGCCTGGCGGGCGACAAGTACATCTCGGCCTACTCGGCGTCGAAGCACGCGGTGGTGGGCTTCACGCGCTCGGTGGCGGCGGAGGTGGCGGGGACGGGCGTGACGGTGAACGCCGTCTGCCCCGGCTACGTGAACACGCCCATGACCGAGCAGTCCCTCTCGCGCATCTCGGCGCGGACGGGAAAGACCCACGCGGAGGCGCTGGAGGCCATGCTGAAGCAGGCCGGGCAGTACCGGCTCATCCCGCCGGTGGAGGTGGCCCAGGCGGTGGTGGCGCTCTGCCGCGAGTCGGCCAAGGACACCAACGGGGAGGCCATCCCCATGGACGGAGGCGGGTGGGAGGCATGACCTACGAGCTCATCAACCCCGAAGAGCTGGGAGCGCCGCGAGGGTGGACCAACGGGATGCTCGCCCCCGCGGGCGCGCGCATCCTGTTCGTGGCCGGGCAGGACGCCGCCGAGCCCGAAGGCGTGGTCACCGAGGAGGACTTCGTCGAGCAGTTCGGCATCGCCCTGGGCAAGGCCGTGACGGTGGTCCGCGAGGCCGGCGGCGGCCCCGAGGACATCGGGCGCCTCACGGTGTTCGTGGCCGACGTGGCCGAGTACCGCGCCCGCCGCGGCGAGCTGAAAGACGTGTACCGCGCCCACATGGGGCGCCACTACCCGGCCATGGCGCTGGTCCAGGTGGCGGCGCTGGTGGACCCGCTGGCCAAGGTGGAGATCGAGGCCACCGCCATGATCCGCGACTTCAGCGCGCCGGAGTGACGATGTTCACCCCCGAGTCCTTCCTCTACGACCTCGACGCCGACCACGGCGTGGCCACGCTCACGCTGAACCGTCCCGACCGCCTCAACGCGCTCACGTTCCAGGTCTACGACGAGCTGCGGCGGGCCTTCTACGCCCTCTCCGACGAGGAGGAGGTGCGGGTCGTGGTCATCACCGGGAGCGGACGGGGCTTCTGCTCCGGCGGCGACGTGGAGGACATCATCGGCGCGCTCGTCGAGCGCGGCATCCGGGGCCTCCTGGACTTCACCCGCATGACCAGCGACGGGGTGCGGGCCATCCGGCGGTGCCGGCGGCCGGTCATCGGGGCGCTCAACGGCACGGTGGCGGGGGCGGGGGCGGTCATCGCCACGGCGTGCGACCTGCGCGTGGCCGCCGAGTCGGCGAAGATCGCGTACCTGTTCACCCGGGTGGGGCTCTCCGGGGCGGACATGGGCGCCGCGTGGATGCTCCCCCGCATCGTGGGCATGGCCAAGGCCACCGAGCTGCTCATGACCGGCGACTTCATCGGGGCCCAGGAGGCGCACCGCATCGGGCTCTACAACCACGTCGTGCCCGACGGCGAGGCGCTCTCCACCGCGACGGAGCTTGCGCGCAAGCTGTCGAAGGGCCCGTCCTTCGCGCTGGAGATCACCAAGGACGCGCTCAACCGCGAAGCCGCCATGGACCTGCCTTCCGCGCTGGAGGCCGAGGCGCAGATCCAGGCGGCGCTCATGCTCCATCCCGATTTCCGGGAATCGTACGAGGCGTTTGTCGCCAAGAGGGAAGCACGCTTCCTCTAGGGCGACCGCGACCAGCCACTTCCAGGGAGGTTCCATCTGATGGACACGCACGCGATACGGGCCTTCTTGGAGCCCCGGCACCTGGATTGGGGCGCCGGCGTGACCGACTTCGCCGCCGCCGAGCTGGCGGGGCGCCCCGAGCCCGCCGGCGACGACGAGGCGAGGCGGGAGGCCCGGGACCTCCTGGCGGAGATGGGCGACGCGGGGCTCTTTCGGCCCATCGAGGAACGGGACCTGCGCGCGTGCTGCCTGGCCCGGGAGGGCGTGGCCGCGGCGTCGCCGCTGGCCGACGCCGTCTGGGCGCTCCAGGGCCTGGGGATCACGCCGCTCCTCTTGGGCGGCACCGACGAGCAGCGCCAGCGCTTCGTGAAGCCGGCGCTCCGGGGCGAGGCCATGAGTGCCTTCGCCATCACCGAGCCCGGGGCGGGGAGCGACGTGGCGTCCCTCAAGACCCGGGCGGTGCGCGACGGCGACGATTACGTGCTGGACGGCTTCAAGTGGCTCATCTCCAACGCGGGGATCGCCGACTGGTACGTGACCTTCGCCTCCACCGACCCGGAGCGGGGGAGCCGGGGGATCACGGCGTTCGTCGTGCCCGCCGCCGCCGAGGGGCTGCGCTTCATCGGCGCGCAGGTCATGAGCGCCGCCCACCCCCTGGGCGAGCTGGCCTTCGAGAGCTGCCGCGTCCCGGCGGCGAACCGCGTGGGCGGCGAGGGGGAGGGCTTCAGGCTGGCCATGGCCACGCTGGATCAGCTCCGCCCCACCGTGGGCGCGGCGGCGTGCGGCATGGCCGGGCGGGCCCTCTCGGAGGCGCTGGCCCACGCCGTGCGACGAGAGCAGTTCGGCAAGCCGCTGGCCGACTTCCAGATCATCCAGGAGAAGCTGGGGCGCATGGCCACCGAGCTCATGGCGGCGCGCATGCTGGTGTACCGCGCCGCCTTCGAGAAGGACCTGGGCGCCGAGCGCATCACCACCGAGGCGGCCATGGCCAAGGCCCACGCCACCGAGACGGCCCAGCGCGTGGTGGACGAGGCGGTGCAGATCCTGGGCGGGCGCGGCGTGCTGGCCGAGTCGGTCGTGGACCGGCGGTGACGGTGCGGGCGGGGGCGTCGCATCTACGGGGGGCGCACCGAGATCGAGCACCACAAGAACGCCGGGCGCATGCTCGCCCAGGCGCGGGAGGGCATGGCTTGAAGATCGTCTGCGTCGGGGGCGGCCCCGCGGGGCTCTACTTCGCCATCCTCATGAAGCGCGCCGACCCGGCCCACGACATCGTGGTGCTGGAGCGGAACCGACCCGGCGACACCTTCGGCTTCGGCGTCGTGTTCAGCGACGCCACCATCGCCCAGGTGGAGGACGCCGACGCGGACACGTACCGGGCCGTCACCGACCACTTCGTCCAATGGGACGACATCGACGTCCACTTCGGCGGGCGCGTGATACGCTCCACCGGGCACGGCTTCGCCGGGATGAGCCGCCACACACTCCTCCAGGTGCTCCAGGAGCAGGCGGAGGCGCTGGGCGTGGTGGTGCGCTACGAGACGGAGGTGGCCGGCGCCGAGGACTTCGCCCGCCTCACCGCGGGCGCGGACCTGGTGGTGGGGGCCGACGGCGTGAACTCCACCGTGCGCACCCTCTTCGAGGAGGAGTTCCGCCCCTCCTTCGACTGGCGCCCCAACCGCTTCGTCTGGCTGGGGACCTCGCGCCCCTTTCCCGCGTTCACCTTCTTCTTCCGCGCCGACGAGCACGGGCTCTGGAGGGTGCACGCGTACCAGTTCGAGCCCGGCCGGTCCACGTTCATCGTGGAGTGCACGGACGGGACGTGGCAGGCGTCGGGCATGGCCACCGCCACGGAGGAGGAGACGGTGGCCTACTGCGAGGCCCTCTTCGCCGAGGAGCTGGAGGGACACCGCCTGGAGGCCAACCGGTCGGTGTGGCGGTCGTTCCCCACCATCCGGTGCCAGCGCTGGGCCGCGGGGAACGTGGTGCTCCTCGGCGACGCGGTGCACACGGCCCACTTCTCGGTGGGGTCGGGGACGAGGATGGCCATGCTGGACGCCATCGCGCTCCGGGACGCGCTCATGGCTGAATGGGCGCGCACGGACCCCCGGGTAGGGATGACCGGCGGCGGGGGCCCGTCCATGGCCCAATCGGTCTCCCGCGCCCTGGCCGCCTACCAGGCCGCCCGCCGCCTCCAGGTGGAGTCGCTCCAGCGCGCCGCCCAGGCCAGCCTGGAGTGGTTCGAGGCCACCGAGCGCTACATGGACATGGACCCGGTGCAGTTCGCCTTCACGCTCCTCACCCGGTCCCTGCGCATCACCCACGCCGACCTCAAGCTCCGCGACCCGGCCTTCACCGCCGAGGTGGACGCCTGGGTGGCGGCGCGCGCCGAGGAGCAGAGCGGCGTACCGGCCCCCGGGGGCCCGCCGCCCCCGCCCATGTTCACCCCCTTCCGCCTCCGGGACCTGGTGATCCCCAACCGGGTGGTGGTGTCGCCCATGTGCCAGTACTGCGCCGCCGACGGCACGGTGGGCGACTGGCACGTCCAGCACCTCGGGAGCCGGGCGGTGGGGGGCGCGGGGCTGGTCATGGCCGAGATGACGGACGTCTCCCCGGAGGCGCGCATCAGCCCGGGATGCGCCGGGCTGTACGAGCCCGGGCACGTGGGGGCGTGGAGGCGGGTGGTGGACTTCGTCCACGGCCACAGCGACGCCCGCATCGGCATCCAGCTCGGCCACGCCGGGCGGAAGGGAGCCACCAAGAGCCTCTGGGAGGGGGACAACGAGCCCCTGGAGGAGGGGGCGTGGCCCGTCGTGTCGGCGTCGGCCATCCCCTACTTCCCCGACCGGAGCCAGACCCCCCGGGAGATGGCGCGGACCGACATGGACCAGGTGGTGGCCGAGTACGTGCGGGCCACGGAGTACGCCCACGAGGCGGGCTTCGATCTCCTGGAGATCCACATGGCCCACGGCTACCTCCTGGCGTCGTTCATCTCGCCGCTGACGAACCGGCGGACCGACGCCTACGGCGGTGCGCTGGAGAGCCGCATGCGCTTCCCGCTGGAGGTCTTCGACGCGTGCCGCGCGGCGTGGCCCCAGGAAAAGCCCATGACGGTGCGGGTGAGCGCCGTGGACTGGGCCCCCGGGGGCATGGGTCCGGAGGACACGGTGGCGGTGGCACGCCTCCTGGCCGCCCACGGCTGCGACGCGGTGGACGTCTCGGCGGGGCAGACGGTACCCTTCCAGAAGCCGGTGTACGGACGCCTGTTCCAGACGCCCTTCGCCGACCGGGTGCGCAACGAGGTGGGCATCGCCACCCTGGCGGTGGGCAACATCTCGAGCTGGATGGACGTGAACACCATCGTGGCCGCGGGGCGGGCCGACCTGTGCCTGCTGGCCCGCGCCCACCTCTTCGACCCGTACTGGACGCGCCACGCCGCGGCCATGCAGGACCACCCGCTCCCCTGGCCTCCCCAGTACGCCTCGGTGCAGCGGTACACGCCACGCTTCGAGTTCCACTTCGGCGGGGAGTAGCTCCCCCGGGAGGAAGACCATGGCTCGCACGGTGACCCGCATCGCCCTCGCGGGGCTCGTCCTCACCCTCGCCGCTCCGGCGGCGGCCACGGCCCAGGTGGCCGACGACCCCGGCGTGAAGGAGGCGCTGGAGGTGGCCCGGGTCTGGCTGGAGGCCCAGCGGGCCTATGAGCAGATCCCGGCGCTGAGCGTCGCCGTGGTCCACGACCAGGAGCTCCTCTGGAGTGCCGCCATGGGCGTTGCCCACCGCGACACCGGCACCCCGGCCACCCCGCAGACGCTCTACTCCATCTGCTCCATCTCCAAGCTCTTCACCTCCATAGCCGTGATGCAGCTCCGCGACCGGGGACTGGTGGACCTGCGCGACCCGGTGTCGAAGCACCTTCCGTGGTTCGACCTGGAGCAGCGGTACGAGGGGTCGGCTCCGGTTACGGTGGAGGGGATCCTCACCCACTCGGCCGGGCTGCCCCGGGAATCGAACCACCCCTACTGGACGGGGCCCGACTTCCCCTTCCCCACCCACGACGAGATCGTCACGGGGCTGGCCCAACAAGAGACGCTCTACCCGGCGTGGAAGTACTTCCAGTACTCCAACCTGGGGCTGACGCTGGCGGGCGAGATCGTGGCGGCGCGCTCGGGGCTTCCCTACGAGCGGTATGTCCGGGAGAACATCCTCGGGCCCCTGGGCATGACGAACACCTTCCCGGAGATCCCCTCGGAGCACCGGGGCGGCCGCCTGGCCACGGGGTACTCGGCGCCCACCCGCGACGGCACCCGCGAGGAGGTGGCGTTCTTCCAGGCCAGAGGCATCGCGCCGGCGGCGGGGTACGCATCCACCGCCGAGGACCTGGCCCGCTTCGCCTCGTGGCAGCTCCGCCTCACCGGGGACGCCGAGGAGGTGCTCCGCGCCCACACGCTGGAGGAGATGCACCGCGTCCACTACGTGGACCCGGCATGGAACACCTTCTGGGGGCTGGGCTTCAGCGTGAGCCGGCGCAACGACAAGACCTTCGTGGGCCACGGCGGGAGCTGCCCCGGCTTCCGGAGCCAGCTCGTGCTGCAGAAGGACGAGAAGGTGGGGGTGGCGTTCATGGCCAACGCCATGGTGGACGCCGGCGCGTACGCCAACGGCGTCTACGACCTGGTGGCGGAGGCGGTGAAGGCGGCGGCGGAGACCGAGGACGCGTCGGCGAAGCCCGACGAGCCCCCCGCCGACGCCCCGGACCTCGCCCCCTACGTGGGCACGTACTCCGCCCAGCCCTGGGGGCAGGAGACGGCGGTGGTGCGGTGGAAGGAGGGCCTGGCCATCCTGTCCCTCCCCACGGAGAACCCGGTGCGGGCCCTCACCCGGCTGAAGCACCACGAGGGTGACGTCTTCTACCGGGTCCGGAGCGACGGAGAGCGGGGGGAGGACGTCATCTTCCACAGGGACGCGTCGGGGAGCGTGACCAGCTACAGCGTCCACGGCAACCACTCTCCCCGCGTCCGATGAGCGAGCCCATGAAGGCGGCGGTCACCTACGGCAACTACCTGAAGATCGACGAGCTGCTCTCCCTCCAGCAGCCGCTGAGCGAAGGGGAGCACGACGAGATGCTCTTCATCGTGATCCACCAGGTGTACGAGCTGTGGTTCAAGGAGGTGCTCCACGAGCTGGACTACTGCTGCCGCCTCCTGGAGGCCGACGACTGCCACCGGGCCTCGCACACGCTCAAGCGCATCCTCACCATCCTGAAGGTGCTCGTGGCCCAGCTCGACATCCTGGAGACCATGACGCCCACCGAGTTCCTCACGTTCCGGGAGCGCCTGGAGAGCGCCAGCGGGTTCCAGTCGGACCAGTTCCGGGCGTTGGAGTTCGTCCTGGGCCGTAAGGGCCGGGGCGCCGTCCAGCGCTTCCCCGAGGGGAGCCGCGCCCGCGACCAGCTCGAGGCCCGGTGGAGCGCCCCCACGCTCTGGGACGCGTTCCTGCGCTACCTGGACCGGGAGGGGCACGCGGTGCCGGCGGCGCACCTGGAGCGCGACGTGACCGGGCCCATCGAGGCGTCGGCGGAGATCCAGGCGATCCTGGTGGAGATCTACCGCACCAGCCCCCGGAACTCCGAGCTTTGTGAGCGCCTAGTGGACCTGGACGAGGGCATCATGGAGTGGCGGTACCGCCACGTGAAGATGGTGGAGCGCACCATAGGCGCTAAGATGGGCACCGGCGGCTCCGCCGGGTCGAAGTACCTGCGCACGACGCTCAACGAGCCTGCGTTCCCGGATCTCTGGGAGATCCGCACGCAGCTCTGAGACGGAGCACGGAAGAAGGAGGTGGAGCGATGAAGGGAATCGGCTGGCTGGACCTGACGGTGGACGACGCCGAGGGCCTCCGGGACTTCTACGCCCGGGTCATGGGATGGCGGCCGCAAGCCGTGGACATGGGCGAGTACAGCGACTTCGCCATGGTCGACCCGGAGACCGGAGAGGCCGCGGGAGGCGTCTGCCACGCCCGGGGTGGGAACGCGGACATCCCGCCCGTATGGCTCGTCTACTTCCAGGTCACGGACCTGGACGGCCGCCTGGCCGCGGTGCGTGAGGGGGGAGGAACGGTGCTCCGCGAGCCCCGGCTGGCGGGGACGTCACGCTACGCGATCGTCCGGGACCCGGCGGGGGCCGTGTTCGCCCTGGCCGAGGACGCCCCACGATGAAGGGTGCCCCCACGCCCCTCACCGTCCCCGACCTGGGGCGGAAGGAGAACCCCTTGGCGCGGGAGTACTCGGCGTTCCGTGTCTCCGAGCGGCTCCTCCTCACGGGCCACTCGCACCAGGCGTGGCCCGACGTGGGCTTCGTCGCCCAGCAGCAGGCGTGGCAGGACGCGGCGCTCCACGTGGACGCCAAGTGGGAGCACGCCTTCGCGAAGGTGGAGCGGGTCCAGCGCGGCTACGCCTCGCTCCTCGGCGACGAGGACGGCGACATCGCGCTGGCGCCCAACACCCACGAGCTGGTGGTACGCTTCCTGTCGGCGCTCCCGCTGCGGGAGCGGCCCCGGTTGGTCACCACCGACGCCGAGTTC
Organism: Gemmatimonadota bacterium; assembly: GCA_045863275.1. GTDB lineage: Bacteria > Gemmatimonadota > Gemmatimonadetes > Longimicrobiales > Gaopeijiaceae > SZUA-318. The sequence continues at coordinate 100,678 of BTVB01000012.1, forward strand.
CACACCATGCGCCGGCAGCTCGACCGCCTGGCGGAGGAGGGGGTGGTGGAGGTGGTCAAGGCCGCCGGCTATCCCGCGTGGGGCGCGGTGGACCGGCTGGTGGAGCAGGTGGACGACCGGACGGCGGCTGTGCTGGTGAGCGCCGTCCTCTTCGAGCGGGGCGTCATCGTGCCGGGGCTGGGCCGTCTTGCGGAGGCGTGCGCGCACCACGGCGCCGAGCTGCTCGTGGACGCATACCACGCGCTGGGTGCCATCCCCTTCGAGCTGTCCCGGCACGGCCTCGAGGGCGCGTTCGTGGTGGGGGGCGGCTACAAGTACCTGCAGCTCGGCGAGGGCAACTGCTTCCTGCGCACGCCCCCCGGGTGCGCGCTCCGCCCCGTGCTCACGGGCTGGTTCTCCGAGTTCGGCGAGCTCGCCGAGTCGCCCAGCCCGGGCGCGGTGGGATACGGGAAGGGGGCGGCCCGCTTCGCGGGGTCCACCTTCGACCCCACGTCGGCGTACCGGGGCGCGGCGGTCATGGACTTCTTTGCGGAGCGGGGGCTGGAGCCGGAGCTGCTGCGGGACATCTCCGAGCACCAGGTGAGGCTCCTGGCCCGCACCTTCCACGGCCTGGACCTGGACCCCCGCCTGGTCCTGTTGGACGAGACGGTACGCATGGAGGACCGGGGGGGCTTCCTGGCCCTCACGGCGCCGGACGCAGGGCGCCTGTGCGCGGGGCTGAAGGAGCGGGGGGTGCTCACCGACTCCCGGGGCTCCACGCTCCGCTTCGGGCCGGCCCCCTACCTCACCGACGCCCAGGTGGTGGCGGCCATGGAGGCGCTGGGCGAGGTGGTGTAGGCGAGCGGGCGGACGGCCCGGGTCCCGCCGCCCGTCAGCTCCCCCGGCGCAGCACCCTTCCCGGCCGCGCACCCGTCGCCGCGGTGCCGTCCCACACACGCTCCCCGTTCACCCACACGCCCGCCACGCCCACCGAGGGCACGCGCGACGCGCCGAAGTCGGCCCGGTCCTCCACGGTGGCCGGGTCGAACAGGACGAGGTCGGCGTGGGCCCCCGGGGCGAGGACGCCCCGTCCCTCCAGCCCCACGTGGGCGGCGGAGAGGCCCGTCATCTTGTGGACCGCCTGCTCCAGGGAGAGCACCCCCTCCTCCCGGACGTAGCGCGCCAGCACCCGGGTGAAGGAGCCGTACCCCCGGGGGTGGGGTCCGTCCAGCTCGCCGTCGGAGCAGACGTTGGCGTGGGGCCACGCCAGGAGCGCGGCCACGTCTTCGGGGGCCATGCTCCGGGCGACGATCCCCTCGTCGGCGTCCTCGGGGGCGCCGGGCCCGTACACCATGTCGATGAGGGCCAGGTACGTGGTCACCGGGTCCTCTCCGCGGAGCGCCGCCACCTCGGCCAGCGTCCTCCCCTGGTAGGAGGGCTCGGGGGTGAAGGTCCCCAGGAGCATCCCGTCGGGGGGCGCCAGCTCGTCCAGCGCGAAGGCCGCCGCGTCCCGGGTGTACGCCCGGCCGGGGAAGAGGACGGTCATGGTGGACTGCCACGCCAGATACGGGTAGACGTCGGCGGTGACGTCCACCCCGTCGGCGCGTGCGGCGTCCAGGCGGGCCAGCAGCTCGGGGGCCCGGCCCCACAGGCTCCTCATGGCCAGCTTGAGGTGGGTGGCCTGCACGGGGATGGCCGCCTCCCGGCCGATGCGCACCAGCTCGTCCACGGCCTGGAAGAGCCCCCGGTCCTCGCTGCGCATGTGGCTGATGTAGCGCCCCCCGGAGGCGGCGGCCACGCGGGCCAGGGCGATGACCTCCTCGGTGGTGGCGGCCATCCCGGCGGCGTACTCCAGCCCCGTGGAGAGGCCCAGCGAGCCGGCGTCCATGTCCGCCTGGAGAAGGGCGCCCATGGCCTCCACCTCGGCGTCGGTGGCGGGGCGGCCCAGGTCGTCGCCCATGACACGGCGTCGGAGCGTTCCGTGCCCGGTGTACGAAGCGACGTTCACCGCCGGGGGCGACGCCCGGGCGCTGTCGAACCATGTGGCCAGAGGGAGGTGGGAGCCGCCGTCCTGGCCCACCACCACGGTGGTCACCCCCTGGCTCACCAGGGCCAGGGCGTCGGGCATCTCGTCCAGGAGCCCCCGGTCGTGGTGGGAGTGGGTGTCGATGAAGCCCGGCGCCAGCACCAGTCCGCCTCCGTCCACCACCCTCTCGCGCCATGCCGGGCTCAGGTCTCCCACCTCCACGATGCGGTCGCCGTCCAGACGCACCGCGCCGGCGCGCTCGGGTGCACCGGTGCCGTCCACGATGCGCACGTTCTCGATGAGCGTCGTGGTGGGCGCGGGGCCGCACGCCGCGGCGAGGAGGAGGGCCAGGGTGGCGACGCCCGGGGCGGCCCCTCCGGCTCCGCCGCCACCGGGCGCGCGCCGGGCCCTCACGCTCCCTCCCGCGCGAAGGCGATGCCCGTGACGCGGCCGGCGAAGACGCGGAGGCCCGCGACGCGGCCCCCCTCCCGCACAACGGTGATCGTCGCGGGCCCGAACCACTCGTCGGGGGCGCCGGGCTGGAGGGGGATGGCCTCGCCGTCGGGCCCCAGGAGCGCCAGCGTCCCTCCGTCGGCCTCCAGCGTCCACGACACGTCCAGCTCGTCGCTCCGGTAGCTGCCGGCCACCCGGGCCACGTCGGGGGGGTCCGCCGCGACCGGCGTGACGCGGAGGTACGTGCCCCCCGCCACGGCCATCGTGGCCGTGCCTCCCTCGTCGGCGAAGCGCACCGGCTGGCCCACCACGGGCCGGAACGTGGCCTCGTCCACGGGGGTGAGCCTCCCACCGCCCCCCCGGGTGAACGTCAGCGCGCCGTCCACCACCTCCAGCCGGACGTACTCGGGCCGCGCGGCGTGCCGGTACAGCCCCGCCCACCGCTGGAGCTGGGCGGGCGTGAGGGTCACGGCGGGCGCCGCGCCGGAGGGCGCGGCGGCGGCCACTTCCTCGGTGAAGGCGTCCGCCATGACGAGGTCGGCCACCTCGGCGGTGTAGCGCCCCGGGTTGGCGTCGCCCCGGTTGCACTCCACGACAATGCTGGTGCGCCGGTCGGGGAAGCGAGTGAGCTGGGCCCGGAAGCCCGCCCACGACCCCCCGTGGGAGACGCGCCGGAGGCCCCGGTAGGTGTCCACGGAGAGGCCCAGCGCGTAGGCGATGGTGTCGCCGGAGTTCAGGACGCCCCGGGTGTGGAGGCGCTCCAGGAGGCCGGGGCCCCCCACCACCGGGTCGTAGAAGTTGGCGTCCCACCTGGCCAGGTCCTCGACGGACGTGAGCGCCTGCCCGTCGCCGCCCATCTGGAAGTTCCAGGCGTGGTCGATGCGCCACGCGCCGTCGCGGCCACGCCCATACCCGGTGGCTCGCCGGGCCACCACCTCGCCGTTGTCGTCCCAGATGGAAGTGTGGGCCATGCCCAGGGGGTCGAACACCCGCCGCTGGAGGAATGCGCGCAGGGACTCGCCCGACGCTCGGCGCACGATGTTGGCCAGCATGAGGTACCCCGAGTTGGAATAGAGGTACTCGGAGCCGGGCGTGAAGTTGAGGGCCTGCTGGCGGACGATGACGTCGATGCCGTCCTGCTCGTCGAAGACGTTGTCGTAGTCGAAGCCCGCCAAAGAGAGGAGCGTGAGGTAGTCCCGCACGCCGCTGGTGTGGTTGAGGAGGTGGCGGATGGTGAGAGCGTGGCCGTAGTCGGGGAGCTCGGGGATCCAGCGGCGAACCTCGTCGTCCAGGGAGAGGACGCCGTCCAGGTCCAGGAGCGCCACGGCGGTGGCCGTGAACTGCTTGGACACCGACCCGATGTCGAAGACCGACGCGGTGGAGAGGGGGACCCCCAGGTCCAGGTTGGCGAGCCCGTAGCCCCGTCCGTACGCGAGGATCCCGTCGCGGATCACCCCCACCGCGCATCCCGGCTCGTCGCGACCCACGAAGGCGAACACCGAGTCGACGCCGCGCTGCTGCGCCTCGGGGAGCGTCCAGCGCTGACCGGAGGCCGGGCTGGGGAGAGCGAGGGCGGCGGCGAGGAGGGCCGCGGCGGGGCGGGTGCGGACGTTCATGGAGACGGCTCCTTCGGACGGAACGGTGACGCCAGTGTAGCCTCCAGCGCCTCGATGCGCCGCTCCAGGTGGGCCCTCACCGCCGCGTTGCGGCACGCCATGAGGGCCCTCCGGGTCTCCACGGCGGCCTCGGCGGAGCGCCCCGCGAGGCCGAGGAGGTGGCCGCGGGTGGCCTGGAGCAGGTAGTAGCCTGGCGGCGTCCACACTTCCTCCAGGGCCTCCAGGCCCGCCTCGGGAGAGCGGGCCAGCGCCACCGCCACCGCGCGGTTCACCGCCACCACCGGCGAGGGCGCCACCTGGTGGAGGAGGTCGTAGAGGTCGAGGATGCGCGGCCAGTCGGTGTCTCCCCACGAGGCGGCGGCGGCGTGCCCCGACGCGATGCCCGCCTCCAGGTGCCAGCGGGTGACCGTGTCCGTCTCCGTGGCCCGCTCCAGGTGGTGGAAGCCCTCGGCCATGAGGGCCCGGTCCCATCGCGCCCGGTCCTGGTCGGCGAGGAGGACCAGGGCGCCGTCGTCGCCCTGGCGGGCGGGCAGCCGGCTGGCCTGGAAGAGGAGGAGCGCCAGGAACGCCTCCACCTGGGGGCCGCCCAGCGCCGGGTGGGCCGCGACGAGGCGGGCCAGGCGCACGGCCTCCCCGCACAGCTCCGAGCGCACCAGCGCCTCACCGCCCGTGGCGGCGTGCCCCTCGTTGAACATGAGGTACAGCACCGCGAGGACCGCCTCGCGCCGTCGGGCCAGCGCGGGGCCCGCCGGGAGCCGTAGCGCGGGCGCCTCGGCCGCCAGCGTACGCTTGGCGCGCACGATGCGCTGCTGGATGGTGGCGCGCTCGGCCAGGAAGGCCGCCGCGATCTCGTCGGTGGAGAGACCGCCCACGGTGCGCAGCGTGAGCGCCACCTGGGCGTCGGGCGAGAGGGAGGGGTGGCAGCACAGCACCACCATGGCCAGCTCGTCGTCTTCCCCGGGGCTCCCCGGCGCCCTCGAGAACGCCAGGCCGTCCAGCACGGCAGGCTCCACGAGCTCCTCCATGCGGCCCTCGCGGCGCAGGAGGTCCAGGGCGCGGTTGCGCGCGACGCGGCGGAGCCACGCCTCCGGGCTGCGGGGGACGCCCTGGTACGGCCACACCTTGAGGGCCCGGAGGAGGGCGTCCTGCACCACCTCCTCGGCCAGGTCCAGCCGGGCGGGGCCCAGAGCGCGGGCCAGGGACGAGAGCAGCCGTCCGTGGCAGCGGCGGAAGAGGTGCTCCACGAGGGGAGGGACGGCGTCGACCGCCGCCCCTCCCCCCGTCGGCTCGCGCGATCCGTCCGGGGCGGTCAGTCCATCTCCTCGATCTCCCTGATCTCCAGGCTCCCCGACGACTCCAGGTGGGGGCACCCGGAGACCAGGCGCGTGGCGTGATCCAGGTCGTCGGCCTGGAGGAGCCAGAAGCCGCCGATGACCTCCTTGGTCTCCACGAAGGGCCCATCCGTGGCGCTCATGGCCGAGCCGGCGCCACGGAGCACCTTGCCCTGGCCGTCCATGAGCTTCTCGCCCATGAGCAGGTGGCCCTGCTCGGCCAGGCCCATGCTCCACGCGTGGTAGCGCTGGATCACGCCCTGCATCTCGTCGGGGCTGAGGTCGGCGAAGTCGGCGGGGTTGTCACGGGGAATGACGATGAAGCGCGGCATGGGGCCTCCTGTGGTGGGCGGTGGCGGGCCTCGCGGGCCCGGTCACCCCTCCAGACGATCGGGGGAGGCCTCCATCGACACCGCGTCGCCCACCGCCACGGCGCCGTCGTCCAGCACCACGCCGTACACGCCCCCCCGCCAGTGGGGGTCCAGCGCCGCGGTGAGGCCCGGGCACTGCTCGTCCATGCGCTCGCACGGCCGCGTCTCACCCTGGACGTGGATGCGCACGCCGCCCAGGCGGAGGACCCGTCCGCGGGTGCCCTCCAGCCGGACCCCGCTCACCATGACGTTGGCGCGGCGCATGACGGGGCGGGCGTCGGGGAGGGCGCGGCGGATCTCGTCGAAGGCCTCGCGCTCGATGACGGTGACCTGCCGCTTCCCCTTCTGGTTGGCGTTGCCCACGATGCCGGCGTCGGCCACCAGCGCCACCCTCTCCGCCGGGTCCATGGGGCCCTTTCGCATGCGCTTGACCCAGAGGGCCTCCACCCGGCCTGTTCCGCTCATCACGTGGTCCTTTCGTCTCGGGGCGATCCGGAGCTGAAATGTTAGGCGATGGAGTGCGGTACGTGCTACGTTGACGCATTCCGGTCCCGTTCCCCGGGGGGTCCCACGACGCTGCGGCTGGTGGTGGAGTTGGTGTACGATCCGGGCTGTCCCCACGTGGACGAGGCCCGCGCCGTGCTCACGCGAGCGCTCCAGGAGGCGGGCGCTCCGGCGGTATGGAGCGAGTGGTCTACCGGCGACCCCCAGTGCCCCGAGAACCGTCTCCGCCTGGGCTCCCCCACGATCCTGGTGAACGGGAAGGACGTGGCGCCAGGGCCCCACCCGTGGGCGCCTCCCCAGGGGGACGAAGGCCCCCGCTGCCGCATCTACCGCGAGGAGGGGGTGCTCATGGGCGCTCCCCCCGCCGCCCGCGTGCTGGCGGCGGTGCTCCGGGCCCTGGAGCCCGACGTGGTCTAGCCGGAGCCGTCCGGCGCCGCCGACTCCCGCCGCGCGGCCCGCCACGAGCGGCTCCACTCCACGTGCCCCCGGGCGGCCAGGACCAGGAAGACACCGTAGAGGAACGCGGTGAGGTAGAGCCCGCGGGTGAGGAACAGCGTCACGTACCCCACGTCCAACGCCACCCAGAGCCCCCAGTTCTCCAGGTACTTCCGGCTCATCATCCATTGGGCGCAGAGGGAGCCGGCGGTGAGGAAGCTGTCCACGTAGGGGAGGGCTGCGTCGGTGTGGCGCTTCAGCAGCGTGCCCAGCGCGAGGGCGAACGCCACCGCCAGCACGGGAAGCAGCCGACGCTCCAGGCGGGGCGTGCGCGAAACCCGGAGGCGCGTACGGCGCGTGCCGCCGTAGAGCCAGTGGTACCAGCCGTACACCGATATGGTGGCGTAGAAGAGCTGGAGCCCCATCTGCGCGTAGAGCGTCTGCTCCCGGAAGATGAGGAAGTAGAGGAGCACGTTCACGATGGCCGTGGGCCAGCTCCAGATCCTCTCCTTCACCGAGAGGTAGACGGAGACGATGCCGAAGGCGACGGCGATGGGCTCCAGGGACGTCACGCGGGCCGCTCCAGTGACGTCCCCGACGGCGCGCCGGGCCCGACGGGCTCCCTCACGTGACGGGCTTCTCCGCGTTCTTCACCCAGCGCCCGTACCACGCCAGGTACCGTTCGTAGCGGTCCTTCTGGTACGACGGCACCCCGATGCCGTGCCCCTGTCCGGGGTAGACCACGAGCTGCGTGGGGACGCCCCGGCGGCGGAGCACCTGGTAGAGCTGCTCCGAGTTCAGGATGGGGACGTTCCAGTCCTCCTCGCCGCCCATGACCAGCGTGGGCGTGGTGATGAGGTGGGCCTTGTTGAAGGGGCTGATGCGCTCCCAGGTGGCCCGGTTGTCCCCCTCCCAGGGGAGGCCCAGCTCGTGCTCCCAGTACCACTGGTAGTGGTCGTGGCCGTAGTTGGCGATGTAGAGCACCTCGCTGGCGCCGGTGATGGCGCCCTTGAAGCGCCCGCTCTGGGTGATGACGTAGTTGGTGAGGATCCCGCCGTACGACCAGCCTCCCACGCCCAGGCGCTCCGGGTCGCCCCACCCACGGGTCACCACGTGGTCCACCCCGGCCATGACGTCCTGGAAGTCCTTGTTCCCCCAGTCGGCGAAGATGGCCTGGCTGAACGCCTGGCCGTACCCCGAGGAGCCGCGGGGGTTGGTGTACACCACCGCGTACCCGTCGGCGGCGAACATGCGCGCCTCGAAGTTGAACGAATGGCCGTACTGGGAGACGGGGCCGCCATGGATCCGCAGGAGCACGGGGAGGCGCTCGCGGTCGGCCGCGTCGGGCCGGTACCCCGGCGGGAAGGCCACGAAGCCCTCGATCTCCGTGCCGTCGGCACTGGCGAAGTGGATGTTCCGTGTCTCGCCCAGCGCCACCTCGTCCAGCCACGCGTTGTGGTCGGTGACGCGCCGGGCCGCGGTGCCCGTGCCCACGAACACCTCCGTGGGGCGCTCCAGCGTCCCCAGCTGGTAGGCGAGGGTCCCGCCCTTCCAGTCGAAGGAGCCGGCGCTCACCGGACCCGACACCACCCGCTCCAGCCCCGAGCCGTCGGGGCGGATGCGCACGATGTGGTCCTCCGCCGAGTCCTCCAGGCCGAACCAGATCCACGCGCCGTCGTCGGACCAGCGCGGGCCCGACGGGTTCCGGTCCAGCTCACGGGTGAGGAGGCGGGGCTCGCCTCCCTCGGCGGAGATCACCGCAAGGTGGGCGGTGGCGTACCAGATGGCGTCCAGGTCCGTAGTGGTGGTGTAGGCGATCCACCGCCCGTCGGGGCTCCACGCCGGCGAGGAGTCGGAGCCCGGGTTGGTGGTGACGCGGCGGGGCGTGTCGGTGGGCTCGGCCAGGCCGGCGTCCACCACCCAGATATCCGAGTTCTGGTTGGCGTCGGGGTCGTCGGTGCGGTTGGACACGAAGGCCACCCGGGTGCCGTCGGGGCTCCAGCGCGCCTGTCCCTCGTCCCACCGGCCGGTGGTGAGCTGGCGGAGCTCCTTCGTCGCCACGTGGAACACGTACAGGTGGGTGTGGCGGTCGCCGGTGAGGTACCCCGCGCCGTCGCGCTTGAACTGGAGCCGGTCGATGACCCACGGGTCGCGGGGGGCGTTCTCCTTCCGGTCCTCGTCCTTCTCCTCCTTGTCGCGGAGGGAGAGGAGGAGCCGGGTGCCGTCGGGGGACCACGCGTAGGAGCCCACGCCCTGCTCCACTTCGGTGAGGGCGAAGGCCTCGCCGCCCCGGCGATCCAGCGCCCACACCTGCGTCTCGCCGCCGTCGCGGGCGGCGAGGAACGTCAGGTAACGCCCGTCGGGGCTCCACTCGGGGGAGGAGGCGGACTTCCCCCGGGCGGTGAGGGGGACGGGTTCGCCGCCGCCGGTGGGCACCATCCAGACGCGGGTCGTGGAGCGCTCGTCCTCCAGGGAGGTGGTGCTCACGGTGTAGGCCACCCGGTCGCCCTCGGGGCTGACCCTCGGGGCGCCCACGCGCTGGACGTTGAACAGGTCGTCCACGGCGAGGGTGCGGCGTTCCTGGGCGTGGAGGCACGCCGGGACGAGGGCCAGGGCCGCGAGGACGGAAAGGTGGCGATGCAGGCGCATGGTCACGTGGGGCTGGGCCGTCGGGAGTACCGCGGCCCCCCATGGGCGCCGTCCCCCCGCGACGGATCCCGTGAAGCTGCGTCGGCGTGCCGACCGGGGCAATTGCCGGGGGCCCGGAGCCGGTCCGTCCCGTCTCGCCCTCCAACGCGGAACGGCGGCCGGCCCGGGGGCCGACCGCCGTCCGTGACTCCGGCGCATGGGGCAGGGGCCTGCTCAGCTCGCCGGGGGGAGCATGACCGTGTCGATGACGTGGATGATCCCGTTGGACGCCCGGATGTCGGCGGTGACCACCTTCGCGCCACCGACCCACACCATGCCGTCCTTGACCTTGATGGGCGCCTTGATGCCCGCCACGGTTACGGCCTCGGTGAGGCCCACCACCTGGCCCGAGGTGACCGCGCCGGCCACCACGTGGTAGGTGAGGATCTGCGTCAGCTTCTCCTTGTCCTTCAGGAGGGCCTCGACGGTGCCGGCGGGGAGCTTGGCGAAGGCCTCGTCGGTGGGGGCGAACACGGTGAAGGGTCCCGCGCCCTGGAGGGTGGCGACGAGGCCCGCGGCCTCGAGGGCGGCGGCCAGCGTCTTGAAGGAGCCCGCCTCGACGGCGACGGTGACGATGTCCTTCTCGTTCATCTGGGCGGAGACGGCCGTCGGGGCCGTGAGGATGGCCAGGGCGGCCAGCGCCGGGGTCAGTGTGCGAACCATGGTGACTCTCTCCTGTAGGCGTGTTGTCCAACGAATGTCCAACAATGTGCCACCTCTGTCCAAGGATGTCAAGAGTGTGTCTAAGAATTAGTTTGACATTGCTTCGACGCCCCCTTATCCTGGTCGCATGAACAACGCCTCCCTCCCTCCGGCCACCGAGCCCCGCCACCCCATCCGGGTGGTGGCGCAGCGCACCGGCCTCACCCCGGCCACCCTGCGGGCGTGGGAGCGGCGCTACGGCGTGGTGGAGCCCCACCGGTCGGAAGGCGGACAGCGCCTGTACTCGGACCGGGACGTGGAGCGCCTCACCCGCCTTCGCCTCCTCGCCGACGCGGGACGGTCCATCAGCCTGGTGGCGGCCCTGGACGACGTGGAGGCGGAGGCCCTCCTTCTGGAGGACCGGCGGCAGGTCCAGCCCCCCCGGGACGCCGCCACCCCCTCGACGGGGGCCTCGCCGGAAGCGTCCGGACATGCCGCCCCCCGGGCGGTGGAGTCGGCCTACGGCCGGGTGGTGGCCATGGACGCGGAGGGGCTGGACGCCACGCTGCGCCGGGCGGCGGTGACGCTGGGGGCCCGAGCCTTCCTCGAGGAGGTCGTGGCGCCCCTCCTGCACCGCGTGGGCGCGGCGTGGACCCGGGAGGAGCTGGGGCCCGCCGAGGAGCACCTGTGCACCGCCGTCACCGAGGGCGTCCTCGCCTGGCTCACCGCGCCGGCGGCGGACGCCGAGGGCCCCCGGCTTGTGGTGGCCACCCTCCCGGGCGAGCGCCACGGGCTGGGCGCCCGCCTGGTGGTGGCCGCCGCGGGGCTGGAGGGGTGGCGGGTGACCCACCTCGGCGTGGACCTCCCCCCCCGGAGCATCGCCCGGGCCGTCCGGACGGTCGGGGCGGCGGCGGTGGCGCTCTCCATGGTGAACGCCGAAGGGCTGGACGCCGCCGCCGGCGCCCTGGCCGAGCTGCGGGCCGAGCTTCCCTCCGGAACCGCCATCCTCCTGGGCGGGGCCATGGCGGCCCGCCTCGACGCGGCCGCGCTCCCCCGCGACACCCAGGTGGTCGCGGACCTCGCGGGCCTGGGGCAGGCCTTGGAGGCGCTCTCCTGACGTCCGGGCCGGCCGACGGCCCGGCCCCGCTACATCCCCGCCTGCTCCCTCACCCAGCGCGCCGCCGCCTCGTGGGTGCCGAACCACGCACCCCCCTTGGCCTGGATGTGATCGATGAGCCCCTCCAGCGCCACGATGCGGGAGCGGTGCCCGGAGACGTGGGGGTGCATGGTCAGGAGGAACATCGTCCCCTCCTCCCACGCCCGGTCGAACTCGTCGATCCACACCTGCAGGACGTCCCGGGGCGGGCTGTAGCGCGTGCCCTGCGGGTTGAAGAGGGGCGCGTCGTCCAGGATCCACTCCACAGGCAGCTCCACCACCCCCGTGGGCTGCCCGTCCTGGAGGAGCTCGTAGGGCCGGTCGTCGGCCATGAGGGAGCTCTCGTACAGGAAGCCCATGTCCCGCACGATGGACAGCGTGTTGGGGCTGAAGTTCCAGGAGGGCGCCCGGTACCCCACGGGACGGCGCCCCGTGATCTCGGTGAGGGTCGCGACGGCCTGGCTCAGGAGGCGCCGCTCCGTGGTCCCGTCCAGCTCCGAGTTGCGCTCGTGGATCCAGCCGTGGACGGCGATCTCGTGCATGCCCGAGGCGTCCACGAGGCCCGCTTGATGGGGCGCCAGCTTGAGGCTCCACGCCGGGAAGAAGAAGGTCGCCGGCACCCCCTCGCGCTCCAGCAGGCGGAGAACCCGGGGCAGGGCCACCCGGTGGCCATACTCCCCCTGGGAGAGGGGGCCCACGCTCACCTCCCCGTCACGGAGCCCCTGGACCGTCTCGTTGTCCACGTCGAAGGAGAGGAGGACGGCCACGCGGGCTCCGCCGGGCCAGGAGGCCGGGTTCAGGTCCCGGCCGGCGCGCACCTTGTTCACGGCGGCGAAGACCTGGGCGTCGGTCCAGTCCGCCGGGTGACCCGCGATGCCCTGGGGCGTCGCGGGGTGGGGGAGGAGGGCGCCGAGGGCGAGGGCGCCGAGGACGGCGAGGGCGGGTCGGGCGCTGGACATGGCAAGGCTCCGGAAGGGTGAATGCGTCACGCTACCCCGTGGACGGCCCGCGGGCCAGCGGCGGCGACGGCGGCCGCCGGGGGCTACCGTCCGCCGCTCCGCGCGGGGAGCACCTCCAGGAGCACGCGCGCCACGTTGCCCCCCATGATCTTCTCCACCTCCTCCCTACCGAAGCCCTGGTCCAGGAGCGCCTGCGTCAGGTGGACCGTGCCCGACGCGTCGACGATGGCGGCCACCGCGCCGTCCCAGTCCGAGCCCAGCCCCACGTGGTCCACGCCGGCCACGTCCACCGCGTGGCGCACGGCCCGGGCCCAGTGGGCGGGAGTGGCGCCGCACAGCGCCGTCTCCCAGAGCCCGATGCCCACGACTCCGCCCGTGGCGGCGATGGCGGCCAGCCGGTCGTCGTCCAGGTTGCGCCGGTTGTCGCAGGTCCCCTTCACCCCGGTGTGGGAGACGACCACCGGGCGCGTGGCGCGGGCCAGCACGTCGTCCACCAGCGCAGGGGAGGCGTGGGCGAGGTCCACGGCGATGCCCAGCTCCTCCATGCGCTCCAGCACCTGGGCGCCGAAGGGGGTGAGGCCGCCCCTCTCCAGGCCGTGGGCCGAGCCCCCCACCGCGTTGTCGAAGAAGTGGGTGAGGCCGAACATGCGGAACCCCGCCTCGTAGAGGCGGACCACGTTGTCCAGGTCGCCCTCGAGGGCGTGGGTGCCCTCCAGGCCCAGCACTCCGGCCACGGTGCCTTCATCGGCGGAGCGTCCGGCGAGGAAGCCCTGGAGGTCCTCGCGGGTGCGGATCACCGCCAGGCGCCCCTCCGAAGCGGCGGCGAAGCTGTGCAGCTTCTCCGCCTGCCAGAGGGCCCGCTGGGCCAGGCTCGCCCAGGTGCGCGGCGGCCAGGCCTGGAGCACCGCCAGGAGCGTGATGTTGTCCGTGTCTCCGGCGTTGGCCTCGATGTTCATGGAGCGGGGCGTCTTGGTGACCACCGTGAAGGCCTGGATGGCCACGCCACCCTCCGCCAGGCGGGGCACGTCCACGTGGCCCCAGCTCCCCCGGCGGAGGAGGTCCCGGTCCCAGACGAGGGCGTCGGCGTGGAGGTCGGCTACGGCGAGCGTGGCATGGAGGCGGCGCGCCGCGTCGCCCACGGGGCCGTCGGCGCCGGCGAGGGTCCGGTTCAGGCCTCGGGCCACCACGCCCGGCACCACCCCGAAGCCCAGCAGGACGAGGAGGAGAAGGACGCCGAGGGCCCAGACGACGATCTTCCGCGTGCGCGCGCTCATGCACCCCTCCCCGTCACGCCAGCGTCATTCCGGCACCGTCATCACGCCCCGACTCACGAAGACGGCGGAGCCGCCCACGCGCACCGCGGTGGTGGCGCCCTCGGAGCGATCGGCCTCCACCTGGATGACGGAGGGGCGGCCGATCTCGAGGCCCTGCTCCACGGTCCAGTGGAGGGAGCCCGCGTCGCACCCGTCCACCTTGGAGAGGTAGCCCCCCAGGACCGCCGCGGCCGAGCCGGTGGCCGGGTCCTCCGGCACGCCCGCGGCCGGGGCGAACATCCGGACGCGCACGTCCACCCCGTCGCCCTCGGCCTCGGGGCAGACCAGGTAGACGTGGTCGGCCCACAGCGGGGCCACCAGGCGCTGCCAGAGGGCCGTGTCCAGCACCGCGCGGCGGATGGCGTCGAGAGACGCCACGGGAACGACGTAGTACGGGAGCCCGCAGGAGACCATCTCCGGCTCCAGCTCCGGGTGGAGGTCGGAGGGGTCGAGGCCTACCATGCGCGCCAGGTCGGCGGCCGCGACGGACGACGTCCGGTGCTCCGGGAGGAGGGCGGTGGTGAAGCGAGCGAAGACCGGGTCCCCGTCCTCGAAGCGCACGTCCACCGGGACCGGGCCCACGTTCTCCTCCAGGACGAGGGTGCGGGTGCCCGCGTCGGGGGCGTCGTCGAGGAGGGAGGCCAGGTAGATGGCCGTGCCTACGGTGGGGTGTCCCGCGAAGGGCACCTCGATACCCGGCGTGAAGATGCGCACGCGGGCGTCGCCTTCGGACTCGGGAGGGCCCAGGAAGACGGACTCGGAGAGGTTCATCTCGCGGGCGATGCGCTGCATCAAGGGGGTGGACAGGTGGGCCGCGTCGGGGAAGACCCCCAGCGGGTTGCCTCCGAAGGTCCGGTCGGTGAAGACGTCCAGGGTGAGGAACGGGAGGTCCATGTCAGATGGAGGCGCCCGGGGCGCCCTCCTTTATATAGAGGTGGATCTGCCAGAGTGGTGAAGTCCCCTGCCAGAGCTTGCGGAAGCCGTGGCGGCGGATGCGGGCGTCCACGGCGGCGGTGCCGTGGAGGAAGACGTTGAAGGGCCGGCGACGGAGGCGCTGGACGGTATTGATGGCGCGGATGGCCAGGCGCATGGGCAGGTGCTCGCGGGGGAACACCACACCGTACAGCCGGCGGGCCAGGCCGGCCGAGGCGTCCACCATGGCCGGCATGTCGTGGTAGCAGCACAGGACGCGGTCGAGGGTCACCACGTCCGCCGGCTCCAGGTCCGGTGCAAGCGCCACGAAGTCGCCCTCGAGGTACCGTACCCGGTGTTCGTGACCCCGTGCCGTCGCCTCGTCCCGAGCCGCCTCCAGGTAGGCCGGGGACGCGTCCACGTGCGTGCCGCGGGACGCCCCGTGGGCCAGGAGCCCGTGCTGGATGGCACCCACGCCACCCCCGATGTCGAGGAAGGACGTGCCGCGGATGCCCGCGCCGCGGAGAGCCGTGAGGAGGCGGCGGGTGGTTCCCGTGGGGCCCCGACGGCGATAGCGTCGAAGCTCGCGCCGTGCCAGGCGGTGGTCGAATTCCTGGACGATGCCCTTGCACTGGGCGCACGACATCGGGACCTCGGGGTGGGCGGGGGGGTGATGACTCCAAACCTGGGCTGCGGCCCCATACGACGGCAAGCGGAGGGACGGGCGTGAGGACGATCGGCGTCATCTCGGACACCCATGGGCTCCTGCGGCGCGAGGCGGTGGCCGCGCTGGAGGAGAGCGCGCTCATCCTGCATGCCGGGGACGTGGGGGACGTCCGCATCCTGGAAGAGCTCGGGCGGATCGCGCCGGTGCATGCCGTGCACGGCAACACCGACCACGGGGCGCTGCGGGCCGCGCTGCCCCGGACGGCCCTGGTGGACCTGGGCGGGGTGGACGGGAGGGTGGCGGAGGGCGGGCCGGTGGGACCCCTCGCCTACGTGCACCACGGTGACCGGGAGCTGGAGCTGGATCCCGCGGCGGCCGGCGTGGCCATGGTGGTGAGCGGGCACACGCATCGGCCGCTTGTGGAGGAGCGCGGCGGGGTGCTGTACCTGAACCCCGGGAGCGCGGGTCCGAGGCGGTTCAACCTGCCCGTGACGGTAGCCCGGGTGCGGGTCGCGGAGGGAGGCTCGCTGCGGGTGGAGCTGGTGCTGCTGGAGGTGGAGTAGAGGCGGATCGTCGGAGGCCGCCGGCCCACCGGAGCATTCCCGGCGGACGGAGGAGACGTACCTCCGGTGGATGGAGCGCTTCGTGGCATTCGCGGGAGGCTCGGGGCCGGATCCCCTCTCCGGCGACGTGGCGAGGCGCTTCCTGGAGGACCTGGCCGTACGCCAGCGCCTGGCGCCGGCCACCCGGAACCAGGCCGCTTCGGCGGTGGCGTTGCTCCTGCGGGAGGTGCTCGGGACGCCTGGAGCCGACACGATGCCCCGCGCCCGGGGGCGCGCGCGCCTTCCCACGGTGCTTGCTCCGGAGGAGTGCAGGAGCGTGCTGGCGGAGCTGTCCGGGAGGAGACGACTGGTCGCCTCGCTGCTCTACGGCTCGGGACTGCCCTGGCAGTTCCTGTTTCCCTCGCGGGCCCTCAGCCCCGACCCCGCCACCGGGAGGCTCGGCCGCTTCCACCTGCATCCGTCCCTGATTCAGCGCGCCGTGAAGGCGGCGGTGCGCCGGGCCGGCATCCACCGGCAGGCCAGCTGCCATACCTTCCGGCACTCGTTCGCCACCCATGCGCTCCGGTCGGGGCTCGACGTACGGATCGTCCAGGAGTTGATGGGGCACCGGGACCTCAAGACCACGATGATCTACCTCCATGGAGCGGAGGCGGGCGGCTTTCCCATCACCAGCCCCCTCGACCGGCTCATGGAGGATTAGGCATGAAGGGCATGCCCGCAGCTCCGGGCGCGATTGTGTCGCGAGAGACGCAGCCCAATCACTCCGCGCCATCGGCGGGGAGGAGGAGGCGCACGAGGAAGTTGTCGGGCACGGGGCGGAGTGGATTAGGTTGCCGGGCGTGCGGCCCGCCTCCCATGGTACGGGGGGTGGGTTTGCAGTAGAGAGACTAGTTAGGAGGCGCTACTGCCTCTCTCCGTGAAGCTTGTCCCAGAACCCGCGGGGGGAGACGACAGTGAGCGGGAGCGTCTCTGCGACGTCGAGGATGTCGCGGTCCCCTGTGACGACGACCTCGGCCAGGCCCGCGGCGGCCTCGCTCAGCACAATGACATCGTCCGCGTCACGGAGCTTGAGCGGAAGGGCGGGGGCCGAGGACACGATGATCGCCTCTCGGCGCAGAAACGCTACGGCCTCTTCGACAAGCTCCGACTGCATCCGCATCTTCTTGTCCAGGATCCGCCGGAGTTCCGATAATACCGCCTCACCCAGGACGAGCTGGTGCTCCGCGAGAACAACATTCAAGACATCCTCGCAAATGCCCCTCGCCGTGAAGGCGCTGACCAGCACGTTGGTGTCGAGGCAGACCCTCAAGACACGTCCCGGAAGACGTCCTCATCGGTGAGGTATCCAGCTGCCTCCGCGAAGGGCATCATCCGCCTTCGGAGCTCCTGGAACTGGCTGACTGCGAGTTGGCGGCGGAGAGCCTCTCGCACAATCTCGCTCCGCGATCGGCCGGTGCGCTCGGCGAGGCGATCCAATTGCTTCTCCAACTCAGGGTCGAGTCGAATTGTAAGGGCGGAAGTCTTCATGTATGACAATGTATGACGGACGGCGCGTCCTAACAAGGGTTTGCTGCTGCCGCGGTAAGCCCACCGGTCCGGAGTCGTTCGCCTTGCAGCTATAAAGCGCCCCCGGTCAAGAGCGTAGGGGTCCCCGGAGGCCCGCGTGAGCGGGCCTTGAGTGTGAGGGCCAGGTTGTGGGTTCCAAGACATCTGCGGCTTGAAGAGTTGATGGACTTCTCGACTACCGATCTGAGGGGAGCCGGCCCAGCCGACTCAAGCACCTATGCGGGTTACGCCGAAGGGCTGATGTCGACGTCCCATGATCTCCTATGCGAGGGGCGGGGGGCTCAGTCAGCTCGAAAGAGGTCGTCAGAGCGACATGCAAGGCGAGCGAGCTCACCCCTGAATGGGTCCAAGAGTCAGGCCTTGCTCCAGACCTGACCGGTGCGAAGCATGGCGTGCGTTGCGCGGGCGAGCCTGCGGGCGGCGGCGATGCGGGCGACGCGCCACCCGAGACGTTCCTTCTTCTCCTCGTAGAACAGCGAGAGCCAGCTGTCGGGCGTGGCCCGGTAGTGACTCAGCGCAGCTTGGACGAAGGCCCCTCGGAGCCAGCGATTAGCGCCGGCCGGGATGGAGCCGTAGTGGACCGATTGCCCAGAGCGCGAGGACCTGGGCGCGAGCCCCGCATAGCTGACCAGGTGCTTCGGGCTCTTGAAGCGTGAGATGGGCAGGACCTCCGTGACGATGAGCAGCGCGCGGAAGGGTCCGATGCCCGGAATGGTCTCGAGCAACTGGACGGCGGGGATGCGACGGCCAACGTGGCGGACTTTCGTGTCCAAGCCCTTGATCATCATGCTGAGCTGATCGATGAGGCGTTCGTGGGTCTGGACCAGGAGCCGCTGCTGCGGCCCGAACAGGGGCCAGGCCTGGGTGTGGAGCCAGGTGCGTCCCTCGCGCGTGTGGAGACGGCCGCGCGGCAGGGTCACGCCGATGCTGTGCAACTCGGCGTGGATGCGTCCGAGCACCGCGGTCCGGTCGCGCACCAGGCGTGCGCGATGGCGCACGAGGGTGGCCTGTTCGCGCTGCTCAGGTGGCTTGGGGAAGACCTCGGGGATGAGATCCACGAGCCGCATACGTGCGAGGAGCTCGGCGTCGACGGCGTCCGTCTTGTAGTTGGAATCTGCGATCGCGCGCAACCGCTTGGGGTGCGCTAGAACGACCTGAACCTCGGGGCCGTCGAGACGGTCGAAGAGCCACGGCCACATGCCGCTGGCTTCGACGACGACCTCGAGTGGCTTGTGGGCTTCGAGGAGCTCGACGAGTTGGTCAGCCTCGCTGTTGCGGATGCGACGCGGCTTCTGGAGAATGGATCCTTCGTTGCTCACGATCGTGACCACGAGATACGTTGCGTGTAGATCAATGCCTGCGACCGGCATGATGGCCTCCTGGTGTTGAGCGGCCGCGGATCTCTTGGAACAGTCAGCGTACTTCGCTCGGTGCTGGGAGGCCATGCGCTTTATAAGGTCAGCTCACGGCTCCGGGTCGGCATCATGCTCGCGCAGCAGAAACCCAGAGTCGTTGGGCTGCGGGCGAACGAACCGATGGGAGGTGGGGCGGGTGCGCGGTGTCGCTTGGATCATCATGGTGTTGGCCATTGGCACCGCCGGGGCCACCGATGCTCAAGAGGGGTGTAGCCTCGTCCGGCTGGAGGAGGGCTCCGTGCACGCCTGCGTAGCCGGTCAGGGGCCGATGACGGTCGTCTTGGCATCCGGGGCCGGTCAGACGCTGCGGACGTGGCACGACTTGGTGCCGCGGCTTTCGCCGGCAGCGCGAGTCATCACGTTCGACAGGCCTGGGCTGGGGCAAAGCCCGCCGGGTTCCCTTCCGCGTACCCCGACTCGCATTGCCGTCGAACTCCACGGGTTACTGCAGGAACTCGAGATCGACGGTCCGGTCCTATTGGTCGGTCACTCGATGGGGGGACTCCATGTACTCCGGTATGCCGCGCTCTATCCTGAGCACGTTCTCGGAGTGATTCTCCTCGACACGCCACCCCGGGGCTTTGAGGAGGCGCGAATGTCCCTCTTGAATCCTCAGGAGCGGGAGGAACGACGTCGGGTTCTGACGGGAGGCCTGAGCGGCGTGTCCGATGCCGTCCGCCTCGAGCGCGAGGGCTCGCAAGACCCGCAGGAGTGGCGCTTCGCGGACTTCCCTCGCGCCCTCCCGCTGAGGGTCGTTGTCGCTGATTCCCAGGACTTCGGTAATCTCGGTAGCCCGGATGCTCATCGGCGGCTCTGGGTCGAACAGTCACGAAGCTGGACTGCGCTCTCGACCGGCGCATCCCTCACGGTTGCGGCGGGCAGCGGCCATATGGTTCATCACGACCGCCGCGACTTGGTGGTCGAGATGGTCCTGAAGATGGTCAACGAGTTGGGTGACTCCGGAGCGCCTAATGGGCCGCAGCCCAACAAGGAATTGCCGCTGACCGGGTAGGGTACGAGCTCCGAAGCACTCGCCTGGCGGCTCGCGCTCCGGGTCGGCATTGTGCTCCTCCAGCAGAGATTCCGAAGTCGTTCGGCCGTCACCGCAGGGAGCGATGAACCCACAGACCGCAGTACTTCTCTCGCTCGGCCTGGCGAGCGCTCCCCTCGCCGCTCAGGAGTCCCTCGCTCGAGTCTCGAGTTCCCTGGTAGGCCTCGATCACGTCGTCGTGGCAGTAGCTGACCTGGACGCGGCCACCGCGAGTTTCCGAAGTCTGGGATTCGTCCCCAAGAACGGTCGTCTCCATTCGAACGGGCTGATGAACCGGCACCTCGAATTCGGGGACGGCACTGAGATAGAACTCATGGCTGTGATCGAGCAGCCCGGTGACGACATCGCGCGCGGCTATGCGGCGTTTCTCGCCGAAGGTGGGGAGGGCGGAGCCTTCCTGGCTCTGCGCGGCCAGCAAGACGCGGTTCTCGCTGCTGCCGCACGGGCGGGGATCGACGCTAGACCCATTGCTTCAGGCGGCTTCCGGTACGTCACCTTTCCTTCGCCTGGGTTGGCCGCCGTCTTTGTGGTCGAGTACGCGCCAGGTGGTGAGGCTGCAGGTCCGACGGCCTCGCACGTGAACGGGGCTGCGGGTATTTCGACGGTGTGGGTAGAGGGATCCCAGGCTCTGGTTGAACTGCTGGTTGCGCTGGGCGCCGATCCGCTTGGCGACGGGAAGCTGCCAGATGGTCGGTCGGGGAGGATGTTTGCGGTGAGTGGAGGGACCGTTGTGGTGACGCCTGCGCTCGAGGCCCGTCCAAGGGTTGTCGGTGTGGAGCTTCAGCCTTCCTCGCCGACCAACCGTGCGTGGCCGCCCACGGAGTCGCACGGCGTGTGGCTGCGCTTCCGGAGCTCTGGAGGGTGACGGCCTGACAGGCAATCACTGCTGACCGGGTAGGCTGCGGGCTCCGGAGCACTCACCTAGCAGCTCGCGGCCCGGGCCGGCATCGTGGTCCCGCAGCAGAAACCCAAAGTCGTTAGGCGACGGATTTGCGATTGAGCGGAAAGCCCCTTAGGGTAGGATTATGAATTCTGTTGGGCTTGCCATCTTCGTCTTCGCGGGATTCCTGCTCCCGGTACCCCTTCTCCACTGGCTCGATCGGCCTAGTTCTAGGTCCGCGTTTCGTCGAGTCACTTCGCCCGAATAATGTACGCGGGCCATTTCGCTGCCGGCCTGGTGCTCAAGGCTAAAGAGCCGAGGGCTCCGACGTGGGGCATTCTCCTCGGGGTCGGCCTCCTCGATCTACTCTTCGGGCCATTCGTCCTGCTCGGACTGGAGCGCGCCTCGGTGACGCCGCTCGTCCCTCCGGGATTCACTCTCGACTTTATCGACTGGTCCCATTCCCTTGCGATGGCGCTCGTGTGGTCAGGCGTTTTCGCCCTCCTCTTTTTCCGTTGGGGCGGCAGAGTGATGGGCGTAATGGCGCTGGCTGCGTTCTCGCACTTTCTGCTGGACATCCCGATGCATCCTCCGGACATGGCTCTCTGGCCTGGTTCACCCATGCACCTCGGGCTGGGACTGTGGCAGACCCTGCCCATCGGCTGGTGGTTCGTGGAGCTTTCGTTGATCGGACTTGCGGGATGGTACTACGTCTCGCGGGCTCGGAAGTCGAGGGAGTTCGGTGGACGACCGCTCGCTGTTCTCGCCGTGGTTGCCGCGCTCCACATTTCCAACTCCCCTTGGCTGTCTCCTCTCTAGGGGGACAACCTGGACAGGCGCCGCCGTCTGACAAGGAATTGCTGCTGACCAGGTAAGCTGCGGGCTCCGGGAGCACTCGCCTGGCGGCTCGCGCTCCGGGTCGGCATCATGCTCCTGCAGCAGGAATGCAAAGCCGTGAGGCCGCGTCGGGCCTGTCAGGAGCAACTATGGTTCAGTCCCGTAATCGTCTCCCAGGGAACACCTCACTCGTGATGCCGCGGCTGGTGTGTGAGGATGCCGCCGCGGAGATGGAGTTCTGTATCCAGACTTTCGCGGCGGAGGAATTGAACCGCCGACCAGGACCCGATGGCAAGGTGGCGCACGGCCTGCTGAAGATCAGCGGTGAGATGCTCATGATTGAGGGCGTCTGGCCTACTCTGCCTAGCCGTGCACCTATGCCGGATGCCAGCTCGCCGGTGGTGATCTTCGTGTACGTCGCCGATGTCGACGCGACCGTGGACCGCGCCGTGGCGAATGGTGCTCGCGTGCTGGTTCCTCTCCAGGACCAGTTCTGGGGCGATCGCATCGCCTGGTTCATTGATCCGGCTGGACACGTATGGACGGTGGCGTCGCGTATCGAGGACACGACGGCGGAGGAGCGCGCCGCGCGTTGGGACAAAATCCTCAAGGAGGGGCAAGAGGAAGCGTGAGCGACTTGGTCCGCTCAGCTCGCTCCCCCGCGACCCTGCGACAAGCCTGAAGCGCGACTGGCACGAAGGCCGAAGTCCGGGCCTTGGCGGTTCCTTCGTGGGTGCCCTCGAACAGATCGTGGACCTCGTCGCGGCAATGCCTGAGGCGTTTCCCGAGATTGCGGTGGGCCCATCCGGGAGCACTCGCCTGGCGGCTCGCGCTCCGGGTCGGCATCGTGGTCAGGCAGCAGAATCCCTAAGTCGTCGGGCCCGTACAGATCAAGGCCGATACGCCCATGCGCGCGTTCCTTTCCCTGGCACTCTTCCTGTGGACCACGCCGGTGTTGGCGCAGGACACTGCCGACCATGTCCGCGAACTCCGGCGGCTCCACAACGAACTCCTCGAAGCGCATCGGACTGGCGACGTCGATCGGTGGATGTCGGTCGAAGCCAATGAGTTTGTTTCTGCGAACGGCGGACGAATCACGTTCCCGGGACCTGCCGACCGCAGGACACAGCGAGCGGCCTACCTTGGGAGTGCCACCTTCGAGATCTACCGCGACCTCAGGGAGCCGATCGTACGGGTCTCTGAAGATGGATCGCTTGGCTGGTTGATTGCGGAGGTAGAGGTCCGTGGGCACGCGCCTTCCTCTTCCGGTGAGCCCGAGCCCTTCCACGACATCTGGGCTTGGATCGAGTTGTACGAATACCGGGACGGCTCCTGGCAGGTCGTCGGGAACTCCTCCAACCGGCGACCCGGATCAGGGACTGACGGGCCGTGAGGCGATCGTCGCCGGATGGGGCGTTCTGGGCGCGCGTGACCGCGATCTACGCGCTCCATGGCTGCGTGCTTCTGCTGTGTGGAAACGACTGGGGCTGGTGGCAGGCGTGGGCCTACTCCCTTCTCTTCGTCTCCGCAGGAGTCGGCATTCGCTTCCGGGCCGAACGACGGCATCCGGGACTCATGGCGGAACGGGCGCAGTTCTTGAGGGCCCCGGGCGTCAAGTCCTGGGATCGGCTCCTGTCCCCACTGATGGCGTTGAGCCTGGGCTTGCCCCTGTTCGTCGTGGCCGGGCTGGATCACCGCTTCGAGTGGTCTCGGCACTTCGCGAGCTGGCTCAACATCCTCGGTCTGGCGTTGGCTGCGGTGGGCTACGGATTCGCAGGATGGGCGCTCCTGGAGAACCGCTTCTTCTCGGCGGTGGTGCGCATCCAATCGGAGCGTGGTCATGTGGTGTGCGACGCCGGCCCATACGGGATCGTCCGACATCCGGGCTATTCAGGGAGCATTCTGCCTCCGTTCGCCATGGTGTTGGCGTTGGGCTCGGTGTGGACCCTGATTCCAGCGGCCTCGGCTGGCGTCATCGCCGTAGTGAGAACTGCCTTGGAGGACCGCACGCTGCAGAAGGAACTCCCGGGGTACCGGGAATACGCCGAGCGCGTCCGCTACCGCTTGATTCCGGGGATCTACTGACGCGGCGTCGAGGTGCGCGGCCCTCGGGAAGTGGAAGCAGTGGTCCGGCGGCGACGCCTAGATCCTGGCGAGGAGGAGCAGGTAGGCCGCGGTGACCAGGGTCGCAACTGCGGTCCTGGCTACGTTCCACCTGTTCCATCGACCCTCGAACCGCATCCGGGCTTGTCGCAACTCCTCGGCGCCTGTGGCCTCGAGGTCGACCCCCTGGAGCTCGTTGTTCAGCGGGATGTTGATCAGCACCGTCGTGAGCTGGGTCCCAGCCAAGTAGGTAAGCGCGGCCGTGATCAGTATCACTCGCTCGAGCCCGGCGAGCTCACTGACGCCAAGGAAAAGCGAGAGAAGCACCGCCACCGCGGATCCCAGCCACACCATTCCGAACAACGGCTGACCCCGCTGAATCACTGCGTCAACGACCTGGAACGCCCGGAGGAAGTCGCGGTCGGCAAGCGTGGAGATCCCGGGCATCACGACGGTGGCGAACGCGAACACGAACCCTGCCACCAGCCCACAGGTCAGCGCCGCCACGGCGGCCGTGATCTCAAAGGCCATCATCTCTCGTCTCCAGGGCTTGCAGGGGTCCACGGGGGCCTACTGTGCCGCCGGAGTGCGCCTCCCGACAAGGTCGGCGAGCCCCGGCCCCCCGCGCGGCGAGTGGCCTGGGGTCAGCCCCCCGCCTTCCATCGGATGACCGTGGCGGTGACTCGTTGGACCCGGATTCCCTTCTCCCCTTCGGCGAACGTGTCGCTCGAGAACAGGATGATACCATCTCCACCCCCGGCGCACGCCTCCTCTTTGAGCTTTGGCAGTAGGTCTTCCAGGTCCGCCTTCCACCAATCCCCCTCGCCCTCGACCATGCCGAGCTCCTCGTACGGCCGATCCGGAAGAGCAGAGCTGAACACCTGGATCTCGCAGTTCGCGGCCTTGGCCGGATACAACGTACCGGTCGGTACGAACGTCGTGCTCACGCACCCTCCGACGCCCAGAAGCACTGCGAGGCCGCACGTGAGCTTCAGGAGCCCCCCGTACTTGCACATTGATCTGTCCCCGTGTTGAGAAGCGGAGGCTTGCTGGCCCCCTTCCCCGGAGTGCAGGTCCCGTGCCGCTCCTGCGGTGGTGACGTGGAGGGCGAGAACAGGTTGCCACGCATTGACATAGGAGACAGCACCCTCTCCCGCGCGGGCTTCGGCGTGCGTCCCCCGGAGGGGACAGGGTGTCGGATCGTCCGGGTCAGGACACCCAGCCGAGGGCTCCCATGATCGGCCACGCCCCGTCGGACGCGCCTTGCCGCGGGTGCTCCGGGTGAGCAGGTTGCTCGGGCCGCTTGGAGCCGGAAGGTCGTCGGGCGGGGCTCTCTTACATCGACGGGTGGTCGACCATGCTCAAGGCCGTGTCCAGCGCCGCGCTCTTCATAGTGATCGTCGTGTTGGCCACCCTCGCAGCGACCGGGAGTCTCTTCGGCCTGTCTCCCGCACTGATCGCGACCCAAGTCGCGGCCGCCGGATTGGCCGTGTGGGCTCGAAGGTCGTTCCCGCGCGGCACGTTCCGCGTGGTTGCGACACCCGGGGGCGAGACGCTGATGGAGAAAGGACCGTACCGGTTGATCCGCCACCCCATGTACTCGGCCGCCCTGCTCCTCGTGTGGTCGGGAGTCGTCGCCCACTTCGCTCTGTGGACCTTCTGTGCCGGCGCTCTCGCCACTGCCGTCGTGGTTGTCCGAATCGTCGTCGAGGAGCGGCTTCTGCAGGAGCGGTACGAGGGCTACGGGCGATACGCGCGGGCCACGAAGGCCCTGATTCCGTTCGTAGCCTGAGGAGCTTCCCACCCAGTCGGCGGGCCCGTATGCTTTGGCGACGCCGGTGCGGTTCCGCATGAGCAGGAGGGCACGAAGCATGAAGCCGCGGGATTGGAGGCTCCTCGGGGTGCTGTTGACGACTGCCTCGGTCGCGTGCAGCCCCTCCGACGCGGGTCCTGGAGGTGAGTCGGCGCTGCCCCGGGAGAGTCCGGCCGTCGCCGTTGACCAGGTCCAGCCCGACCTCGAGGCGTACGGGCAGATCATCTACGTGCCTGCCTACTCTCACATCTATCACGTGCGTCGCGATCGCGACTTCCAGCTGACGGTGACGCTCAGCGTGCGAAACCCGTTTCCCTGGCGCAGCGTGACGATTCTCCGCGTGGACTACTTCGATTCATCGG